>CAZNPX010000023.1:28354-47449 GCA_964575175.1 uncultured Hyphomicrobiales bacterium | reverse complement strand
GCGCGGTGATCGACATCGCCCCCGGCACTCCGAGCTACGCCGCGATCCACACCAACGCGCATGCGCTCGCGCGCTACGCAGCACTCTGCCAGGTCGCCCAGATCGTGCCGATCGTGGAGCCGGAAGTGCTCATGGACGGCGACCACGACATCGACCGCTGCTACGAAGTCACCGAGTTCATGCTGAAGGAGACTTTCCAGCAGCTCTATTATCAGCGGGTGCCGCTCGAAGGCATCGTGCTGAAGCCGAACATGGCGATCTCGGGCAAGAAGGCGGGAAAGCGCGCGAGCGTGCAGGAAGTCGCCGAGAAGACCGTGAAGATGCTTAAGGCCTGCGTGCCGGGCGCCGTTCCGGGCATCGCCTTCCTCTCCGGCGGCCAGTCGGACGAGGAAGCCACCGCCCATCTCGACGCCATGAACAAGATCGGCAACCTGCCCTGGAAGCTGACCTTCTCCTATGGCCGCGCCCTCCAGGCGGCTCCGCAGAAGGCCTGGAGCGGCAAGGCCGGGAATGTGACCGCCGCACAGGCCGCTTTCGCCCATCGCGCGAAAATGAACGGGCTCGCATCGCTCGGCCGCTGGTCGGCGGACCAGGAAAAGAAAGCGGCGTAAGTTCCGCGATAGATAATCAAGTGGATGCACCGTGGCGCGGCCCGCCACGGTGCATTCTTTTTATGCTGCGTTAGATTAAAGTTCCATCGATTCGGCGTGGCCCATTTTTCGCCCCGCTTCTTCGCAACGGTCGCCAATGGAGCAAGCGTGACCGAAGCAGCCAAAGCCAGAACGCGTCTCATCCTGATGACGCCCCCGATCCAGGACGCCGCGATCTTCGCGCCGCGCCTCGAAGCGGCTTGCCGCGCGGGCGATGTCGCCGCGGTGATCCTCAGGCTTGCCACCGAAGACGAGATCGCAGCACTTTCCGCGATCCGCATCGTGTCCTCATATTTGCAGCCGCTTGGCGTCACCCTTCTGCTTGCGGGCCTGCCCGCGCTGGTGGAGCCGGCCGGCGCCGACGGCGCGCATTTCTCCGATCTTGATGAGCTGCGGGCGACCCGCACCAAGCTCGCGCCCGGAAGACTGTCCGGCGTGGCGAACCTGCCCTCGCGGCATGACGCGATGGTCGCCTCCGAGTCCGGCGTCGATTATGTGATGTTCGGCGAACCGGACGCGCAGGGAAAACGCCCCGGCTTCGCGGCGCTCGTCGAGCGGGTGTCGTGGTGGGCGGAAATCTTCCAGCTGCCCTGCATCGCCTATGCGGCGGCGATCGAGGAAGTATCCGCGCTCGCCGAAGCGCGCGCGGATTTCGTGGCGCTGGGCGGCGCAATCTGGGGCGCGGGCGAGCATGCGCCGCAGGCCGTTGCCGAGGCGACGAAACTTGCCGGCCTACCGGAGTTCGCGATTTGAACATGAACCGCACTTTTGCGCTTGCGCTCGCCCTTTGCCTTTGCGCGCCCGCGCATGGCGCCGACGAAACCTTCATGCCCAAGCAGGCGCCGGAAAAGGCAACGGCGACCCGCGTGAAGACGATTGCGATCACGCCGCAGACGCCGCGCCCGCCCGTCGAACCCTCGATTGCCGCCGATCCGAATGCGCCCTTCGCCGCCTATCAGCGCGGCGACTATGTCGATGCCTTGCAACTTGCCGAATTGCGCGCCGACAGGAACAAGGACCCGCGCGCCATGACGCTCCTGGGCGAGCTCTACGGCGAAGGCATCGGCGTCGCGCGCGATCCGCAAAAATCGCTCGACTGGTACCGCCGCGCGGCGGAGGCCGGCGACATGCATGCGGTCTTCGCGCTCGGCATGGTGCATTTGCAGGGCGTCGGCGTTCCGCGCAGCAAGGACGAAGCCGCGAAGCTTTTACGGCGCGCGGCCGACAAGGGGCATCCCCATGCCGCCTACAATCTCGCGCTGCTTTACATCGAAGGGCAGGTCTTCCCGCAGGATCTCGCCGAAGCCGTGAAGCTGATGCAGCTCGCGGCCGAGAAGGACATTCCCGACGCGCAGCACGCGCTCGCCATCTTCTATCAGGAAGGCAAAGGCGTGCAGAAGGATGCCGCGGAGTCGGTGAAGTGGCTGCGCCGCGCGGCCCGCCTCGATCACGTACCGGCGACGATCGAACTTGCCATCGCGCTCTTCAACGGCAACGGCGTGGAGAAGAACGAGGCAAGTGCTGCACAGGCCATGCGCCGCGCCGCGCTCCGCGGCAATCCGCTGGCCCAGAACCGCTACGCCAGAATGCTGAACGCCGGCCGCGGCGTCGAGAAGAACACGGTCGAGGCCATGGCCTGGCACCTCATGGCACGCCTCCAGAACATCTCCGACCCGATGCTCGACAGCGCCTTCGGCAATCTGGAACCCGAAGAGAAGAAGCGGGCCGAAGCCATCCTCCGCGCCTGGCTGCAAAGCAAAGCCCCGCCGCATACCTGATTTCGCCGCCCGGCCCCTTATTGGCCGCGCGCGGGCCCGCTCGCTGCGCGCAGCCGGCCGAATGCCCTTGACGGAACTGCCTCAGCACGGCAGTTGAGCGCGCTGCTATCTGAGGAACTCCATGAAAATCAACGGCAACGAAATCCGCCCCGGATACGTGATCGAGTATCAGAACACGCTCTGGGTCGCGGTGAAGACCATGGCGGTGAAGCCCGGCAAGGGTCCCGCCTACAATCAGGTCGAACTCAAGAACTTGATCGACGGCCGCAAGCTCAACAACCGCTTCGGCTCCGACGAAAAGGTCGAGCGTGGCCGCCTCGAGCAGAAAGATTTTCAGTATCTCTACAAAGAGGGCGAGAGCCTCGTCTTCATGGACAAGGATACCTACGATCAGCTCAGCCTCGCGGAAGAATTCGTCGGCGAGCGCGCGCTCTTTCTCCAGGACGGCATGACCGTCACGCTGGAAATGCACGAAGAGCGCCCGATCGGCATCAAGCTGCCGGATTACGTGACGCTCGAGATCGTGGAAGCCGATCCGGTCGTGAAGGGCCAGACCGCCGCTTCGTCCTACAAGCCGGCGAAACTGGAAAACGGTCTTCGGGTCATGGTGCCGCCGTTCATCGGCTCCGGCGAAAAGATCGTCGTCGATACGGCCGAGATCACGTACGTCCGACGCGCCGAGTAGCCGGATTGCTCCGCTCCGCCAACATCACCGTCATGACGGCAGCGGCCCGCAAAGCGGGCCGCGCGCTCATTCGCGACTTCAATGAAGTCGAGCATCTTCAGGTTTCGCTGAAAGGCCCCGCGAATTTCGTCTCCGCCGCCGACAAGCGCGCGGAAGAAATCATCTACACCGAGCTTTCGAAAGCGCGGCCCGGCTTCGGCTTCGTCATGGAAGAGCGCGGCGAAGTGAAGGGCACCGACGGCCAGCATCAGTTCATCGTCGATCCGCTCGACGGCACCACGAATTTCCTGCACTCGATCCCGCTCTTCGCGATCTCGATCGGGCTGGTGAAGGACGGCATCCCGGTCGCGGGCGTCATCTTCAATCCGGTGACGGACGAGATGTATGCCGCCGAGCGCGGGCAAGGCGCCTATTTCAATAACCGCCGCCTGCGCGTGGCCGCGCGCAAGAACCTGGGCGACGCCGTGATCTCCTGCGGCATCCCGCATCATGAGCGCGGCGACCACGAGCGCTTCCGCCGCGAACTCGCCGTGCTGCAAAAGCAGGTCGCGGGCCTGCGCCGCACCGGCGCCGCCGCGCTCGACATGGCATGGACCGCATCGGGCCGCTTCGACGGCTTCTGGGAACGCGACCTGTCGGCATGGGATCTCGCCGCCGGCATCGTCGTGGTGCAGGAAGCGGGCGGCTTCGTCACCGACCTCGACGGCCACATGAACATGCTGCTCAACGGCTCGGTGCTTGCGGGCAATTACGACATCCACAGCGCGCTTCTGGCCGCGCTGAAGGGCGCCTGACGCGCCGCCGTCATTCCGCCGTCACCGGACTCTACATACTCGCCGTCTGTGCCATACTGGCGATCCGTTTCCGACATTCGTTTCCCGTTCCAGCGGACACCTTACGAATGCCGGAAACGAAGGATCACTGGACTGATGATCTGCTAGTGTCCTTTCGCATCCGGTCTTCGCTCGGAAGACGCGAGAACTGAAGCGAACGCCGGATACGGGACAAGGGGCGGACAGCGACGAGGAGCGGCGGATGGCGAAGCGGGCGCGCGAAAAACAACCACTCGACGGCTACAACAAGATTTCGTCGCCGCGAATCTTCCTGTTCAGGATGATGGTGTTTCTGGTGCTCGCGGCGCTGGTCGCGGTGTTGCTGTACCAGCCGATCTATGCCGCCTTCCTCGCGAACCCGCTGCTCAACGGCATCATTCTCGGTGTGCTGCTGATTGGAATCATTCTCGCGATCCGGCAGGTGTCGCGCCTCTTCCCGGAAGTAAGCTGGGTCAACAGCTTTCGCCTCGCCGATCCCGGCATCGCCGTGGATCGCGCGCCGGTGCTGCTCGCGCCCATGGCGACGCTGCTGCGCGACCGCATGGGCCGCATGGCGATCTCGCAGATCACCATGCGCGGCATTCTCGAATCCATCGGCACGCGCCTCGATGAATCGCGCGACGTCGGCCGCTATCTCACCGGCCTGCTCATATTTCTCGGGCTGCTCGGCACCTTCTGGGGCTTGCTGGAAACGGTCGGCTCGGTCGCCCGGGTCATTCAATCGCTCGACGCCACCGGCGATTCCGGTCGCATCTTCGACGACCTGAAAACGGGTCTCGCTGCGCCGCTCGGCGGCATGGGCATCGCGTTCTCGTCCTCGCTGTTCGGTCTTGCCGGCTCGCTGGTGCTCGGCTTCCTCGACCTGCAGGCAAGCCAGGCACAGAACCGCTTCTATACCGATCTCGAGGATTGGCTCTCCACCACGGTCGCCGATCTCGGCGCCGTGGAAGCGGACCCGTCATCCGCAGCGGCACCGCTTGCCGCCGCGATCCATCGGCTTGAAAAATCCATCGAGAACGCAGGCGGCGAGCGCGGCGCCAAGGCGATGGTCAATCTCGCCGGCAGCCTGCAGGAACTCGTGCAGCACATGCGCAACGAGCAGCAGATGCTGCGCGACTGGGTCGAGGCGCAGGCCGACCGCCAGGGCGAAATCCGCGATCTCCTGGAGCGGCTGACCCGCGAAGACGCGGACAGCCGGAGGCGCTGACATGGCGTTGGGCCGCGCACGCGCCGACCGCAGGGTCGATTACTGGCCGGGCTTCGTCGATGCGCTTTCGACGCTGCTGCTTATTTTCATCTTTCTGATTTCCATTTTCACGGTCGCGCAATTCTTCCTGAGCCGCGAAATCGCGGGCAAGCAGGATCAGGTCGCGCGCCTGCAAGTGCAGTTGAAGCAGTTCGCCGATCTGCTGTCGCTCGAGCGCGCGACCACGTCCTCGCTCGAAGACCAGCTCTCGGGGCTGCGGGCGAGCCTGCGCGGCGCCGAGGCCGAACGCGACAAGCTGCGCGGCGACAGCACCGCCGTGGGCGACGCCAAGGGACAGATCCAGTCGCTTGCCACCGACCTCGAGGCGGAAAAGAAGCTGAGCAGCCAGCAGGTTTCGCAGATCTCGCTCCTGAACCAGCAGCTCGCAGCGCTGCGCCGCCAGCTTGCGGCGCTCGAATCCGCGCTCGAAGCCTCGGAGAAGCGCGAGAAGGACAGCCAGACCAAAATCTCCGATCTCGGCTCGCGCCTCAACGTCGCCCTCGCCCAGCGCGTGCAGGAGCTGAACCGCTATCGCTCGGACTTCTTCGGGCGGCTTCGCGAGATTCTCGGCAACCGGCCTGAAATCCGGATTGTCGGCGACCGCTTCGTGTTCCAGTCGGAGGTCTTCTTCGATCCGGGCTCCGCGGAATTGAAGGAAGGTGCGACGCCCGAGCTCGACAAGCTCGCGACGGCGCTGCTCGAGCTCATCGACAAGATTCCCAAGGACATCCCCTGGGTTCTGCGGGTCGACGGCCATACCGACGTCCGGCCGATTTCGAACGCGCGCTTCCCCTCGAACTGGGAGCTGTCGGCTTCGCGCGCGATCTCGGTCGTGAAATACCTGATCACGCGCGGCATATCGGCGGATCGCGTGGTCGCCGCGGGCTTCGGCGAATTCCAGCCGATCGACCCGGCAAGCAACGATGACGCCTACCGCCGCAACCGCCGCATCGAGTTGAAGATTACCGAGCGGTAGCCCAGCGCGACAAAGTTTTTCGTTATGCCCGGCCTTGTGCCGGCTATGACGAGTTAGGGCTCTGAGAATTGCTCAAATCGAATTGGTGCCGAACTGCAAGGCCGCGAGCCGCGAATAAAGCCCGCTGCTCGCGGACAGTTTCGCGTGCGTGCCTTCCTCGACCACGCGGCCCTTTTGCAGAACCAGGATGCGGTCGGCGCCGAGCACCGTCGCCAGGCGATGCGCGATCACGAGCGACGTGCGGCCCGCCATGATGCGCTCGAGCGCCTTCTGCACCAGCGCCTCGCTTTCGGCGTCCAGCGCCGAAGTGGCCTCGTCCAGCAACAGCACCGGCGCATCGCGCAACACCGCGCGCGCAATCGCAAGCCGCTGCCGCTGGCCGCCCGAGAGCGTCACCCCGCGCTCGCCCACGGGCGTCGCAAAGCCCTGCGGCAGATGGCGAACGAATTCGTCCACGAGCGCGGTTTCCGCAGCCGCTTTTACTTCCTCGTCGCTGGCACCGGGTTTGCCGTAGCGGATGTTGTCGGCGATGGATGCCGCGAAGATTGCGGGCTCCTGCGGCACCAGCGCGATGTGCCTGCGCACGGCTTGCGGATCGGCCTTCGCCAGTTCGACGCCGTCGAACAGGATTTTTCCCGACTGCGGATCGTCGAAGCGCAGCAGCAGGTGAAAGAGCGTGCTCTTGCCGCCGCCGGAGGGCCCGACGATCGCGATGCGCTCGCCGGCCGCCGCGCCGAACGTGACGCCGCTCAGCACGTTCGCGTCGCGCCGCGACGGATAGGCATAGGTCACCTGATCGAAGCGCACCTCGCCACGCGGCTTGGAAGGCAGCGGCAGCGGCGACGCGGGCGACTTGATCGCGGGCTCGATATGCAGGAGCTCGACGATACGCTCGGCGGCGCCCGCGGTCTGCGCGACTTCGCCGCCGACCTCGGCAAGCGCGCCGAGCGCGCCCGCCGCGAAAACCGCATAGAGCACGAACTGGCCGAGCGTGCCCGGCGTCATCTCTCCCGCCAGCACGTTTTGCGCGCCCGACCACAGAATCAGCACCACCGACGCGAACGCGAGGAAGATCGCGAAGGCGGTGAGAAAGGCGCGCGAGCGCGTGGCGTCCTGTGCCGCGCCGAACGCCTCCTCGACCACGGCACCGAACCGGGATTTAGCCGCCTCTTCCGCCGTCATCGCCTGCACCGTGCGCACGGCGCCGATGGCTTCGACGGCAAAGGCGGTCGCGTCCGCGAGCCTGTCCTGCGCCATGCGCGAACGCCGGCGCACCGCGCGGCCGAAGCCGAACAGCGGCAGCATGACGAGCGGAATTGCAACGAGCACGAGCAGCGAGAGCCTCGGGCTCGTCACCACCATCATCGCCGCAGCGCCGATCAGGAGCACGACATTGCGCAGCGCCACAGAGGCGGTCGAACCCACCGCGGACTTAATCTGCACCGTATCCGCCGTCAGCCGCGAACTGATTTCGCCCGCGCGCGCGCTGTCGAAGAAACCGGCGTCGAGCGAAACGATCCGCGTGAAAACCGCGTTGCGAAGATCGGCGACCACCCGCTCGCCGATGGTCGTGACGAGGTAGTAGCGGGCGGCGCTCGCGAGCGCGAGCACGGCGACGACGCAGAGGATCGCGAGAAAATACTGGTCGATCTTGTTCCCCGCGCCGGCGGCAAAGCCGAGGTCGATCATCCGCCGCACCGCGAGCGGGATCGCGAGCGTCGCCAGCGCCGCGACAAAAAGCGCCAGCAGCGCCCCCAGGAACCAGCCCGGATAGCGCAGCACGAAAGGCATCAGCGCCAGCAGCGGCCGGAACCGGGTTTTAGCCCCGTTTTCGGGCCTTTTTGGCCCTGTCTTCGGCTCGGCTTGAGTCACAGGAGGCTCTCGGCTATATCGCCCGCCAATCAGCAGGGCTTATTGGATCGACCGGCGCGTGCCCCGCCCGCGCAAGGCAGAGGATTGGCGATGAAAGAAGGCATTCACCCCGACTATCACACCATCAAGGTGACGATGACGGACGGCACGGAATACACGACGCGCTCGACCTGGGGCAAGGAGGGCGACACCCTCAACCTCGACATCGACCCGAAGACGCATCCGGCCTGGACCGGCGGTACGCAGCAGCTGCTCGACCGCGGCGGCCGCCTCTCGCGCTTCAAGAACAGGTTCGGCTCCATCGGCGCCGCCAAGGAATCGAAGTAAGCCGCAAGCGCTGCTTCGGAAACGAAAAGCCCCGCGGGCTTCCGCGGGGTTTTTGTTTCTGCAAGCCTCGCGAGGACTAGCGCTTCGTGTCGAAGGCCGCGCGCAGCAGCCCGATCTGCGCCTCGACCGGATTTTCGATCTCGGCCTTCTCCTGCGTCTTCGCCATGTAGATCAATTGATCGAGCCGCAGCACCTGCTCGTGAACGTTGCGCGAGGTTTCGATCAGGTCCTGAAGCCGCGCGGGCAGCGACGCCATCGACTCTTCATGGGACGGGTCCCAGGTCGTGAGCTTCACCTTGGTCTTTTCGGTCTTCGCCTGATCGAAGGTGAGCTCGCCTTCGTTCACCGCGCGCTGCAACAGGAGCCACGACGCGATCTGCATCAGCCGCGTGGTGAGCCGCATCGACTCGGTCGCATAGGCAAGTGCCGCGGGCCGCGCGAGCGTCTTGGCTTCCGTGCGTCCCGGCCCGTCGAGATAGGCCGCCGTCGCCTCGACCAGCGCCATGCCTTCGCGAAACAGCGCCCCGAACTGCTCGCCCTGCGCCATGCGCACGGCGAGATGCACCGGACGGTCATTCTTCTCGATCGGTTCCGACATGTGTTCCCCGGTGCGTCCCGCACCGGGCCCTGTTTAGCGCATCGAGCGCCTCGATCAAAAGTCCGGCGGGCGGGCCGGCGTTGAAAGTTGTTTGCAAGTTGTACGCCGCCCACACTGTCCGGGATCGGGACAAAAAAAAGAGCCGCCCAAGGAGCGGCTCTGAAGTCTGTTCACAGGGAGGCGTCAAACAGAGTGGACAGGAGCCACTCGACGTCCAAAAGCTGGACACTCCCGATAGTGATCCCGAAACCTTAATGAGCGGTAAACTCGTAAAAATCGTCTAAATGTCAGCGCTTAAAGAAGGCATCGGCGGCCGATTTCGAGGCTTCCTTCTGGGCGATATTGGCCTCGAGCCGCGCGATCTCCTCCTTCAGCAGCCCGATCCGCTCCCGCAGCTCCTCGACCGAGATCAGCGAAAGATCCGCGCCGATTTCATGCGCGATTTTCTTCTTGGGGCGGTCGTCCTCTTCCTTCATCGCTTCCTCCCGTCGGGTTCGCCCGAATGTAGCGGGCAGCAGTGCGGATTGTCATGATCCGCCGCACCGCCTAGACCAGTCAGCGGATTTTTCTGGAGCAAGCGATGTCCCTGCCCGACAAGATGACCGTGATCGCGATGACCGCACCCGGCGATCCGGATGTGCTGCAGCCGCAGACCCGCGACCTGCCGAAGCCCGCGGATACGGAAATTCTCGTGCGCGTGCGCGCGGCCGGCGTGAACCGCCCCGATGTCATGCAGCGGCAGGGCAAGTATCCGCCGCCGCCGGGCGCGCCGGATTATCCGGGCCTCGAAATCGCGGGCGAAGTGGTGGCAGCCGGCGCAGGCGTGTCGCGCTGGAAGGCGGGCGACAAGGTTTGCGCGCTCGTCGCCGGCGGCGGTTACGCGGAATATGCGCTGGTGGATGAAACCAACGCATTGCCGGTGCCGAAAGGATTTTCCTTCGTCGAGGCGGCGGCGCTTCCCGAAACCTTCTTCACCGTCTGGCACAACGTCTTCGAGCGCGGCCGCTTGCAGGCGGGCGAGACCATGCTGATCCACGGCGGCACCAGCGGCATCGGCACCACCGCGATCATGCTCGCCAAGGCCTTCGGCGCGAAGGTGATCGCCACCGCCGGCTCAAAGGAAAAGACCGACGCCTGCCTGAAGCTCGGCGCGGATTTCGCGATCGACTACAAGACGCAGGACTTCGTTGCGCTGACCAAAGAGCACACCGGCGGCAAGGGCGCCGATCTCATCATCGACATGGTGGGCGGCGACTATGTCGGCCGCAATCTCGACGCGGCGGCGGTCGAGGGCCGCATCGTCCAGATCGCGACCCAGCAGGGCTTCAAGGTCGAGATGAATCTCGTCAAGATCATGCAGAAGCGCCTGACCTTCACCGGCTCGACGCTCCGGCCGCGCCCCGTCTCCGACAAGGCGGCAATCGCGGCCGCGCTCGGGGCCAAGGTCTGGCCGCTCCTCGACGAGGGCAGGATCAAGCCGGTGATCGACAGCACCTTCCCGCTCGCCGAGGCCAGCAAGGCCCATGCGCGCATGGAGACGAGCCAGCATGTCGGTAAAATCGTCCTGACGGCAGGAGAATGACGCACGGGCCGGCAAGGCCGCGGTGAAAGCCGCGCGCTCCCCCTGCGGCCCGAGGCCCCGTCTGCCCCTCTCGAGGGGCAATTAACCCCGATATTTCCATGCCTTGCCGCCGCCGCAAGCGGCGGCTACTTCTGCAGGAGGCCAGGAGGGGGTTCCGGGCTCTAGTACCCCACGTTCCGAAGTTCGCCATCCATCCGGCAACTGTTTCGCGAGCTTCGGAAAGTCACGGGGTGCTAGCCAATTTGAAATTCTAGTACCGCTTTCTATTGGACGTCCCTGGTCGAACCCTCAGCTTGCGCCACAGGAACGTCCCGATAGACGGTACTAGTCCCGGAGGTCCGAATTTGCAGTTCGGAAGGCTAGTCTTTGCGTGCTTCGCCCTGCTTGCGGCCTCCGCGAGCTTTGCGCCCGTGCGCGCGGTCGAAGCGGTCGTCATCCGCCCCAACACGCCCGCGCTCGACCTGATGCCCGCCGCCGAGCGGCACGTCACCGAGGGCGACCGCCTGCAAGTTTCCACCGCGCCCGGCGCGGACGGCATCGTGCGCCGCATCGAGGTTCGCGCGCTCAATGCACGCGGCGTCACCCACTGGATCGTGTTCGCGCTTTCGAACAACACCGACGAGCAGATCGATCGCCTGCTGGTCGCGCCGAACTACCTGATGTCTGGCTCCGGCCTGTTCTGGCCCGATCTCGGCTCCGCGCGCATCACCAACCTCACGCCGAGCCAGGGCTTCCGTCCCGACCGACAGAATGCGAGCGACGCCTCGGTCTATCTCATCACCATGGACCCCGGCTCGACCGTGACCTTCGTCGTCGAGCTTTCCTCCGCGCAGATTCCGCAGCTTCGCCTGTGGGAGCCGCGCGCCTACGAAGCCAAGGTCAATTCGTTCACGCTCTATAACGGCATCGTCATCGGCGTCGCCGGCCTGCTCGCGCTGTTCCTGACCATCCTGTTCGTCGTCAAGGGCAGCCTGATGTTTCCGGCCGCCGCGGCGCTTGCCTGGGCGGTGCTTGCCTATATCGGCATCGACTTCAATTTCTGGGCCAAGGTATTCGCGCTTTCGCCCGCCGCCGAGCAGTTCTGGCGCGCATCCGGCGAAGCGATTCTTGCGGCAACGCTGGTCGTATTCCTGTTCGCCTATCTCAATCTCGGCCGCTGGAACGTGCGCTATTCGCAAGCCGCGGCGGGATGGCTCGTCTTCCTCGCGGCTCTCGTCGCGCTTGCGCTGTTCGACCCGGCGATCGCGGCAGGCATCGCGCGGCTGTCGCTGCTCGTGGTCGCCTTCGCGGGATTCGGCCTCGTGCTCTATCTCTCGACCCACGGCTTCGACCGCGCGGTGCTGCTGATTCCCACCTGGTTCCTGATGGCGATGTGGGTGATCGCGGCGGGCCTTGTCGTGTCCGGCGCGATCAAGAACGATCTGGCGGCGCCCGCGCTTCTCGGCGGCCTCGAGCTGATCGTCATGCTGATCGGCTTCACGGTCATGCAGCACGCCTTCGCGGGCGTATCCGCCGAAGGCCTGATGAGCGACGTCGAGCGCCGCGCGCTAGCGGTCACCGGCGCAGGCGAACTGGTCTGGGACTGGGACGTGATCCGCGACCGCATCTTCGTCAGCCCCGAGGCGGAGACGCTGCTCGGCCTCAAGCGCGGTGCCATGGAAACCGAGGCGCAGGCCTGGCTCGAATTCCTGCATCCCTCCGACCGCGACCGCCTCCGGCTCGCGCTCGACGCCATGCTCGACCAGCGCCGCGGCCGCATCATGCAGTCCTTGCGGATCAAGGCCGAGGACGGACACTATTTCTGGTTCTCGCTGCGCGCGCGGCCCATGGTCGGCACCGACGGCGAGGTGCTCCGCGTGGTCGGCACCATGAACGACATCACCGAGCTCAAGGTCGCGGAAGAGCGGCTCTTGCAGGACGCGGTGCATGACAATCTCACCGGCCTGCCCAACCGCGAACTGTTCCTCGACCGGCTCGACGCCGCGATCAACTTCGCCAAGGCCGACGAGAAAATCCGCCCGTCGCTGATCGTCATCGATCTCGACCGCTTCAAGCAGCTCAATACGTCGGTCGGCAGCGCCGCCGGCGATTCGATCCTGCTCACCGTGAGCCGCCGCCTGAGCCGGCTCCTGAAGCCGCAGGATACGCTCGCGCGCATCGCCGGCGACCAGTTCGCGATCATCGTGCTGTCCGAGCGCGAAGCCGACCGCATCACCGCGTTCTCCGACACCATCCGCAGGAGCGTGCGCGCGCCGATCGGGTTCGGCGACCGCCAGATCTTCCTGACCGCCTCGATCGGGCTCGTGCTGATCGACGGCCAGACCAAGGAACGCAGCGAAGTCCTGAAGAACGCCGAGCTTGCCATGCATGCCGCGAAGCAGGCCGGCAACGACCGCATCGAGGTGTTCAAGCCCTCCATGCGCAACGACAAGATCGACCGCGTCGCGCTCGAAGCCGACCTGCGCCGCGCGCTGGAGCGCGACGAAATCATCATCATGTACCAGCCGATCGTCCGGCTCGAGGATCGCGGCATTGCGGGCTTCGAGTCTTTGATGCGCTGGAACCATCCCCGCCTTGGCCGCCTTGGGCCTGCGGAGTTCATCCCGCTCGCGGAGGAAACCGGCATCATTGCCGATCTCGGCCGCTTCGTGCTCGAGCGTTCGGCGCGGCAGCTCGCCATCTGGCAGCGCGCGATGCGCACGAAGCGCCCGCTGTTCCTGAGCGTGAACATTTCCTCGCGGCAACTGATGCGCCACGACCTGATCCAGGACGTGAAAAGCGTGCTGTCGCGCCATGCGCTGGCGCCGGGCTCGCTGAAGCTCGAGCTTACCGAGTCGCTGGTGATGGAAAATCCCGAGCTGGCCGCGCAGATGCTGCACAAGATTCGCGAGCTCGGCGCCGGCCTTTCGCTCGACGATTTCGGCACCGGCTATTCGTCGCTGGCCTATCTCCAGCGCTTCCCCTTCGACACGATCAAGATCGACCAGCAGTTCGTCAAAGGCTCGGGCAACAAGCGCGGCGCGCGGCCGGTGATCCTGCGCTCCATCGTGCAGCTCGCGCACGATCTGGGCATGGACGTGGTCGCGGAAGGCGCGGAGTCGGATTCCGATGCCGTCGAGCTTTACCAGATCGGTTGCGAATACGTGCAGGGCTTCGCCTTCGGCGAGCCGATGACGGCGGACGAAGCGCGCCGCCTGATTACGCCCGAGGCCAAAGAGCGGCCGCAGCAGCCGCGCACCGAAAGCGCGCCGGCAAGCTGACGCTTCAGGCGTGTCCGGCCACGGACGAAAGCTTTGCCGGATCGATGCCGATTTTCTTCAAGGCGAGATCGTATTTCTGATCGGCATTGGCGTCGAACACCAGCGCGCGATCGGCTTCGCAGTTGAGCCAGCCGTTCGCCTGGATCTCGCTCTCCAGTTGTCCCGGCGCCCAGCCGGCATAGCCCAGCGCAAGCACCGCGCTCTCCGGACCGCTGCCGTTCGCAATCGCCTTCAGAATGTCGAGGGTCGCGGTCAGGCAGATGCCGCCATTGATCGGCAGCGTCGAGTCTTCGATGAAATAGTCGGCGCTGTGCAGCACGAAGCCGCGCTGCGTTTCCACCGGGCCGCCCTTCAGCACGCGCACGATCTCGCCGTGCCGCGGCAGTTCGATCAGTCCTTCGCCGGGAACGACATCGAGTTGCACCAGCAGATCGGAAAAGCGGACGTCGGGCGCGGGCTGGTTGATGATGATGCCCATCGCGCCTTCGGAAGAATGGGCGCAGAGATAGATCACCGAGCGGCTGAAGCGCTCATCCTCCATCGTCGGCATCGCGACGAGAATCTGGCCGTCGAGATAGCCTTCGGCCGGCGCTTTCGAAGACTCACGGGTAATCTTCATGGGCGAAATCCTATCCGACCGCAGGCGGGATGAAAATGCGGCATTGGGGCGGACATACTCACGCATTCGTGCTTGGGCTCCCGTCCGATTCGATGCTTACGGTGCCTTCGTGGTGAAAAAATGCGCGTGCTCAGACTAAGTTCCTTGCTGTTTTCCGCGGCACTGGCTGCCGCGGCCGCCGGCAACGCCGTGGCTGCCGCATCGGATGCGGTGGACGCCGGCGAGGCGAAAGTGCGCCTGCTGGTCTCGGGAACGAACGATACAAATTCCGCGCCAGTTTTCCGTGGCGGCGTCGAGATCGTGCTGAATGCCGGCTGGAAAACCTATTGGCGCTATCCGGGCGACGCCGGCATTCCGCCGCGCTTCGACTGGAGCGGCTCCGAGAATGTCGCGAACGTGGAAGTATTCTATCCTGCGCCGAAGCGGATCACCGACGGCAGCGGACAGGCCTCGATCGGCTACGAAGACCGCGTGATCTTTCCACTACGGATCAGGCCGAACGATCCCGCGAAGCCCGCGGTGCTGAAACTCAAGCTGGATTTCGCCACCTGCGAAAAACTTTGCATTCCGGCGGAAGCAATCGTCTCGCTCCCGTTCGACACGAGCGCCGGCGCCGAAGCCCTGCTCGAAGCGGCCGAGAAGCGCGTGCCGCGAAAGCAGGATCCGGATAAGCCGCTTGCGCTTGCGATCCTCGGGGCGAAGGTCGAGCGCGGCAAGGACCCGGCGGGCAAGGACAGCCGGATCATCGTGAAGGCGCTCGCCCGCACCGCGGGCAAGCTCGATCTCTTTGCCGAAGGACCCGGCGAAGAGTGGACGCTGTCGCTCCCCGAGCTTCTCAAGAACGAGGCCGGGCACGTCACCTTCGCGATCCCCCTCGAAGGCTCGCGTCTGGGGTCTTCGGACGCGCCGCCCAGACTGCGCCTCACGCTCGTGGCCGGTGAGCAGGCGATCGAGGCCGAAATCCCCCTCGACTAATGCGCGCGCCTGACTAGGATGCGCCCCGCATCAAACAGGCGAGAGTGGATATGACGATCAAAGTGGGCGACAAGCTGCCCGACGCAACCTTTCAGACCATGACGGCCGACGGCATCAAGCCGAAGACCGGCGCCGAAATCTTCGCCGGCAGGAAAGTCGTGCTGTTCGGCGTGCCGGGCGCCTTCACGCCCACGTGCAGCCGCAACCATCTGCCGGGCTTTATCGCCCGGGCGGACGAGTTTTTCGCGAAGGGCGTCGATACGATCGCCGTCACGGCCGTGAACGACGTGCATGTCATGGGCGCCTGGGCCAACGCCAATCCGGCCAAGATCGAGTTTCTTTCCGACGGCAACGGCGACTTCGTGAAAGCTATCGGCCTCGACTTCAACGGCACCGAGCGCCTGATGGGCCCGGTGCGCTCGCGGCGCTATGCGATGTATGTCGAGGACGGCGTGGTCAAGGTGCTGAATATCGAGGAGGTCGCTTCCAAGGCCGAGGTGTCCGGCGCAGAGAACCTGCTGAAGTCGATCTGAGTATCGAGCCGTACTTTTCTCTTGTCATGGCCGGGCTCGTCCCGGCCATTTCGTTTCGACGGTTCCCGCTCAGGCAATGATGTCCGGGAACAGCTGATCCTCGATCGCACCGATACGGTCGCGCAGTTGCAGTTTGCGCTTTTTCAGGCGCTGGACCTGGATCCGGTCGTGGCCGGCGGTGCCGAGAAGGGCATCGATCGCGGAGTCGAGATCGCGATGCTCCTGCTTCAGCCGCTCCAGTTCGAGCGCGAGTTCGCGTTCTTCTTCCCGCATCATTTGATCGCCGCATTTGCGGGACGCCTGCCCCGCCTTGGCAAGTATCGCGCCGGACTGGAACCCCGGCAAGCACCGGATATTGCGGCGCTTTTCCCGACACCCGCGGCGCCGGTGGATTGCGGCGCCGACCCCCAAGGTTGCAATCGACTTGCCCGCGGGTTGGTGGCAACATCCTTCGTCTCGAACTGAAAACAGGGAGAGATCGCACCCATGTCGATTGAATCGCATTTGACCGAACTTGAGCGCAAACATCGGGCGCTGGAGCGGGAAATCGAAGCCGCGCGCACGAGCCCTGGTAGTGACAGCCTGAAAATCGCGGAACTGAAACGACGAAAACTCTCGCTCAAGGACGAGATCACGCGACTGCAAGACGACACCGTCCACTGACGAAAACGAAATACTCGGCAGAGCCGCCGGCCGGTCGCCGGCGGTTTTGCTTTTGGGCGGCCCGGAGCGGGTGTTCCCGGCGCTTTCCGAGGCCCCGGCGATAAAAACAAAAAGCCCGGCGCGAGGCTCTCGCGCCGGGCCTATTTCATTGGCTCGGAAGCGGATTACATCGCCTTGAGGTTCGCCGCCGCCGCCTTGCCGCGCTCGGTTGCGATATCGAACGAAACCTTTTGGCCTTCGTTCAGCGTCTGCAAGCCCGCGCGCTGCACGGCCGAGATGTGCACGAACACATCCTTGCCGCCGTCATCCGGCTGGATGAAGCCAAAGCCCTTTTGGGTGTTGAACCACTTCACGGTACCAGTAGCCATTAACGGCCTCCTTGAAACGCACGTCTCGTGCGGTCGCCATCGGCACCCCCGACCATCGCGGGCACCGTAACAATCCGAGTTTTGGGAAGTGTCTTGTAGATAGCCCCAAAACAGGAGCGTCGTATCAAGGCCAGCCAAACCCAGTTGCGAGACGAAGTGACTCGATATTTGCGGCAAGGTCAAGGCGCGGCGAACCCCCAAAAGGCACTCAAGATTACTTCCTCGGATTTGTATAAATTCATGGCGATGGCATTTCGTTCCCGTTTGCCGAACAGTTTTTTGCGAACCGCAAGGCGGGGAAGTTACGCCGCGGTTTCACGTAATCGGGTGACGCGCTGGTATACCAGCGCCCCGTAACCCGCGTGGATCCAACCAATAGATTTACCGCGAACGAACGAAAGCGGCGAAAACGGTTGTGCTGACGCGGGTTTAAGCGGTCAGCCCTCGCCCGATATTTTCCGCTGCACCCGCTTGTCGAAGCGCTCGACATTGACGACCACGCGCTCGTGCGTCCCGCCGCCGATCGTTTCCTTCTCGTCCTCGGCAGTGACGTCGAAGAAAATATTGCGGCCTTCGACCTTCGTGACCGCCGCAAGCGCCTTGATCTTCATGCCCACGGGCGTCGCCGCGATGTGCTTCACGTTCAGAAGCGTACCAAGGCTTTGGTGACCCGGAGGCAGCAGATGCTCCGCGGCCTTCAGCGCGGCGGCCTCGATCAGGTTGATCATCACCGGCGTCGCGAGCACGCGGATCTTGCCCGAGCCGACACGCGGCGCGGTGTGTTCCTCGCCGACAATGAGTTCGGCGCTGCCGGTCATGCCGGCTTTGATATTCGAGGTGCTGTCGGTCATTCGGGAATTATCTCACGCCGGGCGCGATGAAAGCCGCTCGCTGATGTCGCAGACTGCGCTCGATCGTTCAATCGGAGCGCTCTATCTGGCAAGTTTCGCCGCTTCCCGGCCCGCGATGCGCCCGGAAAAGATGCAGCCGCCCAAGAATGTGCCTTCGAGCGCGCGATAGCCGTGCACGCCACCGCCGCCGAAGCCCGCGACCTCGCCCGCCGCGAATACATTGCCGAGCGGCGTCCTGCCGTCCCTCAGGACGCGCGCCGAAAGGTCGGTTTCCAGACCGCCGAGCGTCTTGCGGGTCAGCACCCAGAGGCGAACGGCGATCAGCGGGCCCGCGGCCGGATCGAGCAATTTATGCGGCTTCACGGTGCGGATCAGCCGGTCGCCGATATAGGCCCGCGCGGCACGGATCGCCGCGACCTGCAAATCCTTGCCGTACTTGTTGTCGAGGTCGCGGTCCCGCGCCTCGACCTCGCGCGTGACGGTTTCGAGATCGACCAGATTTTTCTGCGTGAGTGCATTCATCTTCGCCACCAGTTCCGGCAGCGTATCGGCGACGACGAAATCCTTTCCGGCGTTCACGAATTTCTGCACCGGCGTCAGCGTGCCGCGGCCACGCTTGAGAACGCCCTTGATGCTCTTGCCGGTGAGGTCGGGGTTCTGCTCCTGCCCCGAGAGCGCGAATTCCTTGCCGATCACGCGCTGGTTCAGCAGGAACCACGAGTGATCGTCGCCATGCCTGGTGATGTGCTCGAGCGCGCCCAGGCCGTCGTAGCCGGGAAACAGCGGCACCGGGAAACGCTTGCCGCGCGCGTCCAGCCAAAGCGGCGTCGGACCGGAGAGAATGCGGATGCCGTGGCGCGACCAGATCGGCGCGTAGTTGTCGATGCCTTCGGGGTAGTGCCACATGCGGTCGGCATTGATGAGCCGGCCGCCAGCAGCCTCCACCACGCCCTGCATCAGCCCGTCCACATGGTCCGGCACGCCCGAAAGCATCTGCGCCGGCGCGCGGCCCATGCTTGCAGGCCAGTTCTTGCGAACGAGGTCGTGATTGCCGCCGATGCCGCCCGACGTCACGATGATCGCCTGCGCCTTCAGCCTAAAGTCGCCGACCACCTTGCGCGAAGATTTCGCCGCGCGCTCGACATTCGAAGGCTCCAGGATTTCCCCTTCGACACCATCTTCCGTGCCGCCGGTGGCGGTCAGCTTCGTCACGCGATGGCGGAAGCGGAACGAGACCAGCCGCGCCGCGTTCCGATCGGCGTATGAGAAGCTCCGCGCC
>CAZNPX010000023.1:5395-28344 GCA_964575175.1 uncultured Hyphomicrobiales bacterium | reverse complement strand
GCGCAGGCGCCGCACGAAAGGCGCGACCAGCGCCGGCCCCGTGCCCCAGGTGATGTGAAAACGCGGCACCGAATTGCCGTGGCCGGTGGCGAGATAGCCGCCCCGCTCCGCCCAGCCCGGCACCGGAAACCAGCGCACGCCCTGCGCGTGCAGCCACGCGCGCTTTTCGCCGGACGCGAAATCGACATAGGCCTCGGCCCATTTTTTCGGCCAGAAATCTTCCTCGCGGTCGAAGGCCGCCGAGCCCTGCCAATCCTGCCAGGCAAGGGCGCGCGAATCCTTGATGCCGAGACGGCGCTGCTCGGGACTGTCGACCAGCATCAACCCGCCGAAGGACCAGAACGCCTGCCCGCCGAGCGACTGCTCCGGCTCCTGATCCAGCAGGATGACTTTCCTGCCGGCGTCCGCGACCTCCGCCGCCGCCACAAGTCCCGCCAGTCCGCCGCCGACGACGATGACGTCCGCGTCCATGGATGCCTCCCGCTATTCTTTTCCGGGCGCGAAATTATCACGCCGCCCGCGCATTTGTCGCGAGGCCCTTGACGCTACGGCGGCTTGAGGAAGAGGAAACAAGCGCCGCATGAGGCGCATGTTCAAACTTGCTTCGTCATCTCGCGCAGCTTGAACTTCTGGATCTTTCCGGTCGAGGTCTTGGGCAGTTCCACGAAAACGATATGGCGCGGCACCTTGTAGCCCGCGAGATTACCCTTGCAGTGCGCGATCAATTCGTCCGTCGTCGCCTGCTTGCCGGGCTTGAGTTCGATGAAGGCGCAGGGCGTTTCGCCCCACTTGTCGTCGGCCTTGGCGACCACCGCCGCCGCCTGCACCGAAGGATGCTTGTAGAGCGCATCCTCGACCTCGATGGAGGAGATATTTTCGCCGCCGGAGATGATGATGTCCTTGGAGCGATCCTTTAGCTGGATGTAGCCGTCCGCATGCATCACGCCGAGGTCGCCGGAGTGGAACCAGCCGCCAGCGAAAGCGGCGTTCGTGGCCTTGGGGTTCTTCAGATAGCCCTTCATCACCACGTTGCCGCGGAACATCACCTCGCCCATGGTTTCGCCGTTGCGCGGCACCGGCTTCATGGTTTCGGGGTCCATCACTTCGAGGCCCTCGAGCGGAGCGATGGCGACGCCCTGGCGCGCTTTCTTCGCGGCCTGCGCGGCCGGATCGAGCTGATCCCATTCCTGATGCCAGTCGTTCACTGCAGCCGGGCCATAAGTCTCGGTGAGGCCGTAGAGATGCGTGACGTTGAAGCCCGCGCCCTTCATCCCGGCGAGCACCGCTTCCGGCGGCGGTGCCGCCGCGGTGAAGAACTCGACCACATGCGGCAGCGGCTGCTTTTCTTCTTCCGGCGCGTTCAGGAGCGTCGCCATCACGATTGGCGCGCCGCAAAGATGCGTGACCTTGTGTTCCGCGATCAGGTCGAACATCAGCTTCGCGCGCACCTGCCGCAGGCATACGTGGGTGCCCGAGCAGACCGAGATCGACCACGGGAAGCACCAGCCGTTGCAGTGAAACATCGGCAGCGTCCACAGATAGACCGCATGCTTTTTCATGCTGCCGGTGAGCACGTTGCCGGTGGCGAGCAATGCCGCGCCGCGGTGATGATAGACCACGCCCTTCGGATCTCCCGTCGTGCCTGAGGTATAATTCAGCGAGATCGCGTCCCATTCGTCGCCGGGCGCCTGACGCTGATAGTTCTCGTCGCCCTCGGCGACGAGCGCCTCGTAATCGAGCGTGCCGACCTTCTCGCCGTCGCCCGCGTATTCGGGATCGTCATAGTCGACGACGAGCGGCTTCGCCTTGCAGAGCTTCAGCGCTTCGCTAGCGACCTTCGAGAATTCCTTGTCGACGATGAAAATCTTCGCCTCGCCGTGATCGAGCGAGAAGGCGATGATCGCCGCATCAAGCCGCGTATTGAGCGTGTTGAGAACGCCGCCCGTCATCGGCACGCCATAGTGGCACTCCAGCATCGCCGGCGTATTGGCGAGCAGCACCGCAACCGTGTCCCCGCGCGCGATCCCGCGCTTAGCCAGCGCCGAGGCGAGCTTCTTCGAACGCGCGTAAAATTCGCGATAGGTCCGGCGCATCGGCCCGTGGATGATCGCAACGTGATCGGGAAACACGCCCGCCGAACGTTCGAGGAAGCTGATCGGCGTCAGCGGCTGATAATTCGCCGGATTCTTGTCGAGATCGATATCGTAGGCGGTCTGTTTCATGCGGCAACCCCGTTTCGGCCCGACCCTAGCGAACCGGACGGGTTCCGATCAATCTGGCCTTTGACAGGCGTTCGGGAGAGGAAAGGATGCGGGCGATTGCGGGATTCCTGGCGGCGCTGGGCTGGTTCGCGCTCGCTCTGCAGTTCGGGCTCGTGCTTGGCGTGAATGAAGCGGCGGGCATCGGCACCGGCGAGACGCTGGTGCGCTTTTTCTCCTATTTCACGATTCTGACGAATACGCTGGCTGCAAGCGTGCTTGCCGGCGTGATGCTCGGTTGGAACAGGACGTTTCTCGCGAATCCCAAAGTGCAGACGGCCGTCGCGGTTTACATCACCATCGTCGGCGCGGTTTATTTCCTGATCCTGCGGCACCTGTGGCAGCCGCAGGGCGCGCAATGGCTCGCCGACACGCTGCTGCATTACGCGATGCCGGCGCTCTACGTGTTGTTCTGGCTCTTCTTTGTGAAGAAGCCGGCGCTCGAATGGCGCGATAGCCTGTGCTGGCTGATTTTTCCGCTGCTCTATGTTTGTGCGGTGCTGGCCCGCGGCCTGCCGTCGAAGTTCTATCCCTACCCCTTCATCGACGCGAACGAGCTGACCTATACCGAGATCGCGCGCAACAGCGCCGTGCTGCTCGCAGCCTTCCTGCTGGTCGGGTTGCTGTATATCGCGCTGTCCCGCCTGACTGCGCGGTAGAAAAAAGGCCCGCCTGAGTTGGCGGGCCGTTCTCGGGGGAGCCTAGCGTCAGCTACGGTTCTGTGCGGAGGAATACTTGAAGGCCGGCATCGCCTTCAGTTGCTCCTTGCTCATGTTGACCATGGCGTGATCCGGCTTCTCGCCCCCTTCGGCGCTCGCCCGATCACCTTTTCGCGGCTGCTCGCTGAAGCTGACCTGATCCCAGGTGAGCGCGACATCGTGCTCGCCCATGCCGAGCCAGCCGCCGACGCCGACCACGATCAGCTCGATCTTGCCGTCCTTGCCGAGGATGACGTCGTTGATGTCGCCGATATTCTCGTCGCTGTTGTTATAGACATCGAGACCGATCAACTGCGAACCGCGCCACTGATCGGTCTGCTGCTGCGTGGCCGCGGCCGCCGAAGGCGCCGCGGGCTGGGTCTGAGTCTGGGCCGGCGGCGTAACCTTGTTATCGCGCGGCGCAGTCTGCGCGGCCGCACCCGCTGTCATAAGCACGGCTACCGCCGTGGCTGTCGCGAAGGGCGCAATGATTCTCATGTTTCTCTCCTTGTCCGCTTCCTGAGAAGCCCTCCTGGGCTGCTAACCGCCGGCCCGCGACATGGTTCGGACAAAAAGCGCGATGACGAAATATTTCCTGACGTTCCGTGACGGAACCGGCGCTAGCGAAAGAAAATCGCGGCGGCGCCGGAACGGATTAGTTCCAGCGACACCAGGAACATCAATACGTAGGCGATCTTGTAGAAGAGCTCCTCCGGCACGCGCTTCGCGAGCCAGATCCCGGCGAGGTTCGAGACGATCGCAAGCGGCATGAATACGAGCGCGATCAGGAGCGTGCTCTGCGTGAGTTCTCCAAGAAAGAAGAACGGCACCACCTTGACCGCATTGATCACCGCGAAAAAGATCGTGACCGTGCCGATATAGGTCATCTTCGGCAGCCGTTGCGGCAGCAGATGCACATTCATCGGCGGCGAGCCGGCATGGGCGAGCGTGCTGGTGAAACCCGACAGCATTCCCCAGAACAACCCGCTCGCGGTGCTGGGCCGAAGGGCATCGGCGGCCTTGCGCACCAGCCCGAACCACTGGTTCAGCACGAAGACGAACGTGATGACGCCGATCATGAGCTTGACCAGCGCATCCGACACATAGGCCGCGAGCGCCCAGGCGATGCCGATTCCCGCAATGGCGCCGATCGTCAGCACCTTCAGGTTCCAGCGATCCCATTCGCGCCGGAACGCCCATACCGAGATCGCGTCCTGCATCAGGAGGATCGGCAGGATGATCGCAGCCGCCTGCAACGGCGGCACCACCAGCGCGAGAAAGGGCGTCGCCGCCATGCCGACGCCGGCAAACCCGCCTTTGGCGAAGCCGAAGCAGGTGACGGCAATGGCCGCGAAAATCCAAAAGACGGGATCCTGAGGAAGCATGCGGCGCGTCTTATAGAGGCGGGTGCGATTGCGAGCTACCGCGCCCGCGCATGGCCAGCCCCCTCCGTCCCCGGCGAGGCCGCCGACATGCGACCAACGCCACCCTTGCCAAGCGGCCCGCGAGGGCGACAATCGAGAAAAATCATAATTTCGCGGGAACGAAACGATGCTGACGCCCACCGCAAGCCGCTACCCCGAAGTTTACGCGCGCTGGCAGCGCGACCCCGAAGGATTCTGGCGCGAGGCCGCCGAAGCGATCACTTGGGTTCAGAAGCCCAAAACGGTCTTCGACCCCAAGGCCGGCGTCTATGGCCGCTGGTTTCCCGACGGCGTGATGAACACCTGCTACAATGCGGTGGACCGCCACGCCGAAGGCACCCGCGGCGAGCAGATCGCGTTCGCCTATGACAGCCCGGTCACGCAGACCAAGCGCAACATCACCTATAAAGAGCTGCAACGCGAAGTGAGCGCCTTCGGCGCGATCCTGCGCGATTTCGGCATCGAGAAGAGCGACCGCGTCGTCATCTACATGCCGATGATTCCCGAAGCGCTCATTGCCATGCTCGCCTGCGCGCGCATCGGCGCGGTGCACTCGGTCGTGTTCGGCGGCTTCGCGCCGAAGGAGCTCGCGACCCGGCTCAACGACGCCAAACCGAAATTGCTGCTCACCGCGAGCTGCGGCATCGAGGTGCAGCGCGTGATCGCCTACAAGCCGCTGCTCGACGCCGCGATCGAGATGGCGGAATCGAAACCGCAGAACGTGATCCTGTTCCAGCGCCCGCAGCAGCAGGCCGAAATGACCGCGGGCCGCGACCATGACTGGGCCTCGTTGCGCAAGGCGGCGTTGCGCGACAACAGAACCTCCGAATGCGTGCCGGTGAAGGCGACCGACCCGCTCTATATTCTCTACACCTCCGGCACCACCGGCATCCCCAAGGGCGTCGTGCGCGACAACGGCGGCCACGCCGTCGCGCTGAAATGGTCGATGGAGAATATGTACGGCATCAAGGAAGGCGAGGTCTGGTGGACGTCATCGGACATCGGCTGGGTGGTCGGCCATTCCTATATCGTTTACGCGCCGCTCCTGCATGGCTGCACTTCGGTCGTCTATGAAGGCAAGCCCGTGGGCACCCCCGATGCCGGCGCGTTCTGGCGCGTGGCGAGCGAGCACGGCGCGGTCGCGCTGTTCACGGCGCCGACCGCCTTCCGCGCGATCAAGAAGGACGATCCCGACGGCAAGTTCGTGAAGAACTACGATCTATCGAAATTCCGCACGCTGTTTCTCGCGGGCGAGCGCGCCGACCCCGATACGGTGAAATGGTCGGAGAAAATCCTGAACGTGCCGGTGATCGACCACTGGTGGCAGACCGAAACCGCCTGGACCATCGTCGGCAACCCCATGGGCCTCGGCGCGCTTCCCGTGAAGCACGGCTCTCCCACGGTGCCGATGCCGGGCTACGATGTGCAGATCGTCGATGACGGCGGCAAGCCGGTCGAAGCGGGCAAGATGGGCAATATCGTTCTCAAATTGCCGCTGCCGCCCGGATGCCTGCCGACGCTGTGGCAGCAGGATCAGAAATTCACCGACGCCTATCTCGCGGAATTTCCCGGCTACTACAAAACCGCCGACGCCGGATACAAGGACGAAGAGGGCTACCTCTACATCATGGGCCGCACCGACGACATCATCAATGTCGCGGGCCATCGCCTCTCCACCGGCGGCATGGAGGAAGTGCTTGCCTCCCACGCCGACGTCGCCGAATGCGCGGTGATCGGCGTCGCCGACGCGCTGAAGGGCGAAGTGCCGGTCGGCTTCGTGGTGCTCAAGGCCGGCATCAACAAGCCGCACGACACGATCGAGAAGGAAATCATCGCGCTGGTGCGCGAGAAGATCGGCCCGGTCGCCGCCTTCAAGAACGCGATCGTGATCGCGCGCCTGCCGAAAACCCGCTCCGGCAAGATCGTGCGCGGCACCATGAAGAAGATCGCGGACCGGGAGCCGTGGAACATGCCCGCCACCATCGACGATCCCGCGACGCTCGACGAGATCAAGACGGCGCTGCAAGGCAAGGGAATGGCGCAGTAGCGTCTAGTCAGCCGCCCGGGCACCGCCGATTAGTTTTTCGAGCAAACGGCCGAGTTCGGCGGCCTCTTTATTCGTCAGCTTGCCCGCGAAGCGCTGCGCGATGGCGTCGCGATAGACCGGCCACATCTTCTTCTGGAAATTCCGGCCCGCCGCGGTCGCGACCACGACCTGACCGCGCCCGTCCTCGGGGCATTGGCGGCGCTCGACATAACCGGCCTCCGCAAGCCGGTCGATCAGCCGCGAAAGATTATACTGGCGGAACAGAAGCCGCCGCTCGAGCTCATTCTGGCGCAGGCCCCTCTCGTTATGCGGGCGCGCCAGTTCCAGCATCACGTCATACCAAGCGAGCGGCGGCAGCCCCGCCGCCTTCACTTCGGCTTCGACCGCGGCGACGACGCCTTCCTCCGCGCGCACGAGGCCGACCCACGCACGCTCGATCGCAGCGTTGAAGTTCCGGTCGCTCATGTTCCTCCTTCGCGGCCACGGCATGCCCGGCCGCCTTGACAGTATATGCATCTGCATCTAAATCGCGTCAAGTAAATGCAGATGCATGTAACAGGAGATTGCGATGGCCGCCCTCACCCTTGTCAGCAGCAGCCTCTGCCCCTTCGTGCAGCGCGCCGCGATCGCGCTCGCCGAAAAGGGCGTGGCCTTCGAGCGCAAAAATATCGACCTTTCGAACAAGCCGGACTGGTTCGGAAAGATTTCTCCGCTCGGCAAGGTGCCGGTGCTTCTGGACGGCGAGCAGCCGATTTTCGAATCGGTGGTGATCCTCGAATACCTTGAAGAAACCCAGCCCAATCCGCTGCATCCGTCGAACCCGCTGCGCCGCGCGCAGCACCGCGCCTGGATCGAGTTCGGCTCCGCGGTGCTCGGCGACATCTGGATCGTGGAAACGGCGCCGGAGCAGGCCGCCGTCGCGCAGCGGTTCGCCGCATTGCGCGAAAAATTTGCGCGCCTCGAAGGCGAGATCAAAGGCCCGTGGTTCGAAGGCGAGAAATTTTCGCTGGTCGATGCGGTGTTCGCGCCCGCCTTCCGCTATTTCGACCTGATCGACCGGCTCGTCGACCACGGCATCTTCAAGGATACGCCGAAGGTCAATGCGTGGCGCAAGGCGCTGGCGGAACGGCCGTCGGTCAAGGCCGCGGTCACGCCGGATTATCAGGCGCTGCTCGAGAAATTCGTGCTCGCGCAGAACGGCTACCTCGCTTCGCTCCTGAAGAAAGCCGCCTAGCGTCGCGCACCCATCCATGGCGTCATGCCCGGCCTGGTGCCGGGCATGACGAATTCCATTTTGTCTGCTTCAATGTCTTCATGAAAAAACTCGAAGACAGAACTGCCCTCGTCACCGGCGCTGCGCGCGGCATCGGGCTTGCCATTGCAAAACGCTTCGTCGCAGACGGCGCCAGCGTCGTCCTCTCCGACATCGACGAGAAGGCCGGCGCGGAAGCCGCCAAAGGGCTCGGCCCGAACGCGCATTTCATCGCGGCCGATGTCGGCGACGCCGGAGCCATCGGGCAACTCATCGAAGCCACACTCGCAAAATTCGGCGCGCTCGACATTCTCGTGAACAACGCGGGCATCATCCACACCGCGGATTTTCTGGAAATCTCCGAGAGCGATTTCGACCGCGTGCTGCGCGTGAACCTCAAGGGCTCGTTTCTCGCGGGCCAGGCCGCCGCAAAGCAGATGGTCGCGCAGGCGAAAGCCGGAAGAAAGCCCGGCGCCATCATCAATATGTCCTCGGTCAATTCCGTGGTGGCGATCCCCAATCAGGTGCCCTATTCGGTCTCGAAGGGCGGCATCCAGCAGCTCACCAAGGTCATGGCGCTCTCGCTCGCGCCCTATGGCATCCGCGTGAACGCGATCGGCCCCGGCTCGATCGCCACCGAAATTCTCGCGGGCGTCGCCAAGGACAAGGCCGCGAAAAAACGCCTGCTTTCGCGCACGCCCTTGCAGCGCATCGGCGGCCCCGACGAAATCGCGAGCGTCGCCGCGTTCCTGGCATCCGACGACGCGAGCTACGTCACTGGCGAAACCATTTTCCCCGACGGCGGACGGCTCGCGCTGAACTATCTCGTCGATGTGAAAGACGAAGCGCTGGAATAAAACGAAAGAAAATTTTTCTTCGCTCGCTGCCCGCGCAGTTTCATGCGCCGGCCCGCGCAGGTTGAGTTTCCCGCACGCAGTGTTACAATGCGGTCACGCCTGTTTACAGGTAACATCTGCTGGTTGGAGAGGACGCCATGTCGCGCGACGCCCTCTTCCAATTGGGGATGGGCTCAGTGCAACTGAATGCCGCCCAATCGGAAGAATTCCGTTCACTGCGTGCCGTGAAACGGCACGAAGAGGCAGCCCGAGCGCCTCTCGCTGGCACAGGTTCTTATCCAGCCTTCGCCCGGATCGCTATGCGCGTGAATGCGCGCAAGTCGCGAGGGAATAGCGCGAAAGCGCGACTCGCACGGCCATACGCAGGGCGGACTCTCTCCTTCTGAATTCGGCATCAGCCGGTTCCGCCGCGCGTTAGCGCCAGCGCTCCCATTGCGCGGCCTTCAACAAGGCTCAGACGCGCTTTCACCCAGTCACGCATGTTCGTGTACGCAGCCGCGCCCTTGCCGGCGCCACAACCGGAAACCCGCCGCAAGATGCAGACCCCCTATTACCTGATCGACAAGAGCCGCCTGCTTCCAAACCTCGAGACGATCCGGCGCGTCCGCGAGCGCTCGGGCGCGCGTGTCCTGCTCGCATTGAAGTGCTTCGCGGCGTGGTCCGTATTCGATCTCATGCGCGAATACATGGACGGGACCACTTCGTCCTCGCTTTACGAACTGAAACTCGGCCGCGAGAAATTCGGCGGCGAATCCCACGCCTATAGCGTGGCCTTCGCCGACCACGAGATCGACGCCGCGGTCGAGAACGCCGACAAGATCATCTTCAACTCGATCAGCCAGCTCGAGCGTTTCAAGGATCAGACTGCCGCGCTGCGCCGCGGGCTGCGGATCAATCCGGGCGTCAGCTCTTCGGCCTTCGAACTCGCGGACCCCGCGCGCCCGTTCAGCCGCCTCGGCGAAGCCGACATCGGAAAGATCGAGGCCGTCATGGATCACATCGACGGCGTGATGATCCATAACAACTGCGAGAATGCGGATTTTGCGCTGTTCTCGTCGCTGCTCGACCGGCTCGAGGAGCGCTTCGCGGCCCTCCTTCCGGAACTCGGCTGGATCAGCCTCGGCGGCGGCATTCATTTCACCGCGGAAGGCTATCCCCTCGACGCCTTCTGCGACCGGCTGCAAGCGTTCTCGCAGAAATACGGCGTGCAGGTCTATCTGGAGCCCGGCGAAGCCGCGGTCACCAACAGCACCACGCTCGAAGTGACCGTGCTCGATACGTTTTTCAACGGCAAGTCGATCGCGATCGTGGACAGCTCGGTCGAAGCGCACATGCCGGATCTGCTGATCTACCGGCAACGCGCCGAAATCGCGCCCGATGCCGGCCCCTACATCTATCTCGTCTGCGGAAAATCCTGCCTCGCGGGAGACATCTTCGGCGAATTTCGCTTCGCAAACGAGCTCAAGCCGGGCGACCGCATCTCCATTCAGGATGCCGCCGGCTACACCATGGTGAAAAAGAACTGGTTCAACGGCGTGCAGATGCCGTCGATCGTCGCGCGAGAGCACGACGGACAAATGCGCCTCGCGCGCAGCTTCACCTTCGACGATTACGTGTCGAGTCTGTCGTGAAAATCTACCTGCAGAACGAAAGGAGGCCCTGGGCAAAATGAAGAAGAACGTCCTGATCATCGGCGCCGGCGGCGTCGGCCATGTCGTTTCCCACAAATGCGCGCAGAACAACGATGTGCTGGGTGACATCCATATCGCCTCGCGCACCGTCACGAAATGCGAGGCGATCGTCCGCTCGATCCGGGAACGGGGAAGCCTGAAGGCAAAAGGAAAACTCGCGGCCCACGCGCTCGATGCAATGGATGTCGACAGCACCGCGGCGCTCATCCGCAGCACCCATTGCAGGATCGTGATCAACGTCGGCCCGGCATTCGTCAATATGTCGGTACTTTCCGCCTGCATCGCGGCGGGCGCCGCCTATATCGACACCGCCGTCCACGAGGAGCCGCTCAGGAACAACGAGAGCCCGCCGTGGTACGCCAACTATGAGTGGAAACGGCGCGCGGAATGCGAGCAGACTTCCGTAACCGCCATTCTCGGCGCCGGCTTCGATCCCGGCGTGGTCAACGCCTACGCGCGGCTGGCGAAGGACGAGTATTTCGACCGCGTCGATTCAATCGACATCATCGACGTCAACGCCGGCGAACACGGCCGCTACTTCGCGACCAACTTCGATCCGGAAATCAACCTGCGCGAATTCACCTGCCCGGTATGGTCGTGGCAGAATGGGCGCTGGATTTCGAACCGGATGTTCGAGGTCCGCAAGGACTGGAACCTGCCGCTGGTCGGCAACCGCGCCACCTATCTCACGGGTCACGACGAAATCCATTCGCTCTCCCGAACCCTCGGCGTGCCCAACATCCGCTTCTGGATGGGCTTCGGCAAGAAATACATCGAGGTCTTCACGGTTCTGAAGAACCTCGGCCTGCTCTCCGAACAGCCTGTGCGCACGGCCGAAGGGCTCGAAGTCGTGCCGCTCAAGGTCGTGAAGGCGGTGCTGCCCGATCCCTCGTCGCTCGCGGAGGGCTATACCGGCAACACGGTGATCGGCAACGTCGTGAAGGGCGTGAAGGACGGCAAGCCGCGCGAGGTCTTCATCTATAACGTCGCCGACCACGACGACTGCTACAGCGAGGTCGGCAGTCAGGCCATTTCCTATACCGCGGGCGTGCCCGCCGTGGCCGCAGCCATGCTCATTATCAAGGGCGAATGGAACGCCGGCAAAATGGTCAACGTGGAGGAACTGCCGCCGCGGCCGTTCCTGCGGCTGCTCGACCGCATGGGATTGCCGACCCGCATCCGCGACACGGACGGCGACCGGCCGCTGACCTTCGAAACGCGGCGCACGCACGCGGCGGTTGCCGCGACCGCGATACCGGCGCGATAAAGAGGCGAAGCATCGAAAAGCAAAAAGGCCGGGATCGTCCCGGCCTTTTTCAATCTCGTTTCAATCTCGTTTCAATCTCGTCCGCCCGGCGGACGGTTATTCGCTCTCGCTGCGCTTCAGCCCGCCGAGCTTCGCGAACACGCTGTCGGCGTCGATCGACTGCTTGCGGCCCTCTTCGGCATCGACCGGCGGCGCATCCGCATCGGGCTGCGCCGTGGTCTGCTCCGCGGGCAGAAGCGTGCGAACGGGCTCGGCCGCTTCCTGCGGCTTGCCGCGCGAGGCGCGGCGCACTTCGTGGTCGAGGTCGAGCTGCGAGCAGAGCCCGAGCATGACCGGATCGCGCGCGACCAGGTTGGTCGAATTCCAGTGCTTGCGCTCGCGCACCGACTGGATGGTCGATTTCGTGGTGCCGACGAGGCGCATGATCTGCGCGTCCTTCAGCTCCGGATGATTCTTCACGAGCCAGAGGATCGCGTCGGGGCGGTCCTGACGCTTGGAGACCGGCGTGTAGCGCGGGCCCTTTTTCGATTTCGGCTCCGGCAGGCGCACCTTGGCGTCGGCCATGACGAGCCTGTGGTTCGGATCGGCGATGGCAATTTCCAGTTCCTCGCGGGTGAGCTGGCCGCTCGCCACCGGGTCGAGGCCCTTGATGCCCTGCGCGACTTCGCCGTCGGCGATGCCCTTCACCTCCAGCGGGTGAAGTTTGCAGAAGTCCGCGATCTGCTCGAAGGAGAGCGAGGTATTGTCGACCAGCCACACGGCGGTCGCTTTCGGCATTAACGGCATGTGCGACATGATGTTTCGCGCCTCTAACGCGTCAACGTTTGGCCTCCGTGTACGGTTTCGCGAGCGCCGCCGTTATTTTTCATAACGGGAGCCTCGGTAACGTTCACAAGATGACCGGGGTCGGCGCCTATATAGGCGGTGGCCCGGTCCAAATCAACGCAGGATTGGGGTATTGGTTGACTCCCCGCCCCGGCCCGCCGATTTAGGCGCAAAAGGCTTGAAATGATGGCTGTTTCGCCCGATTCCGCTCTGCCCCGCCTGCGCGTGCTGCTGTGCGCGCCGCGTGGCTTCTGCGCGGGCGTAGTGCGCGCAATCGACGCGGTGGAGCGGGCGATCCAGAAATACGGGCCCCCGGTCTATGTCCGCCACGAGATCGTGCACAACAAATACGTTGTCGAAAGCCTGCGCCGCAAAGGCGCGATCTTCGTCGAGGAGCTGACCCAGGTGCCGGACGGCGACCGGCCGGTGATTTTCTCCGCCCACGGCGTCCCGAAATCCGTGCCCGACGAAGCGGCCAGCCGCAATCTTTTCGCGATCGACGCCACCTGCCCGCTGGTGACCAAGGTGCACCGCGAGGCCATGGTGCATGCGAAACGCGGCCGCGAGATTCTTTTGATCGGTCACGCCGGCCACCCCGAAACCATCGGCACCATGGGACAGCTCAACGAAGGCGCCGTCACCCTGATCGAAACCGCGGAAGACGCGCGCCGGATTCAGCCGAAGAATCCCGATGCGCTCGCGTATGTCACGCAGACCACGCTTTCGGTGGACGACACCGCGGAAATGGTGGCGATCCTGAAGGAGCGCTTCCCCGCGATCACCGGCCCGCACAAGGAAGACATCTGCTACGCCACCACCAACCGGCAGGAAGCGGTGAAGAACGTGGCGCCGCAGGTTGAAGCCATGATCGTGGTCGGCGCGCCCAATTCCTCGAACTCGCAGCGCCTGCGCGAAGTCGCGGAGCGCTCCGGCTGCAAGGCTACCGCGCTGGTGCAGCGCGCGGACGACATCGACTGGAGCGTGTTCGGAAACATCCGCAGCCTGGGCATCACCGCGGGCGCATCCGCGCCGGAAGTGCTGGTCGAGGAAATCATCGACGCCTTCTCGAAGCGTTATGCCGTCGAGGTCGATACCTATGCCGGCCCGCAGGAAGATGTTTTCTTCCCGCTGCCACGCGAACTGCGCGACACCGCGGCGGAGTAAGCAAACGTGGCCGTCTATACCGAAGTCAGCGACGAACAGCTCGACGCTTTTCTTGCCGAGTACGACATCGGCGAGCTGATGTCCTTCAAGGGCATCGCCGAGGGCGTCGAAAACACCAATTACATGCTGCACACGGCGCGCGGCTATTATTTCCTCACGCTCTACGAGAAACGCGTCGATCCGAAAGATCTGCCCTTCTTCATCGGCCTGATGGAGCACTGCGCCGCGCGGGGCCTGAACTGCCCGCAGCCGGTGAAGAACCGCAAGGGCCACGCGCTCGGCGAGCTTGCGGGCCGTCCGGCCGCGATCATCACGTTCCTCGAAGGCATTTCGGTTCGCCGCCCCGGCAATACGCATTGCGCGGCGCTCGGCGGCGGGCTCGCGCAATTCCATAAGGCCGGCGAAGGCTTCTCGATCCGCCGCGAGAATGCGCTCGGGCCGGACGGCTGGCGGAAGCTGGCGGCGCAATGCGCAGCACGCGCCGATGAGGTCGCGCCGGGCCTGGCCGCGCTCATCGTGGAGGAAGTCGCGCATCTTGCGGCGCGCTGGCCGAAGGATCTGCCGGCGGGCGTCATTCACGCCGACCTGTTTCCGGATAACGTCTTCTTCCTGGGCGACAAGCTCTCGGGGCTGATCGACTTCTATTTCGCCTGCAACGATCTCTACGCCTATGACGTCGCGATCTGCCTCAACGCGTGGTGCTTCGAGATCGACGGCTCCTTCAACGTGACCAAGGGCAAGGCGCTGTTGTCGAACTACAACGCCGTGCGGCCGCTCTCGAATGCCGAGATCGAGGCCCTGCCCCTGCTCGCGCGCGGCGCGGCGCTGCGCTTTCTGCTGACCCGCACCTTCGACTGGCTGAACGTCCCGCCGGGCGCGCTGGTGCGCCCGAAGGACCCGAAGGAGTATCTCAAGAAGCTGCAATTCCATCGCCGCATCGAGCGCGCGCAGGATTACGGGCTCGCGGCATGAGCGAGCGCGTGAAGATTCATTCCGACGGCGCCTGCTCCGGCAATCCCGGCCCCGGCGGCTGGGGCGCGATCGTCGAGCACAACGGCAGCCGCACCGAACTCAAGGGCGGCGAGCAGCTCACGACCAACAACCGCATGGAATTGATGGCGGCGATCATGGCGCTGGAATCGCTGCCCGCGAATTGCAAAGCCGATCTTTACACCGACTCCCAGTACGTGAAGGGCGGCATCACCGGCTGGATCAAGAACTGGAAGCGAAACGGCTGGAAGACCGCCGACCGGAAGCCGGTGAAGAACATCGAGCTATGGCAGCGGCTCGAAAATGCAGCGCTCCAGCATCAGGTCGAATGGCACTGGCTGAAGGGGCACGCGGGCCACGCCGAGAACGAGCGCGCCGACGAGCTCGCGCGCGAGGGCATGGCGCCCTATTTGCGCTAAATCCGTCGCGACAAGGCGCTATGCCGCCGCAGCGGCGTAACGCTGCTCGATAATTCTTGCGAGCGCCGCCATTTCCTGACGCGCGTGCCGGCGCCAGATCGCTTCGGTGAAGAACATGCGGGCGAGAAACGCACGGATCTTATTGGGAAAAATAATCCGTATCGTGAGCGAAAGCAGGGTCCGGTCATCGCCGTCCGGTTGAAAGCGAAACTCCGCTTCCGAGCGCGAGATGCCCCGGAAGACGCCAAGCACCCGAACCTCGCTTTGCGGCGAGACGAGGCGCATGCGCGCATCGGGCACCAGTTCGGCAATCCGATATTTATGTTTGACGAACTGAAAGCCCGCCGTCTCCCAGATGTCGATCACCATGTCTTCCGGCGCGGGGCCGCCAATAATCTCGTACTTGCGATGGCCCGGACTGAGATCGAGATAAAACTCCCGCACCTTCATGTATGCGGAGAAGGCGGCGGCCACGGGAACTTCCGCTTTCGAATCGGCAAACACTTCGACCGCATTTCCCGGAGCGAGAAGAACGCGGACGAGGTTGTAGCAACCCCACCCAAATAACAGCGCAAGAAAGATAGTTTTCATGGCAGCACCAAATCCCGGGCCGTGACGATTGTCTCAGCTTTTTCTTGCCTGCTTGCGCGCATACATCGCGGCATCGGCCCGCTCCAGCGCCGAAGCCACCGTGTCGTCCGCCGACAGCATCGCCCCGCCGATGGAAACGCCGACCTCCAGCACCTCGCCGGCCGCTTCGAAGGATGCATTCTCCACGAGCGCTTCCAGCGACCGCGCCTTCGCCGCCATCTGCGCGGCGTCCAGATTCCACAGCACAAGTACCAGTTCGTCGCCGCCAAGCCGCGCCGCGATGTCGGAGGCGCGCACGCTGCCCATCAGCAAACGTGCGATCTCCTGCAACACCACATCGCCGACGGCGTGACCGTATTTGTCGTTGATCGGCTTGAAGCGATCGAGATCGAGATAGAGCAGCGCCGCCGTGCCGCCATAGCGTTTGAGATAGGCGATCGTCCGCGCAAAAGCCCGCTCGAAACCGCGACGATTGAGGAGCCCGGTCAGCGCGTCTTCATGCGCGGATTTTTCCAGCGCCTCGATCCGCGCTTCCGATTTCCTGAGCTGGTCGCGCAGCCGGTCGATCTCGGCCGCAAGCTGCGAAACAGGCACCAGGTCTGCGGCAAAACGCTCGCGCACGGCCTCTCGCGGCGCAGCGTTGTCGCGCTCAATGCGGCCGACCGGCTTGTTCCGCGGTTTTTCCTGCTGCATTAACGAATGTTCTCGGGGCTTGCGCGACTCTTCTTGCAAGCAACCCACCCTCTCCTATAATCCGGCGCTTTCCAAGCGGGGCAAGAGTTTAAATGGGCGCGGGAAAGCCGGCCGTCGCAATCATCATGGGCAGCCAGTCGGACTGGGAAACCATGAAGCACGCGGCGAGCGTGCTCGAAGATTTCGGCATCAAACATGAGAGCCTGGTCGTCTCGGCGCATCGCACGCCGGACCGGCTCTATGAATTTGCGAAGACGGCGCGCGACAAAGGCTTCAAGGTCATCATCGCCGGCGCCGGCGGCGCCGCACATCTTCCGGGCATGGCGGCGTCGCTGACGCCGCTTCCCGTCTTCGGCGTGCCGGTGAAGTCGAAAGCGCTGAAGGGCGTCGACAGTTTTCTGTCCATCGCACAGATGCCGGCGGGAATCCCGGTCGGGACGCTCGCCATCGGCGAGGCCGGCGCGAAGAACGCGGGACTTTTGGCTGCCGCCGTGCTCGCGCTTTCTGATAAGGTGCTCGCGAAGAAGCTCGACGCCTTCCGCGCGAAGCAGACCCGGAAAATTCCGCTGAGGCCGAAATGACGATCTTGCACAAGCCGCTCGCGCCGGACGCGACCATCGGAATCCTCGGCGGCGGCCAGCTCGGCCGCATGCTCGCGCTTGCGGCGCACGAGCTCGGCTTTCGCGTGCATGTCTATTCGGACAAGAAGGATTCCTGCGCCTTCGACGTCGCCCGCAATTCGACCTGCGCCCCTTTCGACAACTGGGCGCGGCTTGCGGACTTCCTGAACAATGTCGACGCCGTGACCTATGAGTTCGAGAACATTCCGGCCGAAACCGCGGCTTTCGTCGCGGCAAGAAAGCCGCTCTTTCCGGGCGCCGATGTGCTCGCGACCACGCAGGATCGCGTGAAGGAAAAGAAATTTGTCAACGCCCTCAAGATCGCGACTGCGCCGTTCGCGCCGGTGAATACGTCGATGGAATTGTCGGCGGCCTTCGCCAAGATCGGCATGCCTGCGATCCTGAAGACCGCGCGCATGGGCTATGACGGCAAGGGCCAGGTGAAGCTGGAAAAAGGCGACGACCTCGGCAGCGCCTGGCGCGCGATCGGCGAAAAGCCCGCGGTGCTGGAAGGCTTCGTCAAATTCGAGCGCGAGATTTCCGTCGTGATCGCGCGCGGCGCGGACGGCAAGAGCGCGGCCTTCGATCCGGTCGAGAACGTGCATCGCGACCACATCCTGCACACCTCCACCGTCCCCGCGAAGCTGACCCCGGCGCTCGCGAAAGAAGCCATCGCCATCGCCACCAGGATCGCGAAGGCGCTGAATTATGTCGGCGTGCTCGCGGTCGAGATGTTCGTCGCCAAGAAGGGCGCGAAGCGCGAGCTTCTCGTCAACGAGATCGCGCCGCGCGTGCATAATTCGGGACACTGGACCATCGACGGCGCCACCGCGAGCCAGTTCGAGCAGCACATCCGCGCGGTCGCGGGCTGGCCGCTGAATGCGCCGAAGCGCATCGGCAAATCCGCCGTCATGACCAATCTGATCGGCGACGAAGTGCTCGGCTGGGAGAAATTCGCGAAGGAGCCCGGCGCGTCGGTGCATCTCTACGGCAAGGGCGCCGCCAAGGCGGGCCGCAAGATGGGCCACGTGACGAGGGTGAAAATCTGATCCTCATGGTGAGGAGCGCTGCGAAGCAGCGCGTCTCGAACCATGAGGGCGCAGCCCATCCTTCGAGACGCGATCCTTCGACTCGCTCCTCAGGACGAGGCTTCAGTTCATCATCGGCTTCATCACCGCGTAAAGCGCGTTCTTCGCCTCGAAGCCGATGCCCGGAATGTCCGGCATCTTCACGCGGCTGTCCTTGACCGGGGTGTCGTCGGCGAATCCACCGAAGGGCGCAAACACCTGCGGATAGGATTCGTTGCCGCCAAGGCCCAGCCCCGTTGCGATATTGAGCGCGAACTGATGCCCGCCATGCGGCACGCAGCGCCGCGACGACCAGCCATGCTGCTTCAGCATCGCAAGCGTACGGAGATATTCGACGAGGCCGTAGGAGAGCGCCGGGTCCATCTGGAGAATGTCGCGATCCGCGCGCAAGCCGCCATGGCGGATCAGGTTGCGCGCGTCCTGCATCGAGAAGAGATTCTCGCCGGTCGCGATCGGCCCCGCATATTCGGTGGCGAGCGCCGCGTGCAGCAAATAGTCGAGCGGGTCGACCGGCTCTTCGTACCAGCGCAGATTGAGCGGCTCGATCGCGCGGGCGTAGTCGAGCGCGGTCTGCAAATCGAAGCGCCCGTTGACGTCGACGCAGAGCTTCGAGCCGTCGCCGCCGACCACGTTCAGCGCCGCCTCGATGCGCGTCATGTCGTCTTTCAGCGGCACGCCGCCGATCTTCATCTTCACCGTGGAATAGCCGAGATCGAGATAGCGGCGCATTTCCTCGGTGAGCGACTTCACGTCCTCGCCCGGATAGTAATAACCGCCCGCGGCATAGACCCATGCAGTCTCGTCGGCCTTCCCGCCGTTGTAGCGGTCGGCGAGCAATTTCCAGAGCGGCACGCCCTCGGCCTTGGAAACGGCATCCCACAGCGCCATGTCGAGCACGCCGACCGCGACAGAGCGCTCGCCGTGTCCGCCCGGCTTCTCGTTCTGCATCATCGCGGCCCAGGCTCTCAAAGGGTCGATGAAGCCGCGCTCGTCTTCGATGTTCCTGGCGTCCCGGAGCCGCGGGATGAAACGCTCACGCAGGATCCCCTGCGGCGCGTAGCGGCCGTTGGAATTGAAGCCGAACCCAACGACCGGCCTGCCGTCGCGCTTCACGTCGGTTTCGATCGCGACCACGCTCGCGGTCATGGTCGAAAAGTCGATGAAGGCGTTGCGGATCGAGGACGAGATCGGGACGACGATGTCGGTGATGTTCGTGATTTTCATGGGCGGCCGAATAGCAAACCGCCCCGCGCCCGTCACCGCGATATTGCCGCAGCCCCGTCCGCCGCCCCCGGGGCGCGGAAAAGGACATGGCGCGGTGCGGCCGCGCTGCTACATTCGGCGCACGAAAAAGCGGGGCGAAATGTTCGGAAAAATCTGGCCGGTCGGACAATGGGCGGGACTGGGCGCGGTGATCGGCGGCCTGTTCCAGCTCGTGCAGGCGATGAACCAGGGCCTCTTTACCCATGGCTTCGCCTATGTGTCGGGGCGGCTGCTGGGCGGCGCGGTGGTCGGCGCCATCTTCGGGGTCTTCGTGGCCCTGATCCGGAACCACGTGGCGGGCGGCAAATAGGCCCCGGGCGGCGGCGCAGCCCCCATTGGACAATTCCAGAACCTTCTGGTACGCACCCGGCCTTCGGCAGGGGTTTTCCCCGGCCCATCCCAAAACCCAAGGTTTTCTAGGAGCACACGTGCAGGTTCTCGTTCGCGACAATAACGTCGATCAGGCTCTCAAGGCGCTCAAGAAGAAGATGCAGCGCGAGGGCATTTTCCGCGAAATGAAGCTGCGCGGCCACTACGAAAAGCCGTCCGAGAAGAAAGCCCGCGAAAAGGCGGAAGCCGTGCGCCGCGCGCGCAAGCTCGCCCGCAAGAAATTGCAGCGCGAGGGCCTTCTGCCGTCCAAGCCCGCGAAACCGGCCTTCGGTGCCGGCGCCGGCCGTGGTGGCGCTCAGGGCGGTGGCTTCGGCAGCCGTCCGCCCCGCAGCTAAGCTCTACGACAGATCGAATTCGAAACGGGCGCCTTCGGGCGCCCGTTTTGTTTGCGCGGCCGCCATGCCCCGGACAGGGCAAAGCTGTCCTTCCCGGACGCGAGCGAACCCCGTCACTTCTTCAGAAACTCGGCCGCCGCCTTCAACCCGCCGTGGCGGTCGAGGTCGTAATGCTCGCCGCCCGCAAAGCGCGCGAACTTCTTCTCACCGGGGACCATTTCGAACAGCCGCTCGCCGAAGCGGATCGGCACCACGCTGTCGCGCTCGCCATGCAGGATCAGCACCGGCGCCTTCACGTTGCCGATGCGAAGATCGGACCGGAACTGGTCTTTCATCAGAAGCCGCACCGGCAGGAAGAAATAGACCGCCGCCCCCACATCGGCGGCCGAGGTAAAGGGCGTCTCCAGCACCAGCTTCACGACCGGCGCTTCCGCGGCGACCGCCACCGCAACCCCGGTCCCGAGCGATTCGCCCCATAGCGCCACCCGCGCGGGCGCGTAGCGTTGGGCCGCGAATTCATAGGCCGCGACCCCGTCCGCGATTAGCCCCTCCTCCGAGGGCGCGCCGCTGGAGCCGCCATAGCCGCGATAGGACACCCCGACCACGCCGAAGCCCTCGAGCGCCAGCCACGCGAAGCGCTGCGCGCGCAGCTTCAGCGCGCCGCCGTTGCCGTGAAAATAGACCACCACCGGCATCGCCGGATCGCGCGGCGGGATATGCCAGACGATGATCGTCTCGCCGTCGGCGGTGACGAGCTTCTCCTCCTTCGCTTCGGGCAGGCCCGCGTCCGCGGGCGCGGTGCGCGTGGGGTCGGGGAAATACATGAGCCCGCGCTGCGCGAAATACATGAAGGCGCAAAGCGCGCCGTAGCCGGCAACGAGAAGGAGAACAAGCGTCTTCATGGGCGCCGAGCCTAACCCATTCCCGGGCCCGGCGAAGCCGGCGCGGGGCCAGAAAAGAAACAAGCCGGCCCAGGGCCGGCTTGCTCGCGACTTCCATGCGTTCGGCGGCGGTGATCCGCCCGACGGTTACAGCCCCTTGACGATGTTCTCGACCATCTTCTTCGCGTCCGCGAACAGCATCATGGTGTTGTCGCGGAAGAAGAGTTCGTTCTCGACGCCGGCGTACCCGGAACCCATGCCGCGCTTGATGAAGAGCACGGTCTTCGCCTTTTCGACGTCGAGCACCGGCATGCCGAAGATCGGCGATTTCGGGTCGGTCTTGGCGGAGGGATTGGTGACGTCGTTCGCGCCGATCACGAAGGCGACGTCGGCCTGCGCGAATTCCGAATTGATGTCCTCGAGCTCGAAGACTTCGTCATAGGGAACATTCGCTTCGGCCAAGAGCACGTTCATGTGGCCCGGCATGCGGCCCGCGACCGGATGGATCGCGTATTTCACCTGCACGCCTTCTTCCTTGAGCTTGTCGGCCATTTCGCGAAGCGCGTGCTGCGCCTGCGCGACCGCCATGCCGTAACCCGGCACGATGATGACCTTCTCGGCGTTCTTCATGATGAAGGCGGCATCGTCCGCCGAGCCCTGCTTCACGGGGCGCGTCTCCACGGCGCCGCCGGCGGCAGCCGTCTCGCCGCCGAAGCCGCCGAGGATCACGGAGATGAAGCTCCGGTTCATGCCCTTGCACATGATGTAGGACAGGATCGCGCCGGAGGAACCCACGAGCGCGCCGGTGATGATGAGTGCCGCGTTCCCCAGCGTGAAGCCGATCCCGGCCGCGGCCCAGCCGGAATACGAGTTCAGCATCGAGACGACGACCGGCATGTCTGCGCCGCCGATCGGGATGATGATGAGCACCCCGAGCGCGAAGGCGAGGAACACCACCAGCCAGAAATCGACATGGCTCTCGGAAACCACGAGGCCGTACATGAAGAAGACGACGGCAAGCGCGAGCGCGATGTTGATGACGTGGCGGAACGGCAGGATGATCGGCGCGCCGCTCATGTTTCCGTTCAGCTTCGCGAACGCGATCACCGAACCCGTGAAGGTGATGGCGCCGATCGCGGCACCCAGCGCCATTTCCACGAGCGACGCCTTCGCGATCGAGCCGATGGCGCCGATGCCGAAGGCCGCGGGCGCATAGAGCGCACCCGCCGCGACCAGCACCGCGGCAAGGCCGACCAGCGAGTGAAACGCCGCCACGAGCTGCGGCATCTGCGTCATCGCGATCTTGCGCGCCATGACCGCGCCGATGGTGCCGCCGATGGCCAGACCGCCGATGACCAGCGCCCAGCCGATTACGTCCGACGGCGGTGAATACGCGAGCGTGGTTACGATCGCGATCGCCATGCCGGTCATGCCGAACAGGTTGCCCTGTCGCGACGTGGTCGGATGCGACAGCCCGCGCAGCGCGAGAATGAAGAGAACGCCTGCGACGAGGTAAAGAAGTGCGGCGATATCAGCGCTCATGACGGTCTCACTTCTTCTTCTGATACATCGCAAGCATGCGCTGCGTAACGAGGAAGCCGCCGAAGATGTTCACGGCGGCCATGATCAGCGCGAAGAAGCCGAGGATGCGCGCCCACCAGGCAGCACCCGGATCGCCCGCGAGCGGCACGCCGACCGCGAGGAGCGCGCCGACCACGATCACCGAGGAGATCGCGTTGGTGACCGACATCAAGGGGGTGTGCAGCGCCGGCGTCACCGACCACACCACGTAATAGCCGACGAAGCAGGCCAGCACGAAAATCGAAATCTGGAAGATGAACGGGCTCGCGGCATTGGCGGCACTTGCGACCGGCATTGCGCCGAGCGGCAGCAGATCTTCCGCCCCGGCCAGGACGCCGGGATCGGCGGCCGCGGAAAGAGCAAGCGATACGGCGTCGATCATCGCGCTATCCCTTCTGGAAATTCGGGTGAACGACCGCGCCGTCTCTGGTCAGCAGCGTCGCTTTCACAAGCTCGTCGTCCCAATTGACGTTGAATTTCTTTTCCTTGTCGAACATCGTCTCGACGAAAGCGAAAAGGTTCTTCGCGTAAAGCGCGGAAGCGGTCGCGGCGAGACGGCCCGGCACGTTCAGGTGGCCGACGATCTTCACGCCATTAACCTCGGCGACCTTGCCG
>CAZNPX010000023.1:0-5385 GCA_964575175.1 uncultured Hyphomicrobiales bacterium | reverse complement strand
GATGACGATGTCCTGCTTCTTGATGTGTTCGGCGGTGAGCGCGGCCTGCTTGGCCTGATACTCTTTCGACATTTCCTTGGCGTAGCCGCCGGCGGTCTGCGCGTTCTTGAACTCTTCGTCCTCGACCGCGAGGAATTTCGCGCCGAGCGATTCCACCTGCTCCTTGGTGGCGGGGCGAACGTCGGTCGCGGTCACGACGGCGCCGAGACGGCGCGCGGTCGCAATCGCCTGCAAGCCGGCGACGCCGACGCCCATGATGAAGATGCGCGCGGCCGGAACCGTGCCCGCCGCCGTCATCATCATCGGCAGCGCGCGGCCATATTCGGCGGAGCCGTCGATCACCGCGCGATAGCCCGCGAGGTTCGCCTGCGACGACAAAACGTCCATCACCTGCGCGCGCGTGATGCGCGGCATGAATTCCATCGCAAAGGCGTTGACCTTCGCCGCAGCCATATCGGCGAGCGCGGCGTCGTTGCCATAGGGATCCATGATGGAAATGACGAGCGCGCCCGGCTTGTAATTCGCAAGTTCGGGCTTCGCGGGCCGCCGCACTTTCAGGACGACGTCGGCATCCTTGGTGACGCCGCTGCCGATTTCAGCACCGGCGGCCTGATAGTCGGCATCCAGAATGCCGGATTTGACGCCAGCTCCCTTCTCGACGGCAACTTTCGCGCCGAGGCCAACGTAACGCTTGATGGTATCGGGGGTTGCCGCGACCCGCGGCTCGCCCTGTTCGGTTTCGGCCGGTATCGCGATCTTCATGGCGATTGTACCGGGGCTTACGTCAGAAACCAGAACATCAGGAACAAGATGATCGTGTTGACGATGATCCCCCACTTCACCAGTTGCACGAACAGATTGTAGGTGCCCTGATGCTCGGCATAGTCGTTGCCTTGCGCCGTGCCGTATTCGGTATTGCCGTGACTGGCCATTGGTTGGTCCCCAATTCCCGGAAGCGTTCCGGGGTTGGATTAGCCGAAAGCCGCAGGCCGGGCAAATAGCCCGTTACGCCGCATGCGCCAGCCCGACGCCGGAAAGCGCCGCCGCCTGGCGGCCGGCGACCTTATCCACCGAGAAATCGCGGATCGCTCCCTCGAACAGACGGTGAAAATTCATCTCGGCCTTGAGATGCAGGAAGACGCCGCCGAGACCGATGGCCGCACGATCCATGAACACGAATTCGCGCGGCACCGTGACCGGCCCGAATTGCCGCATCGCCTGCTTCACCCGCCAGGCTTCCCGCCGGCCATATTGCGAAGGCGCGACCCCGTCGGCGATCGTGCGCGTGCGGTCGTCCATCAGGGGCCCGTAGATAAAGCGCGCCCAGATGTTCAGCGCCTCGATCATCGGCTTCGAGAGGCTCTTGAAGCCCCAGACCTCGTAGGCCGCGATCACGCGCGCTTCGTCGTTCTCCAGGAGCCCGCGATAGAGATCGACCACGCCGCCGACGAAGCGCGGCGGAAAGATGCGGATGCAACCATAATCCAGCAGGTTGATGCCGGCAGGCACGCCGTCCTGCTCGAAGGCGGTGTAATTGCCCAGATGCGGATCGCCGTGGATCACGCCGTGGCGCGCGAAAGGCAGCCACCAGGCATGAAACAGCGCGGTCGCCAGCCGGTTGCGGATTTCGAGATCGTGCTCCTTGTAGTGAAGCAGCTTCCTGCCCTCGAGCCATTCGAGCGTGAGTAGCCGGCCCGTGGAAAGCTCGTTGCGCACTTCCGGCACCCGCACCTCCGGCGTATCGGCGAGCATGGCTTTATATAAAGCCGCGTGCTTCGCCTCGCGGCGGTAGTCGAGTTCTTCGCGAAGCCGCGCGCCGATCTCCTGCTGGATTTCGCGCGTATCGATTTCCGGCGACATGCGGCGGAACACCGACATGATCATGCCGAGCTGTCCCAGATCCGCCTCCACCGCCGACTGCATGTCGGGATATTGCAGCTTCGCGGCGACTTCCATGCCGTCCAGCGCCGTCGCGCGATGCACCTGGCCGAGCGAGGCCGCGGCGGCGGGCGTTTTCGTGAACGAACCGAATTTCTTTTCCCAGTCCGGCCCGAGCTCCGCCGCCATGCGCCGCTTCACGAAAGGCCAGCCCATGGGCGGCGCCTCCGATTGCAGCTTCATGAGCTCGGAGGCGTATTCGGGCGGCAGCGCGTCCGGGATATTGGCGAGAAGCTGCGCGACTTTCATCAGCGGGCCCTTGAGCCCACCGAGCGCCGCCGCGAGCGAGGCCGCATTGTCCGCGCGGTCGCCGCGCATGCCGAGAAAGCGCTGGCTCGCGATCTTCGCGGCAACGCCGCCGACATTCGCGCCCACGCGCGCATAGCGGCTCGCCCGCGCGGAGAAGCGGTTGCGCTCGCTGTCTTTCGGATCGTCAGCCAAGGGCCTTGCCTCGCTTGTGTTGTGCGTCGAAGGACTGCATCGCATTGCGAACGTCCGAAGCGGCTGCGGGTTCTCCGCCCGCCTTGCGAATGATCGCCACCGCTTCTTCCACAAGCGCTTGGTTGGATTGTGACGCGCCCCAGGGCATGTCTTCGAGCCCCACGCGCACATGCCCTTCCCGCTCGACCGCCGACGGAATGAGCGGACGGATATCGACCCCGAGCCCCGCGATCATCCACGGATAGCCGCCTGCGACTTCGTTGAGCAGCATCAGATGCGCGTCGAGATGCACCGGCTTCGGCGAAAATCCGAACGTGAACTCCTCCGCGAACATGAAGCGATAGACCGGCGACGGCACGTTCATCATCGCTTTCGCGCTCGCCGCCCCCATGCGGGTGAACCCCGGCTCGTAGATCGCATAGCTCGGATGAACCGAATGCGCCGCGCAGATGCGCATGCCTTCGTAAAAATGATCGTCGGGATTCTGGTAAACGAAGCCCGGCGACGATTTCGCGACTTCCTCGAAGCGCGCGAAATTGCACGAGCCCGGATCGACCACCGCCCATTCCACGAGCCCGCGCTTCGCGAGTTCTTCGAGGTGTTCGTAGCGCTCGGCCGCCGTCTTCATCGCGCCATTGGCGTAGCTCGAGCCTGCGATCGGGATGGTCGGATAGATGATCGCATCCGTGCGCGCGCGGATGCCTTCGATCGCGGCGGCGTATAGCTGCCAGTCGTCTTTCTGCTGGCCGGTCGCCTCGTCGTACACATGTAAGTGAATGATCGCAGCACCCGCTTTCGCACAGGCGACGCCATCCGCGATGATATCGCGCGTGGACACGGGGATTCCGGGCTGGCGTGCCTTGCCCCAGGGGCCGTTGATCGCGGCTTCGATCCAGACTTTGGTCATTGCGGCGCCTCAATCCTGAAAGCTTATCCGCCCGCCTTTCGGGTGGAGTCTCCATGTTCCGGCAAATCTTGACGTGGTCCGCCGCGGGCGCAAGTGCGGCGATTGCGCTCGCGATGATCGCGGGCCTGTTTGCGCCACTCGACCCGCGCTTCGAGATCGTCAATCACTTCCGGCCCCTGCTCACGGCCGGCGCGCTCGCGTCGCTCCTGCTGGCGGCGCTGTTGCGCGAGCGCAGGCTTGCGATCGCCTCCGGCGCGGTCTCGCTGGCCTCGCTCGCGCTTGCATTGAGCCCGCTCTACTTCGCCGCGCCTTCGGCCAACGGCGAGCGCCTGGCGCTGCGCGTGGTCTCGCTCAATCTCTGGGTCGAGAACCGCGACCGCGCGGCAAGCGTGGAATTCCTGCGCGCAAGCAAGGCGGATGTGATCCTGTTGCAGGAAGTACGCTGCGCGCCGAGCAATCCGCTGTTCGCCGCGCTTCGCGGCATCTATCCCCATATCTACCGCGCCACCGAGCGCTGCATGGGACAAGCGATCCTCTCGAAATATCCGATTGCAAGAACCGGCCGCGAGGATTTCGAGTATCGCCGCCCGGTCTGGATCTGGGCCGAGATTGCGCTCGGCGCAAGCACGGTCCGCGTCACCGGCGTTCATCTCTCGCACCCGACGCGCCCCTTCGATCAGGTGAAGAACATCGACGCGCTCGTCGCCTATGCGCGCGGTGTCGCGCTGCCGCATATCATCGCGGGCGATTTCAACCTGACGCCGCATTCGTGGCTGCTCACGAGGTTCGCGCGCGAAAGCGGGCTCAGGCGCAACGGCACGTTCCAGGCGTCATGGCCGGGACATCGCGCGGTGCCGCTGTTCCTGATCGACCATGTCTTTACGAGCGTGGATTTCGCGCGCGCGGACTTCACCGTCGCAAAGCGCGCGGGCTCCGATCACCGGCCGGTGATTGCCGATCTCGTATTGCGCGACGGCGCTACCGCCATGTCAGACCGGCATCGTTTCTGATCGCGCAGGCCGACTTGAAATCGGGGTTTCCGGTGAAATTCGGCAGCCGCCGCGAGCGGATGCTGTAGCGCTCGGTGACCAGCACGAGCGCGATCTCGCCGCGCGGGACATTGCCCGCATGAAGCCACGAGCGGATGCGTTGCACGGTCGGCACGCGCACGCGGTTCTTCCGGCCGAATTGCAGGAGCACGTCCTGCGGACTGGTGCCGGGGCCCGCGAGGCAGAGCGCGAGCCAGTTGCCGCCGTTCACGGCAATCACATTGACCCGCGAACGGTTTTCCGCCCGCGCCGCCGCGAATTCCTCACCGAGCAGTGCCGCATCGGGATGCGCACGGTCGTCGGTGAACCAGAACCTGTGATCGGCAATAAAAAATGCGGCGAGCAGCACGAAGATGCCCGCGAGCAATATCCGGTAGCGCTTCAAGCAGCTTTATCCAGTTTCTCGATTTCGTCGATCATGCTCGAAATGAGCTTGAGTCCCGTCTGCCAGAACGACGGGTCGCGCGCGTCCAGCCCGAAAGGTTTCAGCAATTCCGCGTGATGCTTGGTGCCGCCCGCAGCGAGCATCGCAAGATAGCGCTCGGCAAAGCCGTCGTCCGCTTTCTCGTAGACCGCATAGAGCGAGTTCACGAGGCAATCTCCGAACGCATAGGCATAGACATAGAACGGCGCATGGATGAAGTGGCCGATATAGGCCCAGTAGGTTTCATAGCCTTCGCCGAGCCGGATCGCGGGCCCGAGACTCTCGCCCTGCACGCTCATCCACAATTCGCAGATCTTCTCCGGCGTAAGCTCGCCGTTCTTGCGCTCGGCGTGAATCTTCCGCTCGAAGGAATAGAAAGCGATCTGGCGGACGACCGTATTGATCATGTCTTCCACCTTCTGCACCAGCATCGCCTTCTTCTGCGCGGGCGCGGCTTTTGCGAGGAGCGCGCGGAAGGTAAGCATCTCGCCGAACACGGAGGCGGTTTCGGCCAGCGTCAGCGGCGTCGGTGCCATCAGCGCGCCGTTGGGCGCCGCCAGCACCTGATGCACGCCATGACCGAGCTCATGGGCGAGCGTCATCACGTCGCGCGGCTTGCCCATGTA
>CAZNPX010000022.1:12275-49001 GCA_964575175.1 uncultured Hyphomicrobiales bacterium | reverse complement strand
ATGCCGGCGACGATGTTGATGACGGTGATGAGACGACCGGCGACCGCATCGCCGCGCACGAATTTCGAGGCGCCGTCCATTGCGCCGTAGAACGAGCTTTCGTCCTCGAGGTTCTTGCGGCGCTTGCGCGCGGTGTCCTCGTCGATGAGGCCCGCGGAAAGATCGGCGTCGACCGCCATCTGCTTGCCGGGCATGGCGTCCAGGGTGAAGCGCGCGGCGACTTCCGCGATGCGGCCCGAGCCCTTGGTGATGACGATGAAATTCACGATCACGAGAATCGCGAAGACGATGATGCCGATGACGAAGTTGCCGCCCATCACGAAGTTGCCGAAGGCTTCGATGACGTGGCCGGCCGACGCGGTGCCCTGATGGCCGTGGGTGAGAATGAGCCGCGTGGAGGCGAGGTTCAGCGCGAGGCGGAACATGGTCGCGATCAGCAGCACGGTCGGGAAGGCGGAAAATTCCAGCGGGCCCTGGATGAAGAGGGCCGTCATCAGAATCAGCACCGAGAGGATAATCGAGAGCGCCAGGAGAAGGTCGAGCGCCATCGGCGGCAGCGGCATGATCAGGATGACCAGAATGCCGAGGACCGCGACCGCGAGCATGAGGTCGCCCCGGCGCAGCATGGCGCCGATGTCGCCCATCGAGGGCATTTTTGGCTTGTAGCTGACGCCGCCGGCGGTCGTGTCGGACATAATCTTTCTTCGCGCCGCGAAACGGGCGCGCTCCCCCGGCAATTTTTGCCTGCCTTATGGTTAGCGAAGGGTTAACGGGGGTCCCTGGTCGTCATTGGCGGGGCGGTGCGCAGCGCCGAGCCCGGAATGACAGGGAATGGGCGTGCAGCGACCGCTTCGGTTGGGGTCGCGCCAGCGGTTTCTGTGAAAATTTTCAAACAGCCTCCATCCTTCCCGCGGGTCGCCGACCCCGGGGTTTGCACAGGACACCCCCGGAAATTCCGGGGGCGCGCGGGATGCCGCGAGCGCCAGAAGCGCGAAGCGGCCCTCTGCACGAGAAGGAAAAGTGCAGAGGAAGTCGACCGCGAGCGAACCGGCGAAACCGGCATCCCGCGCGCGATTGGTGTTCGGCTTTCCTTCGCCCGATCCCCGGAGGACTTACCTTGCTATCCTCCGCTGGCGGACCTTCTCGGCTTTGCAGTACGGGCGTTGGCACGCGCTCCACGCAAGGCCGCCAAGGAAGGTCCTTGTGGCGAGCGGTAGGCTCGCCGGAACCCAGGTGACTTCAGCCGCCGCAATCTCGCGCGTGCATCGCGCGAAGTTGCGGCCAACCGCATTCCCGCTCCGCGCTTCAAGCGCCCTAGAAACGCCCCTCGGAGGGGAGCGGGATGAAAGGAATATAGTCCTAGTTTAAGGCGGGAGTTTGGCGAAGGGGAAAATTTATGCGCGGCCAGACGAATCCCGAGGTTTTGCGGGGGCTTTTTCTTGTTGCTCTGGATTCCGGATCGCGCGCTGGAGCGCGCGTCCGGAATGACAGGAAGGTGGGCGCAGTACGGTATTGTCATTCCGGGGCGCGGCGAAGCCGCGAACCCGGAATCCAGTAACCACCTGCATCCGCCCTCATCCTGAGCAGCGCTCCGAAGGAGCGCGTTTCGAAGGATGAGGAAAAATCAGTCTCATGGTTCGAGACGCATCGCTCCTCACCATGAGGCCAGTCACCATGAGGCCAGAATGGAAAAGGCCGGACTTCTGTCCGGCCTTTTCGTCGTCTGGTGGGGTCGTTTGGTCAGAGCATGGCTCCGAATAGTGGTGCCGGTTTTCGGAAGAAGGCCATGCTCAAAAACATTACGCGGCGCCGGCGGCGATCCCGGAAGCGGGGGCGGGGATCGCGATGCCTTCCGCCGAATATTCGTTGAGCTTGTTCCTGAGCGTGCGGATCGAGATGCCGAGCACGTTCGCGGCGTGGGTGCGGTTGCCGAGGCAGTGCTTCAGCGTCGAGAGAATGAGGTCGCGCTCGACATCGGCGACGGTGCGGCCGACCAGCGAGGCGGCGAGCTGATCGGACACGGCCTGCGCATGGGCGACCGGGCCGCTCGGCCCGCTGGCGAGCGAGGTGCCGTCGGGGAGCCGGATCGCATCGACGCCGATCTCGTCGCCGGTGGCCAGCAGCACCGCGCGATGGATGGTGTTCTCCATCTCGCGCACGTTGCCGGGCCAGCGGTTGCGCAACAGCTCGCGCTTGGCTTCCTGCGAGAGCGGTTTCGTGGCGACGCCGTTCACGTCCGAATAGTGCCGCACGAAGTGGTCGGCGATTTCGAGGACGTCCTGCGGCCGCTCGCGCAGCGGCGGGATCTGCAAGTTCACGACGTTGAGCCGGTAGAGCAGGTCTTCGCGAAAGCGTCCGGCGCGGACTTCCTCGCCCAGATTGCGGTTCGAGGTGGCGACGATGCGGATGTCCACCGGCACCGGCCGGGTGCCGCCGACGCGGTCGATCACGCGCTCCTGAATCGCGCGCAGCAGCTTCGCCTGCAACCGCACGTCCATTTCGGAGATTTCGTCGAGCAGGAGCGTGCCGCCGGTGGCTTCCTCGAATTTGCCGATGCGGCGCGCGATGGCGCCGGTAAAGGCACCCTTCTCGTGGCCGAACAACTCGGATTCCAGCAGGTTCTCCGGGATCGCGGCGCAATTGACCGAAACGAATACCTTGTTGGCGCGCGGGCTTTTCACGTGCACGAAGCGCGCGAGCATCTCCTTGCCGGTGCCGCTCTCGCCGGTAATCAGGATCGAGGCTTCGGACGTCGCGACCTGGGCCGCGAGCCGCACGACGCGGGCCATGGCCTCGTCGCGGAACACGAAGTCGCGGCCGTCATCGGCGACCGCCGCGAGCACCGCCGCGATCAGCTCGGGATCGGGCGGCAGCGGGATGTATTCCTTGGCGCCGGCATGGATCGCATCGACCGCGGCGCGGGCGTTGGTTTCGACGCCGCAGGCGACGACGGGCGCGTGCATGCGCTCGTCCGCGATCTTCGTGACCAGGTCGCGGATGTCGAGGGTGACGTCGGCCATGATGAGATCGGCGCCGCGCGCGCGAAGCACCTTCATCCCCTGTTCGATATCGACCGCGTGCGTGACGCTGGCGCCGCGATCGATCGCGATCTTGGTCGCCGCGCTGAGCTGGCCCTTGAGGGTGCCGATGATGAGTAGGCGCATGGTTCGCTCCGTCCGCCGGTCTTAATTCCGGTCGGCTTTGATGATTTCCGTCATGGTTACGCCGAGACGATCCTCGACGAGCACAACCTCGCCGCGCGCGACCAGACGGTTATTCACGAAGATGTCGATGGCTTCGCCGACCTTGCGGTCGAGCTCGAGCATGGTGCCGGGCCCGATCTTCAGAAGATCGCCGACATCCATGCGCGTGCGGCCGAGCACCGCGGATACGTGCACCGGAACGTCGAACACCGCTTCGAGGTCGGCCGCGCTCTTGGAGGCGTGATCCTCGTCGGGCGAGGTCGGCGGGGCTCCCGGATTGATGAGGTCGACGTCCGCTTCGAGGTTCGGCAGCGGCGGCTTCTTGTCGTCACTCATGGCCTGTTCTCCGGCATTCCGGGCGCGCCCTGCGGCGCGCCGAGATAATTCTGGATCGCTTGTTCAATGCGGGCGCGGATGGCTTCGCCGTCTCGCGAAACGCCGCCGTCCGCCCATTCGATGAGGCAATCGCCGCTCTTGATCGCGGGATCGGGAAGAATGACGAGGCGGCTCGAAAAGCCGCGCTCGTCGGAAATCTTCTTCAGGCGCTGGCCCGCGCTTTCCGCCATCTCCGGCGAAACGCGCACCGCGACATGGGGTGCCGCGCGGACATGCGAGAGCACGTCGAGCACGAGCGCCTCGACTTCGGCGAGCGGCTGGCGGGCGATCAGCGCGGGCGCAAGCTGACGCGCGATCGCGCTTGCGACATCGATGGCCTCGCGCTCGAGCCGGGTTTCGATCGCCGCAAGGCGGCCGACCGCGAGATGCATTTCGGCGGCGATGCGCTCGAGCTGGGCCGCGCATTTCTGCTCGCCTTCCTTCTTCGCGGCCTCGAAGCCTTCGCGGAAGGAAATCTTCTCGGCTTCGGCGATGGCGGCGCGCGCATTGCCGGAAAGATCGCCGAAGCGGCTGTTGGTGTCGAATTCGACGTCGAAGAGATACTTGGCGGGGGTTTTCGGGCTGACGGCGTTCATCAATACACCAGCTCGTCTTCGGAGTTGCCGCTTTTCACGATCACGATCTCGCCCTTGTCGGCGAGCTCCTTGGCGGTGGTGATCATCAGGGTCTGGGCTTCGTCGACTTCGCGCAGGCGCACCGGACCCATGTTCTGGAGGTCGTCGGTCATCATCTTGGCGGCGCGCTGCGACATGTTCTTGAGGAAATATTCGCGCACGGTCTCGGTGGCGCCCTTGAGCGCGATCGTGAGCTTGCCCTTGTCGATCTTGCGCAGCAGCGTCTGGATCGCGCCGCTGTCGAGTTTCACCAGGTCGTCGAAGGTGAACATCAGCGTCTTGATGCGCTCGGCGGATTCCTTCTCGGTCGCCTCCATCGCGGCGAAGAAGCGCGACTCGGTCTGGCGGTCGAAGAAGTTGAAGATTTCGGCGATCGGCTGGTAGGGGTCGCGCTTCGAGGTCTGCGAGAGCGTGGACATGAATTCCGTGCGCAGGGTCTGCTCGACGCGCTCGAGCACGTCCTTCTGCACCGATTCCATCTTGATCAGGCGGTTGATGACATCGAGCGCCAGCGTCTCCGGCAGCACCGAGAGCACGCGCGCGGCCTGCTCCGAGCGCAGCTTCGACATCACGACCGCGATGGTCTGCGGATATTCGTTCTTCAGGTAGTTCGCGAGGATGTCTTCCTGAACGTTGGAGAGTTTTTCCCACATGTTGCGGCCGGCGGGGCCGCGGATCTCTTCCATGATCGCGTTCACGCGGTCGGAGGGAAGAAACTGCGTCAGCAGGCGCTCGGTGGCGATGGTGTTGCCGAGCAGCCCGCCGTTGCCGGAAAGCTGGCCGACGAAATCCACGAGCAGGGTGTCGACGACGTTGGAATCGATCACGCCGAGCCGCGAGATCGCGAGCGAAATCTCGCGCACCTCGTCCTCGTCCATGAGCCTCCAGATTTCCGAGCCGTGTTCCTCGCCGAGTGAAAGCAGCAATATGCCCGCGCGCTCGACGCCCGTCAGCGGCCGGCCGTTATGGATGGCCGGGGCTTTTTTCGGTTTCGCTGGGATCGCGGCGGGTGCGTTCATGGCTCAGTTCACGCGGTCCGTTCGTTCATCCACTGGCGGATGACGGAGAGCGTTTCCTGCGGGTTGTTGTGCACGAGCTCGCCGACCTTCTGCATGGATTTCTGATGCGCTTCGCCCATGATCTGCGCGGATTCGATGAGCCGCGCGGCCGGGTGATCGCCGCTCGAAACCTGCGGATGCGTGGCCGGAACGAGCGAAGGCGAGGGATGCCCGCCGGCGCCGGGCGCCTCCAGCGCGGGCGCGGCCGGGGGTGCGGCGATGGCGCCGGTGCTGTTCTCGTCGGGGGTGATGACACGGCGCACGAGCGGGCGGATCACGAAGAGCAGCACGAGGAGGCCGAGAATCAGCATCACGCCGATTTCGACCGAGCGCATGATGTCATCGGTGGTGAAGCGCAGGAGCGACAGGAAGCCGGCGTCGCCCGTGGTCTGCGAAATCACGGTGGGTTCGGCGAAGCGCAGGTTCACGACCTCGATCATGTCGCCGCGCTTCTCGTTGAAGCCGATCGCGGAGCGCACCAGCGCGGTGATGCGCTCGAGATCTTCCTTCGAGCGCGGCTGATAGGTGACTTCGTTGTTCGCGCCCTTGCCGTAGAGGCCGTCGACGAGGACGGCGACGGAAATGCGCTTCACGCGGCCCGGCTCCAGCGTTTCGGTGCGGGTGGTGCGCGTGATCTCGTAGTTCACGACCTCTTCGGTCTTGCGCGCGTTGTCGCGCGGCTGCTGGTTCTGCTGCTGGTTGCGCGGCTGGTTGGCGCCGGGAAGCTCGTTCGAGACGGTGACGCCGTCGTTGTTCTGCGTGCTCGCGGTCGCGGACTGTTCCTCGCGGGTCTGGGTCGAGCGGATGACGCGGCTTTCGGGATCGAAGCTGTCCGAGGTCTGCTGCACGCGGGTGTAGTCGAGCTCGGCGGAGACGGTGACGCGCGCGCGGTTCGCGCCGACCACGCTGGTCACGATGGCGTCGACCTGTTCCTTGAGCTTGCGCTCGAAGGCGGTGTTGCGCTCGTCCAGCCCCGAAACGCCGTTTTGGCCGTCGCCGGAGCCGTCTGCGAGCAACTGGCCGCGCTCGTCGACGATGGAAATGCGCTCGGCCTTCAGGCCGCGCACGGCGCTCGCCACCAGATGCCGGATCGCGCGGACCTGCGACATTTCCAGCGAGCCGCGGACCTGCAACACGATGGAGGCCGAAGGATCCTGCCGGTCGCGGGTGAACAACTGGCGCTCGGGAATCACGAGATGCACGCGCGCGGCGGCGATGCGGTCGATGGAGCGGATGGTGCGGGAAAGCTCGCCTTCCAGCGCGCGGACGTGATTGACGTTCTGGACGAACGACGTGGTGCCGAGGGTGTCGGTGCGGTCGAAGATCTCGTAGCCGACATTGCCGCCGCGCGGCAGGCCGGTTTCGGCGAGGCGCATGCGGGTGCGGGCGACCTTGTCCTTGGGAATCAGGATGGTCGCGCCGTCGCCTTTCAGCTCGTAGGGGACGCCCTGGGTTTCCAGCTCGCGGACGATGCGCGACGAATCATCGAGCGTCAGTTCCGTGAACAGCGGGGCCATCGCCGGGGCCGAAACCCGGGCAATCACAAAGATAAAGAAGAGGACCAGCGCCGCAGCAACCGCGCCCATGGCGGCAAGCCGCGCGGCGCCCAGCGTGCGGACGAACTCGGCAATTCCGTTCACTGATCTCTCCCCCAGCCACCCCCGAAGCGGGGGTCACTAGGCAGAAATTTCCCTGTTCATGGTTTCCAAATAGTTAACGCCTTCAAATTCCTTCAATTTTCAGGGCAATACGGATATCGATGGTAATTAGGTAGGGTCCCGCCTCAGGACGCGGGCGCGAATCCTGAAAAGGTACTAAATTACCTATTTCCACGCGCGGGAACCCGTTTGATCTGTCCCAAGGCATTTCCCGCGACGTTGTGCCCCTTTCCTTGCTAGGGTTCTAAAGAGGAATGTACCGCGCCGATCAGCGGAATCGCGGAAGCGAGCTATCTTGAAATCGTCCGACTACACCGAACTGTTCGAAAAGGCGCTTGCCGGCCTCCATGCCGAGCGGCGCTATCGTGTCTTCACCCAGATCGAGCGTGACACCGCGCGCTTCCCGCGCGCGACCTGGCATTCGCCGGAGGGGACGCGCGAGATCGTGGTGTGGTGTTCCAACGACTATCTCGGCATGGGCCGTCATCCGAAGGTCATCGAGGCGATGACCTCGGCGGCGCAGGAATGCGGCACCGGGGCGGGCGGCACGCGCAACATCGCGGGCAACAGCCGCCATATCGTCGAGCTCGAAAACGAGCTTGCCGATCTTCACCAGAAGGAAGCCGCGCTGGTTTTCAGCTCCGGCTATGTCTCGAACGAGACCGGCATCGCCACCCTCGCGCGGCTGATGCCGGACTGCCTCATTCTCTCCGACGCGCTCAACCACAATTCGATGATCGAGGGCGTGCGCCGCTCGGGCTGCCAGAAGATGGTGTTCCGGCACAACGACCTCGCCCACCTCGAAGAGATCCTGAAGGGCGCGGGCGACCGGCCGAAGCTGATCGTGTTCGAGAGCATCTATTCCATGGACGGCGACGTCGCGCCCATCGGCGCGATCTGCGATCTCGCGGAGCGCTACGGCGCGATGACCTATCTCGACGAGGTGCATGCGGTCGGCATGTATGGCGCGCGCGGCGCGGGCGTCGCGGAACGCGACGGCGTGATGCATCGCGTCGACGTCATCGAAGGCACGCTCGGCAAGGCCTTCGGCGTGGTCGGCGGCTATATCGCCGGCCGGCGCGCGATCTGCGACGCGGTGCGCTCGTTCGCGCCGGGTTTCATTTTCACCACGGCGCTGCCGCCCGCGATCGCGGCCGCCGCGACCGCCTCCATCCGGCACCTGAAGACTTCGCAGGCCGAACGCATCGGCCATCGCGCGCAGGTGGCGCGGGCGAAATCGGAGATGTTCAAGGCGGGCCTGCCGGTGATGGCGGGCAACACGCATATCATTCCGCTGATGGTCGGCGACGCCGCGCTCTGCAAGGCGGCGAGCGACATGCTGCTCGCGGATCACGGCATTTACATTCAGCCGATCAACTATCCGACCGTGCCGCGCGGCGCGGAGCGGCTGCGCATCACGCCGTCGCCGCTGCACGACGACAAGCTGATCGCCGAACTGGTCGGCGCGCTGGCCGATGTCTGGAACCGGCTCGGCCTGACCTTCGCGCGCGCGCCGCAGGCGGCGGAGTAAACTTTGTCGTCATTCCGGGCGTGCCGAAGGCGCGAACCCGGAATCCAGTGCGATATACGAAAGCTTTCCTGGTTGGCCTCTGGATTCCGGATCGCCGCTTCGCGGCGTCCGGAATGACAGCGGTCAGGCCCGCTTCGCCTTCCCGACGCCGAGATAGCCTTCGAGCACTTCCGGCTGCCCGCGCAATTCCGCGCTCGGCGCTTCGTGCACGATGGCGCCGCGCTCGAGAATTGCCGCGCGGTCGGTGACGCCCAGGATTTTCTGCGCGTTCTGCTCCACGAGAATGGCGGAGAATTTTTCCTCGACGATGACCCGGCGCAGCGCCGCCAGCAATTCGTCGACGATGATCGGCGCGAGCCCTTCGAGCGGCTCGTCGAGCAAGAGCAGTTTCGGGTTCAGCACCAGCGCGCGGCCGACCGCCAGCATCTGCTGCTCGCCGCCGGAAAGCTGGTCGCCCAGATTGCGGCGGCGCTCGGAGAGCCGCGGGAAGAGCTGGAACACGCGCTCCGCGCTCCATTTTCCCGGCATGGCGACGGCGGTGAGGTTCTCGGTCACGGTGAGCGACTTGAAGATGTTGCGCTCCTGCGGCACCCAGCCGATCCCGGCCAGCGCACGCTGGTCCGGGCGCAGCGCGGTGACGTCCTTGCCGTCCAGAAAAATCCTGCCGCCGAAGCGGCGGGTGACGCCGACGATCGTATTCACGAGCGTGGTCTTGCCCATGCCGTTGCGGCCGAGGAGCGCGAGCGAGCGGCCCTGTTCGAGTGCGAGCGAAAGTCCGGGCAGCACCACGGCCTCGCCGTAGCCGGCGCGCAGGTTTTCGATGCGGAGGATTTCAGCCATCGCTGCGCTCGCCGAGATAGACCGCGCGCACGCGCGGATCGTTTTCGATTTCCTTCGGCTCGCCTTCGACGAAAATCTTTCCGTCCACCAGCACCGAGATGCGGTCGGCGAAGCCGAAGACGATGTCCATGTCGTGCTCGATCAGAAGCACGGTGACGTCCTTCGGCAGGGCCGCGACGGTTTCGAGAATTTCGTGGCGCTCGGTTTCCGGCACGCCGGCGGCGGGCTCGTCGAGGAGCAGCACGCTCGGCTTGCGGGCAATCGCGAGCGCGATTTCGAGCTGGCGCTGCTTGCCGTAGGGCAGGGACGAGGTGCGCTCGTCGAGCACATCGGCAAGGCCGAACTGCCGCGCCAGCGCGGTGGCCTCCGCGACGATGGCTTCGTCGCTGCCGAAGGCGCGCCACCAGCGTGTGCCGAGATGTTCGCGCTCGCCGATCACAAGCGTGATGGCCTCGAGCGGCGAAAGATCGCCGAAAAGCTGGTTGATCTGGAAGGTGCGGGCGATGCCGAGCGAAACGCGCCGGTGCGGCGGCAGGCCGGTGATATCCGTGTCGCCGAGCTTCACGCGCCCGCGCGTGGGCTTCAGCACGCCCGTGAGCAGGTTGATGAGCGTGGTCTTGCCGGCGCCGTTCGGGCCGATCAGCGCATGGCGCGCGCCCTGGCGGATTTTCAGGTTCACGTCGCTGGTCGGCACGATGCCGCCGAAGCGCTTTTCCAGGTTGACGGTTTCGAGCGCGTTCATGGCTTCGCGCCCCGCTTGCGAAGCGCGTCGCGCACGCGCTCGAAGATGCTGAAGACGCCGCGGTCGCGCGCGAACAGCGCGATCATGACGAGCGCGAAGCCGATCCAGAACTCCCAATATTGCGGCGTGATGTTGCCGATATATTTCTGGGCGATCAGGAACAGCGCGCTGCCGATGATGCCGCCGTAAAGATAGCCGGTGCCGCCGATGATCAGCATGAGCAAGACGTCGGCGGAGCGCTGGAAATCGATATAGGTGAGCGACACCACCGGCGTGGTCTGCGCGAGCAGCGCGCCGGCGACGCCGGCATAGGCGGCGGCGATGGTATAGACCGCGATCAGGCGGCGGCTGTTCGGGATACCGATCGAGGAAGCGCGCAGCGGGTTGGCCTTGATCGCGCGCAGCGAATAGCCGAAGGGCGAGCGGCCGACGCGCTTCGCGACAAAGAACAGAACGAAGAGCACGGCCAGCACGTAAGCGTAGGAATTCGCGGTGCGGAAATAGATCGGAAACAGGCCGAGCACCGGATCGACCGGCATGCCGGTGAGGCCGTCGGCGCCGCCGGTGAGCCAGGACATCTGGTTCGCGATTTCATACATCACCAGCGCGATGCCGAGCGTCACCATGAGGCGGGTGAGATCGGTGCCGCGCAGGACGAGCAGGCTCGTGACCAGGCCAAGCAGCCCCGCGGCGATGCCCGCGATCAAAAGGCCCGCGACCGGCTCGCCGTAGAAATTGATCGCGAAAAGCGCGGCGACATAGGCGCCGAAGCCGAAATAGGCGGCGTGGCCGAGCGAGACGATGCCGGCATAGCCGAGCAGGAGATCGAGCGAGATCGCGAACAGCGACCAGATCGCGATCTGGGTCAAAAGCGCGTGCTGGCTCGGAAACAGGAATACGGAAGCGGCGGCCGCGAGCCAGAACAGGATTTCGAGCCAGTGCCAGCCGCGCGCCCTGAGCCGCGCGCTTCCGGTTTCGCGAATCGTGTCGATGCCGCTCATCGCGCTATTTCGAGGTGCTGCGCGCGAACAGGCCCTGCGGACGCAGGACCAGCACGACGATCATGATGGTGTAGATGACGAAGCCGCCGAAGCGCGGCGCGTAATATTTCCCGGCGACGTCGCCGATGCCGAGCAGGATCGAGGCGAGGAACGGCCCGGTGATGCTGGAGGTGCCGCCGACCGAAACCACGATCAGGAAATAGATCATGAACTTCAGCGGGAAGTGCGGCTCCAGCGAAAGGATTTCCGCGCCGAGTGCGCCGCCGAGGCCCGCGAGCCCGCAACCGACGGCGAAGGTGAGCGCGAAGACCCAGTTCACGTTGATGCCGAGGCCGCGCGCGACGCGCTGGTCGTCGACCGCCGCGCGCAGGCGGCTGCCGAAGCGGGTATGGCCGAGGATCAGTTGCAGCACGATCACGATGAGCGCGCAGACGAGAATGATGAGCAGCCGGTACTTGCCGACGCCGATGCCGAAGAAATCGAAGCGGCCCTGGAGCCAGGACGGCAGGTTGATGAAGCGCTGCTGCGAGCCGAGGAAATAGTCGGTCAGCGCCGAGATCATGAAGACGAGGCCGATCGTGAACAGCACCTGTTCAAGATGGCTGCGGCTGTAGAAGTGGACGTAGAGCGTGCGCTCGGCGACGAGGCCGATCATCGCCGCGAACATGAAGGCGACCGGCAGGCTCGCGAAAAACGGCACGCCGTAGAAATTCACCAGCACGTAGGCGCAATAGCCGCCGAGCATGGCGAAGGCGCCATGCGCGAGGTTGACGAAATTCATGAGGCCGAGCGTGACCGCAAGCCCGCAGGCGATCACGAACAGGAGCATGCCGTAAGCGATGCCGTCGAAGAGGATGGTCAGCATGAAGTCAGTCTATCGAAGCTTGTACGAATGTCATTCCGGACGCGCGCCGACCAAGTCGGGTTTACCCGACTTGGTGATCTAACATTCCGATCTCGGGTAAATCCGAGATCGGTGGCGCGCGATCCGGAATCCAGCGCGAAGTAGAAAGGCTTTTATTCATAGCCCCTGGATTCCGGGTTCGCGAGCTAACCAAGTCGGGCTTGCCCGACTTGGTCATTGAACGTTGCCGATCTCGGGTAAAACCCCGAGATCGGCTCGCGCCCCGGAATGAAAGTTGTGCAACTTACTTCTTCGCCGCCTTCACCGGATCCTTGACGTCGGGGAAGCTCGCGAACTCGATGTTGTAGAGCTCGCCGTCCTTCTTCTCGACCTTGCGGATGTAGATGGTCTGCACGATGTCGCGGGTTTCGGGATCGATCGAGATGGGCCCGCGCGGGCTCTCCCACTTGAAGCCCTTCATGGCCGCGAGCAGCGCGTCGCCGTCGGTCTTGCCGCCGGTCTTCTTCAGCGCTTCGTAGATCAGGTGGATGCCGTCATAGCCGCCGACCGATGCGAAGTTCGGGCGCATGCCGGGGTTGGCCTTGGTGAAGGCCGCGACATATTCCTTGTTCTTCGGCGAGGGATGCGCGGTCGAATAATTGTGCGCGGTGACGACGCCGATCGCGGCATCGCCGAAGCCGTTGAGGATGTCGTCGTCGGTGATGTCGCCGGGACCGATCAGGCGGATGCCGGATTTGTCGAGGCCGCGCTCGACGAACTGCTTCATCAGGATCGAGCCGACGCCCGACGGCGTGAAGACGTAGAGCGCATCCGGCTTGGCGTCGCGCACGCGCTGGAGGAACGGCGCGAAGTCGGGGTTCTGGATCGGAACGCGGATGCTTTCCACGACCGTGCCGCCCTTGCTCTTGAACTGCTCGATGAAGGATTTTTCCGCGTCGTGGCCGGGCGCGTAGTCGGTGACGAGGGTCACGACCTTCTGGATCTTATTCTGCGCCGCCCAGTCCGCGATGATGACGGCCGACTGGCCGAGGGTGAAGCTCGTGCGCACGATATAAGGCGAGCGCTCGGTGATGATCGAGGTGCCCGCCATCATGACCACCATCGGCACTTTCGCGTTGGTCGCGATCGGCGCGGTCGCCATCGCGAGCGGCGTGAGCCCGAAGCCCGCGAGGAAGCTCACCTTGTCGTTCTGGATCATTTCGCCGGCGATGCGCGCGGTGTTTTCCGCGCGGCCGGCGTCGTCGCGAACGATCAGCTCGATCTTCTTGCCGGCGACCGTAGTGCCGTTCTGCTGCATGTAAAGCCGGGCGGCGGCTTCGAGCTGCTTGCCGGTCGTGGTGAAGGGGCCGGTAAGGGGAATAATCAGGCCGATCTTCACGGTCTCCTGCGCGGCGGCAGGCACGGTGCCGGCCGCGAGTGCGGTTGCCGCGAGTGCGGCCAGGAACGATCTGCGTAACATGGATTTTCATCCTCCCAGGGGCGCGGTCTTTGCCGACCGCTTGTCTGCGTTCCACCGGATACTCCGCCAAGTCCGCGGAATGCGCAAGAATTGGTAGGCAGTCCCACGGTTGCCGGTGCACGCCTCCTGCGGCTAGGTGGAGCGGGGCGGACAGGTTTTTCCGGCAGGATGAAAAAGATGCGGTTTCGTGCTTGCGGCGGCATTATTGCGGCGCTCGGGTTGTTGCTTTTCTCGGGGGCATGGGCAGACGCCCAACCGGCAAAGACTACCTGCCGCAACACGGGAAGCTTCGACAAATGGCTCGCCGACTTCAAGCGTGAGGCGCTGGAGAACGGCCTGTCGCCGCGCACGCTCGCGCGCACCCAGCATCTCCTGACGCTCGACCAGAAGATCATCGGGATCGATCGCGGGCAGCGGGTGTTCAGCCAGCCGTTTCTCGAATTCTCGAACCGCATGGCCGGCGGCGCTCGGGTGCCGCGCGGCCAGCAGCTCATCAAGAAACACGCCGAGTTGTTCGCGAAGATCGAGCAGCAATACGGCGTGCCGGCGCCGGTCATCGTCGCGTTCTGGGGGCTGGAGAGCGATTTCGGCGGCGGCATCGGCAAGTTCGAGGTGCTGCGCTCGCTCGCGACGCTCGCCTATGACTGCCGCCGCGGCGAGCGCTTCCGCAAGGAGCTGCATGCCGCGCTGAAGATCATCGAGCGCGGCGATCTTACGCCCGACGCCATGATCGGCTCATGGGCGGGCGAGCTCGGGCAGACGCAATTCCTGCCGTCGCATTATTTCGACTATGGCGTCGACTTCGACGGCAACGGCAAGGTCGACCTGTTGCGCAGCGTGCCGGACGTCCTGGCGACCACCGCGCATTACGTCCAGAAGATCGGCTGGCGGCGCAATGAGCCGTGGATGCTGGAAGTGCGCGTGCCCGAGCGCATGGACTGGAGCCAGGCCAGCCTCGACATCGAGCACAGCCATGCGCGATGGGCGCAATGGGGCGTGACACTTGCGAACGGCAAGCCGCTTCCCGAGAGCGCGCCGAATGCTTCGCTGGTCCTGCCGATGGGGCGGCTCGGGCCTGCATTCCTCGTCTATCCGAACTTCCGCGTTTACACGGAATGGAATCACTCGATCATCTATTCGATCACCGCCGCCTATCTCGCGACGCGGATCGCCGGCGCGCCGGTCTTGCGCAAGGGCAACGGCACGCCCGATGCCTTCACCATGGAGCAGGTGCGCGAGTTGCAGACGCTTCTCGTGAAGGCCGGCTACGACGTCGGCGGCATCGACGGCAGGCTGGGCGCGCTTTCGCGCAAGGCGGTGCAGCAGGCGCAGATCAGGTTCAAGCTTCCGGCCGACGGCTACCCGACCGAAGAGCTGGTGAGAAGGTTGCGGAGAGGCGGAGGCTAACGGGGACCTCGTCCTGAGGAGGCGCGAAGCGCCGTCTCGAAGGATGAGGTGACCGGCCTCATGGTTCGAGACGCGGCCCTGCGGGCCGCTCCTCACCATGAGGATCGTTAGTCCCCCATCGCGATCAGCGTGGCGTCGCCGCCGGCGGCCGCGGTGTTGACGGTGATGGTCTGCTCGGCCGCGAAGCGCGGAAGATAATGCGGGCCGCCCGCCTTCGGCCCGGTGCCTGAAAGGCCGCTGCCGCCGAAGGGCTGCACGCCGACCACCGCGCCGATCATGTTGCGGTTCACATAGACATTGCCCGCGCCGACAATTCCCGCGACGAACTCCGTCATCCGGCCGATCCGCGAGTGAATGCCGAGCGTCAGGCGGTATTGCTTGCGCGCGAGCTTCGCCAGCCCGGCTTCGAGATTGCCGCGCTCGTAAGCGAAGACGTGAAGCACGGGCCCGAAGACTTCCTCGTTCAGGTCGTCGATGTTCCCGATCCGGAAAATATGCGGCGCGACGAAGTCGCCTTCGGCGGGGGCGTCTCCGGCAAACAGCAGATCCGCGCGCTTTTTCATTTTCCCGATATGCGCTTCCAGGCGCTGCTTCGCTTCCGCGTCGATCACCGGGCCGACATGGGTATCGATCTCGCGCGGGTCGCCGATTTTCAGTTCGCGCGCGGCCCCGGCGATCATGGGGATGATCTTGTCCGCCACTTCCTGCTGCACGAGCAGCAGCCGAAGCGCGGAGCAGCGCTGCCCCGCCGAACGGAACGCGGACGTAACCACGTCGTCCGCCACCTGCTCGGGCAAGGCGCTCGCGTCCGCGATCATCGCGTTGATGCCGCCGGTCTCGGCGATCAGCGGCACGATGGGGCCGGCTTTCGCCGCAAGCGCGCGGTTGATGCTCTGCGCGACTTCGGTCGAGCCGGTGAAGACGACGCCCGCGATATCGCGGTGGGCGACGAGCGCGGCGCCGGCCTTGCCGTCGCCCTCTACCAGAAGGAGCGCGTTTTCCGGGACGCCCGCTTCGTGCAGGAGCGCCACCGCTTCGGCCGCGATCCGCGGGGTCTGCTCCGCCGGCTTTGCGGCAACCGTGTTTCCCGCCGCCAGCGCCGCCGTCACCTGTCCCATGAAAATCGCGAGCGGAAAATTCCACGGCGAGATCGCAACGAAAGCGCCGCGTCCGATGAGGCGCAGCGTGTTGCGCTCGCCCGCCGGGCCGGGCAGCGGCATGTCTTCCGCGAACAGCCGGCGCGCCTCGGCGGCGTAATAGCGGCAGAAGTCCACGGCTTCGCGCACCTCGCCGAGCGCATCGTCCAGCGTCTTGCGGCCTTCGCTCTGGAGCAGCGAAAGAAGGCGTCCGCGCCTCGCTTCGAGCAGGCTCGCGGCGCGCTCCAGAATGGCCGCGCGCTCGCCGGCCGGGACCCGCTGCCATTGGCCAAATTCCCTGGCGGCAATCTCCATTGCCGCTTCGGGCGCATGAGATTGCGCGGCCTTTCCGGCGGTGGCAGCGGCCGCTTCGGCGATCAGCGCGTGCAGGGAGGCGCGATGGCCGAACTCGACGCCCGCGGAGTTGGCGCGCGCGCCATAGAGATCGCGCGGCAACGGGAGGCCCGGATTGCGCGCGCCGCGCAGCGCGATTTCCTCGGCCGGCGCGCGCAACAACTGTTCGACCGCGACTTCCGGATCGGCCGAGGCGGATGCGAACGACGAGTTCGCGCCGTTTTCGAGGAGCCGCCGCACGAGATAAGCGAGCAGGTCGGCATGCGCGCCGACCGGCGCATAGACCCGGCAGGCAAGCGCTTCATCCGCGGCAAGCAGTTTCTCGTAGAGCGCTTCGCCCATCCCGTGCAGGCGCTGAAACTCGAAGCCCTCGCTGCCTGCCGCCATCGCGAGCACGGCCGCGACCGAGCGGGCGTTATGGGTCGCGAACTGCGGATAGATCGCGGGGCGCAAGGCGAGCAACTGGCGGGCGCAGGATTCGTAATTGAGGTCCGTCATCGCCTTGCGTGTGAAGACCGGATAGCCGGAAAGCCCGCGCTCCTGCGCGCGCTTGATTTCGGTGTCCCAGTAGGCGCCCTTGACGAGGCGGATGGTGGCGCGGCGCCCTTGCCGTTTCGCGAGTGCCGCGAACCAGTCGATCGCCGCGCTCGCGCGCTTCTGGTACGCCTGCACGGCGATGCCGAAGCCGCTCCAGCTTTCGAGCGAGGGATCCGCGAATACGGCGGCGATGACGTCGAGCGATAGTTCGAGGCGATCCGCCTCTTCGGCGTCCACGGTGAAATGCAGGCCGCGGGATTTCGCGGCTTGGGCAAGCTCGAGCAGCACCGGCGGCAGTTCGCGCATGACGCGATCTTTGTTGGTCGCCTCGTAGCGCGGATGCAGCGCGGAAAGTTTCACTGAAATTCCCGGCTTGTCGGCGGCGGGCGTGCTTTCGGCGCTTTGCCCGATCGCAAGGATCGCGTGCCGATAGGCTTCGCGATAGCGCGCGGCATCCGCGGCGGTGCGCGCGCCTTCGCCCAGCATGTCGAAGGAATAGCGATAGCGCGGCGCTTCCGCCGCGCGGCTCAGCGCGCCTTCGATGTTCTCGCCGAACACAAAGTGCTGGCCCATCACGCGCATGGCCTGGCGCATGGCGGTGCGCACCGCCGGAAGCCCGATACGCCGGGCGAGGGACGCGAGAATGCCTTCCGGCGACTCGCCCGGTTGAATCGTTCTTGCGCTGAGCGCGAGCGCCCAGACCGAAGCATTCACCAGCAGCGTTTCCGATTTCGATTTGTGATGCTCGAAGCCGCCGGCTGCCAGCTTGTCTTCGATCAGGCGATCCGTGGTTTCGGCGTCGGGGATGCGCAGCAGCGCTTCTGCAAGCACCATGAGCGCGACGCCTTCCTTGGTGGAAAGCGAAAATTCGCGCAGCAACGCCTCCACGCCGCCGAAGCCGCTCGATTGCGCGCGGATCGCAAGGATTAGTTCGCGGGCGCGGCGGTCGACGGTTTCGTGCTTCGCGTCCACGGCGCGGTCGGCCGCGAGCAGCCGTGCGGCAACGGCGTCGTCGTCTTCGGCATAGGGCGCGTTGAGCGCCGCAACGCTGGGCATGAGGGGCACTCCTGTTGCCAAAAAACTAGGACAGGCTCTGCCGTATCTCTATGGTTATTTCTCAAACTATGCCGCATAATTGATGGATATATAGCCAGATAGTAGAGAAAATCATGGCGCTTGATAAAGTTGACCGGAAAATTCTCCAGCAATTGCAGGTAGATGGCCGCCTCGCGGCGGTGGAGCTTGCCGAGCGCGTCGGGCTCTCGCCGACCTCGACCGGGGAGCGGCTGAAGCGGCTCCAGAAGGAGGGCTACATCACCGGCTTCGGCGCGAGGCTCGATCCGCATCTGCTCGATCTGCCGCTTCTGGTTTTCGTCGAAGTCTCGCTCGACAAGACCACGCCCGACATCTTCGACAAATTCGCGGTGGCCGTGCGCCGCGCGCCGGAAGTGCTCGAATGTCACATGGTGGCGGGCGGCTTCGACTATTTGGTCAAGACCCGCGTCGCCGACATGCCGTCCTACCGGAAATTTCTCGGCAACGTGCTTCTGACGCTTCCCGGCGTGAAGGAAACGCGCACCTATGCGGTCATGGAAGAAGTGAAGACGGATCAGCTATTGCCGGTGTGACTACTGGCCTTGCAGCGGAACGGCGGACGCCGTGAACATGAAGATGGCGTTCGTGACCAGCAGCAGCATCGCGGCCGTGCCGAGCAGCGCGCCCTTGTAGGCAAAGCGCGACGCCATGAAGGGGATCGCGAGCAGCAGCAGATGCGCGAGCGAAGCGCCGGGGCTGAACAGCAGGCATTCGTTCGGAATGAACAGGAAGAAGAACGTCATCCGTACGAATGCATAGGCGCCGAGCGCGAGCAGCAGGCCGGTGATCGCGTCGGCGCCGGCATCGCGCCCGCGAGGCCGGAAGCATGCGAAAAGCATCACGGCAAAGGCCGCGGTCAGCGCCGCGGACAGCGGCGACGACAGATAGAGCGAGAGCACGGGCTGGAAATCGCCGCCATAGCGCAATTCCTCGATGGCGTAATGAAGCTGCGCTTCGGGCGCCGCGATGTTGAAGAAAATCCAGCGTTTCAGAAAGTCCAGCAGCGTTTCGAGATCGTAGGTGTTCCGCGCGAAATAGAGGAAGAACATCTCGACGAGGTTGCCGCCTTCCTCGTGATGCGCGTCGGTGCCGATCTCCTCGCCGATTCCGATCTCGATCACCGCGAGCGCGAGCGGCGCCATCAGCGCGTGCAGGGCGATCCAGCCATAGGCGCGTAGCGCGAAGCGATGCTTGATGAAGGCATCGACCGCGGGAATCGCCACCAGAAAGGCGGCGGTGATTTCGTTCAGGCAGGCGGCGAGCAGCGCGGCCGTGAGCGCGACCGCGCCTTTCGTGCTCCAGCGGTTCCGCAGGTGCGCATAAAGCGCAATATAGATCGCGGCAAGCGTCGCCGAGACGATTTTGGATTCCTCGATGCTTGCGAAATACCAGACGCCCATCGAGCTTGCGTAGATCGCGGCCCAGAGCAGCGCGTGCCTGCGCTCCATGAACGCCGAGAAGGCGAGCGCTGCCGCGCAGACGCCGAGCGCGCCGATGAAGGCGAAGAACGCTTTCAGGATCACGGCCGGCGCGATCCATGCCGCGAGCGGGGAGAAGAGCTTCATCCAGCCGAGCGCCAGCACGACCGTCACGGGATGAAGCTGCAATGCGCGGCGGTTGAAGTTCCCCGAGGCAAGTCCGGAATAGTCGAAGCTGTCGGCGCCGAAATAGGTCGTGGCGCCGCGCAACTCGAGCGAGAAAGACGAAGCCCAGTAAAGCGCAAACGCCGCGAGCAGCACCGGCAGCAGCACGAGCGGCCGCATGACGGCGGCCGCCACCATTGTGACGCGAGCTTTCTCCGGGCCGGCGGGCAAAGGCTCGCGCGCGAGGTTCATGCCCGATTTGTATGCGGAGATTTGGTAGCGGGGGAGGGACTCGAACCCCCGACCCCAGGATTATGATTGCCGTGCCGGTTCGTGCGCGGCGATGCCGCCGGCATCGCAGGCTGGAAACGTTCCGTCGCCTTTACGACGCGAGATCCTTGCGCAGGTGCTTGATCGACGGCGTCAGGATCGCAACGAAATAGGCTTCGCGCAGCCGCCGGTTTGCAGCCGCGCCTTCCACGTATCCGCTCGCGCCGGCATGGAGCATCGCGCTCTGCGCGGCGGCGAGCGCGAGCTCGGCCGACTCCAGGCGCGTGCCGAGCAGGAGCTTGCGGTATTCGGGCGTCGCCTCGAAGGGCGTCGCGGCGGCGCGGTGGATCGCGTCCGTCAGTTTCGCGAGCCGATCTTCCACTTCGTCCGGGCCGTTCGCGACGAATGCGTTGGTGCCTCCGGCGGCTCTTGCGAGTTCGCGCATCGCCGCGAGCGACGACCGGATGATGCCGAGGGCGATGCCGGTCTGCAAAAGCACGAAGCCAGGGCGGATGCGCCGGGCGAAGGGTTCCGCGGGATCGGCGAGGATCATCTCGTCGGGCACGAAAGCATTTTTGAAGGCGGCGGCGCGGGTCGCGGTGCCTTCGAGCGCCATGAAGCGGGCGTTGTGGCGCAGCTCGGCGTTCGCGCCGGCTTCGACCAGCGCCATCAGCATGCGGCTGCTGTCGTCGGCATCGGCGAACACGATCGCGAAGAAGTGGCCGTCCTCCACGTTGGAAACCCACGGCAGGATGCCGCTCACTTCGTAGCCGCCGTTCACGCGGCGGCCCGAGAGCTTCAGCGGCTCGATGCCGGAGAGCGATTTCATCGGATTGGAGAGGCCGGTGCCGCCGAGCACGCGGCCGAACGCCACATCCTTTTGCAGTTTCTCGCGCAGCGCGGCGTTTGCGGTGTTTTGCAGGTACCAGCCGCAGGCGTCCTGGCACCAGGTGCAGAAGGCGGTCGAGCCGCATTCTTCGGCGATTACCGCCATGCTCTCGATCGCGGTGGAAAGGTCGATGCGCCCCGAGCCGCTGAGCCCGTCCTGATGCTGGGCGAAGGCGCCGGCCGCGCCGAATTCCTGCAACAGCTCCTTGGGATAGCGGCCCTTGAGGTCGATCTCGCCCGCGAGTGGACGCAGCCGGGTCCGCGCAATGGCGCGAACCTGCGCAATCACGTCCTGGCTGCTGGTGGTGTCGGAGAAAACCGCTTGCGCCGTCATGACTGTTCCATTTCGCCCTTGAGGGCATTTTCCACGTTATCATCGCGGGTATTGAACGGTAATGCAGCTTTTTATCGCATTTGCCGTAATAGACAGCAATTCTAATGTAATATAGTATATTATCCAGTAAATATATGTATTTAAGGCAGGTTCCGATGTCTCGACTTCCCCTCCGCACGATCGAAGATGCTCCCGAAGCCGCGAAACCCGCGCTCACCGCGGCCGAAAAGAACAACGGGTATCTCCCGAACCTGCTGCGGATTCTCGCAAACGCGCCGGTGGCGCTCGAAACCTATCTGACGGTCGGCGGCATCAACGGCCGCGCCTCGCTCTCGCTTGCCGAGCGCGAGGTGGTGCAGATCACCGCGGCGGCGACCCACGGTTGCGGCTTCTGCGTCGCCGGCCACACCGCGATTGCGGAAAAGAAGGCGCAGCTCGCGCCGGCCGTGATCGAAGCGCTCCGTAACCGCGATCAGGTCCCCGAGGCGAAGCTCGACGCGGTCGCCCGCTTCGCCAAGGCCGTCATCGCCAGCCGCGGCGCGGTGAGCGACGACGAACTGGCGGTCTTCAAGGCCGCCGGTTACGACGATCAGGCGGCGCTCGAAGTGGTGCTCGGCGTCAGCCTCGCGACGCTGTGCAACTTCGCGAACAATCTCGGCCAGCCGCCGCTCAACCCCGAGCTCGAGCGCTATCGCTGGACTCCTCCCGCGACCCGCGCCGCCGCCGAATGAGCGCGGGATGAGCGCCGCGCCGCAACTCGCGCTTCAGGCGCGCAACCTGTCGCTGCGCTACGCCGGCGCGACTGCGCCCGTGCTCGCCGACTTCGACCTCGATCTCGCCAAGGGCGAGATCGTTGCCGTGCTCGGGCCGAGCGGTGTCGGCAAGTCCAGCCTGCTGCGCGTGCTGGCGGGATTGCAGCCGCCGAACGCGGGCCACGTGCAGGTCGGCGGCACCACCATTTCGAGCGTTCATCCGCGGCTCGCCATCGCCTTCCAGAATCCCGGCCTGCTGCCGTGGCTCGATCTCGAAAAGAACGTCGCCTTCGGCCTCAATTTCAAGCACCAGCCGAAGCTCTCCCGCACGGAGCGGCAGGCGCGCGTGGACGAGGCGATCCAGGAAGTCGGGCTCGAGCACGCGCGGCGGCTGCGGCCGTCGGAGCTTTCCGGCGGCATGGCGCAACGCACCGCGCTCGCGCGCTGTCTCGCGCGCAAGCCCGAAGTGCTCCTGCTCGACGAACCGTTCGGCGCGCTCGACGAAGTGACGCGCACCGAGATGCAGCACCTGCTGCTCAAGGTGGTGGACGATTTCGGCGCGAGCGCCGTGCTGATCACCCACGACATCGACGAGGCGCTGCTCGTCTCCGACCGCATCCTGCTGCTCGGCGGCACGCCCGCGCGCCGGATCGGCGAATGGACCATCGACCTGCCGACGCCGCGCGACGACTACGTCGCCGAGCTCGGGGAAGTCCGCATCGAAATTCTCAGCACCCTACGAAACGCGGTTCGCCGCCAGTGACCAAGGCTACAACGAGGATACGACCATGAACGAAGATTTCTTTTCCCGCCGCGACATCATCAAGCTCTCGGCGCTTCTGACCGCTTCGGGCGCGCTGCCTTTCCTGAAAACCTATGAAGCGCGCGCGCAGGAAGCCAATCCGGCGGTGCGGATCGGCTACCTGCCGATCACGGACGCGACGCCGCTCCTGGTCGCGCACGGCAAGGGCTTCTTCGAAGCCGAAGGGCTGAAGGTCGAGAAGCCGGTGCTGTTCCGCGGCTGGTCGCAGATCGTCGAGGCCTTCCTCGCGGGGCAGGTGAACGTCGTGCATCTGCTTTCGCCGATGACGGTGTGGACCCGCTACGGCAGCAAGGCGCCGACCAAGGTGGTGGCGTGGAACCACACCAGCGGCTCGGGCCTCAGCGTGGACTACAGCATCAACAAGGTCTCCGACCTCGGCGGCAAGACCGTCGCGATTCCGTTCTGGTACTCGATCCATAACCTCGTGTTGCAGGTGCTCCTGCGCGCCAACGGCCTGACGCCGGTGAGCCGCAAGAGCACGCCGCTCGCGCCGAACGAGGTCAATCTCGTCATCATGGCGCCGCCGGACATGGTGCCCGCGCTCGCCGCCAAGCAGATCGCCGGCTACATCGTGGCGGAGCCGTTCAACGCCGCCGCCGAAGTGCTCAAGGTCGGCAAGGTGCTGCGCTTCACCGGCGACGTGTGGAAGGACCACGCCTGCTGCGTCGTGACCATGCACGACCAGATTCTCCAGCAGCAGCCGGAATGGGCGCAGAAGGTCGTCAACGCCATGGTCAAGGCGCAGCTCTGGACGCGCGAGAATCGCGCCGAGACGGCAACGCTTCTGTCGCGGGACGATCCGAACAAATACACGCCCCACAGCGTCGAGGCGCTCCGGCGCGTGCTCGCGCCGGCCGAAAGCGACTTCAAGGAATATGTCGCCTCGGGCGCGATCAAGCATCCGGAATGGCGCGACCGGCGCATCGACTTCCAGCCCTATACCTTCCCGAGCTACACCGAAGAACTGGTGCGGCGCCTGAAGGACACGCTGGTCGAAGGCAATCGCGAATTCCTCGACAAGCTCGATCCCGCTTTCGCGGCGAAGGATCTCGTCGACGACCGCTTCGTCAAGAAGGCGATCCAGGATGTCGGCGGCCTGCCGAAATTCGGGCTCGCGGATTCCTTCACGCGCTCCGAAGTCATCTCGGCGTGAGCATCCGACCCGAGGGTATCGTCGTGCCCGCCGCGCCGCCTTCTTCCGTCGTAAAGACGGAGGAAAGCGGCGGCGTGCGGCCGCGCCGGCAATTCCTCGGCAGCCGCGCGGCGACATGGCTGTTCGGCATCGTCGGGCTCCTGCTGCTGCTCGTGCTGTGGTGGATCGGCACCGACGTGCTCGCGGGCCGGGAGAGTTTCATCGGCCGCTTCTCGCCGCTGGCGGCGCTGCCGAGTCTCGTCGATCTCGTGCGGTCGGATCTGCTCGTGCACGTGCAGGTCAGCCTGAAGCGGGTGATCGTCGGGCTCACGATCGCGCTCCTGATCGGCGTTCCGGTCGGGCTGCTCGTCGGCCGCTCGCGCTTCGCGGAGGCGCTGACGGCGCCTTCCTTCCAGTTCCTGCGGATGATCTCGCCGCTGTCGTGGATGCCGATTGCGGTCATGGTGCTCGGCATCGGCGATGCGCCGATCTATTTCCTGCTCGCCTTCGCCGCGGTGTGGCCGATCATGCTCAACACGGCGGCCGGGGTGAAGCATCTCGACCCGCACTGGCTGCTCCTGTCGCGCAGTCTCGCGGCGACGTCATGGGAGACGCTCACGCGCATCATCGTGCCGGGCGTGCTCGGCCATGTGCTCACCGGCCTGCGGCTCGCGATCGGCATCGCCTGGATCATCCTGGTGCCCGCCGAGATGCTCGGCGTGACCGCGGGGCTCGGCTATTTCGTGCTCGATACGCGCGACCGGCTCGCCTACGACGAACTGATGGCGACGGTGATCGCGATCGGCATCATCGGTTTCGCGCTCGACGTGCTCGCGCGCATGGTGATCCGCCGGGTGGCGCCGGGGCTCGCCTGACGCCCGCCCGGGCATGAAAAGAATTTTGCGAAAAGTTTGGTAGCGGGGGAGGGACTCGAACCCCCGACCCCAGGATTATGATTCCCGTGCTCTAACCAGCTGAGCTACCCCGCCGCCTGTTCCGCGCGGCAAAGCTACCGTTCAAGAAGGCCGGGATATGAAACCCCAACTTCACTCTGTCAAGGATTGACGCGATCAGGCCGTCGCAGCAGCCGGTGCGGCGCTGGCGGCGTCTTCGCGGGCGAACCGCATCAGCGTGAACACGCCGAAGGGCGGCACCGTGCGGCGCTCGACGAGCCGGACATGGCCGTTCTTGTCGGCCCAGTCGGAAATCCGCTTGAAGGGAAATTCCGGCGACCAGCCGAGCTTGCGCGCATGCTGCGAGAACCAGCGCTCGAAGCTCGCGCGCAGCCCGCGCTCCGCGCCGATGTGGTTCACGAGCACGATTTCGCCGCCCGGCTTCAGCACGCGCGCGAACTCGTCGAGCGTTTTTTCCGGCTGCGGCACCGTAGTGATGACGAATTGCGCGACCACGCAATCGAAGGAGCCGTCGGCGAAGGCGAGGTTGGCGCCGTCCATGACCGAGAGGCCCTTGACGTTCGCGAGCTTCTCGCGGTCCACGCGCTCCTGCGCCTTGCGCAGCATGGGTTCCGAAATATCGACGCCGACGACTTCATGCGACTTGTCGAAATAGGGAAGTTCCAGGCCGGTGCCGACGCCGACATTCAGGATGCGGCCGCCCACGCGGGTCGCGGCATTGGTCGCGGTGCGGCGGCCCATGTCGAGCAGCGGCCCGAACACGACATCATAAACGGGTGCCCAGCGTGCATAGGCCTTCTCGATGGTGGCGCGGTCCAGGCCTTGTTCGCCTCTTTGCGCCTCTTTGCCGTTGCCGGCGATTTCGGTCTTCATTGACGCCCCTTCGAACGCTCAAACCACCAACGCGGCTTCGGGTTGCAAAGCCGGCGTCATTTTCTCCCGGCTCCGGTTGATCGGCAACGTGGTGGTAATCACGCCGCCGCCCAGAACCCGGCCGCGCAGGCCGGCACTGTCATACAGAACGCAGGCCTGGCCGGGCGCGACCCCTTCCTCTCCATCGGCGAAGTCGATGAAAAACTGGTTGCCTTCGCGGTGCAATGCAGCCTGTACGGGAGGCCGCGTGGAACGCACGCGGGCGAATACCGTGGTACGAGCCGCCGCCATTTCCGCGGGCGCGACGTCGCCGAGCCAGTTGATGTCGCGCAGCAATGCGCGGCCGACCAGCAGGGCCTCGCGCGGCCCCACGATCACGCGCCGGGTCTTCGCGTCGAGCTTGACGACATAAAGCGGCTCGCCCTCGGCGACGTTGAGGCCGCGGCGCTGGCCAACGGTGTAATGAACGATGCCCTTGTGCGTGCCGAGCACGCGGCCATCGAGATGCACGATTTCGCCGGGCTCGGCGGCATCGGGCTTCAGGCGGTCGATGATCGTGGTGTAGCGGCCGCTCGGCACGAAGCAGATGTCCTGGCTGTCGGGCTTGTTCGCGACGATCAGGCCAAGCTCCTCCGCGATCGCGCGCACGGCGGGCTTCGCCAGGCCGCCGAGCGGGAAGCGCAGGTAATCGAGCTGCTCCTGCGTGGTCGCATAAAGAAAGTAGCTCTGGTCGCGGTCGGCATCGTGCGCGCGGTACATCGCGCGATGATTGCCGGCGCGGCGGCTCTCGATGTAATGGCCGGTCACGAGCGCGGCGCCGCCGAGATCGCGCGCCGTCGACAAGAGATCCTTGAACTTCACCGTCTGGTTGCAGGAGATGCAGGGCACCGGCGTCTCGCCGCGGGCGTATGAATCCGCGAAGGGCTCGATCACCTGCTCGCGGAAGCGGCTCTCGTAATCCAGCACGAAATGCGGAATGCCGATCTTCGCCGCGACCGTGCGGGCGTCGTGAATGTCGGAGCCGGCGCAGCAGGCGCCCTTTCGCCTGGTCGCTTCCGCGTGATTGTAGAGTTGCAGGGTCACGCCCACGACGTCGTAGCCCGCGCGCTTCGCCAGCGCGGCGGCGACGGACGAATCCACGCCGCCCGACATCGCGACGACGACGCGGGTCTTTCCGGGCTCTCCTGCAATCTCGAAATCGGGGTTCATGGCAACGGCCTCTTGGCGGCGTTATAGGGACCGCGATTGCGTTGGCAAAGAGGCGGCAAAGTCTGCCCGGTGTGCGGATTCTGCCGGTCTCGGCGGACGATACGGTAGCAAAATCCGCCGATTTTCAGGGGTTTTCCGCGGTTCCCGAACTGGCCCGGCACTTGCTGAGGAGAAGCCGGATCCATCCGTTTTCCGAGGTGCCTCTTGGCCAGCGTTTCCGTCGTTTCCTCCTCAGACTTTCGCGCGAATCTTGGGCCCGCGCAGAATTCCGTGCCGGAAGGGGACGACCCGTTTTCCCTGCTGCTGAATTCGGTCGCCGATGCGAAGGCGGGCGTGCAGCGGCCCGACGCGCCACGCATTGCGGAGCGCCGCAACGACGCGCCGGCCAAGCCGCCGAAATCCGAGGCCGACGCCGACCGTCAGGCAAAGCGGCAGGCCAAGGATACGTCCAGACCCGAGGCCAAGCCGAAGGCAGAAACCCAGACGTCAGCCCCCGCAAAGTCGAAGCCCGCGACGGACGGCAAGGAGGTCGCTGACGAGCCGGTCAGCGCCGAAGCCCTGCTCGCGCTCGCTTTGACGGACACACAACAGCCTGCCGAAGCGGCGGCGACAGTGCCGGATGCAACGCTCGCGGCAGAACCCGCGACCGCGCCGGTGGTGGCTGCGGAGACGCAGGCGCCCGAAACGATTCAGGCCGCGCCCACGCTTACAACTGCTGCCGCCGATGCGGCTTCCGCCGCGCAGACGGCGCAGGCGGGACAGAACGCTGCCGCCGCCGCGAAAGTATCATCCGAAATTGCAGCAGCTCCGGCGCAGGCCGAAGCGGAAGCTGTCTTGCCGAAGATTTCCGCGGAGACTTCGTCTGCGCTCGCCAAGCCCTTGCAGGCGGCTTCCGCTCTCGATGCCCGCGCGCAGGTGCAGCCCGGCACGGTGCAGGTCGCCAATGCAGTGCCGACGCAGACTCCGGCGCCGCTCGAAATGCTCAACGCCGCCATCAGCAAGCATGTGCAGTTCGCGCTTCATGCCGATGCGGGCGAGACCGCGCCCGATGCGCCGAAGCCGGTGATTTCCTCGAACGCGGTCGCGCCGAACTTCGCGCTGACGACGCAGGTGAACTCGCCGGTCACGGCGCAGACGCAGACGGCCGCGGAAGTCTCGCGCGCCGTGCCGCTCGATCAACTCGCGGTGGAGATCGCGACGCGCGCGAACAAGGGCGAGCGGCGCTTCGACATTCGCCTCGATCCGCCCGAGCTCGGCCGGATCGACGTGCGGCTCGAGATCGACAGCAAGGGCAACACCACCACCAAGCTGATCGTGGAGCGCGCGGAAACGCTCGACCTGCTCCAGCGCGATGCGCGGGGTCTCGAAAAGGCGCTGCAAAACGCGGGCCTCAAGACCGACGCCGGCGGCCTCGAATTTTCGTTGCAGCAGGACACGCAGGCGCAGCAGGGCCACGGCAGCCGCGGCGCCGAAGCGGACGGGCGGCTCGATCCGTTGCAGTCCGAAACCGAAATTCTGACCGAAATCCCGGTCGGCAACGCATCGCTCGCAGCACAACTGCGCGGCGGCGTCGATATCCGGATCTAGGAGCTCGTCATGGCTGTCAGCGGAGTAGGTGCGGCGAATGCGACGACGGCGTCGCAAACCAGCCGTGCGAGCATCGCCAATAATTTCGATACGTTCCTGTTGCTGCTCACGACACAGCTCAAGAACCAGAATCCGCTCGATCCGCTGGACACCAACCAGTTCACGCAGCAACTGGTGCAGTTCGCGGGCGTCGAGCAGCAGATCCGGGCCAACGAGTCGCTCGAAGCGCTCGTGAACCTGAACAAGACCAGCCAGCTTTCGACGGCGATGAGCTATGTCGGCGCCACCATCACCGCCGACGGCGCGACCAGCGCGCTGAAGCAGGGCGTCGCGACCTGGTACATCACCGCGCCGCGCGCGGCTTCCGCCACCATCAACATCACCGACTCCACCGGCAACGTCGTCTTCACGCAGGAGACGACGCTCGAAGCCGGCACTTACGGCTATACGTGGGACGGCAAGATGGCGAACGGCCAGACCGCGCCGGAAGGCCAGTACACGATCAAGATCAACGCGAAGGACGCGAACGCGCAGGCCGTTACCATTTCGACCCAGTTCTCCGGAGTCGTGGATGCGGTCGACCTGTCCGGCAGCGAGCCCCTGCTGATGGTCGGCACCGCGCTGCTCACGCTCGACAAGGTGAAGGCGGTGCAGCGCGCCGGCACCGGAAACCCCGAAAATCCCTGATTTATCGGCGCTTTTGCGAGGTTCCGGTTCCGCTAAATGTGAGCGGAGCCAATAACCTTTTGGAAACAAACCCTTAGGGAAATGTTCATGGCTCCCGAATAGGGTTTCGTCATTACAAGTTGTGTTCCGAGTGAGTTTGTAATGACTGAAGCGCATCGCCCGAGAGTGAAGTATGTGATCGGGCCGGACGGTAGCCCCTTGACGATCGCGGATCTTCCACCGCCGTCGACCCGCCGTTGGGTCATTCGCCGCAAGGCCGAGGTCGTTGCCGCGGTGCGCGGCGGCCTGCTTTCGCTCGAGGAAGCCTGCGCGCGCTACACGCTCACCGTCGAAGAATTCCTGAACTGGCAAGCCTCCATCGACAAGCACGGTCTTGCTGGCCTGCGCACCACGCGCATTCAGCAATACCGGATGTAATCGCGCGCCGCGTATTTCGTCTCGCTAGAACGGCCAGCGCAGCAATCCAATCCCCACCACGATCAGAATGAGCGCGAGCCAGCGCTTGGCGCCGAAGCGTTCGTCGAAGACGACCGCTCCCAGGATCGACGCGAACAGCACGGAAGTTTCGCGCAACGCCGCGACGAGCCCGATCGGGGCCTGCGTCATCGCCCATATCGCGATCCCGTAGCTGGCGATGCTGAGCGCGCCGCCGATGAGCGCGCGGATCCAGAAGCCGCGCGTTTTTTCGGCGACGGTTTCCCGATGGAAGACCAGCGCGATCACCACGATGATTGCTGCGGTTCCCGCCATCATCCACGAAACGTAGGAAATGGCGTTGCCCGCGAGCCGGGCGCCGACGCCGTCCACGAGCGTATAGGCGACGACGACCGCGGCATTGGTGAAGGCGAGGACGGCGGCGCGCGGCGTCAGCCCGCCGCGCAAAAGTGCGTCGGCGGAAAGTGTCACCACGCCGGCCGCGATTGCGCCGACCGCAAGCCAGCCGGAAAGCGCGAGCATCTCGCCGAGCCACACCGCCGCGAGGATTGCCGTGAACGCGGGCGCCGATCCGCGCGTCAGCGGATAGGCGACGCCGAGATCGGCATGGCGCAACGCATAGCCGACCAGCACGAAATAGAGGACGTGGATCACCGCCGAAAAGGCGATCAGCGGCCAGCTCGCGCTGAGCGGCAGCGGACTTTGCAGCGCGAGTGGCAAGGCGACGATGCCGGCGCCCACCGCAATCGCGGCGGAGGCTGCAAGCTTGTCGGGCTCCCATTTGATGAGGGCGTTCCAGCTCGCATGCAGCAGCGCACCGGCCAGAACGCCAAGGAGGATTGCGGTGGTCAAGGACGGCTCACTATTGATTTAAAATGAGCCATAGCGGCTTTTGCGCGGTGCCGCTATTGCGTCTTGTGCATTTCAGGTTGCGCTTTCCCGGCGTTGGCGCTTCCATGGTTCCGTTACGGGAGTTCGAGAGTGTTTCGGTTTGCGGCGAACCTGAACATGCTGTTCGGGGAATATGCGTTTCGCGACCGCTTCGCGGCCGCCCATCATGCCGGCTTCTCGGCAGTCGAGCTGCTGCACCCTTATGCGGAGCCGGTGGAGAACCTGAAGGACTGGCTCACCGAGAGCCGCCTGCAATGCGTGCTCATCAACACGCCGTTCGCGGCCGACGGCAGCGATGTCGGCTGCGCCGCGATCGCGGGCCGCGAGCACGATTTCTTCCGCAAGATCCATCTGGCGCTGAGCTACGCCCGCGCGCTCGGCGTCCCGACGATTCACGTGATGGCCGGAGACGCGAAGCCCGACCGGCGCAATACCGAAACCTTCATCTCGAATTTGCGCGCGGCGGGAGAGGAGGCGGCCGAGGTCGGCGTGGCCTTGACCATCGAGCCGCTGAATGCGCGCGACCGGCCGAATTATTTCCTGCGCTACAACGATCAGGCCGCCGAAATCATCGACGCGGTCGCGCTCGATAATGTGCGGCTGCAATTCGACGTCTATCACACGCAGATCACCGAAGGCGACCTCACGCGGCGGATCGAGCGGCATGCGAAGCGCATCGGCCATGTGCAGGTCGCGGGCGTGCCGCTGCGCGACGAGCCCGACGGCGGCGAGGTCAATATTGCCTCGGTGCTGAACACGCTCGCCTTCTCCAGCTACGATGGCTTCATCGGCTGCGAATATCGCCCGCGCGGGCGCACGGAAGAGGGCCTGCACTGGCTGGAGCCCTATCGCCCGGCGCTCGAGCGGATCTGACCGTCGCAATCCAGTTTCGGCGGGCGCGCAACGCGAATGCCGGGATCGGCCGCGGCGTGACAGCGCGCGGGAGCGCCGCTAGTCTTTCGGCGCGGCGCTTTTTAGCGGCAGCGGGACAGGGACGAATAGCGTGAGCGAGAAGAACAAGCCGGTCATGCCGGTTGCGGCGACGCCGCTGAAGCAGGCGTTGCACGATGCGCGGATCGAGGCGGCGGAGCGTTCGGCGGTCATCATCGATCTGCGCGACGCGGAAATGGCGCGGCTCGAAATTTTGAACGACGCCGTCGATGCCGTGTTCAAGGACATTCCGGCGCGGCACGCCGATTATTTCGATCGCGGCGTTTCCGGCGGGTCGCAGCCGCGGCTCTGGCTCGACGCGATCACGCATGTGGCGATGGGCAACGACAAGCGCACCTACCGGCTGCTCACCGATACCGCCCACGGCCGCCGCGTGCTGGAGGAGAGCGACGAAGTGCCGGTGCTGCGCGAGGCGATCACGCGCTATGTGGCGCGGCGGCTGGTGGCGCGCGAGCAGGCGCTGGCGACCACCGAGATCGAGGCGGAGCCGCCCGCGGGCAATCGCGGCGTGACGCTTGCGGCTTTCGTGATCGGCGCCATCGTCGGCGCGGCCGCGCTGTTCGCGGCGGTGTGGTTCACGACGAGTCCGTGATTTTATCGCTTCCGCCAGATAAAGCCCGGTATTGTCATTCCGGACGCGCGCTTTAGCGCGCGATCCGGAATCCAGCGCGATACGGCAAATATTACGTTACTCTGGATTCCGGGTTCGCGCCTCCGGCACGCCCCGGAATGACAGCACAGAATCCGCACGATGGGGTTTGCAGCAGGTTATCATCATCGCATTCAGCTGCGATGGTGCGGGCTGATCAAATCAGCTTCGTGCTTCTGATCTTCGCGATCCCGGAGCCGCTCGGCGCGAAGCCAAAGCTTTCCATTTCGCAGGACCAGGCGCCGGCCTTGCCGCCGACGCGATAGAGATTATAGGCGCCGCCGCGCTCGGGGTTGCTGCCGGGGTTCGATGCCGAAGGCACGCCGACCACGTTCACTTCGCGATCCGGCCCGGCGATCTTGTGCAGCATGGCCTTGTGCTTGTGGCCGTGCAGCACGAGCTCCGCGCCCTGCCGCGCGATCACCGCGCGAAAGGCGGCGGCGTCGGTGAGCACTTCATGGGGCGAGTGACGCCCGGCCGGCGGATGATGAATGAGCACCACGCGGAAGCGATGCTCTTCCTTCATCGCCTTCAGCAGATGCTCGAACGCCATGCGCTGCGCCTGGCCGAGCCTTCCGGTCGCGAGAAACGGCGCGGTGGGGATCGCGGTCGAAAGCCCGATGATCGCAAGGTCGCCACGGCGGCGCAGATAGGGAAATGCCGCGCCGGAGAGGCCGGCTTTCTCCGCGGGCTCGTCGCCGGCGATGTATTCCTTCCACATGTCGATATGCAGCAGCGCCGTGCCGCGCACATAAGCGTCGTGGTTGCCCGGCACCATGGAAACGCGATCGCCGGGGCCGAGGCTTTCGAGAAAGCGCCGCGCGAGATTGTATTCGTCGGGCAGGCCGAGATTGACGAGATCGCCGGTGACGGCGAGATGGTCGAAGCCGCGGTCCTTCATGTCGGCGACGAGCGTGCTGAGATAATCGGGACTGTGATGCACCCCGCGCCGCGCGCGCCAGTTGAAGTAGCCGACCGCGCGCTTGCCCATGAGCTCGACGAGCTTCGGGCGCGGCATGGGCGAAAGATGCGGATCGGACAGATGGGCGAGGGTGAACATCGGCCCTGTCTAGCGGGGATTTTCCTGCGGGCAAAACCAGCGCTTGGGTCTTGCCCTCATGGCCGGTGACCCCGGGGTCGCGCGCTTTCGCCCGCGCCCCGAACGACGAACCAAACGCTGCCGGCATTGCGATATAAGCACGAAATGATCCGCCGATTCCTTCATCTCTGGTGGCGCATGAGGCGCGGCATGACGCTCGGGGTGCGCGGCATGGTGCTGCGCGACGGCGAGGTCCTGCTGGTGCGCCACGGCTATGTCGCGGGCTGGCACCTGCCGGGCGGCGGCGTCGAACCGGGCGAGACTTTCGAGGAGGCGCTGGCCAAGGAATTGCGGGAGGAGGGCAATGTGCGCGTGACCGGCACGCCGCAACTCCACGGGTTGTTCCAGAACCGCAATGCGTCTTCGCGCGATCATGTCGCGGTCTATGTGGTGCGCGACTTCGTGCATGACGGGCCGCTTGCGCCGCGCTTCGAGATTCAGGAAGCGAAATTCTTTCCGCTTGCCGCGCTGCCGGACGGGACGACGCAGGCCACGCGGCGGCGCATCGCGGAAGTCATGGAAGGCCTGCCGCCGCCGCAGCAGTGGTGATCAGGCGGCCGCTCCGAACCTGTCGCGGTCGTGGGGCGCATCGAGCTCGAGCAAGGGTCCCGCCGGGATGATCCCGGTCGGATTGATCTGCCGGTGGCTCGCATAATAATGCGTCTTGATGTGGTCGAAATTCACCGTCTCGCCGAATGCCGGAATCTGGAACAGCTCGCGCAGGTAGTTCGACAGGTTCGGGTAATCCGCGATCCGCCGCAGGTTGCATTTGAAGTGACCGACATAGACTGCGTCGAAGCGAATGAGCGTGGTGAAAAGGCGGACATCGGCTTCGGTCAGCGTGCTTCCCGCGAGATAGCGCTGGCGCGACAGCCGCGTCTCGATTTCGTCGAGCTCCGCAAATAATGCATTGAAGGCTTCCTCGTAAGCCTTCTGGGTGGTGGCGAAGCCCACGCGATAGACGCCGTTGTTGATGTTCTTGTAAACGCGGGCATTCACTTCGTCGATCGCGGGGCGCAGCGCTTGCGGGTAATAGTCGTCGCGGTTGCCGGTGAGATCGTCGAAGGCGCCATTGAACATGCGGATGATTTCGGACGATTCGTTATTCACGATCGTGCGCTGCTTCTTGTCCCAGAGCGTCGGCACGGTGACGCGGCCCGAATAATCCGGCTTGGCTTCGAGATAGACTTCGTAGAGCCGCCGCTTGCCGAGCGCGGTATCGGCAATCGCGCCGGGATAGTCGTCGAAGGTCCAGCCTTCTTCGAGCATCAGGGGATGGACCGCCGACACCGAGATGAAGTCTTCCAGCTTCTTGAGCTTGCGGAAGATCAGCGTGCGGTGCGCCCAGGGGCAGGCCAGCGAAACATAAAGGTGATAGCGGTCCTTTTCGGCGGCAAAACCGCTCTCGCCGGAGGGGCCGGCGGCGCCGTCGGGCGTGATCCAGTGGCGGAAGCTCGTGACCGTGCGCTCGAAGCGCCCGCCGGTGGATTTGGTGTCGTACCACTGGTCCTGCCAGACGCCGTTTACCAAAAGGCCCATCTCACGCTCCTTGCCGCCGCCTGCTGTCACCGCAATGTCGTGCGTTACGTCGCGGAAGCAAGGCGCGCAATACACATATGCAAACGCGCCGTCATTGGACCGGCCTCGGCTGCCGTGGTATTTCCGCGCAAATTTTTTGCCGGAACCGCGCCTTGGCCGATCTCTCGCTCAACATTCAGCCCGAAACGCCGGAAGACGACCCCGCGATCGAGAAGCTTTCCGAACGGACCTTCGGGCCGGGACGCTTCGCGCGCTCGGCCTACCGGCTGCGCGAAGGCGTCGAGCACCGGCGCGAGCTTTCCTATACCGCGCGCATCGGCACGCTGCTCGTGGGCTCGGTGCGGCTGACGCCGATCAAGATCGGCGGCGTGAAGGCGCTGCTGCTCGGGCCGCTTACGGTGGAGCCGCCGTTCCGGAGCCGTGGCGTGGGCCGCGCGCTGATGGAAGCCTCGATGAAGGCCGCGAAGGATTCCGGCACCAGACTGATCCTGCTGGTCGGCGACGAGCCCTATTACGGGCGGCTGGGCTTCAGGAAGGTCGAGCACGGCCGGATCAAGCTGCCGGGGCCGGTCGATCCCGAGCGCGTGCTGATCGCGGAGCTGGCCGCCGGTTCCTTCGAAGGCGTCGCCGGTGCGGTGCGCCGCGACTACGGGCGAGATTAACGGACCCGCTGCACCAGCACGAAGGTCTGTTCGATCTTCCGCGAGGGCAGCCCGGTGAGCGGCGGCAGCAGCCTGAAATCTCCGCCCGCGCAGAATTTTTCCAGCAGCGAAGTAAGGCCGCCGAGGCCCACATTGAACGGATCGAGGATGGTCGATGGCGTCGCGTGCGCGCGCGACCATTCCAGCGCCATCACCCCGTTCACGCCGAGGCAGGAGAGCCAGGCGGTGAACAGCTTATGCGGATCGTAGGAGTGATCGAAGCTGTTGGAATAGATGACGTCGGCCGCGCCGATCCATTCGGGCTTCACTTCGTGGAAATCCCATTCGATTGTCATCGGGAATTGCAAGGCGGTGTCGGAGATTTCCGTGCCGAGGATGGTCGCGGGCTTCGACAGCGCGGCCTGGAAAAATTTCTGCTCGGCGGCGTTGCGGGTGCCGTGGCACAGCACGAAGCCGATTTCGGGGATGAGCTTTTCCAACTCGCGGCAGAGATAGGCGATGTTCTCCTCGACCACGAAGACGCGCTCGATCTTGCCCTTGTTTCCGAGCGTCTGGATCTTCCGGTAAAGCTCGTAGTCGAACTTGCCGTTCGATCGATACGACATGACGTCGTAGGAATCGCCGTGCTCGATCTTCTTGCGGCCGACGCGCTCGTTGTAGAGCCGGCGGATTTCCAGCTCGTATTCGTCCTTGTCGCGTCCGCGTTTGAGGCGGTGGCGCAGCCGGAAGATGAGGTAGTCGAGATAGCCGATCACCGGCGTGTCCTACGATGCCGTCATGCAGGAACAATGACAGACGGATCGCGCCTTCGCGAGCCATCGCAGGCAGGTTTTATCTGCCTTCGCGAGCCATCGAAGGCAGATTTATCTGCCTTCGCGAGCCCAGGCCGCGGCAACGCCCGCAAGCAGGATCAGCAGGCCGGACAACCCGGCAAAGAGCGGAAACAGGCCGAGCCCGCGCACGACGCTGGCGTCGCGCATCTTGATGCCGAGCCAGTCGGGTCCGGCGAAGCGTTCGGCCGAGCGGATCGCGGCCACGCGCGGCGCGCCGCCCGAAAGATCGGCAAGCCGCAACACGCCGCCGGCGGTGCCGTTCGCGAGCGGCAGCATCACCTCGCGGGTGCTGGTGACCTCGAGATATTCGCGCGGGTTCAGCGGGCCGACATTGATAAGCGCGTTGAGCTTGCCGTCGGTCGCGCGCCACAGGCCCAGTTCCTCGGCCTTGACGGTGGCGCGGAAGATGCCGGGTTCGGCGCGCGCGAGCGTCAGGCTCTGCGTGGTGCCGGCGGGCGCCGTCACGGTTACGGGCTCGACGCTTTCGCTCATAGTGCGCCGCTCGATCAGGATTTCGCCGCCGCGCGCGGTCATCACCAGCCGTTCCTCCTCAAGCTCCGGCTCCTTCATCAGCCAGTGCGAAAGCCGGCGCAGCAGGTCGAGGTGCGGGCCGCCGCCTTCATAGCCGCGCGCCCAGAGCCAGATGTGATCCGAGAGCAGCAATGCGATGCGCCCCTCGCCCTCGCGCGACAATTGCAGCAGCGTGAACCAGCGCGCCT
>CAZNPX010000022.1:0-12265 GCA_964575175.1 uncultured Hyphomicrobiales bacterium | reverse complement strand
TCCGAGAGCAGCAGCGCCACGCGGCCTTCGCCGTGCCGCGACAGCACGAGGAGCGGTTGGTTGTTGGGGCCGTTCATGAGCGCGGTGCCGTTCGAGGTCTGCGCGTCGATCAGGCGGAAGAAGCGGCTCCATTGCGGCGGCGTGGTTTCGGAGCCCGGCAGCGCGCGTGTCACCGGATGGCGCCGGCCCTCGTCGGTCAGCCCGGCATGGTAGGCGACTTCGGTGATGTTGCCGGTCGGCGTCGCCGGCAGGATCGCTTCCAGCGGCGTGCGCCACACCGAGTTGCGGCCCGCGTAATCGGGGCCCGCCGCGATCAGGAGCGCACCGCCCGCGCGGACATATTCGACGATGTTGTCGAAATAGATCAGCGGCAGCACGCCCTGCTGGGCGTAGCGGTCGAAGATGATCAGGTGAAATTCCCGGATCTTCTGCTGGAAGAGTTCGCGGGTCGGGAAGGCGATCAGCGAAAGCTCGGTGATCGGGGTGCCGTCCTGCTTTTCCGGCGGCCGCAAGATCGTGAAGTGGACCAGATCGACGTTGGCGTCCGATTTCAGGAGATTGCGCCAGGTGCGCTCGCCGGCATGGGGCTCGCCGGAGACGAGCAGCACGCGCAGCTTTTCGCGCACGCCGTCCACCGTCACCACGGCGCGGTTGTTGAGGAGCGTGAGCTCGCCTTCGAGCGGGGCCGCGTCGATCTCGACGATGTTCGCGCCGGCATGGGTGATTTCCACCTGCACGCGCGCTTCGGTGCCTGCGGTGACGACGGTATTGGCGACCACGGTGCCGTCGCGGCGAACGGTGACGTTCACGCGCGCGCCGTTCGGGATGCCTTCGTCCACCACGCGGAAGCCGATGGTCTGGCGCTGGCCGACGATGCCGAAGCGCGGGGTCGAGGTGAGCGCCACGCGGCGGTCGCGCTCGTTCTCGCGGCCGGTGATGAGCGCATGCACGGGCGCCTGGAAACCGAGATGCTGCGGCAGCGGCACGTCATGCACGCGGCCGTCGGTAATCATGATCGCGCCGGCGACGCGCTCGGGCGGAACGTCGGCGAGCGTCGCGCTCAGCGCGGCGAAGAGCTTGGTGCCGTCGCCTTCGCCGTCGGTGCCGCCTTCGACCATGCGGACTTCGAGATTGGGAATGGCCGCGAGCCGCTCCTTCAGGATTTCCGCGGCCTTGCTGGTCGCGTCCATGCGCTCGCCGAAACGCTGACTCGCGCTGCGGTCGAGCACGACGGCGACGACCGAGGTGAGGGGATCGCGGTCCTCGCGGGTGAGCGAGGGATTGGCGAGCGCGACCACGCCGAGCACGAGCGCAAGCGTGCGCATCACCGCGCCGCGCGAGCGGGCAAGCAGCAGCAGTGCCGCGACCAGCACGGCGATGGCCGCGACCGCCGCAAGCCACGGGAGCGAGATCAGGGGTTCGAAGGCGATGCCGAGGTTCATGGCGTTACTGCCCGAGCCGTTCGAGCAGGGCGGGCACGTGAACCTGATCGGCTTTGTAATTTCCGGTCAAAATATACATCACGATGTTGACGCCGACGCGGTAGGCGAATTCGCGCTGGCGCGGCTCGCCCGGCGTGAGCGGCAGCATGGGCTGGCCGTCGGCGCTGACGGCCCAGGCGCCGGCGAAATCGTTCGAGGTAATCAGGATCGGCGAGACGCCGTCGCCCGCGCGCGCGGGGCGGTCCTGCGCCTCCTCCTCGTCGACGGGGAGCGTTTCCACCCAGAGCGTGCCGTTGGTGAAGCGGCCGGGAAAATCGCGCAGCAGAAAGAACGATTTCGTAAGCACGTGATCGCGCGGGACGGTTTCCAGCTCCGGCAGATCGAGCGAGGAGAGGATGTCGCGCAGCGTCGCGGTCGCGGGGGTCACTTCGCCGCCGCGCGGATTGGTGATCGCAAGCGCGTCGCGGGTGTCGAAGAGAATTGTGCCGCCCTGTTTCATGTAGGCATCGATGCGGCCAAGCACTTCCGCCGAAGGTTTCGGGGTGCCGGGCACGATCGGCCAGTAGAGCATGGGGAAGAAGGAGAGCTCGTCCTTCGCGATATTGACGCCCATGGGCGCGTTGGCCTCGAGCGCGGTCCGCGAGGAAAGATATGCCGTGAGTCCTTCAAGGCCCGCCTTGCTGATCGCATCGGTCTCGCTGTCGCCGGTGACGACATACGCGAGGCGCGTCTGCTGCACGGCGCGCACCTCGAAGGGGAGCGAGGTGTCTTCGCTCTGCGGCGCCGCTCGCAGCATCATCTGCGCCTGCGCGTCGCCGCTCGCGAAGAAGAGCGACGCGCCGAGTGCGATCACAAGCGTCGCGGCGGCACGGCGGCGCGTGAGGCGATGGATGCCGCCCGCGAGCCAGAACACGATCAGGGCGTCGATCACGAGCAGCAGCATCACGAGCGAGAGCAGGGCCGCGCGCAGGTCGACGGGCTCGGAGCGGCGATAGGCTTCGACATTCGCCTTCAGTTTCGAAAGGTCGAGCGCGGCCGGGCGGTCGCCCGGCAGGAGCGCATTGACCGCAAGCAGGCTTTCGGCGGGACCGTAGAAGCCGGGCGGATGATCGGCGTTGCCGCGCTCGGAGAAGTCGGCGGCCACCGGACGCGCGGTCGGGCCGGGCGCGGTGAAGGCGCCGTAGCCGTCGAGCAAGCGATTGGGCGCGACCGTCTGCACGGGCGCGCGCGGCGCATTCTGCGCGTTCTCGGCCGGACGGTTGATCGCGCTGCCGAGGCCCACGGTGCGGCGAAGCATTTCAACGAAAGCGCCGGAGAGCGGGAGGTTCGACCACGAGGTGTCGGCGGTCACATGAAACAGCGCGAGCAGGCCCTTGCCGCGCCGCTCGGCGGTGACCAGCGGAGTACCGTCGGCGAGCGAGGCCCAGGTGCGCTCGGGCAGGCGGCCGTCGGGCTCGGCAAGCACCTGGCGCGTGACCATGACATCGTCGGGAACGCTCATGTCGACGAAGGGGCTTTCGCGGGCGAAGGAGCCGAGCTTCTGCGGCTGGTCCCACGACAGGCTGCCGCCAAGCACGCGGCCGCCGCGCCGGAGCCGCACCGGGACGAGATCGTCGTCGGTGGAAGCGGCAAGACGGCGGCCCGCGAAGCGGATCAGCACGCCGCCGTTTTCCATCCACTTGAAAAGCTGTTCGCGGACTTCCGGCGGGATGGTGCCGACGTCGGAAAGTACGATTACCGGAATCTGCTGCTCGATGAAGCGCGCGATGGCTTCGCCCGCGGCTTCGTTTCCGGCGAGGCGCACATCGGCGAAGGGCGACAGCGCGCGGGAAAGATAGAAGGTGGCGGCAAGTAAGGGCTGCGCGGTATCGACCGTGCCGCCGGAGACGACGCCGACCGTGCGGCGGCGCCAGCGCTTGTCGAGCAACTGCACGGCGCCCGCCGAACGCTCGCCGGTGATTTCGAGGCGCGAAATATCGTTCCTGATTTCGACCGGCAGTTCGAATTTCGCTTCCGCCTCGAGCGCGCCGATCGCAAACGAGAACGGCGCGTCGCCGAGCGCCAATCCGCGCAGGTCGCGCGCGCGAATGCTGCCGTTCGCCGCGGTGTTGGTGTCGGTGCGCAGCACCTTCACGATCAGCGCGCCGGCGTTGTTGTCGGCGGCGGCAAGGGCGAGCGCGCTTTGCGTGCCGCCGGAAATCACGGTGAGCTGGCCCGCCGGGACGCGCTCGTTCAGCGCATTGATGAAGGCTTCGCCGTCGCCGAGATCGACGCCGTCGGAAAGCCAGATCACCGAGGCGTCGGGCTGGCGCTTGAGCAGCTCGGTGAGGGCGGGAAGACTGTCGACGCGGTTCGGCGCATGGGGCGCGGGCGCGAGCAGGCGCAATTGCTCGCGCGCTTCCAGCGGGCGCAGGAGCGAAACGTCCTTCTGCGCTCTGGCGGTGGCGAGCAGCGCGACGGGGCGGTTCTCGGCTTCCGCGCGGGCGATGATCGCGTTCGCGGTGTAGAGGCGGTTCTGCCATTGCGCGGCCGATGCCCAGCCGGAATCCACGAGCAGCACGATCGCGCCGCTGGTGCGCGACGTGGCGGCGGGCGGATTCAGCAGCGGCCCCGCGGCCGCAAGAATAATAAGTGCCGCAAGCAGCAGGCGGAGCAGCGTCAGCCACCACGGCGTGCGCGCGGGCGTTTCTTCCTTGGGCTCGATCTGGAGCAGAAGCCGCGTCGGCGGAAAGCGGATCAGGCGCGGCTTCGGCGGCACCAGCCGCAGCAGAAACCAGAGCACCGGAAGTGCCGCGAGCGCGAGCAGGAGCAGCGGGGAGGTGAAGCCGATCGGTATGCCGATCATGCCGCCTCCGTTTCGCCGCGCTTCACGGTCGCACGCTTTCTCGAGATCGCGTCGCGCGCTTCGCCCATGCGCGCATGCAGCGAGATCAGCAATTCACTCGCCGGGCGGTCGGTGCGATGGATCGCGAAACTCCAGCCGCGCGAAGAAGCCTCGCTGCGAAGCGTCTCGCGCTGCTTCGCCACCAGCGCCAGATAATCGCGCGCCCACATTTCGGCGCGGCCGACCGTGAGGTTCTGGCCGGTTTCCGGCTCGCGGAAGTCGATGCGCCCGGAATAAGGAAAGGTTTCCTCCGCCGGATCGACCACCTGCACGACGTGGCCGCCGGGGCCGCGCTTTGCCATGTGGTCGATGGCGGCGACGATCTCTTCGGCCGGATCCCAGAAGTCCGAAAGCAGCACGATTTCCTCGCGCGGCCCCGGCGTCACCGGCGGCGGCAGGCTGCTCCATTCGCCGCTGGAATGAATGATCGCTTCGGCCATGCGCTCGATTACGTTGCGGTTGGCGCTCGGGCGCATCAGGCCGGGGATGGCGACACGCTCGCCGCCGCGCACCAGCAATTCGCCCAGGGCAAACGCGAGCACGAGCGCGCGGTCGCGCTTGGTTTCCCAGACCAGCGGCGAGGCGAAGACCATGGACGGCGAAAGATCGGGCCAGATCCAGACCGTATGCGAGGCTTCCCATTCGCGCTCGCGGACATACAAATGATCGTCGCGGGCGGAGCGGCGCCAGTCGACGCGGTTCGAAGGCTCGCCGTCCATGAAGCGGCGGTACTGCCAGAAGTTCTCGCCCGGACCCGCGCGGCGCCTGCCATGAAGGCCGTGGAACACCGAGGCGGCGGCGCGGCGGGCTTCGAGAATCAGCCGTGGCATCGCGCTGACGAGTTGCTTCGCGCTTCCCGTCGCCTGCCGGATCGGCGTGATGTCGCCGTCTGTGCCCGTTACGCCGTCTGCTGCATTCATCCGATGATATGCTTTTCTCTATTTCAGATTTCTATCGTCAGATTTTGGCCTTCAGCTTGGCGATCACGTTCTCGACGCTGGCGCCGTCGGCGCGCGCCGCGAAGGTGAGTGCCATGCGGTGCTTCAATACGGGCTCCGCGAGTTCGAGTACGTCATCGACCGAAGGCGCGAGACGGCCGTCGAGAAGCGCGCGGGCGCGCACGGCGAGCATCAAGGCCTGGCTCGCGCGGGGGCCGGGACCCCAGGCGATCTGCTTCGCGAGTTCGCCGCCGGCATTGTCGGGGCGCGCGGAGCGCACGAGATTCAGGATCGCTTCCACGACCGAGTCGCCGACGGGGATGCGGCGCACGAGGCGCTGCGCGGCCATCAGATCTTCGACGCTCATCGCGGTGCGCGGCTTGGTTTCTTCGGCGCCGGTGGTTTCGAAGAGGATTTTCTTTTCCGCTTCGCGATCGGGATAGGTGACGTCGATTTCCATGAGGAAGCGGTCGAGTTGCGCCTCCGGCAGCGGGTAGGTGCCTTCCTGCTCAAGCGGGTTCTGGGTCGCGAGCACATGGAAGGGCTTGGGCAGGTCGTGGCGCTGGCCCGCGACCGTCACATGATATTCCTGCATGGATTGCAGCAGCGCGGACTGCGTGCGCGGCGACGCGCGGTTGATCTCGTCCGCGAGCAGGAGCTGGGTGAAGACCGGGCCTTCGATGAAGCGGAAGGAGCGCTTGCCGGTCGCGGACTCTTCCAGCACTTCCGCGCCGACGATATCGGAGGGCATCAGGTCGGGCGTGAACTGCACGCGGCGCGCCTGCAAGCCGAGCACGGTGCCCATGGTGTCGACGAGCTTGGTCTTGGCGAGACCCGGCACGCCGAGCAGCAGCGCATGGCCGCCCGCGAGCACCGTAATCAGCGCGCGGTCGACCACCTGTTCCTGGCCGAAAATGACATTGCCGATGGCGGCGCGGGCGGCCTTCACCGATGCCGCCGTCGTCTCGGCGGCGCGGACGATCATCTGATCGAAATTTTCTGGGCTTGCGGGGCTCAACGGCTCCTCCATGGGCTTGCGAGGGGCATTCTAAGTGATCCGGTTCCGAGCGATACGAACTTCTCGAACCGCCACGCTGGTGCCGGGCTTGCATTCGCAGCGTTCCGACTCACTTATTCCAGGCATGTTCATGCAATTTCCATGCGCACGAAAGACCGGGAGTAGGCCGCAATCATGGCGGCCAAAGCGGGCTTTCAGGCGTTCAGGCTATGATGAAAGCACGGAATTGCGCGATCACATTCCGGGTAGGTTTCGGCCGGCCGGTTTTTGCCGGTTGGGTTTACGCCGGGTAGCTTCATGCCGGGTAGGATCATGACAGGTCACGGCGGCAATACGGCGGCGGCGCCAAAAGGGCTGGAATCGCTCGTTGCCGCGGTGGGCAAGGAGCGCAAGCTGCCGCCCGTGCATTTGTGGAATCCGCCCTTCTGCGGCGACCTCGATATGCGGATCGCGGCCGATGGAACCTGGTTCTATCTCGGCACGCCGATCGGGCGGCCGGCGCTGGTGCGACTCTTTGCGTCGGTCCTGAAGCGCGAGGGCGACAGTTATTTTCTGGTGACGCCGGTGGAAAAGGTCGGGATCAAGGTCGAGGACGCGCCCTTCCATGCCGTCGAGATGGCGGTGGACGGCGAAGGCGCAAACCGCACGCTCTCCTTTCGCACGAACGTGGACGATCTGGTGCGGTGCGATGCGGAACACCCGCTGCGCTTCGAACCCGAGGCGCATACCGGCGGGCTGAAGCCATATCTTCACGTCCGGCGCGATCTGTGGGCGCGGGTCACGCGCGCGCTGTTCTTCGATCTCGTCGAGATGGGGGAGACGCGAAACCTCAACGGCCGCGAACTGTTCGGCGTGGCCTCCGCCGGAGAATTCTTCTCGATGGCGCCGGCCGAAACCATCGCGGGTCTGCGCTGAATGATTGCAGGCAATCCCGCCGAAGAAAAGTTCTCGCCCGCGCTTCGCGATTTCGTCGCGCTCGCTCGCGAAAGGCTCTATCGCGAGCCGCAGGATGTCATGCAGCATCCGCGCGACTTCAAGAACGGCGACCATCGGCTCAATCCGGATTTCACCGACAATATCGCCGCCAATGCGCCGCGCCCGGCCGCGGTGCTGGTGCCGATCGTGGCCTATGACGCGCCGACCGTGCTGCTGACGCAGCGCTCGAAGCACCTGAGTACGCATGCGGGGCAGGTGGCGTTTCCCGGCGGGCGGATCGATCCGGGCGACGCCTCGCCGCTGGCGGCCGCACTCCGCGAAGCCGACGAGGAGATCGGCCTGCCCGCGCGTTATGCGACCCCGCTCGGCTATCTCGACTCCTATCTCTCCGGGACCGGCTTCCGCATCGTGCCGGTGGTGGCGCTGATCGAGCCGGGCTTCACGCTTACGATCAACCCGGACGAGGTGGACGAGGTGTTCGAGGTGCCGCTGGCCTTCCTGATGGCGCGGGAGAACCACGACCGCCGTTCCGGCGTCTGGAAAGGCATCGAAAGACATTTCTACGCAATGCCCTTCGAACAGCGTAATATCTGGGGTGCGACTGCCGGGATGATCCGAAACCTCTACGAGAAGCTGTACGAATAATGGCCCGCACCGTTCTCACCGAACTTGCCTTCTTTATCGCGCCTTTTGCGATCTACGCGATCGTGCTCGTGCTCATGAAGAAGGATGCCCGCGACCGCGAGCACTGGGGCGCCAAGGCGATCGGCTGGCTCGCCTTCGCCGGCCTTGCACTGGTGGCGGTGAGCCTGGTCTGGTTCGCGCATTACGGCGGCTACAAGCCCGGCTCGACCTACGTGCCCGCCCATATCGACAAGGACGGCAAGCTGGTGCCGGGCTACACAAAATGAGCGCCGCCACGGCGCAACGGAAGCTCGCCGCGGACCAGATCGACTTCCTGCAAGACAAGCCGCTGGCGGACGTGCTGGCCGCGCTGAACGGCGCGGGCGAAGAGACGCGCGTGGTCGGCGGCGCGGTGCGCAATCTTCTGTTCGGGCTCCCGCTCACCGAAATCGATCTTGCGACCACGGCGGAGCCGAAAACGGTGATCGAGCGGGCGGCGGCCGCGGGCTTCAAGACCGTGCCCACCGGCATCGAGCATGGCACGGTGACGGTGGTGACGCAGGGCCAGCCGTTCGAGGTGACGACGCTGCGCGAGGACGTGCAGACCGACGGGCGGCATGCGGTGGTGCGCTTCGGGCGCGACTGGAAGAAGGACGCGGAGCGGCGCGATTTTTCGATCAACGCGATGTCGCTCACGGCCGGCGGCACGGTGCATGATTATTGCGGCGGGCTTGCCGACATCGAGGCGCGGCGCGTGCGTTTCATCGGCGATCCGGCACAGCGCATCGCGGAGGACTATCTGCGGGTGCTGCGTTTTTTCCGCTTCTTCGCAGCCTATGGCGAGGGCGAGCCGGATCGCGAAGGCTATCTGGCAACGGCGCGGGCGCGCGACGGGCTCGGGCAGTTGTCCCGCGAGCGCATTCGCGCGGAGATCTTGAAGACGCTGGCCGCGAAGCGCGCGTTCGATGCGATGACGGCGATGGCGGATGCGGGAATTTACGACCGCGTATTTGCCAATGCGCCGGAATTGCCGGCGCTCTCAAAGCTCATCCTGATCGAGCAGTCGCTCGAGATCGCGCCGGATGCGGTACGGCGGCTCGCGGCCGTGGCGGTGCGGCTCGACGAAGACGCGCTGAACCTGCGCGAACGGATGCGGCTTTCCAACGAGGAATCCAAGCGCCTCAGGTCGATGGGGGATCGCTGGTGGCGGCTTACGCCCGCCGCGGGCGAGCATTATGCGCGCGAGACGCTCTATCGCATCGGCGCGGAAGAATATTTCGACCGCGCACTGCTTTCCTTCGCGCATGCGGACGCCGCGCTCGCCGATGAAAGCTGGGGCGCGCTGCTCTCATTGCCGTCGCGCTGGACGCCGCCGCGCTTTCCGCTTTCCGCGGAGGATTTCATCACCCGCGGCGTGGAGAAGGGGCCGAAGCTCGGCAAGGCGCTGGCGGTTGCGGAAGCCGCCTGGATCGCGGCGAATTTTCCCGAAGACAAGGCAGTGCTTTCGAAAATCGCGGACGCGGCCCTTCGCTGAGCGCTCGCGCGATCGTCATCGCGCTAAGGCTGGCCGGATCGCGCGCCTTCGCTAGACTGCAACGAACCGGGAGAGCGGAATGCGGCGTTTCATTCGTGTCCTTCTGATTTTCATGCTCGGCGGCGTGCTCGGCGCCGGCGCCGGTTTCGGGCTCGGCATCTACCTTTTCCCGTTCCTGTTCCCGCCGCCGGCCGGCACCGACGTGCTGACGCAGGCGGAGAAGGAAAGACCGGCTTTTGCGGCCGGTACCTTCATCCATGCCGATCCGGCCGACCGCATCCACTGGGGGCAGGGCAGGGTTACGGTCTTCAAGGACCAGGTTTTCCTGGAGCCGGATTTCAAGGTCGGGCCGGGCCCGGATTATCGCGTGCTGCTGGTGAAGAAGGCGGGCATCAAGACCAAGGAAGAAATGGCGCAGCTCATCCGCGACAAGCAGTTCGTCGAGGTGAGCGGCCTGCGCGCCTTCGAGGGCGGGCAGCGCTACGCGATTCCGGCGAGCGTGAATGTCGAGGACTACCAGAGCGTCGTGATCTGGTGCTGGGCCTTTTCGCAACTCATTTCGCCGGCGACGCTGGAGAAGAAATAATTTCTGTCATTCCGGACGCCGCGAAGCGGCGATCCGGAATCCAGGAAAAATAGCAAAGCACTTCCTTGGATGCACTGGATTCCGGGTTCGCGAGCTGCGCTCGCACCCCGGAATGACAAGGAATGATTTCGCGCCTTCGCGGGAATGATTTTCAGGGCCACTTCACCACGGGCGGCAGCGAGGAAAGAATGGAGTTCACGTTGCCGCCGGTCTTCAGCCCGAACACGGTGCCGCGGTCGTACAGGAGATTGAACTCCACATAGCGTCCGCGGCGGACGAGTTGTTCCTCGCGCTCGGCTTCGTTCCACGGCGTTGCGAAATTCGCGCGCACGATCTGCGGATAGATGTCGAGAAAGGCGCGGCCGACGTCCTGCGTGAAGGCGAAGTCGGCTTCGCGGTTTCCGCTGTCCAGCCAGTCATAGAAAATGCCGCCGATGCCGCGCGGCTCGTTCCTGTGCTTCAGGAAAAAGTATTCGTCGCACCAGCTTTTCAGTTTCGCGTAATCCGCGACGTCCGTGTGCTTGTCGCAGGCGGATTTCATCGCCGCGTGGAAGGCGAGCGTGTCGGGATCGGTCTGGTTGCGTCGCGCGTCCAGGACCGGCGTCAGGTCCGCGCCGCCGCCGAACCAGGCTTTCGCCGTCACTACGTGGCGCGTATTCATGTGAACCGCGGGCACATGCGGGTTGCGCGGATGCGCGATCAGCGAAATGCCCGACGCCCAGAAGCGCGGGTCTTCTTCCGCGCCCCTGATCTCTTTGCGGAACTCCGGCGCGAATTCGCCGTGCACGGTGGAGATGTGGATGCCGGCCTTCTCGAACAGCCGGCCCGAGAGTATCGACATCTCGCCACCACCGCCGGGATTGCCGGTGTGGTCGGTGCGCGTCCACGGCGAGCGGACGAATTTGCCCGCGTCGCCTTCATATAAAGAGGAAGGGGCGGCGGCTTCGAGCGCCTCGAAGGCTTCGCAAAGCCGGTCGCGCAATTCCCGAAACCAGGCGCCGGCGCGGTTCTTGTAATCTTCAGTCATCGTTCAATTGTCCGGTCTGGCGCAGTGCTTCGCCCAAAACCATGGAAAGCGCCACCGCGATGTTGAGCGAGCGCAGCCCTTCCTGCATCGGAATCCGAAGCGAGGCGTCGGCGCGCGCATGGACGTGGCTTGGTACCCCCGAAGACTCGCGCCCCACCAGCAACACGTCGCCGCCGCGGAACCGGAAGGAGGGATAGTTCTGCTTCGCCCGGGTCGTGAGCAGCACGAGCCGTCGTCCCTGCGCCTGGCGCCATGCTTCGAAGGCGGTGAAGGAGACGTGGCGCCGGATGCTGACCGCATCGAGGTAGTCGAGCCCGGCGCGGCGAAACGCCCGGTCGCTTACCGGAAAGCCCGCGGGCTCGATGATGTGGACCGGCACGCACAGGCACGCGCCCATGCGTAGAATGGTCCCGGTGTTCTGCGGAATATCCGGTTCGTAAAGAGCGATTTCCATTGGCAGTTCAATGGCCTGACGGGCGGCGGGCAACAAGCGGAAAACCGCGAATAACGACTGAGTGCCGCATGGCCGGATACTGGACAATACTGGGCTTCAGTGACATTAGAAGCGTTCAATAGGGGCGCCGCAATCGGCAGGATTCTGTCGATTTTTGCAGGGTTTGCGCCGCGGATCGGGTACAGCGCCGAAGCAGAGGCGAGTCCGTTTCGCGGCGTCTTGCTTGGATCAAGCGGTCGCGCTCCGTCGAGGCGATGGAAAGGACCGGAACTTGGCGAAATCCACCACGATGAACGGCGATCAGCCGACCCGCCGCGATTTCCTCTACATTGCCACGGGTGCAGTCGGCGCGGTGGGCGCTGCCGCCGCAGCCTGGCCGCTCATTCACCAGATGAACCCCGACGCTTCGGTGCAGGCGCTGGCCTCGACCGAAGTCGATCTGACGCCGGTCGCCGAAGGCCAGATCATCACCGTGAAGTGGCGCGGCAAGCCGGTCTTCATCGCGCACCGCACCAAGAAGGAAATCGAGGAAGCGCGCGCGACGCAGCTGCGCGACCTGCCGGATCCGCAGCCGGACGATGCTCGCGTGAAGAAGGGCAAGGAACAGTGGCTGGTGCTGGTCGGCGTCTGCACGCACCTGGGTTGCGTGCCGCTCGGCCATCAGGGCGACTACAAGGGCTTCTTCTGCCCCTGCCACGGTTCGCACTACGACACCTCCGGCCGCATCCGCAAAGGTCCGGCGCCTACCAACCTCGAAGTGCCCCCCTACGAATTTGCTTCCGACACGATGGTGCGGATCGGTTGATCCGCAGGTCGCTTTTT
>CAZNPX010000021.1:0-49369 GCA_964575175.1 uncultured Hyphomicrobiales bacterium | reverse complement strand
CGGATCATCGGCTTCTCGCCGATGATCCGGTCCGGGCCATGCTTCCGGATCGTGTAGGCGTTCGCGGCGGCGATGATTTCGGTAACTTCATCCCACTTCGCGCGCACGAAGCCGCCGAGGCCGCGCCGGGAAGTGTATTCCGCGCGCTGCTTCGGGTTTTCGACGATCGAGGCCCAGGCCGCGACCGGCGTGCGGAGTACGCGCGCCGCGCGCCAGAGGCGAAGCAGGCGCGAGCGCACCAGCGGATATTTCACGCGGTTGCCCGAATAGAGATACCAGGAGTAGCGCGCGCCGCGCGAGCAGCCGCGCGGCTCGTGGTTCGGCAGCTCGGGCCGCGTGCGCGGATAATCCGTCTGCTGCGTTTCCCACGTAACGATGCCGCCCTTGACGTAGATTTTCCACGAGCAGGACCCGGTGCAGTTCGCGCCGTGGGTGGAGCGCACGATCTTGTCGTGCTGCCAGCGCTTGCGATAGCCGTCTTCCCAGCGGCGATCTTCCGAAGTCGTTATCCCGTGCCCGTCGGCAAAGGTTTCGCTCGCGCGCCGGAAAAACGTCAGCCGATCCAGAAAGTGACTCATTTCGAAGCTCCTGCGATTGCGAGCGATGCCTTGCCGCCTCTTTCGACGTCGAACAGAAGACCGCCGCGGCGGGTGTAGAAGAACCAAGTGACGGCGATGCAGCTGGCGTAGAAAATCAGGAAGCCCCACAGCGCCGCCTGCACGCCGCCGGTCATCGCAATCGAGGTGCCGTAGCTCTTCGGAATGAAGAAGGCCCCGTAGGCGGCGATCGCGGAGGTGAAGCCGATGATCGCGGCCGATTCCATTTCCACCTGCTTGTTGCGGTCCGTGGCGCTGGCGCTCGGCATCAGCCGCACCAGCTCCTTGCGCATGATCGCCGGGATCATCTGGAAGGTGGATGCGTTGCCGACCCCGCTTGCGAAGAACAGGAGCAGGAAGCTCGCGAAAAAGCCCGTGAACGCGTAAGGCTGGTCCTTGGCGGACAGGAAATAGAGAACGCCGAGAACGCCGAGCGCCATGGTCACGAAGACCCACAGCGTTACGCGCCCGCCGCCGAAGCGGTCCGCAATCCATCCGGTCGCCGAGCGCGAGATCGCGCCGACAAGCGGGCCAAGGAAGGCGAGTTGCAACGCATCGACCGCCGGGAACTGCGTCTTGGTGAGCAGCGGGAATGCCGCCGAATAGCCGATGAAGGAACCGAACGTGCCGGTGTAAAGCCAGCACATGATCCAGTTGTGCTTGCGTTGGAAGATCACCGACTGCTCGGCAAAGGAAGCGCGCATGGAGGCGATGTCGTCCATGCCGAACCAGGCCGCGAAGGCGGAAGCCGCGATGAACGGCACCCAGATGAAGCCCGCGTTCTGTAGGAAAATGTTCGATGTCTTGCCGGCTTCGGTCGCGACCTGCGGATCGCCGCCGAAAATACCGAACACGCCATAGACGATCACCAGCGGGATCACGAATTGCGCGACGCTGACGCCGAGGTTGCCGAGCCCGGCATTCAGCGCGAGCGCATTGCCCTTCTCCGACTTCGGGAAGAAGAAGCTGATATTGGCCATCGACGACGCAAAGTTGCCGCCGCCGAAGCCGCACAGAAGCGCGAGCCCGAGAAAGATGAAATAGGGCGTTTCAGGATTGCGGACCGCAAAGCCGATACCGAGCGCGGGGATCATCAGCGACCAGGTGGCAAGTGTCGTCCACAGGCGCCCTCCGAAGATCGGCGGCATGAAGGAATAGAAGATGCGCAGCGTCGCGCCGGAAAGGCCCGGCAGCGCCGCCAGCCAGAACAACTGATCGGTCGTGAACTTGAATCCCACCGCCGGTAGTTTTGCGACGACGATCGACCAGACCATCCACACCGCGAAAGACAGGAGCAGCGCCGGGATCGAAAGCCACAGGTTGCGGCGTGCAATCGCCCTGCCCGTCTTGTTCCAGAATGTGGCGTCTTCGGGCTCCCATTCCTCGATGAGCTTCGGGCCCGTGATCGCCGCGTGCTTGGGCTCGTGCATGCCCTGCAATTCCGCGAACTGCGGCAGTGCAGGACGATCGCGGAGCGGGACGCCGCTTTCCATGTGGCGAATCGCGAAGTGCATCCAGACGAGCGACACCGCCGCGACCGCGAACAGGAGCATGAAGCAACTGGTCCAGATGCCGGTGAGATCGTTCAACACGCCGAAGGCGATCGGCAGCACGAAGCCGCCAAGCCCGCCGATCATGCCGACGAGGCCGCCGACCGCGCCGACATTGTTCGGGTAATAGACCGGAATGTGCTTGAACACCGCCGCCTTGCCGAGGCTCATGAAGAAGCCGAGGACGAAGACCAGCACGGTGAAGCCGACGAGGCCGATCGCGAATTCGAACGTGAGCGGCCCGCGCGCGGTCTGCACCGTATAGGACGTCGGCGGATAGGACAGGATGAAGGCAGCGGCGACCGAAACGAGGAAGGTCCAGTACATCACGCGGCGCGCGCCATACCGGTCGGAGAGATGCCCACCATAGGCGCGAAAGATACTCGCGGGGATCGAATAGGCGGCGGCGAACATGCCCGCGGTCTGGATGTCGAGCCCATAGACCCCGATCAGATAGCGCGGCAGCCAGAGCGAAAGCGCGACGAACGCGCCGAAGACGAAGAAATAGTAGAGCGCGAAGCGCCACACCTGAATGTTCTTGAGCGGCGCGAGCTCGAGCCATGCGCTTTTCGGCTTCTCGCCGCGCGCGCGGCGCTCCTTCAGCACCGGATCGTCGCTGGTGGTGAACCAGAACACGATCGCGATCACCGCGATCGCAAGCGCCCAGACGTTCGCGGTCGTCTGCCAGCCATAGGCTACGAGCACGAAGGGCGCGCAGAACTTGGTCACCGCCGCGCCGACATTGCCGGCGCCGAAGATCCCGAGCGCGATCCCCTGTTTCGAGAGCGGATACCAGCGCGAGACATAGGCGACGCCCACGGAGAACGAACCGCCCGCGATACCGACGCCGAGGGCTGCCAGCAGAAACTGCGGATAGGTCGTGGCCCAGGTCAGGAGATAGGTCGCGACCGCAGCCGCGAGCATCGTCGCCGTATAGACAAGACGGCCGCCATATTGATCGGACCAGACGCCGAGCAGGATGCGAATGAGCGAGCCGGTCAGGATCGGCGTGCCGACGAGCAGGCCGAACTGCGTCTCGGTGAGATTCAGCTCCTGCTTGATGCTGATTCCGATGATTGCAAAGATCGTCCAGACCGCGAAGCAGACCGTGAATGCGATCGTCGACATCCACAGCGCAACACTCTGCCCTTTGGGCGCGTCCTTCGCGTTCGATTGCATTGCTGTCCCCCGACGGCTTCGTCAGAATTGGTCTAAGGAGATAGAGCGTCATGCAGGCGCGGCGCTTGTTGACGTGGGTCAAACACCGCGCGGCCCGGAGATGAAAGTTTCGGCAAATGCCGGGAAGTGCCGTACTTGGCTATCTTTCGTCGGCTATCGAATTGATTATTATCAATCTCCAATCGGCGAATAGGCGTACCGTCACATGCGAGAATCGGATCTGGAGGTGCTGCGGGAACTGCATCTCTTCAAGAAGATGTCCGTTCGCCAGCTCGAGCGGCTAACGCGGCCGGCGTCGTTGCAGCGCTATCCGCAAAATACGCATCTGATCGCCGAGGGGAACAAGCCCGACTTCCTGTATATTCTGGTGGAAGGCTGCGTCGAGGTTTTCGCGTCGCACAACGGGCGCCAGACGACGATAGACATCATCAGGCCGACGACCACTTTCATTCTGGCCGCGGTTATACTGGATCAGCCCTACCTGAAGTCCGCGAAGACGCTGCTGGAATCGCGCGTGCTGCTCCTGCCGTCGGATGCGGTGCGCGCGGTGTTTCGCGAGGATCCGCATTTTGCCTATGCCGTCGTGGCCGAGTTGTCCGAGCGGTATCGGGGGCTCGTCAAACTCCTGAAGGATCAGAAGCTTCGCAATACGCCCGAGCGGCTCGCGAACTGGCTGCTCAAGACCGAGATCAAGCAGGGCGGCAAAGGCATCGTCACGCTGGATTTCGAGAAGAAAACGCTCGCATCCCTTCTCGGGACCACGCCCGAAAATCTGTCGCGAGCGCTGGCGCAGCTCGAAGCGCTGGGCGTCAGCACCTCGGGCCGCATTATCACGATTGCGGACAAGGAGGCATTGTTCGCTTTCGCAAAGCCCTCGTCCCTGATCGACGATTACGTCGCCTAGTTTTGCGTTCGCCTCTTCGCGGCGATCGAAGAGGCGGGAACGAGCTGCAATAGAATTTTGACCGAGATCAATTGCTGTGGCCGGTCCAGCGGTTATGTGGGGCTCGCGTCTTTTTGCATGGCATTGCGGACCCCGAAACATGCGGCGAGCGAACCGCACACGCGGACCCAGGCGGCGGAACAAGATCGAGCATCTCGCGGTCGGTCATGACGCGATTGACGCCGATCACAAGGCGATCGTCGAATGCTGCAATGAGATCGCGGATTCCACTGCTGCCGCGGTGGAGTTTCAGCTCCACCGGCTTCGCGCCCTGCTCGCCAGCCACTTCCAGAACGAAGAGTTTCTGCTCAAGGCAACGGGAAGCACGCTCTGCGCGTGCCATGCCCGCGAGCACGAGTTCATTCTTGCGCTGTCCGAGCAGGCGATCGAGGCGCACCGGAAGGGATTCCGGGTTTCGCGGCGCATGGTTCTCCGCGACATCATCCCCGCATTGCGGGAACATATCGCCTATCGGGACCAGCTACTCGCGCTTCATCTGAACTCCCTCGACGAGGGCGCGCCGCGCTTTTGTTGCCCGCACACGCATTGAAGTCAGGCGGTATTTGATGCCTTCCCGCGAAACCATAATCGGCATTCTGAATGCATCGGATCGCGCGAGCGCCGGCATCTATGAAGACCTGAACGGCCCCGCGATTGAAAACTATCTGCGCGAAGTCGTCGCGACGCCGTGGCGCGCGATCATGAGGACCGTCCCGGATGGCGTGGAAAGCGTCCGCGATCACCTCATCGATCTCGCGGATAACGAGGGTTGCGCGTTGATCTTCACGACCGGCGGCACCGGCCCTGCGCCGCGCGACCTGACCCCGGAAGCAACGCTGGCCGCATGTTCCAGGCTTCTGCCCGGCTTCGGCGAATTGATGCGTTCGATCAGCTTGCAACAGGTCCCGACCGCAATTCTGTCGCGCCAGATGGCGGGAATTCGCGGCAAGACGCTGATCGTGAATTTGCCCGGCCGTCCGGCTTCAATCCGGGTTTGCATGGATGCAGTCTTTCCGGCGATACCTTATTGCCTCGACCTGATCGGACAGCCCGGACTTCTCACCAACCCGGACCGCTGCATGGCGTTTCGTCCGGGCCAGACGGCCGCAGTTCAATAACGGCCGGAAAAAAGCTGCTACGCCAGCAACGGCGAAAGAATATCGGCGCTTACTGCTGCCGCTGGCGGCAGAGGATCGGCCCATAAGCAACTGCGAAGCCGAGAAACGCGCCCGACCAGGCCAACGCCGAAACCAGAAGCATTACCTGGTACCAGTCCGGCGCGAACGAGCCGGCAATTCTCACCACCGCGCTGGCGATGACCGCAAGATAGATCGCGCACACCGGCTTCGAAGCGACCAATACCCGGCCGGTGTGGCCGAGGCTCGCGCGGGTCGTAACCGCAAGGATCATGGTGCCGATCGCTCCGATGGTCCACGCATGGACGCCTGCGCTCCTGGGAGCAAACTCCAGAATGCTGCATCCCATCAGGACGAAGCCGACCGGAATGAACGCATACGCGACATGAAGAACGAGCACGATCGGCTCGCCGATCGTGCGCTCGCCCGCCCAGCGCGCCAAGCGAACGAATTGCACGAGGCCGGCGCCGGCCAGCGCGAACCCCGTCGCGGATGACGAAGGAAACGCGACCCACGCGGCCAATGCGAGGAAGCTCAGCACGATGGCGAGCACGTCGAACTTTCCAAAACTGGCTGGCATGCGGCCGGGCTGCTGACGGGCAAGCCAGTTCTGGGTGAAGCTCGGCACGATGCGGCCGCCGACCAGCGAAATCAGAAGAATGACCGCGCCCAAGCCGATTCGGGTGGCGTATTCGGCATTCCCGGAGAAATGGGATTCGAGATGAAAGACCAGATTTCCCGTCGCAAACAGGCTTACGACCCCGAGCACGCGAAGATTGCGCCAGTTCTTTCCGGCGATGATTTCGCGCGCCGCCGCGACGACGACTGCGACAAGGAAAACCACGTCGATTGCGGCCGTCGCCACCCAGCCAATGGTGCTTGAGAGATAGATTGCCGCGCGGCCGGCGATCCACAGGCTGAACAGCAGCGCAAGCGGCAGGCCCTGGATTGGCAGCCGTCCCGTCCAGTTAGGAATGGCCGTCAGCAGAAAACCCGCAATAATCGCCGGCACGAAGCCATACAGCATTTCGTGCACGTGCCAGTCGACCGGCGCGAACACGGTTTCGAGCGGAAAACCCGCCCGCATTTGCAGCAGCCAGAGTGGAATTGCGACGCCCGCGTAAATCGCGCCGAACAGGAAGAATGGCCGGAACCCATACGAAAAAAGAGCTATCCCGCGAGAACTGCGTCCCGATTCGATAGCGACCATGTTTTCTTGCCTTCAAGTCATGCGTTGCGCATTTTACTTGAGGCTATCGGCTTTGGCAGCCGGCGGGTTGATGCAGATCAAAGCGGGTTCCATCCAGAACCGCATTTGCGCACAAGCTGCCGCGCCGCGCGCACGCAGAACGATGCTTTATGCAGGGATCAAACCGGACGGAAGCGCGGATAGTTCAAAGACTTTCTTTTTCTTCGCCCCGGATCAGAGCCAGCTCTTGCGCCGGCGATAGGACTTCATATCCCGGAAGCTCTTCCGGCCGTCGCCTGACATGCCGAGGTAAAATTCCTTGACATCCTTGTTGTCGGCGAGCGCCCTTGCAGGCCCATCCATCATGATGTGGCCGCTCTCCAGGATGTAACCATAGTCGGCATATTTGAGCGCAACGCTCGTATTCTGCTCGGCCAGCAGAATGCTGACCCCTTCCTTCTGGTTGAGGTCGCGGACGATCTCGAAGATCTCGGCGACGATTTGCGGCGCGAGGCCCATCGACGGCTCGTCGAGCAGCAGCATGTTCGGCTTCGCCATCATCGCGCGGCCGATCGCAGTCATTTGCTGCTCGCCGCCAGATGTGTAACCCGCAAGACTGGTGCGTCGGACCTTCAATCGCGGAAAATAGGCATAGACCCGGTCCAGGTCCTCCTTCAACTGCGCGCTGTTGATCGCGCGGGAATACGCGCCGGTGATGAGATTCTCTTCGACGGTGAGATGTCCGAAGCAACGCCGGCCTTCCATGACCTGCACCATGCCCATGCCGACCATATCGCCGGGCGTGAGCTTGTCGGTGCGCACCCCCCGAAACTCGATCGAACCCTTCGTCACGGCTCCGCGTTCCGAGGCGAGCAAGGTGGAGATCGACTTCAACGTCGTGCTTTTGCCCGCGCCGTTGCCGCCGAGCAATGCGACGATCTTGCCTTGCGGAACCTCAAGCGAGACGCCGCGCAGCACCAGGATCACCGAGTTGTAGATCACCTCGATGTTCTTCACGGCGAGCACGGGGCCGGCCAGAGCACCCGCGGGCACCACATTCGAATTGGTGGCGGACTTCACAGAAACATTCATGGCAGCATCCCCTTGCGCCGGATTTGATTGTGGGGCGGGAGAAGTCGTCCTCCCGCCCCGATTTGTCGCGTCGGCCGGACCCGATCAGTTCGGGCAGTCGCGCAGCTTGATGTTGTTTTCCTTGGCGTACTTCTCCGCGGACTCCTCGATCAGCTTGCGGATGAACTTCGGATCGTTCGCGGGAATCCAGTCCTTGCTCACGATCTGAAACTTCTGGCCGTCCCACTGCATCATGTGGAACGTGCCGGCGCCTTCATGATCGCGGCAGGACAGCTTGTACGGCGGAATCATGCCGTCGATGCCGAGCTCCTGGCGTCTCGCGGCATTCGTGTAATCGAGCATTTCGTATCCGAGGCGAAACTCCTCGCCCGTGATCGGCTTCCCGACCTTGTTGAAATGCTTTTGCGCGTTTCGCATCGCCTCGATGTAGTTGACCGCCGCGATGACGCCGCGATTGTAGTAAATCGTCCCGACGCGGTTCGGGTTCTGCATGTTTCCGATCTTGTTATCTTTGTAGAGAACCTTTTCCATGTCGGCGATCAGCGGCCACTGCTTGCCCGGCAGGACCATGGCGACGACATAGGTGTCCTTGGCCTGCGCGCCGCCCGCGATCATGTCTTCCTCGGCGCCGCCGAAGGTAACGAAGATCACGCGGTTGCGCGGGAAGCCGACGCGAGCGGCTGTCGTGATTGCCGTGCCGCTCATGCCCGCACCGGCACCCCAGAACGTCACCCAGTCGGCTTTCTCCTTGCGGATTTGCAGCCATTGCGACTGCTGCTCGAGGCCCGGAGGCGCGATCGGAATTTCGATCAGGCGGAAGCCCCAGTCTTTCGCGATCTGGCGCATCGCCGGCAGCGGTTCGCGGCCGTAGGCCGTGTCGATGTGAAGGTGCACGATGGTCTTGCCCTTCATCTTGTCGATGCCGCCTTCCTGCTGCTGGATGAAGTTCAGCTTCATGCCGATCTGCGACCAGTAATTGGCGCTGGCGCCGAACACCCACGGCCAGACCCGGCCGTCGGCGGCGTCGGTGCGGCCGTAGCCCGCCTGCGCGAGCACGACGTTGTCGGAGGCGACGCGGCCGATGACCGAATAGGCCAGCGGCGTGCCGTAGGGATCCCACAGCAGCATCTTCTGGCCTTTGGCATTGGTCAGCAGGCGCTGGTAGCACTCGACGTTGCGGGCGGCGTTGTATTCCGTTTCGCATTCTTCATAGACTAACTTCACGCCGTTCACGCCGCCGTGCTTGATGTTGACGTAATTCAGGTAGTCGATAACCCCGCCGAAGATGCCGGTGCCCATGGCGTTGTAGGGACCGACACGCATGCTTGCGACCGGAAAATATTGCTCCGGCTGCTGGGCCATCGTTGGCGTGGACGTGGTCACAGCCGCCAGTATGGCGCCCGCCGCAGCGACACCAGGCAATACCCGGCGAACTACATTCTCTATAAACATCTATCTCTCTCCCGATGTTGCGATAAGCGGACGTTTTCTGTCTCTTCTTGTTGATCCTTGCGTTTCTTCAGTGCTTGAACGGCCAGAGCCGCAGCCTCTCCTTGGTCATCTGCCACAGCCGCGCGAGGCCGAGTGGCTCGAAGATGAGGAAGGAGATGATCATCACGCCGAAGACGATCTGCTCGACTGCCGAGATCACGCTGGCATCGACGGCGTGGCCGAAGACTCCGTGAAACAGCACGTTCATGAAGATCGGCACGAGCAGGATGAAGCCCGCCCCCAGGAACGATCCCATGATCGTGCCGAGACCGCCGATGATCACCATGAACAGAATGCGGAACGACAGTTCGATCGTGAAGGCCGAGGGCTCGACCGTTTGCAGGTAGGCAAATGCAAACAGCGCACCGCCCACGCCGCAATAGAACGAGCTGATCGCGAATGCCTGCAACTTGGTGCGCAGGAGCGAAAGGCCGGTGACTTCGGCCGCGACGTCCATGTCGCGCACCGCCATCCATCCGCGGCCGATACTGCCTCTGGCCATATTTTTCGCGAGCAAGGTCAGCACGACGACAATGCCGAGCACGACCCAGTATTTTTCCGCGGGAGTCGCGAAATTGTGCCCGAAAATGACGATCTTCTGCGCGGTAATGACGCCGGCGGGATCGTAGTTCTTGAACCAGCCGAACTTGTCGAGCGACCAGACGATGAAGAACTGCGACGCCAGCGTGGCGACGGCGAGATAAAGGCCGCGAATGCGCAAGCTCGGTAGGCCGAACGCAATGCCGACGAGCGCCGCGCATACGCCGGAGAGAATTACCGCGACGATGAAGGGAATTCCATCGACCCGCAGGATGAAATTGTAGCAGGCGAACGCGCCCACGGCCATGAAGCCCGCGGAGCCCAGCGAGAGCTGGCCGGCATAGCCCATCAGAATGTTCTGGCCGAGCGCGACCAGCGACAGGATCAGCCACGGGATCATGATCGCGCTGAGCCAATAATTGTTGGCGACAAACGGGATCATCGCCGCAGCGACCAGCAGGAAGATCATGCCGAGGCGATCCTGCCGCAGCGGCAGCAGTTGCGAGTCCTGCGCGTAACTGGTGCGGAATTGTCCGGTTTCTCTGTAGAACATGATTGAAATCTCCAGGATGCCGGGACGTCAGACGCGCCGGATGATTTTTTCGCCCAGCAGTCCCTCGGGCCGGACCAGCAGGAACAGAACGGCGAGCACATAGGGGAACCAGACTTCAACGCCGCCGCCGAAATAAGGACCGAAGTAAACCTCGACGATCTTTTCCGAGGCACCCACGAGAAGCCCCGCGACGATCACGCCCGGCACCGACGTGAAGCCGCCGATGATCAGCACCGGCAGCGCCTTGAGCGCGACCCAGACGAGCGCGAACTGCACGCCGCTGCGTGCGCCCCACAGCATGCCCGCGACGAGCGCGACCACGCCGGCGGTTGCCCAGACCAGCATCCAGATGTGCTTCAGCGGAATTCCGATCGAGAGCGCCGCCGTGTGGTCGTCGGCCACCGCGCGCAGACCGCGGCCGACCTTCGTGCGCGAGAACAGGAGCGCGAGGGAAATGACCATCACGCTGGCGACGACGCCCGCGGTGATGTCGAGCTGGCTGATCAGCATTCCCGTCTTGTCCATGACCCAGTTGATCGGCTCGTCACGGATGCCGAGATCGAGGTTGCGCACGTCCACGCCCCAGGCGAGCTGCGCGACACCTTCGATCACGAACGCGAGGCCGATCGTGGCCATCAGCAGTGTTTCTTCGTTCTGGCTCACGAGCGGCCGGAGCACGAAGCGTTCCGTCGCCATGCCGACCAGCACCATCAGGCCGATGGTGACGGGAAGCGCTACCCAGAACGGCAGGCCGAGCTCCATGAACCCGACGAACGACAGGACCGCGAGGAACACCATCGAGCCCTGGGCGAAATTGAACACGGACGACGCCTTGTAGATCAGCACGAATCCAAGGGCGACCAGCGAATACATGATCCCCGACAGCAAGCCGCCGACCAGGACTTCGAAAAAGAACCAGATGTCGAACATGGGGATTCCTTAGTGCGCAACGCCGAGATAGGCGTCGATAACGTTCTGGTTGGAGCGGACTTCATCCGGCGTGCCGTCGCCGATCTTTTTGCCGTAATCGAGCACGACGACGCGATCCGAGATGTCCATCACGACACCCATGTCGTGCTCGATCAGCACAACCGTCGTGCCGTAGTGGTCGTTCACGTCGAGAACGAAGCGGCACATGTCCTGCTTCTCTTCGATGTTCATGCCCGCCATCGGCTCGTCGAGAAGAAGAATTTTCGGCCGTGCCGCGAGCGCCCGGCCGAGCTCGACCCGCTTCTGCAAGCCATAAGGAAGCCGCGCGACCGGCGTCTTGCGGATATGTTCGATCTCGAGAAACTCGATGATCTCTTCCGCGATTTCCCGGTTCTCGGCTTCTTCGCGGCGCGCGCGCGGCAACTGCATTGCGACTTCGAGGAAGCTCGCATGCGAGTAGAGGTTGCGGCCCGCCATGATGTTGTCGAGCACCGACATGCCCTTGAACAAGGCGATGTTCTGGAATGTCCGGGAGAGGCCCATCCGGGCGGCCTTGGTCGGCGTCATCCCCGACAGAACCTCGCCCTTGAACTTGATCGTGCCTTCCTGGGGAACGTAGATGCCGTTGATGACGTTGAGCATCGAGCTCTTGCCCGCACCGTTCGGGCCGATGATCGCGCGGATCTCGTGTTCGAGCACGTTAAACGAAATATTCGTCAGGGCATGAACGCCGCCGAAGCGCAGCGAAATCGATTCCAGCTCGAGCACGGGTGCTCCGATCGGAAAGGCGCGCTCGATCGGTTGCAAGTTCGAGTGCTGCAATGGAGCAGTCATTTCAGGCGGCCTTTCTCGATTTGATGGAGGACGACAGTTTTGCCTCGCCGATTTCGATGTTTGGCGAGATTTCGCCGGAATGCGCGCCGCCGTCGTCGAGGCGCACTTCGCTGCGTCCTGAGAACATTCCGTCAATGAGCGCCTTGTAGCGCTCGGCGATTGCGCCGCGGCGCAGCTTTCCGGTTCGGGTCAGCAATCCATCATTCGCATTCAGCTCCTTACGCACGATCGCAAAGCGATGAATCTGGCAGCCGGCGAGCGCCGGATCGGACGCCAGCTCCGCGTTGATGCCGGAAATCGCCTTGGAGATGAGGCCGTAGACTTCCTTGCCTGAAGCCAGATCGGCGTAGCCGGTATAGGTAATGCTTTGCAGGTCCGCCCATCTGCTGACGGCGGCGACGTCGATGTCGATGAGCGCGCAAACCTTGTCGCTGCCGCTTCCGAATACGACCGCTTCCTTGATGTACGGGCAGAATTTGAGCTTGTTCTCGATAATCCGCGGCGCGAACAGCGAGCCGTCCTTCAGCGCGCCGATGTTCTTGACGCTATCGATAATGTGGAGATGCCCGTCGTCTCCGATGTAGCCCGCGTCGCCCGTGTAGAACCAGCCTTCCGCGTCGACTGCCTGGCTCGTGGCGACCTTGTCTCCGTAGTATTCCTTGAACAGGCCGGGGGAGCGCAGAAGAAGCTCGCGCTCCGGCGTGAACTTCAGTTCCACGCCATCGGCGGCGGCACCGACTGTCCCGGCTTTCACCTCGCCGTTGCGATGCATGGCGACGAAGAAGCCCGTCTCGGTCGAGCCGTAGAGCTGTTTCAGGTTGACGCCCAGAGCCCGGAAATACGTGAGCAATTCGGGGCCGACGGCGTCGCCCGCGGCATAGGCGACGCGGATCTTGCTCATGCCGAGCACGTCGCGCATCGGGCCGTAGATCAGGAAACCGCCGAGCATCGAAACGATACGATCGCCGACCGAAACGCCCTTGCCGGAAGCGACCCGTTGCGCGGAATTCATACACAGCCGGTACAGCGCCCGATTGAGGCGGCCGGCATCTTCCGCGCGCAGCGAAACTTGCGTGAACAGCGTGTCGAGCACGCGCGGCGTCGCCAGGAAATAGGTCGGGCCCATCTCCCGCATGTCGGCGAGCATCGTGTCCGACGATTCCGGGCAGCAGACGCAATAGCCGACCAGCATCGGCTGGACATAGCTGAACAGATTTTGCCCGATCCAGCCCGGCGACAGGTAGGCCATCGCCACATCCCTGTCGCTCAGTTGCTCCGCGCTCGCGGCCACGCGGGCCCGGTCGATCAGCGCGGCATGGGTGAGCAAGACGCTCTTGGCAGGCCCGCTCGATCCGGAGGTGAGAAACAGGAAGGCAAGGTCGTTGCCGTTGCCCTGCGCGACTTCCTTCGCAAACCAGTCGCCGCCGGCCGCCTGCGCCTTTCCTTCTTCCAAGAGCGCGGCATAGCTGACGAGTTGCGCCTGCTTGTAATGGCGCATGCCGCGGTCTTTGTCATAGATGATGCAGCGCACGCTCGGGCACTGCGGCAGAATCTTCAGGATCTTGTCAACCTGCTCCTGGTTCTCCGCGAATACGTGCGTGACTTCGGCGCCCTTGATCGGAGAGATCATCTCTTCCGCCGAGGCGTCCTGATAAAGCGGCACCGCAACCGCGCCGAGCGCCTGAATTGCGGACATCGCCGCATAGAAACGCGGACGATTGTCGCCCACCAGCGCGGCATAGCCGCCGCGCTTCAAGCCCCGCGCCGACAGCGCCGCGGCAATGGCCGCGACCTCGTCGCCAAGCTGACGCCAAGTCAACGTGCGCCAGATACCGCGACTTTTCTCGCGTACCGCAGGGCGATCAGGGCGTTCCTTTGCATGCTGTAACAGTAATTTTGGAAATGTATCGGCGCCGCTATTTTCCTTGACCACCCTTGCCCTCCGAATTCCCACCACAAGTTCCAAGGCGCCGAAAGACGCTTGGCAACTGAATGTCAGGGACTCGTGATCAAGTGCCGCCTGCAGCAGGCACCCAATGAGCGCGATGTGTACGCTTCGTTGTCGGATTACCCGCTAACGCAGCCCACCAAACACAATCCGCCACCGATCGATCTAGCGCCGATCATTCGCGACGGATCACCCTCCCGTTCAGCCGCAAACAAGAGAGCAATCAACGTGCCAGATACCGCAACAAACAAACGCAATGAGTTACCGCGTCGCACTATTGCGCCGAAGGACAATTTGTCCTGACTTCTTCCGACATTTTGTCCGTGACGATGTTGGCGCGGCTTATGCGGCTTCGGGAAGCCAGACGGTGAAGGTCGTTCCCTTGCCAAGCTCGCTATCGACGGAAATCTTGCCGCCCTGCCGGCTGATGAGCTTCTGGCTGACCGACAACCCGAGTCCCGTTCCTTCGCTGCGCTTCGTCGTGAAGAATGGATCGAAGACCTTTTCCAGAACATTCGGCGCCATGCCGACTCCGGAATCCCTGACTTTGATAGCGAGGCCAGACTTTCCGTCGACGTCCATGTCTTCGGTTCGCAGCGTGAGGGTGCCGCCTTCGGGCATGGCGTGAATTGCGTTGACGATCAGGTTGACGATGACCTGCTGAAGCTCCGTCCTGTTCATGAGCGTGAGCCGCTTGGCGTGGTCTTCGCGGAAAATCTCGATCTCCGCCCTTTTGAGCAGATGGCGGACGAGAGGAAGCGAATCTGAAATGACGCTTTCGGCCGAATGCCGCTCCAGATAACCGGCGAATTCCTCGGGCTTTGCGAACTGCAGGAGTTTTGTGACGATCTGGTTGATGCGCTGAATCTGCTCGTCCAGAAGCCTGAACTCCGTTCTGGCAAAGCGTATCCGGTCCCCGATCACGCTCCGGACGACATCCAGGTTACCCTGCATGACCGCAATCGGATTGTTGATCTCATGCGCGACGCCTGCGGTGATCTCGCCGATCGCCGCGAGTTTTTCCGAGATAATCAGTTGCTTGGTGGTGGCCTCGAGCTGCCGGTTCGCAAGCTGCAACTCGCGCGTCCGCTCATCCACGCGCTTGTTCAGCTCCTCGTTCCACTCCCGGAGCTGGCGGTCGCGCTCCTGCACCTGGTTCAGGAGATTGTCCAAATGCGCGGCGACCAGACTGATTTCGTCGTTCCTGGCGGGAAAGTTTGTACGGGCCCCGAGATTGCCGCTTTCCACCTGCGAGATCGTATCGGTCATCCGCTCCAGCGGGCTGAAGATTGCACGCGCCCACCGAAGAAAGATCGGAACGCTCAACGCCGCGATGGCCAGAAACGACGCGAAGATCGTAAGCAGAATGGCGTGCCGCGCTTCCGTAAACGGCGCTTCGAGGAAGCCGACATACAACATCCCCACGCGCTTGCCGTAACTGTCCGTGATCGGCTCGTAAGCCGATATGTACCAGTCGTTCACGACGAAAGCGCTGTCGAGCCACACGCGCCCCTGCCCGAGCACGGTGTCCCTCACCACGCGGGACACCCGCGTGCCCAGGGCACGCCGCCCCTCGAACAACCGGACGTTCGTCGTTATGCGGACATCGTCCAGAAAAAGCGTGGCCGTGCCCTTGCTCCCTTCCGGAAGGCTGGCCTCGCGATAGACGAGGTCGTTGATCGTATCGATGAAGACCAGATTCTGATTGAGCAGCATGCCGCCGACGAGCGCGGCCGGCCGATTGTCGCCGAGCAGAACCGGGCTCGCCGAATGGACCATCATGCCCCGGTTTTCGAACTTCCGATCCGTCGGCACGGCATTCGGAGTCTCGACGAGCTCGAGCTCCGCCTTTTCCGCAAGCTGCGCGGATACATCGCGCAGCTCTTCGTGCTCGAAGATGTCGATCCCGGTGAGCGCGTAACCGCGCAGCGCCGAGTTCACGACCGGCCAGTTGGTACGGAAGATCTGGGAGGAAAAGCGAGGCGCCGATGCGATAATCTTTCCGTTCCGGTCCACCAGATACAGAAAATCCAGCCCGAGCGACCGCCGCCCCGCCTCGAGAACCTGTTTCAGCCCGCTTTCGTCATCCGTAATCATGATGTCGCGCAATTCGGCGGACTTTGCGATCGCAATAATATGCTCGCCGGTATATTCGAGAATCCGCGCAAGATACTGGTGCGCGATGGTGAGATCGCCGTTCACCTTCGTGATCAGCGTTGCGTTGAACTTTTCATTCCAGCGGGAAACGGCGACGCCGAGCAGCAGCGGAAGAATAACCAGTGTCGGCAGTAATGCGATGGCAAGAAGCCGGAAGCGGACGGAACGCCCGCGCAACAGGTAATTCTTGATCAGGCTAAACATTCCATAGCACGCATTTTCTATCGATCGTCTTGCGCGAAACACCAAGCCTGCGAGCCGCTTCGTCCCTGTTGCCGCCCGTCTCCTTCAGCACGGAGATAATGTGCCGGCGTTCCAGCTCCGCCAGACTCTCGCTCGTAAGATTGGCCTGATCGGTCTTTATCCCGCCGAAGTCGTCGGGGAATGCGCCGAGAATGAGCGATCGCTCGATCAGGTTGCGAAGCTCGCGGACATTTCCGGGCCAGTCGTATTTCGAAAGCGCCTCCCGCACCGACTTGTCGATGGGCACCGGCGGCATTCCCAGTTGCTGGGAGAGCTTCCGCATGAACAGGGCCGCGAGCTCCTGCACGTCGTTGTCGCGATCCTTCAGCGGCGGCAGGCGAATCTGCATGACATTGATGCGGAAATAGAGGTCGGCGCGGAAGCGCCCCTTCTCGACTTCCTTCTCCAGCTCCGCATTGGTTGCGAATATGAACCGCAGGTCGAGCGGCACTTCCCGTTCCGATCCGACGGGACGCACGCGCCGGTCTTCGAGCGCGCGCAGCAGCTTGCTCTGCATGGTCAGGGGAAGCTCACCCACTTCATCAAGAAACAGCGTTCCGCCCTGCGCGTGCGTGAACAGGCCCTCCCGATTTCCCTTCGCGCCGGTGAACGACCCTTCGACATGGCCGAAGAATTCCGATTCCATCATCTCGTGCGGGATCGCGGCACAGTTGACCGGAACGAACGGCTTCTCGACCCGGTCCGACAGCGAATGAATTGTGCGCGCCGCGACTTCCTTGCCCGTTCCGGATTGCCCGGTCAGCAGGACGGTGGTCGGCAGTCTCGCGACCCGCGCCAGCGTCTCGCGAACCCGCTGAATCGCCGCGGATTCTCCGATGAACCTGTCGCGCAGCGCGATGTGGTCCGCCGACAGGCGCAACTCGTAGCGCAGGACATGGTTCTCGCGCTGGAGCCGCATGCGGTCGAGACAGCGGGCGACTGCGTTCAGGATCTGATTGGAGCGAAAAGGCTTGAGCACGAAATCAACGGCGCCCGCGCGCAGAGCGCCGATCGCCGTGTCGAGATCCGCATAGGCGGTCATGAGAATCGCATCGGAAAAAAAGCCGAGCGCGCGCTGATTGGCCAGCCAATCGACCCCGGTCTGGCCGGGCATAATATTGTCCAGGATGACGACGTCGAAATAGTTGGAGTCGAGCTTGCGCGAAGCTTCGGCAGTATCCGCTGCTTCTTCGATGCGCTTGCAGCGCGGGCCGAGCGTGCGGACCAGAAAATTCCGCATGCCCGGCTCATCATCGACGACCAGAATGGAAGCCTGTGCAAGCCACGGTCCGAACTCTGGGTCGCTCAGCGTCTCGACGCTCTTCTGAGCCGCTTCTCCGCGCAATTCTGTTCCTTACCCCCCGGGTCACGGCGATCAAAGCGCGGGCTAAGATCTCGTTAATTGGGGCGGCATCTTTGTCGAGGGCCGGACCGGCATCAAGCACAATATATACTGCACTGCGGCACGACTGTTTTCGTTTCGGGGAAGGTAACTTGGTACGTTGGAACGACGGCCCATCGCGCCCAAGCACGCTGCCCTGCATCCGAGATCGCAAGCGTCATCGGAGAGCTGAATAGACGTCGCAACAAATCTTCACCGCCGCCATCTCAGCGACCGGGTGAAGAAGCGCGAGCGGGGAAAAGCGTTTCTGAAATCAAGCCGCCGAAGCCGCGCGCCGCTCTCCGGTATTGGCGTGGAAATCCCTGCCATTACCGGTTTCCGCAACAAAGCCTGCTCGAATCAGGAAAGCGCTGAAGCGTTCGCCCTTGATCCGCTGCTTCGCATAGGCCGCGAATAGCGGCGAAAGCTTCTCGACGATCTGGTCGTGGTTGAGATCCTCGGCATACAGCTTCGACAGCCGCGAGCAGTCGAACGCAGCACCGAGATAGAGGTTGTAACGGCCGGGCCCCTTCCCGACCAAACCGATCTCCGACAGATACGGCCGCGAGCAGCCGTTCGGGCAGCCGCTCATGCGAATCACGATGTCGTCCTCGGCCAGGCCGTTGACCGCAAGTTTTTCGTCGAGCGCATCGATGAGCTCCGGCAAATAGCGCTCGCTCTCCGCAAGCGCCAACCCGCAGGTGGGCAACGCGACACATGCCATTGAATTGCGCCGCAGGCCAGAAGCCGGGATGTCGAGACCATGTTCGGCGATCAGCGCTTCGACGCGGGAGCGGTTCTCGCTCGATATATTCGCAACGATCACGTTCTGGTTTGCGGTCAGACGAAAATCGCCGTCGTGGATCTCGGCAATTGCGCGAAGCCCCGTCAGCCATTGCGGCCCCCCGGGAATGTCGCGCAGGCGGCCGTTCTCGACGAACAGGGTGAGATGGCTTCTGCCGTCTTCGCTTTCGGTCCAACCGTAGCGATCGCCGGTGGAGTTGAAACTGAAAGGCCGGGCGTTCTCGAGCTTCCTGCCGAGGCGGCTTTCCACTTCGGCGCGGAAAGCATCCAGTCCGCGATCCTCTATCGTGTATTTGAGCCTTGCGTGCTTGCGGTTGGTGCGGTCGCCCCAATCGCGCTGGGTCGTGACGATCGCCTCCGCCAGCGCCACCGCATCTTCCGTGCGGCAGAATCCCAAAATCTCCGCCGTGCGCGGATAGGTGTCCGGCTCGCCATGGGTCATGCCCATGCCACCGCCGACGCTCACGTTCCAGCCTGCTACGTCTTGCCTGTCATCGAGGATCGCGATGAACCCGAGGTCGTGTGCGAATATGTCGACGTCGTTTGACGGCGGCACCGCGATGACGGTTTTGAACTTCCGCGGCAGATAGGTTTTGCCGTAAATGGGCTCGACCGCTTCCTGTTCGCCACCGGCGACCTTCTCTCCGTCGAGCCAGATTTCGCGATAGGCCGATGTCCGCGGCGTCAGGTAATCGGAGATTTCCCGCGCAAGCTTCAGCGCCGCGCCATGCGCCCGCGACTGATAGGGGTTGGGATTGCACATTACGTTGCGGTTCACGTCGCCGCAGGCGGCAAGGCTGTCGAGCAGCACCGCATCCATCGCCTTCAGCGTCGTCTTCAGGTTCGACTTGATGACGCCATGAAGCTGGAACGCCTGTCGCGTGGTCACGCGCAAGGTGTCGTTGGCGTAGGTGCGCGCAAGACTATCGAGCGCGAGCCATTGCGCCGGCGTGACCTCGCCGCCCGGCAGCCGCACGCGGATCATGAAGGAGAACGCCTTCTCCATCTTTTTGCGCGTGCGCTCGGCCCGCAGATCGCGGTCGTCTTGCAGGTACATGCCGTGGAACTTCACGAGCTGCCCGTCGTCGTCGCTGATCGCGCCGGTGCTTTCCAGCGCGAGCCCTTCCGACAGCGTTCCGCGAAGAAATCCGCTCGCCTGCTTGATGCGCTCGTTCGGAGACAGTTCTTTCTTCATGACAACGGCCTAGTAAACGTCCTGCTGGTAGCGACGTTCCTTCTCGAGAGTGCGCAATACCTGCTCCGCGGCATCCGCCGAGATCGATTTTACGTCCGCATAAGCACTGGCAAGCATGGCGCGAACGTCTTTCGCCATGGTCTTGGCGTCCCCGCACACATAGAAATAAGCACCGTCATCGAGCCACTCGACGAGATCGCGGCGGCGTTCCCACATCTTGTGCTGGACATAAACTTTCTCGGGCGTATCGCGGGAGAACGCAGCATCGAGCCGCGCGAGGCTGCCGTCCTTCAGCGCATCCTGCCACTCGAGCTGGTAGAGAAAATCGTGAGTGAAGTGGCGATCGCCGAAGAAAAGCCAGTTCTTTCCCACGGCGCCGACTGCGCGGCGCTCCTGCACAAAGGCGCGAAACGGCGCCACTCCCGTCCCCGGCCCCACCATGATGATGTCGCGATCCGCGGCCGGCAGCGCGAAATGCTTGTTCGGCTTCACCGCGACCCGAACCCGCGCACCCTTTTTCACGCGCTCGGCCAGATAGTTCGACGCGACGCCCTTGCGGTCGCGTCCATGCGAGCGGTAGCGCACCGCCGAAACCAGAAGATGCGCCTCCTCGCCCTCCTCGAGCCGCGACGAGGCTATCGAATAGGCCCGCGGCGCAAGCGGTCGCGTGAGTTCCCGAAGCTGGTCGGCCGAAAGCGAAATCGGGAAATGGGCGATCAGGTCGATGAGTTGCCGCCCCGCAACCCAGTCGCGCGCCTGGCCTTCGGCCAGCAGCGCCTTCACATATTGATGTCCGGTGGAAGCCGCATAGCCTTCAACGGTTTTCAGCGACAATGTCGTGACATCGCGCGTCTTGATCAGGTCGTTGCGCAGCGCCTCGTCGGCGCCAAGGCCAGCCGCCTTGAGCAGCGCATCGACATACGCCGGATCATTGTCGGCATAGACGTCGAGCGAATCCCCGGGCTTGTACGCCGGCGCGGCGCCGTCGAAGGCGAGTTCGATGTGGTAAGTCTGCTTTTCCGAGCGCGACGAGTTCAGATTGACGTGCTCGGTGACTTCCGCCTGCACCGGGCCGAGATCATGCACAGCAGTCTGGCGGCTGCTGAAGTCGACGGAGATTACCGTGCCGCGCCCTGCGTCCGCGGGAGCCAGCGCTTTCAGCGCGGATTCGATCCAGCGGCCGGCCGGAGCGGCAAAATCAAGATCGCAATCGACCCGCTCGGCTACGCGCTTGCCGCCGAGCGCAGCAAGCCGCTCGTCGATCTGCTTCCCGATGGTGCAGAAGTCGGTATAGGCCGTGTCGCCGAGGGCGAGCACGCTGAACTCGACGCCTTCCAGGCGCGGCGCGCTATCGCCCATCAATTCGGCATAAGCGTGCGCCGCGCGCGCGGGCGGCTCCCCTTCGCCCCAGGTCGCCGCGATTACCAGCAGGCGTGGCGATGCTGCGAGCGACGCCACCTCAAGCTCGGCCATATCGATCAGGGTGGGTTTGAAGCCCATCTTTCGCGCGAGCTTGGATGCGTCGAGCGCAAGACGCTCCGAGTTTCCGGATTCGGTCGCGTACAGAATGGTCAAGGGCTCTGCCACCTTCGCGCTGACGGCAGGTGTGTCCTTTTCCGCGGCCGATGCGTCGAGGCCGGCACGGAAACCGGCGAGCCACGCGCGTTGCGTCGGATTGGCCGACTCCACGACCCGGTTGAGGAGATCGATCTCCTCCTGCGCGAAGGGCGCCGTTTTCGGAATAAAACTCATTACTTCAACCGAACTTCTGATCAAACGTTGGCGGGATACACCCGATAATTCCGCGGCTGTAAGCCGACAAAGGCGCCGACTTCCAGGGACGGCGCTTTTGGCGCGTCGATCTCCAGCAGCAAATCCGTCTCTCCATAATGGAGCGCGATTTCCGCGCGCCGCGACGCGCCGAGACCCCGCACGCGCTTGATCGTTCCGTGCAGCGGGGTGTCGTTCGAACTTACGATGGACATTTCATAAGGACGAACGAAAAGGTTTGCCTTGCCGTCCGGCAGGCTGGAGACGTCGATCGGGAGCGGCATGCCGTGGAAGCGCGCGCGCCCGGCCTGCACGGCAAGCGGCACGACCACGGACTCGCCGATGAACTCGTTCACGAATGCGGTCTGCGGATTGTTGTAAACTTCGTCCGGCGTTCCGATCTGCTCGATCTTTCCCTTGTCCATGACGACCACGCGGTCCGCGACCTCAAGCGCCTCATCCTGATCGTGGGTGACGAAGACGGAGGTGACGGGGAGCTGTTCGTGCAAATTACGAAGCCAGCGGCGCAATTCCTTCCGCACCTTTGCGTCGAGCGCGCCGAACGGCTCGTCGAGCAGCAGGACGCGCGGCTCGATCGCCAAGGCGCGCGCGAGCGCGATACGTTGGCGCTGCCCGCCGGAGAGCTGATTGGGATAGCGGTCGGAAAGCCATTTCAGCTGCACGAGATCGAGCAGCGTATTGGCCTTCGCCTGAATCTCTTCTTCCGTCGGCCGAATGTGCCGGGGGCGCGCGCGCAGGCCGAACGCGACGTTCTCGAACACGGTCATGTGCCGGAACAAAGCGTAATGCTGAAAAACGAAACCGACATTGCGCTCGCCCGCACTCCGAAACGATGCATCACGATCGTCGAAGCGAATCTCACCACGGTCGGGAAAATCCAGCCCGGCGATAATGCGAAGCAGCGTGGTTTTTCCGGAACCGGAAGGACCAAGCAGCGCGACCAGCTCCCCGCTCTTGATTTGCAGGTTCACCCCGCCGAGCGCCGTGAAGTCATTGAATTTCTTCCAGGCGTTGATGACTTCGATATTCATAACCGATTTCCTTTGCCGATCCGGTTTTCCAGGATGGCTTTTGCGAAGAGCGTTACGATCGCGAGCGCCGCAAGCAGTGTCGCCACCGCGAACGACGCCTGAAACTGATATTCGTTGTAGAGAATTTCGATATGCAGCGGCATCGTGTTGGTCTCGCCGCGGATATGGCCCGAGACCACCGATACGGCGCCGAACTCGCCCATCGCGCGCGCGTTGCAGAGCAGAACGCCGTAGAGCAGCGCCCATTTCACGTTCGGCAGCGTGATCTTGAAGAACGTGCGCAGGCCCGACGCGCCAAGCAGGAGTGCGGCCTCTTCTTCCTGCGTGCCCTGCTCCTGCATCAGCGGAATGAGCTCGCGCACGATGAACGGAAACGTCACGAACACCGTCGCGAGCACGAGACCGGGCAGCGCAAAGATGACCTTTATGTCCCACGCTTGCAGCGCCGGACCGAACACTCCCTGCAACCCGAACAGAAGCACGAATACGAGGCCCGCGATCACGGGCGACACCGAGAACGGCAGATCGACGAGGCTGATGAGAAAGCTCTTGCCGCCGAACTGGAATTTCGCGATCGCCCACGCGGCGATCAGGCCGAACACGGTGTTCAGAACGACCGCGATTGCCGCGACCGTGATCGTCAACCAGATCGCGGACACCGCAACCGGCTCGGTAATGGCGGTGAAGTAGGCATCCCTGCCCTTCGAGAAAGCCTGTACGAAGACATTGATCAGCGGCAGCACGATGAAGAGCGCGAGGAAAACGAAGGCGATGAGGATGATACCCCATTTGACGACGAACGAATCTTCGTTCGCGCCGCGTTTACGGCGCGCCGCCGGGCGCTCGTGCGCCCGCGCCACGATAAGTGCGGGATCGGTTTGTTCCGCAACAAGGAGGCTCATTCAGTGTCTCCCGACGCGCTTCTCGGACCAGCGCTGCAGCCAGTTGATGATGAACAGAAGGATGAACGATGCGACGAGCATCACGCTCGCAATCGCCGTCGCATCCGCATACCGAAATTCTTCCAGGCGGATCACGATCAGAAGCGGCGCGATCTCCGAAACGTTCGGCAGGTTGCCCGCAATGAAGATCACCGAGCCGTATTCCCCGACCGCGCGGGCGAAAGCCAGCGCGAACCCGGTCAGCAGCGCGGGGAATATGGTCGGCAGAACCACGCGACGAACCGTGGTCCAGCGGCTTGCGCCCAGCGTCGCCGCGACCTCTTCAAGCTCCCTGTCGAGATCTTCCAGCACCGGCTGCACGGTGCGGACCACGAAAGGCAGCCCGATAAAGACCAGCGCGACGAAGATTCCGAGGGGCGTGAAGGAAACCTTGATGCCGAGCGGCGCCAGGAACGAGCCCAGCCAGCCGTTCTCCGCATAGAGGTTCGTGAGCGCAATGCCCGCGACCGCGGTCGGCAGCGCAAACGGGATGTCGATCAGCGCATCGAGTATGCGGCGGCCGGGAAAGCGGTAGCGCGTGATCGCCCATACAATGAGCGATCCGAACACGAGATTCACCGCGGCCGCGGCAAGCGAGAGCCCGAAGGAGAGCTTCAGCGCATTCAGCACACGGCTACTCGTCACGATCTGCACGAATCGCTCGAGCGACAGCTCGGTCGTATGAATGAAGAGGACCGCAAGCGGAATCAGCACGATCAGCGAAAGCCACAGGATCGTAATCCCCATGGTGATCCCGAAGCCCGGAATCACGCTGCGATGGCGGCGTCGGCCTATTGCCAGAGTTCCGCTCACGGTCCCGATCCTCAGTTCGTGTAGATCGCGTCGAAGATGCCGCCGTCGCCGAAGTGCTCCTTCTGCGCCTTGCGCCAGCCGCCGAAGACATCGTCGATGGTGAAGAGCTCGACCTTCAGGAAGACGTCCTCGTACTTCTTGGCGACGTTCGCATCGCGCGGGCGATAGTAGTTTTTCGCGATGATCTCCTGCGCATCGGCCGTGTAGAGCCAGTTCAGGAAACCTTCCGCCGCGGCGCGGGTGCCCTTCTTCTCGACCACCGAGTCGACGATCGCGACCGGCGGCTCCGCGAGAATGGAAACGCTCGGCACCACGATTTCGAACTTGTCCTTTCCGAGCTCGTTCACGGCGAGGAAGGCTTCGTTTTCCCACGACAGGAAGACATCGCCGACGTTGCGCTCGACGAAAGTGATCAACGAGCCGCGCGCGCCGGTATCGAGCACCGGCACGTTCTTATAGATCGCGCGAACGAAATCGCGGGCTTTCGCGGCGTCGTTGCCGTTCTTCTTCAGCGAGTAGCCCCAGGCCGCGAGATAATTCCAGCGCGCGCCGCCGGAAGTCTTCGGGTTGGGCGTCACGACCTTCACGTCGGAGCGGACGAGGTCGTCCCAGTCCTTGATCTTCTTCGGGTTGCCCTTGCGGACGAGAAACACGATCGTCGACGTATAGGGCGCGGAGTTCTGCGCGAATTTCTTCTGCCAGTCTTTGGCGAGAATGCCGCGATCCGCGATCGCGTCGATGTCGTAGGCGAGCGCGAGCGTTACGATGTCGGCGCTGATGCCGTCGATGACCGCGCGGGCCTGCTTGCCCGAGCCGCCATGCGACGATTTGATTTCGATCGTCTTGCCTGCGTTTTCCTTCTGAAACTTGGCGGCGTAGCCCTTGTTCAGCGCCACGTAGAGTTCGCGGGTCGGATCATACGACACGTTCAGAAGGTTTACGTCGGCCGCATGAGCGGCCGTCACGATGGCAACCGCGGCTACTGCCGGGCCGATAATTCGTCGAAGCATGTTAGCTCTCCTATTTACCCTGGTTGTTAAGCTGGTGGATTCCGCATTCCGTTTTTGCGCGATTGCGCCAGCGGCCGGCGCGCGCATCCTCGTGCGCGGCGACACGGCTGGTGCACGCCATGCAGCCGATGGAAGCGAAGCCGATCGCTTCCAGCGGATGCCGGGGCAGCCCGCGGGTCCGGAAAATTTCGTCGATGGTTTCTTTTGCGATAAACGCGAAGGGATTGAATTTCAGCCGCTCGCCATCCGCCTCTACGGCCGGGATCGCGCTGCGCTCGTTGCCCTGATAACGCTTGCGGCCGGTGATCCACGCATCGAACTGGAAAAGTACGCGCGACAGCGGCTGCACCTTCCGGATCGCACAGCAGGCGTCCGGATCCGAGAACCACAGCCCGCGCTCGGGATCGCGCAGCGCAAGCGCCTCCGGCGAGGGCGTAATGCTGCGCACATCGGTCAGCCCGAGCCTTGCTACGATCTCGTCCCGGTAGCGCAGCGTCTCTTCGAAGAGCCAGCCTGTATTGAGGAAGAGTACGGGTATCGATCGGTCGACATCGGCGATCAGCGCCAGCAGCGCCGCGGATTCCGCCCCGAACGACGAAACGACCGCAAGTTTTCCGGGCAATGTCGAGTGCACCGCCTCGTCGATGATGTCGGCGGGCGACGCACGATCGAGCCTGCGCTCGAGAATGCCGAGCGCGGTCTGCTGCATTTCGAGCGCGGCCATCATGCCGCTTGTGCTTTCGCCAGATCGCGCAGCCACTGGGCCGAACGGCGCACGGTTTCGCCGACGACGATCAGGGCGGGGCCGGTCCCCGCTTGCGCCGCGAGCGCCGGAAGCGTGTCGAGCCGGCCTACCGAAACTTTTGAATCGCTCCGGGTTCCGCGGGCAATCACCGCCGCCGGCGTTGACGGATCGCGGCCCGCGGCGACAAGGCCGTCGCGAATTTTCGCGGCGCCTGCGAGGCCCATATAGGCGACGACGGTCGTGAGCGGGTCGGCAAAGCCCGACCAGTCGGCCTCCGAACGACCCGCGCGATGCGCGGTCACGATTGCGACCCGCGTCGATTCGTTCCTGAATGTCAGCGGCAGCTCGGCTTCGGCAGCGCAGCCCAGCGCCGAAGTAATGCCGGGCACGATCGTGTAAGCGACGCCCGCTTCCCGCAAGGCTTCGACTTCTTCGCCGCCGCGGCCGAAGACAAATGGATCGCCGCCCTTCAGCCGGACGACGCGCTGTCCCGCGCGCGCAGCTTCGACCATGCGGCGGTTGATCTCATCCTGACCGACGCCGTGATCGCCGCGCTTCTTGCCGACAAAGATGCGCTCGGCGTCGCGGCGCACGCGCTCCAGGATCCCGGCTGTGACGAGTTCGTCGTAAAGAACGATGTCCGCATCCTGCATCGCGCGCAGGGCTTTGATCGTCAGCAAATCCGGATCGCCGGGTCCGGCCCCGACAATGTGGACGATGCCCTGCCGCAGCGCTTCGCCATTCTTCGACTGATCGAGCAATTTCGCGATCGCGGCGTCGGCCTCGATGGCTTTTCCGGAAAGCGACGCTTGCGCTGCCGGCCCGTCGATCACCTGCTCCCAGAAGCGGCGGCGGTCGCGGATCGCGCGAAGTTTCTTCGCGACGCGGCCGCGCCAATGCCCGATGATTTCCGCCAGTTCGCCGATCCGCGCGGGAAGCAGCGTCTCGATCTGCTCGCGGATGCGCCTTGCCAGCACCGGTGCGGAACCGCTCGTGCCGACCGCCACCACGACCTCGCCGCGGTCGATAATCGCAGGGGTGATGAAGGTGCAGAGTTCGGGACGATCGACGACATTGACGGGAATGCTGCGCGTCTTCGCCCATTCGTAGATCTGTCCGTCGACCGGATCGCCGGCGGCGGAAATCGCAGCAATCGCATTTTGCAAGTCCGCCTCGACGGGCGCGCGCTCGAAGCGCTGAATTCTATTGCTGACCGTGAAGGGAACTTCGGCGGGTGCTGCGTACCAGCGCACGGTAGCCGCAGCGCTTTCCAGCAAACGCAGTTTGGCCTCGGCTGCTTCGCCTGCACCGCAAAGGACAACATCGCCCGCGGCAGGACTCAGAAAAACCGGAAGGAACCGCATCGTATCGCCTAACTACTATTGACTATCGTATTTTATATTTATACTACCTCTTTTATAAGTGCAAATGATATATTGCACATCAATTAAACGTAATATGGCCGGCAGCGACGCCTTGAGGCCAAACGGAGCGAGTAATGATGACCCGGCTGGATGAGCTGGAGGCACGCAGCATCTACGTACTGCGCGAAGGCTTCGCGCGCCTGAACCGCCTCGCGCTGCTCTGGTCGCTCGGCAAAGACTCGAACGTCATGATCTGGCTTGTGCGCAAGGCATTCTTCGGCCACGTGCCGTTTCCCGTGATGCATGTCGATACCGGCAGGAAATTTCCGGAGATGTATGCGTTCCGCGACCGCTACGCGACGGAATGGAATCTCGATCTGAAAATCGAGCCCTGCCCTGGCATCGAGGAAGTCGATCAGACCTTGCCTCCCGCCGCGCGGTCGGCGGCGCGTAAGACCGAAGGCCTGAAGCGCGCATTACAAAAGCATGGCTTCGACGGCCTCATTGCCGGCATCCGCCGCGACGAAGAGCCGACCCGCGCGAAAGAGCGCGTCTTCTCGCCTCGCGGCAACGAGGGTGCCTGGAACGTGCGCGAACAGCCGCCGGAATTCTGGGATCAGTTCAATGCTTCGCTGCCGCTCGGCACGCACATGCGCGTGCACCCGATCCTGCAATGGACCGAATACGACATCTGGGCTTACACGCAGCGCGAAAACATCCCGGTGATCTCTCTTTATTTCGCGAAGAACGGAAAGCGATACCGCTCGCTCGGCGATTAGGACATCACCTCTCCCGTCGCGTCGACGGCGTCCGACATTCCCGAAATTCTTTCCGAGCTTCGCGCCACCGACGTTCCCGAACGCGCGGGCCGCGCGATGGACCACGAAGCCGAAGACTCCTTCGAGCGTCTTCGCGTCGCCGGCTATCTCTGAGTTGACTGAAAGGCAATCGCCATGAGTTCCCATCAAAAGCATCTCGCGGCGATTGTCGATCCCAGCCCCCGGTCGCTCCTTCGCATTGTCATCGTCGGTCACGTCGATCACGGCAAATCGACGCTGATCGGCCGGCTGCTCCAAGAAACCGGCGGCGTCAGCGCGGCGAAGATCGAATCCCTGAAAGCCATGAGCGACAAGCGGGGAATGCCTTTCGAGCTTTCCTTCCTGCTCGACAGCCTGCAAGCCGAGCGCGATCAGGGAATCACGATCGATACCAGCGAAATCCGGTTCCGGACCGCCGACCGCGATGTCGCGCTGATCGATGCGCCGGGCCACACCGAATTTCTCCGCAACATGATCACGGGCGCCGCGCGCGCCGACGCGGCATTGCTCCTGATCGATGCCGCCGAAGGCGTTCGCGAGCAGACGCGGCGCCATGCCTATCTCCTGCATCTTCTCGGCATCCGGCAGGTCGTCGTCATCCTGAACAAGATGGACCGCATCGGCTTCGACGAGCAGGTTTACAAGAGCATCGTCTCCGAGATCAGCACCTATCTTGAGAATCTCGGCCTGCTGGCGGCCGAAGTCGTGCCGATTTCCGCGCGCGACGGCGACGGCGTCGCGAAACATTCGGAGCGGATCGCATGGTATCGCGGGCCGACCGTGTTGCAGGTGATCGATACCTTCTCGCCCGCGCGGCCGGCCGAGGACCTCGCGCTGCGGCTGCCGGTGCAGGCCGTCTACAAGTTCGATGATCGCCGCATCATCGCCGGCCGGATCGAAACCGGCCGCCTCGCGCTCGGCGATGAGGTCGTGTTTCAGCCCTCGGGCAAGACCGCGATCGTTCGCACCATCGAGGCCTGGCCTGCCCGCGACGACAACGCGCAATACGTGGATCGCGAAGCCGGGCATTCCGTCGGCATCACGCTCGACAGGGAGATCTTCGTCGAGCGCGGAGAGATTATCGCGACCGGCGCGACACGACCGAAAGTCGCGCGCAGTTTGCGTGCGCGAATTTTCTGGCTCGCCGAGGAGCCGCTCTATACGGGCGCGAGCCTGACGATCCGGCTCGCCACCGCGAGCACGAAAGCGCGGATCGCCGCGATCCATAACGTGATCGATCCGGGGCAGCTCTCGCAGACCGCCCACGCCACGGTGAACAGCAACGAGGTGGCCGAAGTCGAGTTTGGACTATTCCAGCCGCTCGGCGCCGATCTTCACACGGTCAATCCGAAAACCGGCCGGATCGTGGTCGAGCATGCCGGCCGCATCGCCGGCGGCGGGCTCATTCTTTCCGTGGCGAGCGACGAGGCGCCGCTCCGCCCCGCCAACCGCGCCGTGACTCCCGTGGCCTCGACCGTTTCCGTGGCCGAGCGCATCGCCAGAAACGGTCACGAGGGAGCCGTGCTGTGGTTTACGGGCCTTCCCGGCTCCGGAAAATCGACCATCGCGCGAAGCATCGAGCGGCGGATTTTCGATCTGGGCGGCATGCCGCTCCTGCTCGACGGCGACACCATGCGCGCGGGCCTCAATAACGATCTCGGCTTCGCGAACAGCGACCGCGCCGAGAATGTCCGCCGTCTTGCCGAGGTGTCGTCGCTGCTCGCGAAGAACGGCTCGATCGCGATCGCGGCGGCGATTTCGCCGGTCGCCGCGGACCGGGCGATGGCCCGCGAACTGGTCGGCGACCGCTTCTTCGAAATTCACGTCGCGACGCCGCTGGAAGTCTGCGAGGAGCGCGACCCTAAGGGTCTTTATAAGCGCGCCCGCGCCGGAGAGATAAAGGGGTTCACCGGCGTGGACGGTATCTATGAAGAGCCCAGGACGCCGGATCTCACGCTGCGAACGGACCAGCTTCCGCTCGAAGCCGCCGTCGCCCGCGTCGTCGACCTTCTGCGCGACACGGGAATTTTAAGGCGTTCTGAAAACGACACCAACACGACGATCTGACTGCGCGCGATGCTGCGATGCGTCGAGAGGAGCAGTCGACAAGCCAGTGACGGAGCCCTAAGGAGAAGCACCGGTGCGAATCTCGATAGAATGGGACATGCTTAAGCTTCCGCGCAGGAGTGTCGTTGCAATCGAGGCGATGGTGCACATCGCCCTTACCGGCGCTGGCCGCACAATTCCGACCATCGAAATTTCCGAGGCGATCGACGTCCCGAAGCGCGGACTGGAGCCGATCCTGCAACAGCTCGGGCGTGCCGGGTTGCTCGCCAGCACGCGGGGCCCGCAAGGCGGCTACAGCCTCGCGCGGGAGCGCACGAAGATTTCCGCCGCGCAGATCATCGAAGCCTCGCTGGACACCGAAACCGCCGCCTCCGACAACCGCGCGTCGCGCTACGGCAAGGCGCTTGCGAAGTTCGAAGAGAAAGCCGAGCGCCAGTTGCGTTTGGCGCTGGGCGAGCACTCTCTCGCCGATCTTTGCGACGAGGCCCGGAAGTCCGGCGTAAAGGTAGCGGTCTCGAGAGACTTCGATTACTCGATCTGATGGCTGTCGGCTTTCGTCGCGCAGGGAAATGACCTTGCGTTACCGCTGCGGCGTTTGATGTTTGCCATCGTCTGATTTCGTGCGCGAACGGCGCAGCCATTCAGAACGGCTTGACCACCACCAGCAACACGATCGCGCAGAGGATCGCGATCATGGCCGCAAGCATAAGGCGAGCGTCGGGCTTGGAAACGGCACCGGAGTCAGCAGCAACCCGGCGGAGCTGGCCCGACAGCAGCCCATGAATACCCGACAGCGCCAGCACAAATATTAACTTCACAATCAACCAGCCGCTTGCGAACCACCCGCCCCACGTCGCCATGCTTAGTCCCAGCACCCAGGATGCGACCATGGCAGGCGTAGTCACCAGCCCATCCCAGGTGCGAAGGGGTGCGGCGCCAGCCCGGCTACGCCACAGCATGAGCGCGGCCGCCATCATGCCTCCGAACCAGATGACGACAGCGATGATGTGACCGGCCTTAAGCAGGGCATAGAGCATCAGCGTGAGTGCCCTGCGAATTTCACCCTGAGCCATCGCTCGTTGACGATGCCACCGAACGGCAGACAAGCGCCGACGAACAAGCGCACTGCATCGCGACCGGCGATCAGCCCTTCCGACCACGAGCGAACGATTGCCCAGCAGAATGCCAGGAACATCAAGCCGTGGATCGGCCCCACGACACGCGTGGCTTCCGGAAGGTCGCCGAACCACTTCATGGGCACGGCAACAAGAATAAGGACCAACAGTGTCGCCGCCTCGGCCACGGCAAGCCGGCGGAGCGTTTGTCCCGGCACTACTCGACCTCCCGAAGCAGCTTCTCCACCGTAGAGAGCCGTGTGCCCAGTCCGGCAACTTCCTGCCGCAAGGCGCTGATCGACTCATCGGTTGCGGTTTGCCGGTTTGCGTCCAATCGGCTCCGATAGGCCGCTGCCGCATACTTCATGGCGAAAATGGCCAGGATCAGCGCAAGAAGAAGAATCGAAAGTGTGAAGAATTGCGGTGCGGAACTAATCACTGTTGGGCTCCATCTGCTGCTATGTCGCCGGGCCTCGGGTATGGCCCCGCGTGCGCGATGCTTCGGGGAGAAAGCGAGAAGGCGAAGGATGTGGTCTCGTAGAAATTGGCCGCCTTGCCGCTATCCGCTGTTTCGAAAGCACTGACCACGAGTCCTGCGGCTTCGAGCTTGCGGAGATGCATTTTCATAAGCGGGCGGCTGATACCGGCCTCACGCGCGAGCTGCGTGACGAAGGCACGACGGCCGTCGGCAAGGTAGGCGACGATCCACAAGCGCGCCGGATGGGCCAACGCCTGCACTCGCAGCAAAAGTCGCTGGGCCTCGGTCAAGGAAGTCACCTTTCGCGTCAGGAAATTCTTACGCGAAAAGAATTAATTACGCAATACGACCGCCCGATCGGGCCCTGCGCGCGGGATTGTTGCCCACGCCGTCCGACAAAAACGCCAGCGACCGGGCTTTCGACCAGCAAAGAGTTTTGATCGCGAGCTAGAACCTGGCGGTCGCGCTCAGACGCGCCGTGCGCCCCGGAGAGGCGACGATCGCCGTCGCCATCGCATCGACATAGTAGCGGTCCGCGAGGTTCTCGACGCTGAAGTCCACGGAGAGCGTCTCGCTGAACTTATAGCTGCCAAAAAGATCGACGATCGTGTTGCTGTAATAAAAGACCGGGGAAATCGCGGCCCCCGGCGCGATCTTATAGCCGCCGAACCGCTGGCCGAAGAAGTACGCGCGCGCGCCAAGCGTAAGGCGACGATCGAGCAGCCGCACGCCGCCGGTGAAGTTGCCGGAATATTTCGGCGGCACATTCTGTATTCCGTAGTCGGCCCCCGCTACTGCGTCGCCGCACCGGCCGGCATGACAAAAGCCGACCTTGTCATATTTGGTGAAGCTGCTCTCGATGAAGAAACTGCCGGCATCGTAGTTGGCGGAAAATTCGTAGCCGCGAAACTTTGCCCGGTCGACATTTCTCCAGGTGTAGGCTGTCGGATTGATCCAGGGAGCGGGCGTGCGCACGATATAGTCATTATAATTATTGTCGAAGCGAACAGCCTTGAAGCGAACCTTGTCGTCCGCAACCAGCAGATCGCTGCGCATGACGTTCAGCCCAAACTCGAAATTCTTCGATAGCTCCGGCATCAGGTTGAGATTGGGGACGATCTGGCCGCCGACCGAAGATGCGGTCTCACGCAGGCTCGGCGGACGCCAGCCTTCGATATACGATCCAAAGAACTGAATGCCCTTGACCGGTTCCAGCGTCACGCTCATCGACGGGTTGATGCGCTCGCCCTTTCTCTCGGGATTTGTAGCTACTATTGCGTGCTTGCCTTCGGATTCGTAGCGGTCGATACGCAAGCCGCCCGAAACGGATAGCCAGGAGGTCAGGTCCAGCTTGCTCTGGTTGAAGGCGCTCAGCATCAGCCGGTTGCCGCCGGGATTCGTGCTGTCGGCGGCGCGCGCCTGCTCCAGCACGAACTCAACGCCATTTTTCAGCGCCAGTCTGCCGAGGAGCGTATCGAACTGCGACGTGTTCGAGAGATCGCCGCCATTGGAGTGAACAACGGCGCTGTATACTGGTATAGCGCCGACAAAATTGTTGAGATCGGTCTTCCATACATTGGCGGAGAATTTAATCAGGTCGTTACCGGCGGGATCATATTTGTAACTTGCCCGATATGTATGCGTTTCAATCTTGTTCAATGGATATTCGCTGGCGGGGAAAAAGGTGAAGGCAAACCCCAGGAATGTCTCGTTATTCTCTCCGTAGATATTCTTGTAATTGATGTAGCCGGTCTCCAGCGAATGACCGTCTCCCCATGACACTTTTCCCTTCAGGATGAAGGACGTCACATCCTGTGAGCTGTTGAACACTTCCCTGCCGGGGCCGTACGGCGAAAGCGGCTTTATCGTCGGCGGGATGGACGACCGGTCGTCGAAGAAGGTCGACTTGCCTTTGCTGCCGGCAAAATAATTTCCAGACGTGCGGCGCGAATAGCCGATCAGGAATTCGTAGTTATCCTTCGCCACCGCGCCGACGATGCTGCCCGACCAGGCCTCGCCATTGAAATCGGGCGATCCAAAGCGCATGGCGGTTGTGTTCACGGCCGGTGGCGCCACGGTATTGCTTCCAAGCCCAGCCTTGATCCGGACGCCGAACGTTTTCCCTTCCCTAACGATGTCCGTCGCTTCGATGGTCCGCATATTGACGACGCCGCCCATGACTCCAACGCCACCGACGCCGCCGAACGGCCCCTTGTTGATGCTGATGCCGGCCAGAAAATCAGGATCGACGAAAACTTCGCTGCGGTTCCCCTGATAGCCGCGATACGTATCGTTGCTCATCCGCGTGCCGTCGACCATGACATTGACGCGGCTCTGCCCTTGCAGACCGCGAATATTGAGGTTCATCGACGCGCCGACCCGATTGCCGGATGCGATTACGCCGGCCGTTGACCGGAATAGGTCGCCGGCATTTACCGGCGGCAGCCGGTCGATCTGTTCCGTTGAAATATACGCAGACGAATCCGGCGTCTGATAGGGAGCATCCTGCTGCCCGGCATTGCTGCCCGCGATCTCAATCGCGACGAGCGGGATCGCGCCTGCCACCGTCACCACGTCATTGTTGCCGACGTTCGGATCGACGACTGTTGCCGTGCGCGCGCTCGTGAACTGGGCAACGAGACCGGTGCCCTGCAAGAGTGCGGTAAGCGCCTGCTGCGGGGTCAGCGCACCGCCGACACCGAAGAACTGACCCGCGTGGTGATCGCCGAAGAGAGCGACTGGGGAGCGATGTTGAACTGCGTCAGCGTTTGCTGGGCCTGCGCTGTCGTCACGAGTGCGGCACCGCTTACCGACGCGCCTGCGAGCAGAGCGGCAAGCAGCCGCACGCGAACCACGGTTTTGCGCCGCTCGCCATTATGCGTAACCCACATATGCTTTCTTCGCCTCGCAGCCTTAGCGCCCGAAAAACGGGCTCCCCTGTAGATGAGGACGAAGCAGTGCCGCAGACCCGAAAGGTTTTCCGATAAAATTACCCGAGCACGATCCAGCCGCCGGGCAATCGGGTCGCCGTCAGCCCGAAGGTCGTGACAATATGCTCCAGCGCCTCGTCGGGTCGCGCGAGATGAAAGACGCCGTTGACGCGGCGCGGCTGGCGATCGGTCAGGATGATGCGGCCGCGGCGATAGCGGTTGAGTTCACTTACCACTTCGGCAAGCAGCCGGTTCTCGAACACCAGCATGCCTTTGCGCCATGAGGTCGCAAGCGCGGGGTCGATCTTGCGAACCCGGCCGAGCGTATTCGCATATTCGACCTGCTCGCCCGCCTCGAGCCGAACTTCCTCGCCGCAGGAAATGCGGATCGGGCCCTCGACACAGGTGACGACGGCGCGCCCGCGATCGCTACGCACGGAGAACAGCCCCGGCACATCGGCGGAGATCCGCCCGTTCCCCGATTTAACGATAAAGGGCACGTCCGCGCGCGCTTTGATCGTGAAGGCTGCCTCGCCATAAGCGAGAGCGACCTCGCGGCGCTCCTGGTTGAAATCGAAGGAAACACCCGTGCGGGTATTGAGATCGAGCAGGCTGCCATCGGCGAGAGTCAGCGAGCGCTGCTCACCCGCCGCGGTGCGCTGATCGACCATCAATTCCGAGAGGCCGGGCCACAGTTCAAGCTCGGCACCGCCCCAGGCGATGCCGGCAACGCCTGCCGCCATCGCCCCGCCGAGGAAAGCACGGCGGCCCAGCGAAGGCTTGGTTTCATGCACGGCGGGCGCGGCCATGCTGCGCCAGAGCGCTGCGGCTTCGCGAAAGGCCTCTTCATGCGCCTCGCTTTGCGCGCGCCAGGCGCTCAGCCGGTGCGCGTCCATGCGGGTGGCCTCGCCCGATTTCAGACGGGCGACCCAGGCAAGCGCCTCGCTCTTTACGTCGCTCTTGTCGGGCTTTCCAGATATGGCCATTCGGCTCGCGGAGGATCGGCCCCCTTCAAGATTAATCTTCTGCTTTTAGGACGATTCTAGAGCGGGATCCCGAAAGCCGAAAGGCAATTTTCCAGATGGAAAAGGTAGAAAGATCGAAAACCCTTCAATCGGGCTGCGTCTCGCCCTGAATGCGTGCGGCGCAATGGCTCATCGCGCGCATGATCTCGTTCTCGACGGTGCGCACGGTCACACCGAATTTTTCGGCAATCGCCCGGTAAGGCAGGTTCTCGATGCGGCTCATGATGAAGATGCGCCGCCGGCGTTCCGGCAGTTCGGCAATTGCAGCCTGCAAGATCGCAAACTGCTCCCGGCTCTCCATGACCCGCTGCGGCGAAGGAGCCTCGTCAACCAGCATTGCGATTGCGGGATCTGGATCGGCGATGAAATGCGCGATGCGGCCGCGCCGCTGCTGATCGATGGCGAGATTCACCGCCGTGCGAAACAGATAGGAAGCGGGATTGCCGATAACCACGTCCTGCGGCGTCTTCATGAAGCGCAGGAACGCTTCCTGCGTGAGGTCGGCCGCTGCCTCGACACTATGACCACGCCGCCGCAGGAAGCGGCTGATCTCAGCAGCGTGCCGCTCGAACAGTCCTGATAACTCCCACTTCATCTGCAATACGCGCTCGAACCAGATTGCTCCCTAGATCATGCCTATGGTTTTTCTTTTTTCCTCGCAACTACAATGATTTAGAGAAATTCTAGAATATTGCAGCGATGAGCTGGCCGGTCGCCAACTCGGCCGGGCGAGCAAGCAAGCTGCGAACGAGAAGAACGCTTCCCGTTTAAGCGATATCGCTCATGTACGTGCAATGGCCGCCACGGTGAGAACTCACAACGTCAAGCTTTTCTGACGGTCGCAGCATCCCTCAACTCTTTCTCGACGCACGCAACCTGGACGTTGTGGAAATCGCCGATTGCCGAAGCCCGATCGACGAACGAGGATGTGCCGCAGCGCCACCGCTGCGTATCCGTTTCTGATTGAAATCCATGGCCGGAATATAGAAAAGCCCCGCGGAGGCATCTGCTTCCGCGGGGCCGAATACAGGTCGCTCTCCCCGTGTTAGGGGCAGAACCACAATACGCCGACAAGGATGCAACCGCGCGTCTGCCAATTATGCGGACGCGTCTGATGGCGATACCATCCGCGCGGTGCGGTCTTATATCGATGACCCGCCCGATACTGATGGCGACGAACCTTGCGCTTCTGCACCTGCACCAGGTTGCTTTCGACCTGCGAAATGGCCGGTGCCGGAGCGGCGGGGGCCGCCAGAGACGGTGCTGTGAGGGCGAGCATCGAAATTGCAGCCCCGAGCAACAATGGTTTCATCATTCTTCTGCTCCTTGTGGATTGTTGGGAGAGGAACACGCGCGCAGCCGCGCAGTTTTTCGAAATGCCGCTCGACATCTGCACGAGCGACGGACCGGGAACCGCATATCCACTGATTCCCATGCGTTACTGAACATAAAGAATTATATCTAGCAAGGGACAATCGGCCCGCAATCGTTCACGGCGATGTCTCGCCTGATCGCGCGATCTGCCTTCAATGAAGCTCCGCGACTTGCAGAAGAATCTCACAGCGAAGGGAAAAGAAAGCCGCGTGCTTCAAATCGCGTGGCGCAAGAATCCGGCAAAGCGACCTAGGGAGCCTCTCCTTCGTAAGGCGAGAAGATTGGTGGGCCTGGCAGGACTCGAACCTGCAACCAGACCGTTATGAGCGGTCGGCTCTAACCATTGAGCTACAGGCCCTGAGGTGGCGGGAAACTATCAAGCCCCCGCCGCGCGCACAACGGCCACGAACACGCCGTAAATGAGTCGTGAAACATTGGCGAGCTTTCGCCATCACCCCCGAGGACCGCATGAAACCGATCCAGCCAATCCTTGCCGCACTTCTGTTCGGATTTTTCGCCCAGGCCGCGTCGGCGCAGACATTACCCGCGCAGGAACGGATCCCCACGCTGACCTTGAGCGGCATCGGCCAGATCGAGGCGCGGCCGGAGCTCGCCACCGTACAGGTCGGCGTCGCGGTCACCGCGAAAATCGCCAAGGACGCGCTCGTGGAAAATTCCCGGCTGCTCGCCGCGGCGCTGAATGCCGCGAAGGAGAGCGGCATCGAGCCGCGCGACTTGCAGACGTCCGGGCTGTCGCTGCGCCCCGATATCGTTCGCGCGGAAAAATGGCCGCACCGCGAGGTGATCGGCTATCAGGTCAATAACGTCGTGACAATGCGGGTGCGCGATATCTCGAAGCTCGGCGGCCTGCTCGACCGCCTCGTCGTGCTCGGCATCAACGACATCCGCAACATCAGCTTCTCGGTCGCCAGCCCTGCGCCGCTGATCGAGCAGGCGCGCGCGGCGGCGATCAAGGACGTGATGGATAAGGCGGAGAAATATGCCGAGGCCGCGAACCTGAAAATCGTTCGCGTGCTGACGCTGAGCGAAGGCGGCGTGGAAATGCCGGGCCGCGTGCCGACCGCTTTTGTCGCCCGCGCCGCAAGCTCGCCGCGCCCCGACGTTCCGGTCGAGGCCGGCGAGTTGACCTATCGCGCGCACGTCAACGCGACCTTCGAGATCGCGCCGAAATAGCTTTCAGTTTTTCCGGCGATTGTTTTCGTCGACAAGCACGACCCGGGGCTGGAAGCGCGCGGCTTCCGCCTCCTCCATCTGGGCATAGGCGCAGATGATGACATGGTCGCCCTTCTGCACGAGGCGGGCGGCCGCGCCGTTCAGCGTGATCGCGCCGGACTGCGACGGCTCCTCGATCACGTAGGTCGCAAAGCGCGCGCCGGAGGAGACGTTGTAAATCTCCACGCGCTCGTTCCTGAGGAAGCCTGCGGCATCCATGAGCGCCCGGTCGATCCCGATCGAGCCTTCATAGTTCAGATCGGCGCCGGTAACGACGGCGCGATGGATCTTGCCTTTCATCAGCGTGAGCAGCATGGCGCTCTCCGGGAAAACGAAGGCGCGCCTATAGCAGTTTTTCGGGACCGCGCCAGCGTCTTTGTCGCGCGATCCGCAAGGCGCTTGCGAAGCGCCTGCCCGGCTCCCATGTAACGAGCGTTGAACAAGGCGGCAGAGGCAGGCAGCAGCAAGCGATGGCGTCCCGCAGCTTCGAGAACACGGAACCCCTGAGCCGCGAGGAGCGCCTCGCCCGGCTGGAAACGCTCGCCAACCTCATGGACGCCGCGATCGTCATTCCGGGCACCAACATTCGTGTCGGCCTCGACGCCCTGATCGGACTCTTTCCCGGCATCGGCGATCTGGCCTCGGCTTGCGTGTCGGGGTTCATCATCGTGGAGGCGCGCCGTCTTGGCGCCCCGCGCTGGCTCGTAGCCCGCATGATGGGCAACGTCGCGATCGATACGGTCGGCGGTGCGGTGCCGCTCGTCGGCGATCTCTTCGACGTGGCCTTCCGCGCCAACCTGAAGAACACGCAGCTCCTGCGGCGGCACTTCGAGCGCGTGAAACGGGCCTAGGCCTCCAGCATCATCAGGATTAGTGGCAATGCCGAACTCGTCGCCGGAGCCGGTGACGGCGCCAGCGCGCCCGCGACCAGCCAGGCGAAGGCGAGCAGGATCAGGAATCCCGCGAAGAACAGCGCAAAAAGGACAAGCGAGATTTTCTTTGCCAGCGCCGAAATATTGGTGAAGCCGAACGCGCCGGCGACCAGCGACAGGATCAGGAAAATGATGGCGTAACGAAACATGCGGCCCCCGGGGAGTGTGGGCCTTGAAACGCGCAAGGCCCCGTCCTGGTTCCAGCGGGCGCAGGGCCTGCCGCGGTCCTAGCGCCGCGTCGCCGGCAGCAGCACGAGAAAGCCCAACACCGACAAGAGTGCGACGCTGACGAACGGCACCTCATAGCCCCCGGTCCAATCGTAAAGGAGGCCGATCATCAGGGGGCCGGCCGCGACGCCCGCGATGGTGATGAACTGACTCATTGCGTAGATGCGGCCATATTCCCGCGAGCCGAACCGCTCCGCGAGCAGCAGCGGATGCATGATCAGCGAGTTGCCGATGGTGAGGCCGAACAGGATCACCGCCGCGAGGATCGCGAAGCGCTGATGAAGGAAAGCCAGCCCGAACAGCGCGACCGCCTGAACCGCCATCAATTGCAACGCGAAGGTGCCGACACGCATCCGCAAGACGAGCCAGCTTCCCGCAAGCCGTCCCACGATGCTCGCAAAGGCAAGAAAAGCGAGCGCAAGCGCCGCGGTTTCGGCGCCGCTTCTTGCGTTCGCGAGGCGGTAGAGATGCGCGATCACCCCCACCTGCGCACCAAACAGGAAGAGATAGGAAATCGAGACGGCGATGAAGAAGCCGCTCGTCTTCGCCTCGGCATAACTCACCGAAGGCGTCGCCGCCTCGGCCTCGCTGCTCGCGAGCAAATCTCCGCCATCGGGCTCGAGGCCCATCGTCTGCGGCTTGTCGCGCACCACGAGCAGCGACACCGGAACGATCCCGATCAGAAAGAGTGCCGCCATCCACGGGCCGGCAGCCCCCAGGCCGCCGCGCTCGATCGAAAGCGCCACGAAAGGCGCAACAAAGATGCCGCCGAACGAAAGGCCGATCGACGCGATCGAAAGCGCAAACGCGCGTTTGGCGTTGAACCAGTTTGCGACCAGCGTGGTGAGCGGCACTAGGCCGGTGCCGCCGTAAGCAACGCCGAAGGCGACATGAAAGAGAAAAAGCTGCCACGTTTCGCGCAGGTAGCCGATCGACAACAGGCAGGCGCCGCCGAGAACCGCGGAAGCGGAGATCACCACGCGCGGTTCGAAGCGCTCCATCAGCCTGCCGACCAGCAAGCCGGCAACGCCGGCGGACACGAAGAATGCCGCGGTCGCGGCACTGGTCAGCGAAACCGGGAAGCCGCGCTCGGCGACGAATGCGTCCAGCAGCACAGCCAGACTGTAGAAGGCGAGACCCGACGTAATCGTCGCGATCAGGCAGATCGCGGCAACAATGTACCAGCCGTAAAAGACGCGGGGGATGCCGGACATGGGGGAAGAACCGCAGGAAGAAGCGGCATCAGCTATGCGGTCTGCGCCCGCCGGATGCAATCGAAAAGCAGGCGCGGCAGCCATGCGAAGCCGCACACGCAGCGGCCGAGCGGCTTACTTCTTTTCGAGCAACAGGCGATTGCCCTGCTTCTCGATCAGCACTTTCGCCTGCTCCGCCATCTTGGCGAGCAGCCAGGGCAGCGTCACGTCGATGACGACGTGATCGTCGCGGATGTCGATCGTGCCGGCCGCGTTCTGGCCGAGCATGCTGACGTTGAAGGCGACCTGGTCGCCGGTCCAGGTTTCATCGGCGAAGCTCATCATGCCCCCGCCTTTTTCGCGCGCCGCGGCGAACCCCCGCTTGATGCGGCTGGCCGCCTCTTCCTTGCCGAGCTTGTGCGGGATCGAAACCGTGACTTTTTCTGCCATCGCTGCCTCTCGCCTCAAGTGCCTTACATAAGGCGCAGGGCAACTTTGGCAACACTTCGGAGAAAAATTCTTCAGGGATACTGATCCGGCGGAACCTGATCCGGATTGTACGAGGCCGGCGCGCCCGCCTCCGTCATTCGGTAAAGAGGGTAGAGGAAAGCACAGCCTGCACCGACAGCGAACAGGGCCTGCAACTCGCGGAAGTAGATCGCGAGACCGAGCGGCAAAACGATAAAGAACAGAGATGCGATCACGAGCACGATCGTCATGCGGACATGCTGCCCCTTGCCGAAACCGGTCTCGAACTTGATTGCGTTGCGCGCGTCGGCGGGAATTACCCGATGAAAATCGGTGAGGAAGCGCCCGTATTCGATATTGCGTTCGTCGTCGCTGTGTCCCCATTTCGAGGCGCTCAGCACCGAAAGCACGCTGCCATCCCGAAACGTGATCTTGCACATACCGCTAGAGCCGTTCTTCGGGACATGCGACACGATAAGATGGACCGCGGCGATGTCGTTCCAGTCCTGCGTGTACGAGGCGCCGTCGATGAACCAGCCGATCCCCTTCGGCGAGAGATAAACGCCCTCGTTCGTATTCCGAAGATAGAAACGCGGAATGCCCTTGTGCACGAAGAGGCCGTATTCCGCGGCCGGAATTTCGGGGGCAACCGGGGAGCTGACCATCCCCGGATTATGCCGCAGCAGCAGCCCCCGAAGAAGCCCCCAATTTCCGGGGCCGCGAGGCGAGCAGCAGCCAGGCCGCGATCGCGACATTGAGCAGATTCCACGCGAGCCCGTTCGCGAAGGCCGCGTGATAGGAGCCGGTGTAATCGAAGATCGCGCCGGAGATCCAGCCGCCGAGCGCCATCCCGATGATGGTCGAGAAGATCACGACCCCGACCCGCACGCCCGCTTCCTGCGGCGGGAAATACTCGCGCACGATCACCGCATACATCGGCACGATGCCGCCCTGGAACAGGCCGAACAAGATGGAGATCACATAGAGCGACGTAAGCCCGTCGAAGAAGAGATAGAGGAAAAGCGCGACACCTTGCAGGAAAGAGCCGATCAGCAGCGTGCCCGCACCCCCGATCCTGTCCGCGATGAAGCCCGAGGCCACGCGGCTGATGATGCCGAAGGCGAGCATCAGCGACAGCATCTCCGCGCCGCGCGCGGCGCCGTAACCGAGGTCGCCGCAATAGGCGACGATATGCACCTGCGGCATCGCCATCGCCACGCAGCAGGCGACGCCGGCCACGCTCAATATGACCATGATCGCGGTGGAGGAAAGTCCGAGCGCATTGCGCGCGCCGGCCGCGGCTGCCTTCGCCGTCGCAACTTCGGAAAGCGCGATGCGGCGGCGGAAGACAAGCGTCAGCGGCATGATCGCGATCAGCACGAAGAGGCCGATCCAGAGTTGCGTCGGCCGCCAGCCCAAAGTCGCCGCCGAATACTGCACGATCGGCGGCCAGATCGCTCCGGCGACATAATTTCCCGAGGCCACGATGGCGACCGCGATCCCGCGCCGCTTCGTGAACCAGTGCGACAGATCGGCCATCATTGGCGCGAAGGTCACCGACGCGCCGATTCCGATCAGCAGATGCGTGAGCGCGAACAGGAAAAGGCTCGGCGCGATTCCGGAGAGCAGATAGCCGACGGAAAGCGCGACCGTGCTGATGATCATGGGGATCACGATCCCGTAGCGGTCGGCGAGCTTGCCCATGGTGATGCCGCCCACGCCGAACCCGAGCATGGTGAGCGTATAAGGCAGCGTCGCATCGGCGCGCAGCACGCCGAAGTCCTGCTGGACTGCCGGCAGGATCACCACGACCGACCACATCCCCACCGATCCGATCGCGCCCGCAAGCAGCGCCGTCCACAGGCGCACCCATGCGTAAGGCGACTCGGCGACACCGGTCGCAACGGAATTGTTCGGCTGGCTCATGATGCGGAAGTTGTCGGCGGGCGGCCCGGCAGCGTCAAGCTGCGTTGCGGCGAAAAGCGGCTCGTTCCGCCCCGCATTTTGTCATAGCCGGAATGCGCGCGGGGCGCAGCCGGACCGGATGCGAATGAACACCACGCGCGCGGCATGACCGGCAAGTCGCCGCGCCCCGGGCAACCGGCGACAACGATAAAGCGGGATTTCCGCCGCGCTATTTGTCCCGGTCATATTGATGCTCGACCGGGGATTTCGCGTCGGCCGATCCGGGCGGTGAATATCTTGCGTGCCTTGCCGCCTGCTTCACGCCCTGCCCCATGTTCCGGATATTGAGCATCACGCCCTGCATCATCAAACGGCGCCGCTTCCAGAGCGTGCGGAGAAAGATCCACACGCCGAGGAACGATCCGACGAGACTGGCCCCGACCGCAAGCAGGATCGAGCCGACCAGTCCGCCAAGAAATTCCTTGCGAATGGAAAGCAGCGCGCGCTGGTTCTCCGACTTCTCGCGATAGGAAGCCGCGACGCTATACTCTCCCGTTTCGGGGATCGAAAACGCGAGCACCGCATAGCCGCTCTGCCCGCCGTAATTATAACGCGAGCCGACGCGCACGGCTTCGACCGGAATCTCGTCGCCCCACGCGCTGCGGATGCCGAAGCGCAGACCCGAAATGCTTCCCTGCGAGATGACGATTTCGCCGTCGATCACCGCGCGGCTTTCGGAAAACACCGTGTATTTCCCGCGCTCCAGCCGCAGCGTCTTCGTCTCCGGCGCGACGATACGCGTGACGACGTCGCTGTCGCTGAAGACGTTCCAGAGCACAAGCGGCGCCGGCAGGATCATCGAGCCGAGGAACAGGACCGCGGCGACCGCATACCAGAACTTTCCCGGCACGCGAGGTTCGACGGCGTCAGGATTGCTCACGGCTTCAGGCTCCGTTCGGTGAGGATCTGCGCGGCAATGATGATAACCGGAATCACGAGCTCGGGAACGAGATAGCCGAGCCATACCGAAGCGGGCTGCGGCAAGCCGACGGTGCCGATGGATACGAGCCGTCCGATGCCTCCGCAAAGCACGACGAGCGCGACGAGATGGATCAGCGTGGTCTGGTGGCGGACGCTGATCGCGGTCCAGAGCGCGATCAACCCTGCCCCGAAATAGATGCCGGCGAGAAAGCGATGGATGTTGTCGAGCCGCGGCGTCGTTTCGGGCTGGCCGAGATACATCTGCAATACGCCGCCGAACAAGGCGATGCCCGCAAGGACGAAAAGGCAGACTTGCACGACGCGCTGGCTGAGCGGCATTTGCGGCGGCCCCGTTATTCCGGCAAATCGTGCGCCGCGCGCCTGCCTCCGTCAAATTGCAAAATCGTGAGGAGGCGCAGTTCGAGCGCCTCCAGGACAGCCCGGCATGAAAAGACAATCAGGCGCTTTTGCGATGCGGCTCGGGAGCGGCCTCGACCGGCTCATGCAGCGCGTAGCGATCTTTGCCGCTATGCTTCGCGGCATAAAGCGCCTGGTCCGCCTCCGCGATCAGGCGATCCGGATGCTGGCCGATGTCGTTGCGCCACTGCGCGACGCCGATGCTTGCGGTGAAGGAGATCGGCGCGCTGTCGCGCGGCGTCCATTGCGCGCGGCACGCCTCCAGCACCCGCCGCGCCATCATCGCGCCTTCCCGCAGCGTCGTCGAAGGCAGCACCACGCAGAACTCATCGCCGCCCATGCGCGCGAGCAGGTCGCCGCTGCGCAGCCGCGCCTGCACCGCGCGCGTGAGCAGGCGCAGGCAATCGTCGCCCGCGCCGTGACCCTGGCTGTCGTTGATGGCCTTGAAGCCGTCGATGTCGATCAGGAGCAGCGCGAACGGCTCCTGCGTGCGGCCCGAGCGCGCGCATTCCTCGTCCAGCCGGATCTGCAACTGGCGGCGATTGGCGGCGCCGGTGAGATCGTCGGACAACGCGAGTTCGGCAACTTCCGCGCGCAGCCGGTCGATCGCCAGCAGCAGGAAGCCGAAATTCCACGCCATCGTCGCGAACACGAGAAGCACGATCAACCAGGCCTGAAACGCATTGAACTCGATCAGCGAGACGTCGCCGCCGACCTGAAGCACGCTTGCAACCGGCCTGACCCAATAGATCGCGATGCACAGCACGGTGATGTAGCCGGTCATGCGCGCGCCGGGGCTTTGCAAGCCCTCTCTGCGGGAGAACAGCAGCGGCAGGATCATCACCATCACCGCTGACTGCGCGATCGAATAGATGAAGATGCGCGCCGACATGTTGTCCTGCCAGACCGCGAACAGGCCAAGGCCGAACACGGTGAGGAACGTCACCAGCGCGGTCGTGCGCCACATCACCGGGCGCCGATAGAGGCGCTGAATGCCCATACAGGCAAGGCAGCCTGCGAAGACGAGCAGCCCGCCGCCGATCAGCACCGGGAACAGCGGCGGCGCATAGCCGCGCAGCAGCGAAATCGCCGCCCCCGCCGCCGCGACGAAAGCAGCAGCAGCCCAGAAACGCGCTGCGCCGAAACTCGGATAGCTGCGCATGACGTAGGACCAGACCAGTCCCAGCGACAGGAAATTGATGATGAAAACGACCCAGAGCGTCGGGACGCTAAGCATGGGACACCTCGCCATGCGGCCCGCGCTGCGTCTGGTGACGATATTCTACGTGTAGCATTACCCGTTGCCTGAGCCCGCCTCGCGAAGCGCGCCCCCAATTCCCGTAAAGTTGCGACCATGGTGCGCCCCTGCCTTTAAGGAAGCATCACCTGCGCGTCTGGAACCCGCTTCGTGGTTTTGGAAAGGTTAACGGCGTGCGGCCGGTGGCCGGCTTCTCGCAGAATGAAGCGCGCGGCAGGCTTGCCTGCTTCGCGGAGTATAAAGTGCGGCGGGCTTGCCTGCGTCGCGCAATACAAGCGCGAAGTCTTGCCGCGCGCGAACGTTACGCCTCGTTCAGCCCCGCCCCGCGCTCCGAAAGGAAGCGCTCGGCCTTGGCGGTGAGTTCGTAGGGCGCGATTTCCGCGTCGCTTTCGTTGGAAGGCGTGATGAACCCCGCGGTAAGCAGCGCTTCGACCAGGCGGCGACGCGCCGGATCGAGCTCAAGCGGCACCTTCTGGCCGATGTCGACGAGCAGCGAAACCTGCTCGCTCGAGATGTTTTCCATGGATGATCCCTCCGCGTGAGATGGATAACGACAGATCAGGCGAATGAGTTCCTTTTGAGTCGGAACACGAACGGCGCGAACGCGGCCCGTCCTATCGCACGCAACGCTTGCGGGATAACGCGGTCGCGTTGCGCCTGCCTACATCATCGTTGGGCGCGGTCCGGTGTGGCACTTGCCCGCACGGACGGAATCAAGGAGGCGCTACCGCAACTGCTCCGCGAAATAGACCAGCGTCTTGCGGTAAACCTCCGAGCGATTCCACTCGCGCATCACGAGGAAATTCGGCGTGCCTTCGTTGAAGGGCTGGCCACGCTGCCAGCCGTTGGTCGCAAGCAGGTTCGCGGTCGAAGCCAGCACATCGGGCACCGAACGGCGCAGGTTCACGTGTCCGTCGCCGTCGAAATCGATGCCGTACTTGATGTAGGAGCTCGGCAGAAACTGCGTCTGGCCGATCTCGCCGGCGTAGGCCCCGAGCAGATCCTTCTTCGAAAGATCGCCGCGCGCGATGATCTGGAGCGCGGCGAGCAACTCGCCCTGAAAGAGCTCGGTGCGGCGGCAGTCATGGGCGAGCGTCGCCAGCGTCTTCACCACCGGCAACTTGCCGGTGTCGCCGCCGTTGTCGGTCTCCATGGTCCAGATCGCCATGATGAGCTCGCGCGGCACGCCGAAGCGCTGCTCCACGCGGTCGAACAGCTTCTGGTGACGCTTCAGGAGGCTTTTCGCGCGTTTCACGCGCGGCGCGGTCACGCGCGTGCGCGCATAATCCTCCCATGAGCGCCGGAAGGTGCTGCGCTGGCGGCGGTCGAAGGCCATCACCTTGGCGTCGTGCTCGATGCCGTCGAAGGCGTCCGCGATCACCTGCTGCGGGACGCCCTTGGCGCGCGCCTCGCGCGAGAACTCGGCGATGAAGCGGTGGAAATCGCCGCCGCATTTCGCGGCGGCGGCGGGAGCGGCGAAGACGAGCGTGAGGGCGAAAGCGACGATGCTGCGGCCGATCATTGATGCGTTCCGATTCCCTGTTGGCAAGATATGGTCATACGCTTCCGTGCCTTCTTTGCGGCAAGCCCGCCGCTGCGGAAAGCTTTTCCGGCCGACAAAGCGTCCGCCTCGCGGGTATGTGAATGGTCCGCGAGCGGCTTCGGAGTAAGACAGCCGCCGATTTTGCGGGCGCGGCGGCGCCCGCCCTGTTTTCAAGGAAATGAAAATGCCGAATTCCATTGCGCGCCTGCTGGAACAGAACTGGTTCATGGTGCTCGCGCGCGTGCTGCTCACCTTTCCGTTCTGGGCGAGCGGGCTTTCCAAGCTGCTCGACTTTTCCGGCGGCGTCGCGGAAATGCGCGAGCTCGGCTTCAGCCCGCCCGAGCTCTACAACATCGCGACCTTCACAACGCAATTGATCGGCTCGGCGTTTGTCATCCTCAACCGCTGGACCTGGCTTGCGGCGGGTGCGCTCGGCGTCTTCACCTTCCTCACGATTCCGCTGGTCCATAATTTCTGGGCCAAGGAGGGACCCGCCGCGATACAGGCGCTGCATACCGCGGGCGAGCATATCGGCATGATCGGCGGCCTGATGCTGGTGGCGATCCTCGCGCGGCGCACGGCGAGATCCTGAGCCGGGAGCCTGCTTGCGCGAACGAACCCGGCCGCAACGGCCGGGCGTTTTTCCGGGCTTCACCGTGTCGCTTTCAAAAGCGCGCGCGGCGCTTCCATGTGCCCTTCCGGCGGATCGGGCTGGATCACGACCTCGGCGGCACCCGGAAATGTCGCCGCCGTGATGCCCGGCGCGCCCACGATCACGAGCTTGCGGATGCGCGACCTTTCTTCCGGCGTGAGCTGATTCCAGATCGTCGCGATCGCATAGGCTCCGCCGGAAAAACCGTAGAGCGCCGTGACCCGCGTATCGTTGCGCACGAGATCGAGCGTCATCTTCATCTGCTCGCCGGTGCCGCCAGCGACGTCGAGCACTTTGCCCGTATAGCCCGAGCGCGACGCATATTGCCTGGCGGAAGCATCGTCGAGTTGCCCGCGCGGCGCATTTTCGGCGGCGATCCCGCGCAGGATCAGCATGGTGCCGCCCGGCATGAAAAAATAAGCCGCAACCAGCCCCGCCAGCAGAAACGCGCCGATGAGCAGCGCGACTTTCTTCTCGCCCGCATAATTGGGACGGGCTTTCCAGGCGGCAAGGCTGAGGGACATGAAGGGGCTCTGGCGTGGATCGCTACCGCGCATAACACCGCCGCGCCCCGGAAGTTCCCTGCTCGACGGCGGCAACGAAATGGAAACCGCGATCTGCGAGGCTCGAGCCCTATGACCGACCAAGCCAAAGGCAATCTTTTCGGCCTGCTCTTCGTCGCCGCCGTCGCGGCGATCGGGGTCTATATCGTGCTGGCCGGGCTCGGCACCTTCGGCCGCGGCCGGGGCGATGCGCCGAGCTGGGTCCTTATCGCCGCGGGCGCGGCCTTCCTGCTTGCCGCGGCGAGCATGGGCCTGAGCGCCGTCGGCGGCATCTTCTTCGGGGCGAAGGCAAGGTCGGACGGCAGCCTGCCCGAAAGCGCGCCCTACGCGATCCGCGTCGCGCAGATTTTCCTGAGCCTCGGCGTCGTTGCGCTGCTGGCGACGGTCGGAACCTGGGTCGCCTTTAATCCGGAAACCGGCGCGAGCGCGGGCAGCAAAACCGCGTTCACCGTCAGCGCGATCGTGATCTGGACGATCTATCTGGGCTTCGGGCTTTTATGGTTGCGCCGGCTGCAGCGCTAGCGAAGCCGCAAGTCCGGGAAGCAAATCCAAAAAACAAATCAAAGAAACAATCAAAGAAAAAAGCCCCGCGAAATGCGGGGCCTTTTCTTTTAGTTGTCGAGGAAGCTTCTGAGCTTCCGTGAGCGCGACGGATGCTTGAGTTTCCGCAGCGCCTTCGCCTCGATCTGGCGGATGCGCTCGCGCGTCACCGAGAACTGCTGGCCGACTTCCT
>CAZNPX010000020.1:0-49577 GCA_964575175.1 uncultured Hyphomicrobiales bacterium | reverse complement strand
CGCTGGTGCAGCGCTTCGGGTTCTATACGCGGCAGGAAGATCTGGAATCGAGCTGCCCGACCTGCTTCACCACCTTCCGCACCACCAACACCAAGGGCAGCGGCGGCGACTACAAGGCGATCTTCAACTTCAACCTCGGCAGCGTCTCGAATACCTCGACCCTACTCGCCGACTGGAAAACCGAAAGCTTCGCGAGCGACGGCGTCAACGCCGAGCGCGATCGCACCGGCATCGCCTTCGAGCATATCGCGCATTTCGCAACCGGATTCACGATCTCGGGCGCGGTGCGCCACGACTTCCATGACGTATTTCAGGACTACACGACCTGGCGCATCGCCGCTTCGCAGAAATTCGCCACCGGCACGCGCATCCATTCGAGCGTCGGCACCGGCATCACGCTGCCCACCTTCTACGAGCAGTTCGGCTTCGGCCTCACCTTTATCGGCAATCCAGGCCTGAAACCGGAAACCTCGCTCGGCTGGGACATTGGTATCGAGCAGAGCTTTCTCAACGGCCGGTTCGTCGCCGACATCACTTATTTTTCGATCGACGCCGACAATGCGATCACCGGCTTCGGCAACACCGCGATCAATCTCGTGGGAACGTCGCAGCGCCGCGGTGTCGAGCTGACCGGAAAGTTCAACCCCTATGCGTGGCTCTCGCTCGAGGCCAGCTACACCTACACCCATGCGGAAACCCCGGCGGGCATCGAAGAAATCCGCCGGCCGAAGAATGCGGCGAGCTTCGCCGCCACCTTCCGCCTCCCCGACAACAAGACCCGGGCGAGCATCACGGTCGTGCATAACGGCAAGATGGCCGACGACGCCTTCATCGGCTTTCCCGCCACCCGCGTGACGCTCGACAGCTACACGCTGGTCAACGCGATCCTGAGCTATCAGGTGAACCCGAACACGCAGCTTTATGTTCGCGGCGAGAACCTCCTGAACGAGCGCTATGAGGAAATTTTCTCCTATCGCGCCGCAGGCGCCACCGGCTATGTCGGCATGCGGATGAAACTCGGCGAACTCGCGCCGGAGTTCAACTGACGCTTCAAGGGCCGGTCATAAGGACCGGCCCTTTTTCACCCCTCACGTCTTGATCGGGATTCCCTGCCCGTTGGACTCGGAAACGATCCAGTCGAGATAGCGCGCGTCGCCGCCCTCCACCGGCAGGAACAGGATCGCGGGCGTGTCGTAGGGATGATTGCGCTTCACCTCGTCGGCCACGGCGGAAGACTGCGCCTCCCGCGTCTTCACGATCATGACCACCTCGTCCGCCTGCTCGATCGCGCCCTGCCAGCGATAGATCGAACGCATGCCCGGCAGAATGTTCACGCAGGCCGCGAGGCCCTTCTCGGCCAGTAACCGTCCCGTTTGCTCCGCCTCGACAAGCGAAGGATAGGTCGTATAGACGAGAACCGGCCGATCCATTGCCGCACTCCTTTGTAGAACCCGCGTACCAAGATGCCTGCATCACGCTACGACAAGATCGCTTTCGTCGCGAGCAACGCACCCGACGCGGAGGCGGCGCGCGACCGCCTTGCGAAGATGTACGGCGACGCCACGGCCGACGAGGCCAATGTCGTGGTCGCGCTGGGCGGCGACGGCTTCATGCTCCAGATGATGCACAGGTTCCGCGACAGCGGCATTCCGATTTACGGCATGCACCGCGGCACCATCGGCTTCCTGATGAACGAGTTTCGCGAAGACGGCCTGTGCGAGCGGCTCAACGTGGCCGAGCACAGCGTCATCCATCCGCTGATGATGGAAGCGACCGACGACGCCGGCAAGGTCCACACCGCGCCCGCGCTCAACGAAGTGTCGCTGCTGCGCCAGTCCTATCAGGCGGCGAAGCTGCGCATTCACATCGACGGCAAGGTCCGCATGGAGGAACTGATCTGCGACGGCATGCTGGTCGCGACCCCCATCGGCTCGACCGCCTACAATCTTTCGGCCCACGGCCCGATCCTGCCGCTCGCGGCCCCCTTCCTCGCGGTCACGCCGATCAGCCCGTTCCGGCCGCGGCGCTGGCGCGGGGCGCTGGTGCCGGATCGCGCCCATATCGAGATCGAGATTCTGGAGAAGGACAAGCGCCCGGTGAACGCGGTCGCGGACCATTTCGAGGTCCGCTCGGTGGTGCGGGTCGCGGCCCGGATGGACCGGGCCTCCTCGGTCGAAATGCTGTTCGACCCCGGCCACAGCCTCGACGAGCGCATCCTGAACGAGCAGTTCGGCTATTAGCCGAAATCGGCATTTCAACCGAAAATTAAGCCTGCCGGGCGCTAATTGGTCCGGTATCCGCGTTGGCCCGTTTGGGCCATTGGCCGCTCTGGCCCGGAGTCCAGGCGCCCATGATCCGGATCGACTTCAACCGCCTCAAGTTTCTGATTATCGACGATAACGCCCATATGCGGCGCATCGTCCGTCAGCTTTTGCACGGCTTCGGGTCGCGCGAAATCTTCGAGGCGGAGGACGGCGCCTCGGGGCTCGAACTGTTCACCGCGCATAAACCCGACATCGTAATCACCGACTGGGCCATGCCGCTCTATGACGGCATCGAATTCACCAAGACGGTGCGCAATTCCAATTCGCCGGTCACGCGCTTCGTGCCGATCATCATGCTGAGCGGCCATTCCGAGAAGCGCTGCGTGATCGAGGCCCGCGACGCCGGTGTCACCGAGTTTCTGACCAAGCCGGTGGCGGCGAAATCGCTCTATGAGCGGATCCTGAGCGTCGTGCTCGCGCCGCGGCCCTTCATCCGCACCAAGGACTATTTCGGTCCCGACCGCCGCCGCACGACGAATGCGAAATATAGCGGCCCCGAGCGCCGCAAGGGGCTCTCCGACGCGGAAATCATTGAAGTCGCCCCGATCGACAACCGCCTGCAACAGCAACGCAGGCAGGCGGAATCCAGTACCGCGGGTCAGCGGTCCGGCTCGGCGGCGTAAGGCACGCGATTTCAGGATAGCCAGCGATGTCGCAGCAACCCCATAACGATAACCCGCCGGAGAAGCGCTTCGACGACCATTCGGTCATCGTGCCTCCCCATATGCTCAAGAAAGTCGTGACCCACGCGCAGGGCTCGGGGCAGATCGACATGAGCGCGGTCGACCGCGCGGAAGCGGCGCTTGCCGAGTTGAAAAGCGAGTTCGGCGACTGGATGAACGCCGAGTGCCAGCGTATCGACGCCGCGCGCCGCGCCATGCACGCAAACGGCGTCAGCCGCGCAACCGTCGACGCGCTTTTCCTTCCGGCGCATGACATCAAGGGCGGCGCCACCACGCTCGGCTATCCGCTCGCGGAGCGCATTGCGACCAGCCTGTGCCGGCTGTTGCGGCACATGCCGGAGCCGGTGCGGATTCCGACCGGCCTGATCGACCATCATGTCGATGCGATCCGCGCCGTCGTGCGCGAAGACGTCCAGAACGCCCACAATCCCTATGGGCTGGAGCTCGCCGAGCGTCTTTCGATCATGGTGGAGACGTTGCTCGCGCGGGAGCTCAAGGACGCTTACGCGGAAATTGCCGGCGACGCGGCGCCCCGCATCGCCATCCCCGCCTCCCGATAAATCGTCTTACGCAGCCGCGACGAGATCGGCCGTGAAGTGCCGCGCCTCGTCGCGCGCAGCTTCCGCCGCGAAACGGCGCAGGAGCGCATAGAGTTCGTCGAGCTCGCCGAACGACTCCGGCGCATAGCGCGCGAGCACGCTTTCCACCATCCCGCGCCCGAGCGCGGAATAGCCCGGCGTGCCGGCAAAGCCCATTTCGTGGACGACCTCGATGGCCGCGTGGAACGCGCCGAACGCGCTCTGCGGCAGGCCCGCGCGCTCGAACAGCGCACGGAAGCCGTGGCCGCTGCGGTCGCCGAGGATCGAGGAGATGCGCGAAGGCGACAGGCCCGAAAGCTCGGCCAGTGCATCGACCAGAAAACGGGTATTGCCCGAGAGCAGCGCGCGCAGAAGCAGCGCCCCGGTGAGCTGGCCGCTCTGCGCAAGATGGCGCACGAGCGCGGCGACCTGCTCCGGCGTCTGCCCGGCGGCAATGGCGACGGTGGCGCGGTCGCAGGCCTCGCGCGCAACCGACTTGGCCCGCTCTTCCGGCAGCCATTCCCGATGCGTGACGAAACGGGCCAGCGTATCCGCAAGCGTCGCGACGAGCGCCTGGCGCGTTTCCGTCGGCAGGTCCTCGCGCGTGAGCAACGCATCGCGGATCGCGGCGAGATGGCCGTGACGCGCGGCAATGCGCGCGAGCGCGGCGCCGGTAAGGTCGACGGCTGGGTTTTCCAGCAGGATGAGGCAAGCCGCCGCCGTGCCGACTTCGGCAACCGCAGCCGCAACCGCCCGCGAAATCATCTCGCGCGACGCGATGGCGATTTGCAGACGCTCCTTCCCGCTTGCGGCGAGATCGACGAGCTCGACATCGAGCAATGCCGGCGAGCGCTCGATCACGATTTCCGCGATGTCGACCTGATCCTGCGTCAACCCGATCAGCACCGTGCGCGGCGCATATTCGGAAGCCGCGATCGCTTCCGCGAGCGCGCGCCGCACCAGCGGCGACGGATCGTCGAGCAGCACCGTCATCGCCGCTTCGGCGGCCAGACGGTCGCCGCTGGAAAGTTCGGAATAGAGATAGGCGCGCGCCAGCGCACTGGTCGCATCGGCACGCTCGCCCGGCGGTGCGGTCTGTATCCACTTCAGAAACTGGCGAACGATCATCGCCGACCCCGCGCTCTTGTAATCCCGCGCAAAACCTAAGCGCGCGCGCTTAACAAAGCGTTCACCGTGAATTTTCAGGTTTCGTTAAGAAGCGAAGCGGGACTTCAGCTCGTGCGGCGCAGGAACGGATTGACGCCGCCCCAGAGCGAACGGACGTCCTGCGAAATCGGCGTCTCGGCCTGGTTCTGGAAGAGGCCACGGAAGATCGGCGCGTCGCTTTGCACCCGTGACGGGTTGTCCAGCAGGGCGACATGCTGCGGCCCGGCGGCAGGCGCGGGCCCGCGCGCGGTGATCGTCGGGGTCGCCGCCGTGACGGTCGGCCTGATCCGATGGGCGAAGGCGGTCGGGGCCGGCGCGTTCGGCTGTTGCAGCGGCGCGGGCGCGCTCACGGGCGCCGCCCTGCGCGGCATGAAAAGCGCGGCAATGCGGTTCAGCAAATTCGGCAGTGGCGAGTGATCGGCCTCGACCGGGCGCGGATTGGTGATCTGAAGGTTGGCGACCGCCGTGGCCGGCGCGGCCTTGCGGAGATTGTCGTGTTTCGAGACCAGCACGCGATAGGTCTCGTCGACGCTGCGCGGCCCGTTCGCATTGTAGAAGATCGACCGGTTCGCGCGCGCAGCTTCGGGAAACGCGGCGACCGCCGATGCATTCGGATTGGTCGCGCGCAGCGAAAGGAAGCGCTTCGCGCCGTTCGCGCCGAGGAAGTGCGCGATATAGAGCTCGCCCGCAGTCGGCTCGCGCCCGAGGACGTTCTGGATCTCGTTGGCGTTCCGCTTGGAGAAGGCGGCCGCCATGTTCGCCGCGATTTCCGGATTCTCGCGCAGCTTCAGAATTTGCGCGCGGACCATGGGGTCGCGGACGAAGTATTGCCCGTTCGCGGTTCTCTCGATCTGGTTGGCCTGCGCCTGCAAGCCGAAGGCAGGGCCGTCTTCCTTGACCGTCTGCAACCAGGTGGTGTCGATGAACTGGAACAGCCCCAGCGCCGAGGACGTGGACGCCTGCGCCTTGGGGTTGAGCGCGGATTCGCGATGCGCCGTTTTCAGGAGATAGTCGAAGCTGATTCCGGTCTGCTGGCTCGCCGACCGGATGGCTGCGGTAACGCGCTCACCGGAGTTCAATAGCGAGTCGAGTAACATGCTGGCGCCCCCGGCCCTGCCGACTCCCTGGCGGAAAGGCCCGCCTGGAACTTGGCGTCTTATGGTAAACGGAATCTTAACGAGGAAATTCGGGAGAAAACCCATGGCTTTGGAAGCGGCCCGCCACCCCCGCGGCGGCATGTATTTCGAGGACTTCGAGGCGGGCACGGTGATCGAGCACCGGCTGCGCCGCACCGTCACCCAGATGGACAACATGCTGTTCTCGAACATGACCCTGAACCCGCAGCCGCTGCACATCGACCGCGACTTCTGCGAGAAGGAAACCCAGTGGGGCCAGCCCCTGATGAATTCCCTTTTTACGCTCGGCCTGATGATCGGGATTTCGGTGAACGACACCACGGTCGGCACCACCATCGCCAACCTCGGCATGACCGACGTGAAATTCCCGCATCCGCTGTTCGAGGGCGACACCGTGCGCTGCACCACCGACGTGCTCGGAAAGCGCGAATCGAAATCCCGGCCCGACGCCGGCATCGTCGACTTCCATCACCGCACCTATAACCAGGACGGCAAGCTGGTCGCCGAATGCAAGCGGCAGGCTTTCATGCTGAAGCGCAAGATCAACGTATAAAGACGGACTACGATGCGTTCCTATCTTTTCGTTCCCGGCGACGCGCCGCGCAAACTGGAAAAAGGGCTGGCGAGCGGCGCGGATGCGCTGCTGCTCGACCTCGAGGACTCGGTCGCGCCCGCCAATAAGCCGAAGGCGCGCGAGATCGTCCGCGACTATCTCAACGCGAATATCGGCGAGCGCCAGCGCCCTCGCCTGTTCGTGCGCGTGAACGCACTCGATACCGGCATGACCGACCCCGACCTCGACGCCGTGATCGCGGCGAGGCCCGATGGAATTCTCTTTCCCAAAAGCCGCAACGGCGGCGACGTCACCCATCTCGACGCCAAGATCACCGCCCGCGAAGCGCTCTACGGGCTCGACGAGGGTTCGACCCGCATCCTCGTGCTCGTCACCGAGAGCGCGCAGGCCCTTTTCGGCCTTCACGACTATCTGGGATGCAGCACGCGCCTCGACGGCATGACCTGGGGCGCGGAGGATCTCTCCGCCGATCTCGGCGCGGAGACGAACCGCAACGAGAGAGGCGACTACACCGATCCCTATCGCCTCGCCCGCGCGCAATGCCTGATCGCGGCGGTCGCGGCCGAAGTCGCGCCGATCGATTCCATCTATCCGAACTTCCGCGATGCGGACGGGCTGAAGCGCGAAACGCTGGAGGGCCGCCGCGACGGCTTCACCGGCAAGATGGCGATCCACCCCGATCAGGTGCCGGTCATCAACGAGATTTACACGCCGAGCGCGGATTCGATCGCACAGGCGAAACGCCTGATCGACGCCTTCAAGGCCGCGGGCAATGCCGGGGTGATTTCGCTCGACGGCCAGATGTACGACCAGCCGCACCTGAAACGGGCCGAGCGGCTGCTCGCGCGCGTCGCGAAATAGTCAGCGCTTGCGTTCGTCCGGCCGGATCATCTGGAACAGCTCGGTCACGACCGAATAGTCGCGATAGCCGAGCCGCGCGATCGGCTTCATCGCGGCGGCGTCGAGAATGCCGTTGCGGATATAGCGCTCGTCGATATGGATGCCGACGACTTCGCCGAAAGCGACATAGTTGTCGTGCGGGGTCCCGTCCGGTCCCTTCATCTGCACGATCTGGGTCGCCTTGCATTCGAGCGCACAGGGCGATTCCGCGACCCGCGGCGGGGCAACGAGCTTCGACGGCGCGGGCGTGAGCCCCGCAAGCTCGAACTCGTTCACGTCATGCGGCACGCTTTGCGAAGTCCTGTTCATCGCCTCGCGCAGATCCCAGGTCGCGAGATTGCAGACGAATTCCATGGTCTCGTTCACGTTCGAGATCGAGTCCTTGAAGCCTTCGCTGGAGAACATCACCATCGGCGGAAAGCTCGCGACACCGTTGAAGAAACTGTAGGGCGCGAGATTCACGTTGCCCTTTGCGTCCACCGAGCTGATCCAGCCGATCGGACGCGGCGCCACGATGGCCTTGAAGGGATCGTGCGGCAGGCCGTGGTTGCGCTTGATCGGTTCGTAGAACATCAGAGCCTGCTCACGATCTGCGAAAGCTCGGGCCGCGGCCGCTGGAAGATTTCGCCCTTCACCGTGCCGATGTGGATGAAGCCGACGATCTGTTCGTTCTGCGCAAGGCCGAACAATTCCTTGCTGCTTCCATCGAACGCTGCCCAGCCGGTGAGCCAGTTCGCGCCGAAACCCATCGCATGCGCGGCATGAAGCAAGTTCATGCAGACCGCGCCCGCGGAGAGAAGCTGCTCGACGTCCGGCACCTTGGCATTCGGCGCGATCCTGCAAACCACAGTCACGATCAGCGGGCTGCCGCCGAAGCGAAGCCGTTGCTTGTCCGCCTCGGCAACCGATGCGTTGGGATTTCCCGCGCGGAAATTCGCGACCAGCTTTTCCACCAGCGCCGCCCGCGAATCCTGCGGATGCACGATGAAGCGCCAGGGCACCATCTTGCCGTGATCGGGCACGCGCGCGGCGATGGTAAGCATCTCCTGAAGCTGCGCCTCCGTCGGTGCAGGAAGCACGAGGTCCGCGGCACGCGGCGAAGTGCGGGTCTTGAGCAGTTCTAAAGCGTTGGACATTCGGATTCCCGTCTCGAAAAAGCCGAGGACCGGTAGCATGGCTTACGGTCAGATTCTAACCTTCGCATTCCTTCGCCGCGGCGGCCTTTGCGCATGCCGGAATCGAAGGGCAACCGGGCTCCGCCGGAGTGGAGATGACATGCGCGCGGGCGAACGCGCCGCAAATGGGCCGCGAAGATCATCCACCCCGCTAGCCAGCACTCTCCAGCGGCTTCCGGGCGGGCTCACCCTTCCGGCTTGCATTCGGGTTCCTCGGGACTAAAAAGACCGCCATGACGCGCTTTGCCTATTTTCGTGCCCCGGTCGCGGCCGTCCTGGTCCTGCTCCTCGGCGCAGGTGCGTCTTCGGCACAGTGGTTCCCCTTTCAGGCCCAGAATCCGCCGCCGACGCCTCCGGCGATGATTCCCAATCCGCCGCCGCCCCAGAGCCCGCCCACCTCCTTGCAGCCCCCGCCGGCGCCGCAGCAGCAGCACCAGCAGGCGCCGCAACCGCAGCGTCCGGCCGCCCGGGAAACCCCGAACAATGCGCCCCATCGCTACGAGCTGCATCTGGCGGCGCGTTATTCGGCCGACGGCCCGAACGTGACCCGGGCATTGCACTGGCGCGTTTTCACCGAGCGCCCCGGCACGGCGACCCCGCTCGTGCTCGTCAGCGAGTCACAGGATGCAGCGCCGTCCTTCTCGCTGGTGCCCGGAAAATATGTCGTGCATGTCGCCTATGGTCTGGCGAGCTTCGCGCAGCGCGTCGACGTCACCGAGAACAAGCGCGAGACGCTCATCGTCGCCGCCGGCGGACTGCGCCTTCAGGGTCGCGTCGCCGATGCCGCCATACCGGCGCAGAAGCTGCGCTTCGATGTCTATGAAGGAACCTATCTCCAGCGCACCACTGGCGACGGCAAGAAGCGCACCGTGCGCAACGAGCGCCCGCCGGTCGTGCGCGGCGCCACGCCCGGCGATCTCGTGCTGCTGCCCGCGGGCTCCTATTACGTGCAGTCGACCTTCGGCGAAGGCAACTCGACCATCACCGCCGATGTCCGCATCGAAGCCGGCCGCCTGACCGACGCGACCGTGCATCACCGCGCGGCGCAGATCACCTTGCGGCTCGTGCACGCAGCCGGAGGCGAAGCGCTCGCCAATACTTCATGGTCGGTGCTGACGCCGGGCGGCGACTCGATCAAGGAATTCATCGGCGCCTTCCCCTCGATCGTGCTGGCCGACGGCGAGTATGTCGCCGTCGCGCGCCACGACGGCAAAACCTATCAGGCGAATTTCAAGGTCGTCGCAGGCCGCGACCGCGACGTCGAAGTGCTCGCCCGCGGCGAGAACTAGGCACCGCCGCCGGCTGCGGCCGCGAAGCGATACCCCTTATCCTGTTGCGCGCATGGTTCGAGACGCCTCGCTTGCGCGACGCTTCTCACGATGAAAGATACGTCTTACGCCGCGTCGTCCGCCTGCTCGCGCTTCAGGTCCGGCGGCAGCGCTTCGGCCACGAGCGCCGCGAGTGCCGCGTCGAGCGGCATGGAAGTCTGCTGCGGCGAGCCGAGACGGCGGATCGAAACCGTGCGCTCCTCCGCCTCCTTCTTGCCAACCACGAGCAGCACCGGAATCTTCGCAAGCGAGTGCTCGCGCACCTTGTAGTTGATCTTCTCGTTCCGAAGATCGCTCTCCGCGCGCAGCCCGAGCCTGAAGGCGGCCTTGAGCACGTCGTTGGCGTAAGCATCCGCATCCGACGTGATGGTGCAGACCTTGATCTGCAACGGCGCGAGCCACAGCGGGAAATGCCCGGTGTGGTGCTCGATCAGGATGCCGGTGAAGCGCTCGAGCGAGCCGCAGATCGCGCGATGCACCATCACGGGCGTCTTCTTGCCGCCGTCGGCGTCGATATAGAACGCGCCGAAACGCTCCGGCAGGTTGAAGTCCACCTGCGTCGTGCCGCATTGCCAGTCGCGGCCGATGGCGTCGCGCAAAACGTATTCGAATTTCGGCCCGTAGAACGCGCCCTCGCCCGGATTGATCGAGGTCTTGATCCGTCCGCCGGAAGCGGCCGCGATCTGCGCCAGCACTTTTTCCATCACGGCTTCGGCGTGATCCCACGCCTCGTCCGTGCCGACGCGCTTTTCCGGGCGCGTGGAGAGCTTCACCGTCAATTCGCCGGTGAAGCCGAAGTCGTCATAGGTCGAGAGAATGAGATCGTTGATCTTCAGGCACTCGGCCGCGAGCTGGTCTTCGGTGCAGAAGACATGCGCGTCGTCCTGCGTGAAGCCGCGCACGCGCAGGAGCCCGTGCATCGCGCCCGAAGGCTCGTAGCGGTGCACCACCCCGAATTCCGCGAGACGGACCGGAAGATCGCGATAGCTTTTCAGGCCGTGCTTGAAAATCTGCACATGGCCCGGACAGTTCATCGGCTTGATCGCGAACCAGCGCTTGTCTTCGGCCTCGTCGCCGGCCGACTGCGCTGCGAACATGTTCTCGCGATACCAGTCCCAGTGTCCCGAGGTTTCCCAGAGCGACTTGTCGAGCATCTGCGGCGCGTTCACTTCGTCGTAGTCGCCGCGCAGGCGGCGGCGCATGTACGCAACGGTGGACTGGAACAGCGTCCAGCCCTTCGCGTGCCAGAACACCACGCCCGGCCCTTCTTCCTGGAAGTGGAACAGGTCCATCTCGCGACCGAGCTTGCGGTGGTCGCGCTTCTCCGCCTCTTCGAGACGGTGCAGATAATCGTCGAGCTGCTTCTGGTCCGGCCATGCCGTGCCGTAGATGCGCGTCAGCATCGGCTTGTTGGAATCGCCGCGCCAGTAAGCGCCCGCGACCTTCATCAGCTTGAAGGCATTGCCGATCTTGCCGGTCGAAGGCATGTGCGGGCCGCGGCAGAGGTCGAACCATTCGCCCTGCTTGTAGATTTTCAGGTCCTGGTCGGCGGAAATGCTCTCGACCAGCTCGACCTTGAAGTTCTCGCCCTTGTCCTTGAAAACTTTCTTGGCCTGATCGCGCGTCCAGACTTCCTTGGTGAAGGGTTTGTCCCGCGCGATGATCTCCTTCATCTTCTTTTCGATCGCGGGGAAATCTTCCGGCGTGAACGGCTGGTTGCGGAAGAAATCGTAATAGAAGCCGTTCTCGATCGAGGGGCCGATCGTGACCTGCGTGCCGGGAAAAAGCTCCTGCACCGCTTCGGCCATCACATGCGCCGCGTCGTGGCGGATGAGTTCGAGCGCGCGCGGATCGTCGCGCGAGATGAATTCGATCTTCGAGTCGCGGTTGATCGGATCGGTGAGATCCACGACCTCGCCGTCCAGCGCCATCGCGATGGTGCGTTTGGCGAGCGAAGGCGAAATGCCTTTGGCGATGTCGAGACCGGAAATGCCGTTGTTGAATTCGCGGCGTGCGCCGTCGGGAAAGGTCAGCGTGACCATCATGTCCTCCTGCTCACTCCTGCAAACCAGGCAGGTAAGCGATCAATTTTCTCGTTTTGCCGGCGGCGTTTGATTCGTCCCGCGCCAGCGCCCGTAGCGCCACGGCATATACCAGCGCGCGCGCTCGGGTAAAGCCGCGGGCACGAAATCGAGCCCCGAGGTACCGAGCGGGCCGCAGCGGCAGAACCGCGCCAGCGTCATCCAGCCGCCGGCCCAGAGCCCGTGCCGCCCGAGCGCCTCGTCCCCATATTCGGAACAGGTCGGCAGATGCCGGCAGCGAAAGCCGATCAGCGGCGAAAGCGTGTAGCGGTATCCCTTGATGAGCACCCGCCCCGCCTGGCGCGGCGCCTTCGCCGCGCGGTCGAACAGCGTGTCGAGGTCGGCGGCCATCACCCGCCGGAGGCCGGCGTCAGCCCCGGCTCGTATTCGCCGTCGACCAGTATGAAGGCCATCCGGCAGTTCGCCCCCGAGCGGTTCTTCCAGGCGTGGATGGTCCCGTTCTGGACGACGACATCGCCCGCCTTGAGATCAATTTCTGTGTCATCGAGTAACAAAGTCATGCTGCCTTCGAGCACGATCCCGTAGTCGACCGAGCTTGTGCGGTGCATGAACTGGTGCCGCTCGTAAAGTTTGGGATCGGTAACCGGATGCAGTCCCATGAGCTCGAACAATTTGCCGGCCGCCTCCATGGGCGGCTTCGGCGTCCCCGGCACTTCGGGTGGAAAGTCGATGACGCGAATGATGGTACCGCCCTTCGGCGGCGGCACCTTTACCGGCCTGTCCCGGGTCGGGTCGCTCTTCGCCGCGATCTTCGCGGGCGAGGATTGCGTATTCCAGACTTCGTAGAAGGCGAGCCCCGGCGCTTCGGCGCGCGTGAAGACCACCGGCGGCTCGCCGTCCTCGACCACCACTGCTTTGCCGTTGGCGTCGTGGCCGGTGACGATTCTGCGCATCCGCGGGGCCATGCGTTACTCCCTGATTTTACGGCCTATTTGGCCTGTTTCTGCTCGATCTGGCCGATGGCATCGACCACCGCATCGAAGGTCAAAAGCGTCGAAGCGTGACGCGCCTTGTAGTCCCGCACCGGCTCCAGCACGGCGAGGTCGGCCCACTTGCCGCCAGGCGCCGGGCCACCCTCTTTCAGCATCCGGTACATCTCATCCCGGATCGCCCGCAACTCCGCGGCGCTCGACCCAACCACGTGCCTCGCCATGATCGAGGACGAAGCCTGACCGAGCGCACAGGCACGCACATCGTGGGCGAAGTCGGTGACGGTATTCCCTTCCATCGCCAGATCCACGGTCACGGTCGAACCGCACAACTTGGAGTGGGCGGTCGCCGAAGCGCCGGGATGCGGCAGCCTGCCGCTCCGGGGAATATCGGCGGCGAGCTCCAGGATGCGGCGATTATAAACGTCATTCAGCATGGTTGGTCTTATCCCTACTCCGCGAATTTGCCGCAATCGAAAACCAAATTCCTTCACGGCTTGCGGGAACTAATGTACGGGGGTGCAGGTTTTCACGAGTGCTTGCCGCCGGTCGAACGGCGGAGGGTTTTCGGGAATCTGCCATAAAGGCGTCGTTCGCAAGTCAAATTCCCCGGAAAAATAAGACCTGAAGGCATGGGTTGGAAGGCGCCCGGCTGACGGGAAGAAATGTGCCTCCTGCATAGCCGATCCTCCGCCCGGAGGCCGGACTGCAAATCGCAAAGGTAAGCCGGACGGCGGGCGTCGCCGGCTCGAATGGAGAAGACCAAGATGGATGCCGTCGTCACGTCGCTGCTGAAGCAGCCGGATGCAGCACCCGAACTAGCACCGGTGAAGCGCCCGTCTCGCGAAGAGGCGGAGGCTGCTGCGCGTACGCTGATCGCATGGATCGGCGACAACCCGAACCGCGAAGGCTTGCTCGACACGCCACGCCGCATGGTGAAGGCTTACGAGGAAGTGTTCGGCGGCTACGGCGAAACCCCGGAAGAAATTCTTGGCCGGACCTTCGGTGAAATCGGCACCTTCGACGATCTCGTCGTCGTGCGCGATATTCCGTTTTTCTCGCATTGCGAGCATCACATCATGCCGATGATGGGCAAGGCTCACATCGCCTATTTCCCGGTCGAGCGTGTGGTCGGCCTGTCGAAATTCTCGCGCCTCATCGAGATCTTCGGCCGCCGCCTGCAAACGCAGGAGCATCTCACCTCGCAGATCACCGACGCGATCGACGAGCATCTGAAACCGCGCGGCTGCGCCGTCATGATCGAAGCCGAGCATATGTGCATGGCGATGCGCGGCGTGCAGCGCCAGGGCGTATCGACCGTGACCACCCAGTTCACCGGCGTCTTCCGCGACGATCCGGCCGAGCAGGTCCGTTTCTTCACGCTGGTACGCGGCAGCCGCAAGGACTGAGCCGCGCATTCGAGCGACAGACAGAAGCGGGCCCGTAAGGGCCCGTTTTCTTTTGCCGAGGTAAAATGCGGGCCGCTTCTCAGGACGAAATACGATGCACGACAAAGAACTCGAAGAAGGCAGCGCCCTCACCCCGCGTTTCGACGCGAACGGGCTGATCTCCGCGATCGTCGCCGACGAGACGAGCGGCGACATCCTCATGCTCGCGCACATGAACGCCGAAGCCTTGCAGCGCACGATCGAAACCCGCGAGGGCTGGTTCTGGTCGCGCTCCAGGAAAAGCCTCTGGAAGAAGGGCGAGAGCAGCGGCAACGTGCTGCGCGTCTCCGAGATGCGGATCGATTGCGATCAGGATGCGGTGCTGCTGAAAGTCTCCGTCGCCGGCGACGGCAAGACCTGCCACACCGGCCGCCGCTCGTGCTTTTACCGCTCGATCCCGCTCGGCGCCGATAAGGCGGCGCTGCGCTTCGACTGAAAGCGCCGTGTCTTATGACGCGATCCTGACACGGTTTGTTTTTACGAAGTTGCAGTGCAGCGAGGATTCCGCACCCGCTTTCCGGAACTTCGCCCATAAATTCCGCGTTCTGGTGCAGTCATGTTTTTGAATGTTTTTAACCGCAAGCCGTTGGAGCCGACCGACCGGAATATTTCGGTCGACCGTCAGGAGCCGCAAGCCTCGGGTCCCCGCATCGGGCTCGCGCTCGGCGGCGGCGCCGCGCGCGGCTGGGCGCATATCGGGATCCTTCGCGTTCTCGAAAAGGCAGGCATCCGCCCCGACGTCATTGCCGGCACCTCGATGGGCGCGCTCGCGGGCGGCGCCTGGGCCACGAACCGTCTCGACCAGCTCGAGGAATTCGCGCGCTCGATCACGAAGCGGCGCATGTTCGGATTCCTCGACTGGCGCATCGGCGGCAACGGCCTGATTTCCGGCGGACGCCTCGCGAACCTGCTCGAATTGAATTTCGGCGAGACGCCGATCGAGGACCTGTCGGTCAAATACGCGGCGATCGCGACCGAGCTTTCTTCCGGCCACGAAATCTGGCTGACGCGCGGCAATCTCATTCAGGCGATGCGCGCGAGCTATGCCCTTCCCGGCATCTTTACCCCGATCAAGATCGGCGGGCGCTGGCTCGTGGATGGCGCGCTCGTCAATCCGATTCCGGTATCGGCCGCGCGTGCGCTCGGCGCGCGCGTCGTGATCGCGGTCAATCTTCACGCCGACGTATTCGGCAAGGGCACCGTCATTCAGGACAGCGGCACCCCGAACGACGTGGAAGAAGAGCCGCCGCTCCCGGTGCCTGCCGCCCGACCCCGTAGGCTGTTCGGCAATGTGTTCGGCTTGCCGCGCCCGCGCGTGCAGACGCCCGCGGACGGGCCGCGCGGAATTTCCGCGGTGATGATGGACGCCTTCAACATAACGCAGGACCGCATCTCGCGCTCGCGCCTCGCCGGCGATCCGCCGGACGTGATGATCTCGCCGCGGCTCAACGGCGTCGGCCTGTTCGAATTCTACCGCGCCGAAGAATCCATCAAGGCCGGCGAGGAAGCCGCCGAGCGCGCGCTTGCCGATATCGCGGAAGCGGTCGCGTCGCTGAGCGCCTGATCCCCCGGCAGTCTCGCGGCAGTAGCGAGCCTCGCTACGCCGTCGCGATATATTCCTTCAAGAGTTCGCTCTCGCGTTCCATCTCCTCGAGCCGCAACTTCACGACGTCGCCGATGGAAATCACGCCCGCGAGCTTGCCGTTCTCCACCACCGGCATGTGACGGAAGCGGCCCACGGTCATCACATGCATGATGTGCTGGATGGTGTCATCGGGCCGGCAGCTCTTCACCTCCGCGGTCATCGCTGACGAAACCGCATTTTCGAAGCGGTTGGCATCCTTGTTCGACAGGAGGTGGACGATATCGCGCTCCGAAAGTACGCCGAGCACTTCGTCATCCTGTCCGGTGACGATCAGCGCGCCGATCCTGTGCTTGGTGAGCAGCGCGATTGCGTCGAGCAGCCTTCTTTCCGGCGCGATGGTCACCACGTCGGAGCCTTTGAGATTGAGAATTCTGCGAACCGTCATCGAGTCCTCCGGTTAAGCGGGGCCGATAGACCAAACAGGATCGGACGGTTTTGGTTGCGCCGCAAGTTGCGTTGCAACGAGGAATTCAGTGGAACGTCGGCCGCCGCACCGGATCGAACAGCGGAAACAGCAGCAACCCGGCGAGGAAACCGCCGATATGGGCCTGCCACGCGATGGTGCCTTCCGAATAGCCCGATAACGCGCTGGTGGCGCCGAACAGGAGATTCAGCAGAAACCACACCCCGAGAAATACGAGGACCTGTCGATTCCGTAGCGCCGTCAGCAACGGCGACGCCGGAACCTGGAAGGCCGCGGGACCGGAATTGCGCCACGCGCCGAGCGGGCCGCCCGCCTCGAAAGCGAAGCGCGTTGCCGCCGCCATCGCGCCGGAAATGGCGGCGGATGCGCCGACCAGCGGCGCGATGTCGCCGTAGTGAAACATGAGATGCGCGGCCGAGCCCGCCGCCGCCGTCACCGCGCTGAAGGCGAGGAATCGCAGCGCGCCGAATCGCCACGCGACGGCGCTGCCGAACGCGAGAAACCAGATCAGGTTGACCGCGAGATGAATCGCGTCGCCGTGAAGGAATGCATAGCTGACGAAGGTCCAGACGTCGGCCGCCGCCCCGCCGGGCAGCAGGCCGTGGAGCATCGGGACGTTGCTGTAGCGCGCGGGCAGAAACGCCGTCCAAAGCAGGACCTTGAGGTCGTCTTCCTGCGAAAGGAACTGCCGCAGAACATGCACGGCGACGAGAATCGCCGACAGCACAACAATGACGGGAGGAAGATTGAACACCGGCTCGCGCCGCCGCTGCGCTTCCAGAGGAAAATTGGCGTAATTCACAGCATCCCCTTAAAGGGAGCGGCTATTGCGAGCAAGGTTTTGCGAAAATTTGCAAAAAAGTGGCCCGCGAAACCCCCATTTCGCGGGCCGGTCACATCCCCAGTCGGTTGTCAGTTTGCGCGGGTCCGCTTTGTTGACCGCCGTTCTCGGTTGACGAGGTCCGGCGGCCGGGCCCGCGAATTCGAGAGAGCCTTGAGCCATTCCCACCATACCGGTTCCACTCGGATGGGAAAGCGAAAGCAGCCGTTAACCCTACCTGCCGCGGCCTGTTAATCACTCCGCATACGGCACAGCCCCTGCTCGGTAGCCGTGGCACCGTCCCAAGTTGCAACGGACGGACCGGTACGAAGTGGGGACTGCCGACATGAAACATCCGTCAGCGCGCGCGCTGTACGCTTACTGGGACCGCCTGCGCAAAGGCCGCGCGGCGCCGGAGCGCGCTGAAATCGACCCTGCGGACATCGGCCGTCTGCTCGGCGATATCTTCCTGCTGGAGAACAGCGAAAGCCCGCGCCAGGCCGTCCGCCTCGCGGGAACCCGGCTTTGCGCGCTGATCGGCCACGAAATGCGGGGCCGCAGCTTCGGTGCCTTCTTCGCGGCCGACGACCGGGCCACCCTTTTCGGGCTGCTCGAAGGCGTCGCCGACGGCCAGCTTCCGGCGGTCGCCAGCCTCATCGGCGAGACCGACGACGACAGGACGGTCGAGTTGGAAATGCTGCTGCTGCCCTTGCGCCATCGCGGCCGGACCCACGCCCGGATGCTGGGCTCGATCGTTCCGCTGGATGTCCCATATTGGACCGGCACCGCGCCGCTCGCACGGCTTCGGATTCGGACGCTGCGGATGATTCACCCCGTGGAATCGGAAGCGGACGATTTCGGCGCGCTCCGGCGGCCCGGATCCGCGAGACTTAGACTGGTACAAGGCGGGCTGAGTTAACCAAGCCAAAAATAGGACGCAGCCCGATACGGGCCGTTAACCACAGTCCCCTTACGGTTTTCCCAATTCTCGCGGGAAAGCCGGCCAACATCATGCGTCAATTGAACAGAGCGGTCACGCTTCCTCTCAATCAGGAGCGACGCCGCAGCCAGCGGGTGAAAATCGACCTCACCGGCCGATACATGCTGGCTGACCGCCGCGAATTCACCTGCCGCACCCTCGACATGTCGCCCGGCGGCGTCGCGCTGATCGCGCCGGCGCAGCCGCGCCCGGGCGAGCCGGTGGTCGCCTATATCGACCATATCGGCCGTCTCGAAGGCCATTGCGTGCGCCTGATCGAGAACGGCTTTGCCATGACGGTTCAGGGCACCATCCGCCGCCGCGACAAGCTCGCGGACCAGCTGACCTGGTTTGCCAACCGCAACTCGCTGGGCCTGCCCGAAGACCGCCGCCACGAGCGCTTCACCCTGCGCGACCCGCGCACGCTGCTGACCTTCTCGAACGGCGAGCAGATGCCAGCGCGCGTACTCGACGTCTCCCTCTCGGGCGCCGCCGTGCAGGCGCGCGACAAGCCCCCGGTCGGCACGCCGATCACGCTCGGCCGCACGCCGGGCCGCGTGGTGCGCCATCTGGAAACCGGCTTTGCCATCGAATTCGCGCGCGTTCAGACCGTCGATACGCTCGAGCAGAATATCAGCGCCGGCGAACTCTGAACGGATCGCAGATCGAACTGGAAAGGCCGCCCGCTTGGGCGGCCTTTTTCGTTTCGCGCTGCGTTCGCGCGCGCGGAGATGATTACAATTTTAGACAAATGCGATTCAAACGATCCGAAAATTCGAGAATGATTTTCGAAAAGAATGCCGCGACTTTCGCGGCGCGAATTAGACGAGTCTCAAAACGTGTCTGTCAGGATCGTCCCAACAATAAGAACAGGGTTTGGGGCGTTGTATGGTTGCGTATCAGGGTTATGGCGTGCGTATCGCAGTCGTGTTGGCTGCGCTTGCCGCGATCGCGTGTGGCGGGACTTCCGCGCAGGCACAGAAGAGAATGCAGTTCGTTGCGGTCGGCGACACCACGCGCCCGCCGATCGGCTGGGTGCAGTTTTGCGAAGCGCGTCCGTGGGAGTGCAACGTCGAGCGCATGGCGCCGCGCGACGTGCAATTTACCGCGCAAGCCAGGCGCGAGCTTGATCGCATCAATCGTTTCGTCAACGAGCGCATCAAGCCACTCACCGATCTCGAGCATTACGGCGTGGTCGAGAAGTGGACCTACCCCGAAGACGGCTATGGCGATTGCGAGGACTACGTTCTCCTGAAGCGCCGCATGCTGATGCAGCTCGGCTGGCCGCGCTCCGCGCTTCTGATCACGGTCGTGCGCGACAAGAAAGGCGAAGGCCATTCGGTGCTGACGGTCCGCACCGACAAAGGCGAATTCATTCTCGACAACCAGGTCGAGGAAGTCCTGCCCTGGGCCGAAACCGGCTACCGCTACGTGAAGCGTCAGGCGCAGCACGACCCGAATCTCTGGGTGTCGCTTGGCGACGATCGCCCGACGCCGTTCGTCGCCGCACGGTAACGAGATACAGGAAACGCAGGCCCGGTCACGTCCCCACCCCTCCCCGTCCCCTGACCGGACATGCGGAGGCCGGCTTCGTCCCCCCGAAGCCGGCCTCAATTTTTTAAGAGGTCCAAGGTTTTAGTGCATCTCCGCAAACGGAAATGTGAAGTGGGAATGCCTCGGTTTAACTTGCCAAGTTGCAGTGCAGCGACCAAGGTTCCGGAGATTCTTGGCGTGCTTACGGGGGGTCGTATGCGCACGTTACCGTTCCTCATGGGCTTTGCGGCCCTGGCAGTGATCGCGTCGCCGGCCGGTGCCCAGAACACCATCACCGCGATGTCCGCGGGCAAGATCGCGGACATGGATGCGCCGTGCCGAATCCCCTTCGAGAAACTGAAAGACGTCAAGACGGGTTCGCCCTTCCCGCTGTCGGCGGCGGTGAACGAGAGCGAGACGCTCCCGCAGAATATCCGCAACCGCTACATCGTGGCCGACCTCAACACCGCCGACGAGAACGGCCTGTGCCGTGGCGTGCAGGAATATATCTCCCGCGTCGATCAGCTTTCCGAATTTCCTCGCCTCCGGCAGATCGCGGCCGAGCGCAGCATCGCGTTCGAGGCGCTCGCGAAGGAGCCGCTCGCGACGCTGACGAAGAGCGAGGAAACGCTCGAGAACCTCGAGGCGCTCGCGATCGAGCTGGAAGACCTGAAAAACTACCTCGATCAGGTCCAGCGCTTTCAGACCAGTCATGTCGTCAAAGCGCGGGTCTATAACGGCTACTGCGTCGGCCAGACTCTGAACTTCTGCGAGATCCAGAACGGCAAGCCGAAGCTGGTCTATCGCTTCGTCACGTCATCGAGCCGCTGGCAGCAGAAGCCCAACAACAACTATTACGCGCCGATCAATGTGATCCAGAACCGCAACTGGAGCTCGGATCGCCGCTATACGCCCGCCGACGCCAAGCGCGACGCGCGCATGAACGGCGGCCGCGCGCATATCGCGATGTTCGAGAACGGCGGCAATCCGATCGAGATGCCGAACTTCCTGCATTTCCTCCCCGACAAGGGCTATGTCGGCGAGCGCGCGAACGGCATCCACCAGATCGCGGGCGGGCTCGATTCCGGCGGCACCTTCGGCGCGCCGGTAAGCCTCGGCTGCATCCGCCTGAGCAAATTCCAGGCGAAACTCGCGCGCTGGTGGACGCCGCGGCAGGCCAAGTTCTTCATCTATCTCGACGAACAGGGCTACAAGAACTACGGCGACGCCAAGACCGCAAAGGCCAGAGGGTACATCAACCCGCCGCCGGTGCAGATCGCGGCGCCGACGCCGCAGCGGCCGGACAGCTTCGGACTGTTCTCGATTTTCCGCTGAGCGCAATCGAACGCAAAAAAGCCGGCCTCTCGCGAGGCCGGTTTTCTATATAGTTTAAGCACCTTGAACGACCGACGAGAGTCGGAGCATGACAAAAGACTGGCGAAAATTATTCACCGGACAATCAGTTCGCGCGGTCAACCGAGAAACCGGGGAGATCGTGAACATACCGCCCTATGTTCGCGATCCCGCCAAAGTAGAGGGAGCAATCGTTCGCTTTCGGTATCGCAAAGATAGCAAGGCGGCGACCGAGCATCACCTCTTATGCTGGCAATGCTGGACGTCGGGAGAGACCATCTATCTGAGCGGACTATGCGCAACGGCGGGATTCTTACGACAATTCATCGTCGAATACATTTCAGAACTTGTCGATCTTCATACCGACACGCCCATCCTGAATCCTAAACTCTATTTTCTTTCTCTAGCAGAAATATCTGCAAACGACTTTCAGATGAAGCGCCTGTTCAATGCACAACGCGCGGAGCTGAAAAAATCATGCGTGCTGGGATTAAAGGTTCTTACCTATATTTCCTTCCGAAACCGGTTATCACCCCAAAGCGAGCTTGGGGTGATCGAGTCCTACTTGCAGAATAGGCTTGGGGCCTCAGGAACGATCGGCGCGCGTCTAATCAGGGATCTGATGAAATCCGCCAAGAAACTTAAGCCAACCTCCCGCGCTGCTAATGCGGCCATTGCAAAAATTGCAAGGGACGAAATGCACCTCGATACAATCTGGATTCATTCAGAAATACTTCTGAATGAGGGTGCAAGCATTCCTGAAAACAAACTGGCTCGCGTAAAGGACTTGATTGCAGGAACCCACTGATCTCCTCAGTCGATCCGCTTGAAGCTCTTCGCGTATTTGGGCCAGCGGTTGTAATAGCTCGCGGCCGCGAGTTTCAGGAAGGCAATGGTCTTGTCGTCGAGCGCGCGCACGACCTTCGCGGGCGAGCCGACGATCAGCGAGCCATCGGGAAATTCCTTGCCCTCGGTGACGAGCGCATTGGCGCCGACGATCGAGTTCTTCCCGATCTTCGCGCCGTTCAGAACCGTCGCTCCCATGCCGATCAGCGAATTGTCGCCGACCGTGCAGCCGTGAAGAATGGCCTTGTGGCCGACGGTGCAGCCCTCGCCCACTTTCAGCGGGAAGCCGGGATCGGTGTGCAACACGCATCCGTCCTGCACGTTCGAGCTTTGCCCGATCTCGATCCATTCGTTGTCGCCGCGCAGCACCGCGTAGAACCAGACGCTGGTGTTTTCCGCGAGCCGTACCTTGCCGACGACGCTGGCGTCGGGCGCGATCCAGTATTTTCCCGCTTCCGGCACTTCGGGGCGGATACCTTCGAATTCGTAGAGCGGCATTGCTTGTCTCGTGTCCGAAATTAGGCGCGGGACCATGCCACGCGAAATCGAAAAGCGCGAGGCTCAGCCGTTCAAGCCGGCCGCGAAACGCAGCGCCTCGATGGCCGCGGTCCCCGCGAACAGGCTCCAGAAGCCGGCGATGACCGTGGCCAGCATGACGAAGACGACGTTGCGGTCTTCGCGAACGCGGCCGCGCACGGTGTTGCGGATGATGATGAAGGGGGCCGCGAACACCAGGAACGGCACCGCCGAGAGCGCGCGCAGCCGGGTGGCGTTCAGGAGCGTAAAGCTCGCGGGGCGCTCGGCGAACACCTGATAGCCCGAGCACAGCATGCCGGCGAGGCAGAAGCCGAACGCCAGCGCGTACAAGGATTGCAACGCTTCCGCGGAAATCACGCGACACCACCCACAAAAGGGCTCCTGGCCCATCGGCGGCGAGGTTAATGATGTCTTAACGGGCGGCGCAAGCGCGTTCAGGGATCAGCGTTAATTGCCCAGTCTCCCTGTCAATGTCATTCCGGGGCGCGAGCGCAAGCGAGCGAACCCGGAATCCAGCGCCGCTTGCGCAAACCGCCCTGGATTCCGGATCGCGCGTCCAAGGCGCACGTCCGGAATGACAAAATGCAGCGCTATTCTTCCGGCTCGAGATCGATGTCGAGCACCGCCATCTCGAAGGTCCAGGAGCGGCCGGAGGCGTCATCGCGAAACAGCACCGCGATATATTCGTCCTCGAGATAGATTTCGGACGAGTCGGTCTTCTTCGGGCGCGGCACGACGCGCAGTTTCTGGTTGCCGAACTTCGCGCGAATGACTTCGTTGAGGTTCGGCGTCGCGGAAGGCATCTCGACCGGCACCGTCACGTTGAACGAACGGTCCCCGTCCTCGTCATCCACCGTCACGCGGCCGATCGGCTCGTCGCCGAGAACGATCTCAGCCATGTTCTCGACCCGCGCGCGCGCGGCAAGGCCAATCTCCGGATTCAGCATCCGGCGGAGATAATCCTGCAAGCGGTCGAGTTCAGCGCGGTCCACGAGAATCTCCGAAAAGTAAAAAGGAAAGCGCGGGCAACCTACCCGCGCCTTGCACAATCCGGCAAGCCGGAAGAATTATCAGATCGCCTCGCCCATGAAGGGCATGTCGAACATCTGGTTCATGGAACGCGAGGGCTCGGCATCCTTGCAGCCCGCATCGCCCACCACACGCGCGGGCACGCCCGCGACCGTCACGTTCGCCGGAACCGGCTTCAGGACGACGGAGCCCGCCGCTACGCGCGCGCAGGAACCGATCTCGATATTGCCGAGCACCTTGGCGCCCGCCGACAAGAGCACGCCGCGCCGGATCTTCGGATGGCGGTCGCCCTGCTCCTTGCCGGTGCCGCCCAGGGTCACGCCCTGAAGGATCGAAACGTCGTCGTCGATCACCGCGGTCTGGCCGATCACCACGCCGGTGGCGTGATCGATGAAGATGCCCTTGCCGACCTTGGTATTCGGGTTGATGTCGACGCCGAACACCGACGACGACTGACTCTGGAGATAGAGCGCGAAATCCTTGCGCCCGCGATGCCAGAGATAATGCGCCAGACGATGCGCCTGGAGCGCATGGAAGCCCTTGTAATAGAGCACCGGCTCCAGATAGCGCGACGTCGCCGGATCGCGCTCGGCGACGGCGATGATGTCCGCGCGCATCGCGGTGCCGATCGTGGCATCCGCGTCGATCGCCTCTTCGAACGCCTGCGCGATCAGCTCGCTCGATACGTCCCCCGAGCCGAGCCGGGCCGCCACGCGATGCGCGATCGCATGTTCCAGCGAGTCGTGGTTGAGCACGGTCGTGAAGATGAAGGACGCCAGCGCCGGCTCGCGGCGGGCGCATTCCTCGGCCTCGTCGCGCACGCGCGACCACACGGGATCGATTGCCTGAATGCCTTGGGGAAGTTTCTTATGCAGGGCCATTGAGCGCTGCTCCGCTTCGACTTGACCGGTGAATGGGATGATTGTTTCTAGCACAAAATCCGCGACGGCGTGATACCCTGAAAACCGTTAGCAATTCACGCAATTTCCAGCGATCCGGTTCCGATATTCCAGCCATGCACGCCACGCAGCCCGCAGACAGCAAGCTCCGCGCCGAAATTAAAGGCGCGATTGGTTACCTCATTATTGACCGCCCCGAGCGCAAGAACGCCCTCTCCTTCGAGATGTGGAAAGAGGCCGCACGCCTGATCGCCGCCTTCGGCACGAACCGGGCGCTGCGTGTCGTGGTCCTGCGCGGCGCCGGCGATCTTCCGTTCTGCTCGGGCGCGGACATTTCCGAATTCGAGACGGTGCGCGCGAATGCCGAAGGCGCGCGCGCCTATGAAGATGCGAACGTCGTGGCGTTCGATGCCATCGCCGCCTGCCCGCTGCCGACCATCGCCATGATCCGCAGCTTCTGCATGGGCGGCGGCATGGGCCTCGCGGCGGCCTGCGACCTTCGCGTCGCAAGCGAGAGCGCGGAGTTTGCAATTCCGCCGGGCAAGCTCGGCCTGGCCTATCCGCCGTCGGCGATCCGCTACATCGTCGCCGCCATCGGCGCGTCGCATGCGAAGGACCTGCTCTACACCGCGCGGCGGGTGAAGGCGGCGGAAGCCGAAAAACTCGGCCTCATCAACCGCCTGGTCGCGGAAGATGCGCTTGAATCGGAAGTTGAGAAGCTTGCGAACGCGATTGCGGAGAACGCGCCGCTTTCGCTGAAAGCCGGGAAACTCGCAATCGACCACGCCGCCGGATACCCGTTCGCGCAGGACATGAAGGCGGTGAAGGGAGCCGCCGACCGCTGCTTCGACAGCGCGGATTACCGCGAGGGCCGCGGCGCGTTTCTGGAGAAGCGCAAGCCGCAGTTCAAGGGCGAATGAGGCGCTTCCGCCGCCTCGATCCCATCTTCTCCCGCAGCCGATCCTGAATCGGAAGGTGAAGTCCGAAAAGCCCGGAAAGACTCGGGATTTCGCTGAATCGGATTCTCAACTTCAACGGAATCGGATTCTGAGGACGAACTTGTTGCAGCAGAATCGCGCTTTCAGCCGGCGCCGGTAAGCGATTCAGAAGATTCGATAATTCGGCATGGCGCATCTTCTCGTCATGACCGGCTTGTCCTCGGCATGACGAAGGAAGAGTTATTCCGGCAATTCCGCCAGAAAATCGACGATCGCCGCCGAGAACACGTCGTTGCGGTCACCCGCCACCATGTGCCGTGCGCCCGCGACATCGACGAACTTCGCGTGCGGCGCAAGCGCGAGGAACTCCTTCACATGGTCTTCCTTGACCAGTTCGGAAGACCCGCCGCGGACGAGCAGCGCCGGGATGCGCAGATGGCGCACGGCCTCCACCCGCTCCTCTTCATACAGATGCCGCTCGGTGCTGACCGGATGCGGGCCGTCGAAGAAGCGCGGATCCCAGTGCCAGAACCAGCGGCCGTCGCGCTGGCGGAGATTCTTGCGCAGCCCGTCGGTCGAAGCCGGGCGCGGCCGATGCGGGAGATATTGCGAAACGGCGTCGGCCGCTTCCTCGATGCTGGCAAAGCCCTCGAAGGATTTGCCGCGCATGAAATCGCGGATCTTCGAGGCGCCCTCGGGATCGAAACGCGGCGTCACATCGACCAGCACGAGCGCCGCGAAATTCGGCGCGCGCTTTTCCTTGAAAGCAAACCCTTCCGCGAGCATGCCCGCCATGCCGCCGAGCGAAGCGCCGATCAGCACCGGCGGCCTGTCGAAACGCTTCGTCAGTTCGCCGGCGACGGCGACCGCATCCCGCGCGAAATCCGGCGCGGTATAGGCGCCGTCCTCGACCCACTCGGAGTCGCCGTGTCCGCGTTGGTCGAGCACGAGCGCGCTCCATCCGGCCTTGGCCAGTTCCTGCGCGGTGCCCGCGAAGGCGTGGCGCGTCTGCCCGCCGCCATGCAGCAACAGCGCCGGGCGCGCTCCCTTGCCGTAAAAATCACCGGCGAGCTTGTTGCTGGCGGAACCCGTGAAGGTTTCGTTCCAGGGTGCGCGCTCCAGCATCAGGGGCGCTCCCGCAGGAAGTCGAGCACGGCCTGCTTGAACTTTGCATCGCCCACGGTGCGCATGTGGTCGCGATCCGGCAGCGAGACGAATTTCGAACCGGGGATCAGTTCGGCAAGCTCCTCGCCGGAGCCGGCGATGTCGTCCCTGGTGCCGACCACGACGAGCACCGGAACGCGGATGCGCGCGGCGTCTTCGCGCGGCACGATGCGCTGGTGCGAGCGCGAGAGCGCGGCAAGCGCCTTGAGATCGCTCTTGGTCTGCTCCGCGAACTTGCGGAAGGCCGCGCCGACCGGATCGCCGACCTCCTGCAAGCTCGGCGCTTCGAGCGCCTTCGCGACGGGGTCCCCGCTCGACACGCTCTGCGTCAGGTTGATACCCATGCCGCCCAGCGTCGCGGAGCGCACGCGCGAGGGATAATGGGCCGCGGCATAAGCCGAGATGCGCGCACCCATCGAGTAGCCGACGAAATCCGCCTTCGCGATTTTCAAATGATCGAGCAGCGCAATCACGTCCCCGGTCATTTCCGGGATGTGATAGCGCTCGGTTTCATAATATTTGGTGGAGGAACCGTGGCCGCGATTGTCGAGCGCGATCACGCGATAGCCCGCTTCCCGAAGCGGCGCGATCCAGCCGGGAAATACCCAGTTCACTTCCTTGGTGGACGCGAAGCCGTGCACGAGCAGCACGGGATCGCCCGCGCCCTCGTCGAGATAGGCAATCGTGGTGCCGTTGTGGGTGAAGGTCTTCATCGGGCGGGGAAACTAGCCACCGCATCCGGGATTCGCCAGCGCAAATCCCATGCATGGACAGCATGACGCTACGGCGCGTTATCGAATTTCCGCGAAGCGATCCGTGAGCGCGGGCGCAGGCGGGGCCCGGAACGGCTCGAGCAGCGAGCGCACGGCGCGCGCGAGCAGGCCGCGGCGGCTGGTCTGCGGTTCCGGCCTGCGGGACGGCCACAACCAGCGCAGCACCGCCGCGCAGAAGCTCACGACCGCAATCATGAAGAACACGAGGCTGCTCGCGGCGCCCACCACCCAGCCCGCGATTGCGAGCGCACCCGCGCCGAGCGCGATGGCGCCACGGCCGAGCGTCTTGAAGATCGCGAGCGTCGAGCGGCCCTTTTTCTCGGCGAGCACGCCCGCCTTCGCCAGATCGCCGACATTGTCGGCATGCCGCATGCTTTCCAGCGCCACCCGCGTGCCCGCGCGGCGCTGGATCTGCGCGACATCGGTGAGCGCCGCGGTGACGCGCGAAGTGCGGCGCGCTTTCAGCAGCACCGTCACGTCGTCCGCGAGTTTCACGCTGAGCTTGCCGGTGCGGCGCGCGACCTTGATCAGCGTGGAGCCGATGCGCGCGGGCGCGGCCGTGCCCCAGGAGAAATAGGTGACGCCGGTGACGGCAAGCCCCGCCGTGGCCAGCCCCATGATGAGGGGGTCGCTGTCGAGGCCGCGCAGCCAGCGCGAGCCCTCGCGCGCGATGTCGCGAATGTCTCCGAAGACGAGAAGGTCCCCGGTCGCCGCGCCCGCGAAGCCGGAAAGATCCTGAGGCTCGCCGGTGACGAAGCCATGGGCGAAATTATAGATGCCGCGCTGCGCGCTCGCGCTTGCGGAATTGGCCTGCTCGACCCGCGCGAGCAGCTCCTTCGGCAACTCGATCCCGCGTTCCGCGGCGAGCGCCACGAAACTCTGCGCCATCTCGGCGTCGCCGTTCTTCAGCGCCTCTTCGATTTCGCGGGTCGCGGCCGTCGCATCGAAGCCCGCGAGCCGAAGCTCGGCGAGTTTCACCGGATCCTTTTCCGCGGCCAGTGCCAGTTCCAGCCCGCGCGAGGCTTCGGGCAGCGTGGCGTAAACGCCCGCACCGAGCGCCGCGACGACGGCCAACCTGATGAGCAAGCCTCTCATGCCGCCGCATATGGGGACAGATTGCGGCAATCCAAAGAGGGCTCAATCCGCACGGTTAATCGGCCGGTCGGCGGTCCAGTCATAGGTGCCGAGGTCCCGCTCCCGCACCGCCTGCTTCCAGCCGACCTCCTCCGCCCGCCGCTTGAAGGCCATGCCTTCCGGCGAGTGCCGCGTGATGCCGTCGAAGATCGTCGCGAACATCTGCGTCGTCCGCAGGCCCATGTTTTCGTAGGCCTGATTGATCATGAGTTTCTGCATCATGAGCTGGTTCACCGGCACCGACGCCATCCGCTCCGCCAGCGCATCGACCTCGCGGTCGAGTTCCGCGGGCGGAACCGCCTTCAATACCAGTCCGAGCCGCTCCGCTTCGCGGCCGTCCACCGCGTCCCCGGTAAGCAGCATCCGCTTCGCGCGCTCCATGCCGAGCCGATAGACCCACATCGCCGTCGTCGGGCAACCCCAGACACGCGCGGGCATGTAGCCGATCTTCGCGTCCTCGCTCATCACCACGAGGTCCGAGCACAGCGCGATGTCGGAGCCGCCCGCGACCGCGAAGCCATGCACCTTGCAGATCACCGGACGATAGGAGCGGAAGATCGCCATGAACTTCTCCGTGAAGCCCATCATCAGCGAATAGTCCTTCATCGGGTCCCACGGCATTTCCTGCACGCCCGGATTGGCGCCGCCCGCCTGCGCAAAGAGCGAAAGGTCGTAGCCCGCGCAGAAGGCCTTGCCCGCTCCCGCAAGCACGATGACATGCACCTTCGGGTCCGCGTTCGCCTGCTCGATCGCGCCCGCAAGCTCGCCCGGCAACTCCATGTCGATCGCGTTCATGGCTTCGGGACGGTTGAGCGTGACGCGCGCAATGCGCCCGTCACGCTCGTAAACTACACGCGGCATCGGTTCCTCCCTGCCGCGTCAGGCGGCCCGAAGAAGCCTAGCCTTCTTTCTTGCGTTGGGCGAAGCGCAGGCGGTTGCCGAAGGGGTCCGGAACCTCGACCTGAAGTCCCCAGTCCACCGTTTCCAGACCCGGCCGGGAATTCTTGTATCGCTTCGCGAGCAGCTCGCGATGGAAAGCCTCGATGCCTTCCATCCAGATGAACTCCGTCGCGCCGGGGCTTGCGTCGCCGTGATGTTCGCTCAGATGCAGGATGACCCTGCCCCGTGATACCTGCATGTAAAGCGGCATGCCGGGCGCGAAGCGATGATCCCAGTCATGCGTGAAGCCCAGAAAATCCAGATAGAATTCCCTCGCCTTCGCCTCGTCGAAGATTCGCAAGATCGGTATCGGCGGCTCGAAGGAATAAGAAGCCGCCTCGCCGGTGTTTTCCTGGCCGCCGATCTTCGCCGCGAGCACGTTCCAGTCGTCCAGACCGTATTGCTTCGCCACAAGCTCGAGCGCGTCGCTGTGGGTGATTTCGATATTGCGCGCGGCCAGCGCCGCCCGCAGGGTCTTCGCCATAAGTTTTGAATCGCGAAAATCGCGCATCGTTCCGATCCTTGCTCCCGGCAGTTCCGTGTCAGTGCTCGCATTGCTGACTCGATCCGCCGGTTCTGCTTGGGACCAGAAGAAAGAGCGCGACGTTCGATGCGATTCACCATTCCCCGAGGGGCGCAAGCGGCAGGCTCGCATCAGCCTGTAGGGCCGGAGTATCCGCCCGCGGTTCGAATTGTCAAACGGTCGCGCCGGGGCGCACTGGAAATCGAACCGCCCCGCCGTTATGCTGCGCCCGCAAATCAAGGGCATGGCCATGGCTGCTTCCGTCGTTCCGCATTTCCATAACGACGCGGGAATTCCCGTGATCGAAATCGGCGCGCATGAATTCAAATGCGTCGGCGCGAACCCGCCTTTCGACCATCCGCATGTCTATCTCGACATGGGCGCCGACCACGAAATCATCTGCCCCTATTGCTCGACGCTCTATCGCTACAATCCCAAGCTGAAGGCCGACGCTTCCAATCCTCCCGAGTGCGCCTATCACGCGCCCGCAACCGTCTGATCCTCGTCAGCCCGTGTCGCGCTCGCGCACGGTTCTGGTCGCAGGTGCCGGCATCGGCGGCCTCGCCGCCGCCATCGCCCTCGCCGACGAAGGCTTCCGCGTTCTGGTGTTCGAGCGCGACGAAACCGCGGACACATCCGGCGCCGGCATCCAGCTCTCCCCGAACGCGACCCGCGCGCTCGAAAAACTCGGCGTGCTGGATGCATTGAAACCGAAAACGGTGGAGCCCGCCGAACTCATCGTCACCAATGCGATCAATCGCGCAGTCCTCGCAGCCATGCCGCTCGGCACGGCGATGCGCGAGAAATTCAGCGCGCCCTATCTCGTATGCCTGCGCGCGGATCTCCACGAAGCGCTCGCGACCGTCGCCGCCGCGCATCCCGACATCGAGCTTCGCTACGGCACCACCCTCACGGATTTCGCGGCCCACGGCCGAGGCGTGACCGCGCAGGTCGAACGCAACAGGCAAACCGAAGAAGTGACCGGCGCGGCGCTCATCGGCGCCGACGGCATCCGCTCGCAGACGCGCGCGCGGCTTCACCCCGGCGCGGCTCCGCGCCATGGCGGCATGGCGGCATGGCGCGCGACCATCCCGCTGCTCGCGCTGCCCGAAGAAGCGCGCAGGACATCCCATGTCCGCGTCTGGCTCGGCCCCGGCGCGCATCTCGTCCACTATCCGGTCGGCGACGGCAGCCGCGTGAACCTCGTCGCCGTGACCATGGACAGGCGCGCGAGCGAGTCCTGGGGCGAGGATGTCGCGGCGTCCGAATTGCTGCCGCGCTTCGCGAACTGGAACGGCCTGCCGCGCGGCATTCTCGAATCCGTTGCACAATTCCGGCGCTGGTCGATTTACGAGGCGCCCCACCTCTCGTCCTGGGGCAAGGACGCGGTCACGCTGCTCGGCGACGCCGCCCATGGCATGTTTCCCTTCGTGGCCCAGGGCGCCGCGGCAGCGCTCGAAGACGCGGCCATGCTCGCGGAGCAATTTCGCGGCGCGGAGGACGTCACCGCCGCATTGCGCGCCTATGAGCGGGCGCGCATTCCGCGCACGCAGAAGCTGCAAAGCACGGCGCGCAATGTCGGCCGGATTTATCACATGCCGATGCCGTTCAGCTTCGCCCGCGATGCCGCGATCGAGCGCATCGGCGGCGCGGGCCTGCTGCGCCAGAACGAATGGATCTATCGCGGCTGAAGGAACGGATCACCGGCCATCGGCGTTATGACGGGGCTGCCAATCCGGATGCTTCTCATGGCCAAAGCCAAGCCCACCAAGATCGAACTCAGCGAGCCCTCCACGTTCAGCGACCGGCTGGATACCTGGTTCACCGAATTCGCGCATCACACCGCGCGCTTCGCAGGCAGCCCGTGGATCTTCACGATTGCGGTTCTGGTCATTCTGACGTGGGCTGTAAGCGGCCCGCTGTTCGGCTTCTCCGATACCTGGCAGCTCATCATCAACACATCGACCACCATCGTTACCTTTCTGATGGTGTTCCTGATCCAGAGCACCCAGAACCGGGACGCGCTTGCGGTGCAGGTCAAACTGTCGGAGCTCATCATCAAGATGCATGGCGCGCGGAACGACTTCGCGCAGGTCGAAGACCTCACCGACAAGGAGCTCGAGCAGCTTCACGCCGTCATCCGCCAGCGCGCCGGCTGCGAGCCGGTGAAGCCGCGCAAGGCCCGCAAGCCCAGAAGCCGAAAGAAGTAGTCAGTCGCGCCCGCGCGTCGGCAGGATCAGGAGCAGCGCGACGAGCACGAATGCCGTGCTCAGATAGCCGATGCCGTCATAGAGCCCCCGCGCATACAGAATTCCGCCAAGCGCCGAGCCGACCGCCTGCCCCACATAGAGCGCCGAGGTATTGAGCGCGACCGTCGCGCTGGAAAGATGCGGCCCCGCCGCGACGAGCCGCGCCTGTTGCATCGAGTTGAACGCTGCGAAGCCGAGCCCCCAGAACGCGACGCTCGCGAAAATCGTCGCGACCATCGGGGAATTGAGCGCCCAGAAGGCGATGCCCACGAGCAGCGAACACATGAAGAGCACCGAGGTCTTCAGCGGGCCGATCGTGCCCGCGAGCCTTGCCGCAAGGATATTGCCGAAGAATCCGCAAATGCCGAACACCGAAAACAGCATCGCCAGCAATTCGGCGGCGCCGCCGGTACGCATTCTCGTCAACGGATCGAGATAGGTGAGCAGTGCGAACTGCCCGCTCGTCTGCAACGTGGTGATCGCGAGCAGCAACAGCATCAGCGGATTGCGCGCGACCGCGAGCCAGGATTGCAGCGAGAGCGGCTCGCCCAGCAGGCCGGGACGCAGGGAGACGAAATTCAGCGCGGCGGCCGCGAGCGTGAACAGCCCGCAAGCCGCATGCACTTCGCGCCAGCCGAAATGCTGCGCGCCGAGACTGATCGCCGGCAGGCCGGCGGCCACCGCGAGCGACCAGCCGAGAAACACGAAGGGGATCGCGCTCGCGCGCCGCTCCGGCGCCACCAGCAGCGCCACCGCATTTGCCGCCTGCGGCGTATAGACGGCCGCCGCCGCGAGCATGGCGACCCGCGCTGCAAGCAGGGTCCAGAAATTCGGCGCCAGCGCCGACAGCCCGTGACAGATCGCGGTGATGAGAAGCACCACCGAGAGCAGCCTGCGCCGGTCGATCCGCGTCGTGACCCAGGCCATGAGCGGCGAGCCGATGCACAGCATGAGCGCGCCCGCGGTCACGAGGTAGCCGGCCTCGCGAACCGAAACCCCGAGGTCCTTTGCGAGCACGCTGAGCATGCCCGCCGGCGCCAGCACCGCGAGCCCGGTCGCGAAATTGCCGAGCAGCATGGCAAACAAGGCAAGCTGAACGCCACCCGAGGCAGGCGTGGCCGAAACGGATGAATTCATTCTTCGCTTATTCTGAAATTTTCCGGAGGATCGCAGCGGTATCGGAGTCTGCGGGAAAAAAGGACTCGATGGCAAGCTCGGACAAGGTCACGTCCACCGGCGAGCCGAAGATCGTCAGCGTGCTGAACAGCGAAAGCCTGCCCGCCGGCGTATCGAGAATCGTCTTTAATACGACGTCATCCGCGTTGCCTTCGCGGATCGGAACCACGCTGCGGAACGGCTTGGGATAACCGGAAATTTCGCGGAGCAGATCTGCAAGCCCTGCATCCCCGCTCAGCTCCACCTGCCGCTTGAGCCGCGCAAGCAGGTGCGCGCGGACTTCGTGAAAATTCACGACCTGCGGCGCGAGCCCGCCGGGGTGCAGGCTGAGCCGCATGATGTTCACCGGCGGCTTCAGCAGCTCCGGCGCCGCACCGGCGATCAGAATGCCGATCGGCTTGTTCGCGGAAACGAGGTTCCAGTGCCGGTCCACCGCGACCGCGGGATAAGGTTCGTGACCCTTCAAAACCAGTTCGACCGCTTCCCTCGCCTTCGCGAGCGACGGATCGGACAGCGTGCGCTCGCCATAGACCGGCGCGAAACCGGCGGCCATCAGCAGGCTGTTCCGTTCGCGCAGCGGCATTTCAAGCCGCTCCGCGAGATTGAGCACCATCTCGCGGCTCGGCTGCGCGCGCCCGGTTTCGAGAAAGCTCAGATGCTTCGCGGAAATCTCCGCTTCCAGCGCGAGATCGAGTTGGGTCATGCGGCGGCGCTGGCGCCATTCGCGCAAGACTTCGCCGGCGGGTTTCGTTGCTGCCATGAGCGGAAAGTACCGCAGCACGGACGCCGCGGCCATTACCTCGAAGGTAATTCGCTTCTGGATGCCGCTGCGCGATTGCGCTAGCTAGGACCGGGAAAACTTCGAGGGGAGCGTAACGTGGCGGGCGATTTCGACGGCAAGGTTATTCTGGTTACGGGTTCCTCCACCGGCCTCGGCGCCGCGATCGCCATCGGCGCCGCCCGGCGCGGGGCCAAGGCCGTCATCGTCAATTATGCGAACAGCGCGAAGGAAGCCGAGGAAACCGCCGACCTCTGCCGCAAAGCCGGCGCGGAAGTCGCCGTGGTGCAAGGCGATGTCGCCGAAGACGCCGACTGCAAGAAGATCGTCGAGGCCGCGGCGAAATTCGGCAAGGTCGATGCGCTCGCGAACAACGCCGGCATCACCAAGATGGCGCCGAACCACGGCGATCTCGACGCGCTCTCGAAGGAAGACTTTTTCCGCGTCTATGCCGTGAACACAGTCGGCCCGTTCCAGATGATCCGCGCCGCGCGGACGCTCCTTGAAGCCTCCAGCAAAGCGAGCGTATTGATGACCTCCTCGATCGCCGCCGTCACCGGCGTCGGTTCCTCGGTCGCCTATGCCGCGAGCAAAGGCGCACTGAACACGATGACGCTTTCGCTCGCGCGCGGACTGGCGCCGAAAATCCGCGTCAACGCCATCTGCCCCGGTTTCATCGATACGCCGTGGTTCACCAAGGGCGTCGGCGAAAAGGCGGCGGCGGCGCTGCGCGACTCCGTTGCGTCGCAGTCCCCGCTGAAAGCCGCATCGACCGCCGAAGACATCGCCGATCCCGCCCTCTTCCTGTTGTCGGATCACTCGCGGCATATCACCGGCGAAACGCTGATGATCGATGCCGGCATGCATCTCGGCTACTCGCCGCTGGTGGCGCGCTAGGCGAGCTTAATCTCTTCCTCGACTTCGTGCCTGAGGCCGACGGCATCGATTGTGAGCACGATCCTGGCCTGCAATTTCTCGCTGCCCTTGAGCTTGCCGCTTTCGAGCGCGGCGCGAACGGCCTGCTCGACCTCGCGCTGCGAGGTCACGCCGACGACTTTGAGAAACTTGCGGAGGCTGATGTTGAAGGTATCTTCATTCATTTCTTCGCTCCCGGAACAAATGCTTTGTCCCGAAAGTACATGATCTGCTGGCTCGTCGCGAGCAGCTTTCCGCCCCGCGACCAGAGCTGCGCCACCTGATCGTCATAGCCCTTGTTGAAGATGTTCGCGTCGGCGACGCCGAGCACATAATCCTCGCCCACTTCCGCGAGATCGGCCTCGTCGCAGTGGAAATAGGTCGTCATCGAAACCGTGCCCACGGTAATCAGCCGGCCGAGCACATGAAAGGGCCGCGCGAAGAACGCATCGCTCATCGACATGAGCGCGATAAAATCCATCTTGCGGATCGGATCGTCACGCATCCAGACTTCCGTGCGCGGGCTGCCGAGCGGCGCCTCGTCGTTCTTGCGCATCACCGGGAAGCCGCTGGCAAAGCGCATGTCGAAACGGTCGATCCATGCGAGCGGCGCTTTCGCCTTGGGCGGGTCGATTTCTTCCGGCGCCTTCACGGCCGGCATCTGCGCGGTGACCCGGGCAAATCCCTCCGGCCGCGCCGCGAACACCAGCGTCGCGGTCGCAATCACATCCGCGTCCTGGAGCATCTCGACGTAAAAATGCTGCGTCGAGCGGTTGGTGCGCTTCACGGCGACCTCGATGTCGAACTTACCTTTCGCGGCCGGCGCGCAGTAATTGATCGTCATCGCAAGCGGAAGGTTCTCGCGCTTCGGATGCTGCATCGCCGCCTGCAACAGCGTCGCCGCCGTTGCGCCTCCGAACGGGCCGGTGAAATTCCAGTACGCATCGCTGGTCGTGCCGGTGAGCTTGCCGCCCGACTGTTCGAGCTTCGTCGCAGCGTCGAGCGGATGCATGGGCGAAAACTCCTCTTTTCGGTTTCTTCCATTCTCGAAAACTAATGCGGAATTTCCCGCACGCCGATTACCTCCGAGGTAATCGACCAAAGGCGCGGCCGGCGCAAGAGTGACGCCACGTCAACGAGGAAAGGAAATTCACATGACTTTTGCCCCGTCTCTCTTCTTACGTCGCGTCCTCCAGCTTGATGCCGCTGCGACCGGCGCCACTGGCCTTCTGCTGGTTGGCGGCACGGGCCTGCTGCACGGCCTGCTGAATTTGCCCGTCGCGCTGATGACCTATGCCGGCACGTTCTGCATCGTGTGGGCAGCAGTGCTGACCCTCGCCTCCACGCGCAAGACGCTGAACCGGAATTTCGTCTGGAGCATCGTCGCCGGCAACGCGGCCTGGGCGCTCGGCTCGCTCGCGCTCCTGGTCTCCGGCTATGTCGCGCCGACGCTGCTGGGCTACGCCTTCGTGATCGCGCAGGCTCTCGTCGTCGGTGCCTTCGCCGAGCTGCAATATGTCGGGCTGACGAAGCGCGCGAACGCCCCGGCGTAACGGGCCACCGAAAAGCAAAAAAAGCAAAGCACGGCGCCAAAAGGCGCCGTGTTTCGTTCAACTCATCTCGACGACAACTTTACCTTTGGCCCTCCCGCTTTCGACATAAGCGAGGGCCTCGGATATCCGCTCAAATGGAAATGTCCTGTCTATAATGACTTTCATCTTTTCCTGTTCGATAAGCTGGCTTAGCTCCGCAAGTTCGGAGCCGCTCGGATGCATGAACAGGAATCGATAAGCGACATTCGCATTGCGTGCACGCGCGCGGATTCTATAGCTGGCGACCCAGAATAAGGCGGCAAGCAAGCGGCCTCTGCCAAGATCCTTCAGCGCGGTTTCCGGCTCCGGTGTAGCGGCGACGGAGACGATCTTGGTCCCCGGCTTCATAATTCCGATCGTCTTGTCCAGCGTTTCGCCGCCGATCAGATCGAATGCCGCGTCAAATATGCGACCGAACTGCGAAATGTCCTGAGACGTATAATCGATGACTTCGTCAGCGCCGAGTGAGCGCACAAGCGCCTCGCCTCGTTTCGAAGCGGTGGTGGTAACATGCGCTCCGAGCCATTTCGCGATCTGAATCGCGAAGGTGCCAACCCCGCCTGCGCCGCCGGAGATGAAGAGTCTTGTCCCCGGACCGACACCGAGCTCGTCTCGCAATGCTTGCAGAGCGGTAAGGCCTGCCAGCGGTACGGCCGCCGCCGTCGCAAAATCGATATTCTTCGGCATGTGCGCCGCATAGGCTTCGGCAACGCAAGCCTGTTCGGCAAAGCCGCCGCCGAGGTCCTTTCTTACACGGGCGAACACACGATCGCCGACGCTAAACTTCTTGACGCCGCTGCCAACGGCAATGACCTCGCCGGCGAGTTCGTTGCCGAGCACGAACGGAAGCTGCGGCCGATAGATTACGCGAAGCTTGCCTTGCCGAAATTTGAAATCGACAGGATTCAGTCCCGCCGCGCGAACGCGGACGAGAATATCGTGCGTGCCCGGCACGGGTGCCGGGACATCCGTCAACCGCGAACCATCGGCGCTGCCATAGCTGTTTAGAACATATGCGCGCATGAATCCTCGATCCGCAGAGTTGGTGCCGGCGCCCGGACTCGAACCGGGACAGAGGTTTCCCTCCGAGGGATTTTAAGTATTTTCAGCCAACTGCCAAGCAGTTGATTTTATTATTATAATCAGAATTTCAGGAATTTGTGTGTTAGCGAATGTGCTAAACGGCCTTCCGCGCTTTCCATAAGCATTTCTGCGGAAGCGCGCTGATAAGCTATGAGTTGGGTCGTGAAGAATCAGCTTCTCGTGCCCATTCAAGCGCGTTTTTCGGAGCAACATTTTACGTGATGAGCAACCCTCATCCGGCTCACGCCGTGGGCTTCCTGCGCGGTCGAAGAAACGCAGGCGAGCCGGCAGATGAAGGTCAATTGCGAAACTCGTTGAGCAGAGGCTTTAGGTCGTGGCCATACTGGATCGGATTCGTGCCGCCGGAGCACAATTGGCGGAGCTGTGGCAACATCCCGAGCCGAAGGCCCGGATCGTTTCCTTTCCCGCACCCCGGAGACTGGTCCTCGACGTACTTGCCGCGGGTCAGAAGAAGAGTATCGCGCATGTTCTTTTTGACGCCGATATTTCAGGCGTTAAGGACCGGTTAGCGGCGTATCGCCAGCAAACGGGACAGACCGTTTCCCTGACGAGTTATATAGCCAAGTCTTTCGCGTCCGCAGTCGCCGCGGACAAACGCCTGCAGGCTTATCGCCTTGGCCGCTCTCGCATCATTCTGTTTGACGAAGTGGATATGGCGTTCATGGTCGAGCGGACATGGGAAGGTGAACAGACACCTCTCTTCTACATCGTCCGGAACACCGAAACGAAGACGGCGCACGAAATCAACGAGGAGTTGCGCCTGGCGAGAGATACCCCGCTCGGAACCACCGGGCCGCTGAGCGCACTTGAACTGCAAGTGGCGTTGTTTCCGCAATTCCTGAGGCGGTTCATCTGGTTTCTCCTCCGGAGAAATCCCTACTGGTTTAAGACTGCAGCGGGCACCGTCGGCCTATCCTCCTTCGGAATGCATACTTCAGGTGCCGCCGTCGGAGTACCGATTACTCCGATGAGTCTTACGCTCGTCGTCGGCACCATTGAAAAGAAACTTGTGCGCGACAAGGATCAGCAAATTGTCGAGCACGAATTTGTTCATATGTGTTTGAGCATTGACCACGACGTAATCGACGGCGCGCCATCGATGCGGCTGATCGAACGACTTAAGGCCTCTCTGCAGAATGGCGAGGCGCTATCAACCAGAACCGGCAACGAGCCCTAGAGTTGCTAACCGGGCCGGCTCCCGATTTTGACTCGTCCGGGAGCGAACTGGAATTCCGTCGCCGGTTACACGACGACGGAACCCGCGCGGCTATCAACAATCCGCTTGACCCGCATCGGGATTCCGCCTTCGGGCCGCAAGGTCAGCTTGCATGTTGGCAACACGGTATCGCCCGGCCGCATCCGCAGTCGGAAGTGCTGCGCGAGCGTTGCAAGAAACAAGACCGCTTCGGTGAGCCCGAACGAAAAGCCGGAGCAGATGCGCGGCCCAATGCTGAACGGGATGTAACCGAACTTCGAAATCGACTTTGCGTTTTCGGGCAGGAAGCGTTCGGGAACGAAATGATCCGGCTTGTCCCACAATTTCTTATGGCGATGCAAAAGCCAGGGCACGACCAATACGAGCGAGCCTTTCGGAATGCGCTCGCCCTTGAAGTGCTCCTCCTGAACCGCCTCACGCGGTAGAATCGGAATCGGCGGATATAACCGGAGCGCCTCTTCAAACACTGCGCGCGTATAGACCAGCTTCGGAATGTCGGCAAAAGTCGGTGGGCGTCCGCCGAGTACGGCTCTCAGTTCCTCGTGCAGCTTGCTTTCAACTTCAGGAGCTTGAGATAACAGGTACCAGGTCCAGGCTAGGCTGTTTGCACTAGTCTCCTGACCGGCCAGGAACAGCACCGCGATTTCATTGCGTAGCGCCTCATCCGAGAGCATTTCGCCTGTCTGTTCGTCCCGCGCTTCGAGCAAACGCCCGATCATCGAGGTCTCGTCGCCTTTATTGGCCCGGTAGGTCGCGATCACGTTTTCCAGCACGCGATGGATGCGATTGACGGCCCGACTCATGGCCGGCCTGTACCAGCGCGGAAACCAATCGGGCAGTCCGACCAGCGAAATCAAATCTATGCGGTTGACGACCTGTTGATATTCGCTGAAACCCTCGACGATATCGCGCGCAAAATCCTGGCCGAGCTTTCGGCCGAAAACGGTTCGACAGATGACTTCCGCAGTCAGCATCGCAGACTCGTTCAACACGTCGATCATATCGCCGTCACGTCGTGACCAGCGATCGCGAACCTCGATGGCGGCCTCGACCATGATCGGCGCGAACTTTCCCATCTGGGAGATATGGATGATCGGCGCAACCATGCGCCGCCGTTGCCGCCAGATTTCACCGTCGCTGATAAAGTGCCCGTCGCCGATCAAAGGCTGTAGTGCGTAGCGCATTTGCGGCGCCTTACGCTCGAAACTCGGGTGCTTGAGGCTGAATGCGAACTGAACCGCCTCCGGGCTGTTGCACAAAAACACTTTGCGCGTGATCAATTGCGAGAATGCATAATCAAGCTCGAACGCCTCTTCCTCCCATATGGAAAGAAAGTTTCGTCGCGCCAGCGCTAATCGCTTAAAGGTGCCTGGCGCCTGCGGTAGCCGCGGCGGAAATGGCGGCACAAAACTGCTCATTCCAAAAGAATCCTTCAGAGCCCGATCAAGTCTGCCTGATCTACTTGTCCGGCTTTCATCTTGCCTCCCCTCTAAACATTTAACTGGTGCCGGCGCCCGGACTCGAACCGGGACAGAGGTTTCCCTCCGAGGGATTTTAAGTCCCTTGCGTCTACCATTTCGCCACGCCGGCAGCGGGCCGGAACATAGTCGCGGCCCGTGCCCACTTGCAACCGAAGTGGGCAAGAACACCACTCGCATGCAGGAAAAAATCGCCTAATATGGGCGCATGAGCTGGCTCCCTTCGCAAGATCCGATTCTCGGCGACAAGCGCTCCTGCGACGCGCTCGAACTCGTCATCGTTCCCCGCGCCCGCGACATCGGCGGCTTTGAAGTCCGCCGCGCGCTGCCGCACGGCAAGCGGCAGATGGTCGGCCCCTTCATCTTCTTCGATCAGATGGGGCCGGTGCAGTTCATCGCCGGAAACGGCATGGACGTGCGCCCGCATCCGCATATCGGGCTTGCGACCGTCACCTATCTCTTCGACGGCCGCATCATGCATCGCGACAGCGAAGGCAACGCGCTCGAAATCACGCCCGGCGCGATGAACCTGATGACCGCCGGCAGCGGCATCGCGCATTCCGAGCGCACGCCGGGAGACGCCCGCGCGTCGGGCCAGAAGATGTCCGGCATCCAGAGCTGGATCGCGCTGCCGAAAGCGGCGGAAGAGATCGCGCCGTCGTTCCAGAATTTTCAGGCCGATAACCTGCCGGTGATCGAAGACGGCAGCTTGCGCGCGCGCGTGATTGCCGGAAATGTCTTCGGCAGGAAATCGCCGGTCGGCATGCATTCCGACTGGTTCTATGCCGAAGTCGTGCTCGACGCCGGCGCGAGCGCGCCGCTCGACGCCGACCACGAGGAGCGCGCGATCTACGTGGTCGAAGGCGAAATCCAAATCGCCGGCGACAGGTTCGAAGGCCCTCGCCTGCTGATCTTCCGTCCCGGCGACCGCATCACCGTGCGCGCGCTCACCTGGACGCGGATGATGTTCCTCGGCGGCGCCGCGCTCGAAGGCCCGCGCTATATCTGGTGGAATTTCGTCCATTCCAGCAAGGAGCGCATCGAGCAGGCGAAGGAAGACTGGAAGACCGGCCGCTTCAAGCAGGTGCCCGACGAAACCGAATTCATCCCGCTGCCGGGTTCGTGACATTCGCGCTGGCGAGCGTAGCGGGCGGCCAGCGCGAAGAATACAAAAGCGCGGCATAAGCTGCGCGAAAACAAAACCTCAAGGAAACGCCAGATGCTATTCGAAACCACCATTGCCGGAAGCCTGCCCAAGCCTGCCTGGCTCGCCGAGCCGAACAAGCTCTGGGCGCCGTGGAAACACACGGGCGCGGCATTGCTTGACGCCAAGCGCGACGCCACCGTCCTGATCCTGAAAGAGCAGGAAGACGCGGGCATCGACATCGTCACCGAGGGCGAACAGTCGCGGCAGCATTTCGTCCACGGCTTTCTGGAGAAGGTGGACGGCATCGACTTCACGAACAAGGTCGAAATGGGCATCCGCAACGACCGCTACAAGGCTATGGTCCCTGTCGTCACCGGCGAATTGAAGCTCAAGGGCCGCGTCCACGAATTCGAGGCGCGCATCGCCCGCGCCCACACCACGCGCAAGCTGAAGTTCACGCTGCCCGGCCCCATGACGATCATCGACACCATCGCCGACCGCCACTACGGCGACCGCGTGAAGATGGCGATGGCCTTCGCGAAGCTGCTCAACCAGGAAGCCCGCGCGCTCGAAGCCGACGGCGTCGACGTGATCCAGTTCGACGAGCCCGCGTTCAACGTTTACATGGACGAAGTGACGAAGTGGGGCATCGACGCGCTGCATGTCGCGGCCGAGAGCCTGAACTGCACCACCGCCGTCCACATCTGCTACGGCTACGGCATCGAAGCGAACGTGGCCTGGAAGCAGACCCTCGGCGACGAGTGGCGGCAGTATCAGGATATTTTCCCCGCGCTCGCGAAAAGCAAGATCCAGCAGGTCTCGCTGGAGGCCCGCAATTCGAAAGTGCCGGTCGAACTCATCGGCCTTCTGGAAGGCAAGGACATCCTGATCGGCGCGATCGATGTCGCGAGCGATCAGATCGAAATGCCGGAGGAAGTCTGCGCCGTCATCGAGCAGGCCATCCGTTATGTGCCGAAGGACCGCATCTTTCCCGGCACGAATTGCGGCATGGCGCCGATGAAGCGCGAGATCGCGTTCGCCAAGCTCGCGGCACTTTCGAAGGGCGCGGCCTTGGCGCGGAAACGCTTCGGCTGAAACCGGCCGCAGGCAGTTGACGCGGATCAATCCGCTGCCGGAAAAATATTGCGAAGCTCCCCGCTACCGGCAACAGGAGTGAACACGCATCATGAACGTAGGATTTCCGGATCGCATCGTCCGCGTCGTCATCGGAATTGCGCTGCTTGCCTTCGCGCTGAACTATCTGTTTCCGGGAACGGGATGGAACTGGCTGGGCTGGATCGGGGTCGTGCCCCTTCTCACGGCCGTGATCGGCTGGTGTCCGCTTTATACGCTGCTCGGCCTCTCGAGCTGTCCGCGGCGCACCGCCCGCTAGCGCTCGCAACGCGCGGTATTATCGGAAGGCACGCAATGGCGCGGGAGCGCCGGCGTTGAACTGCCGCGACATTGCCAAGCGCCCGGGTGGATGATTTGCTTGCGCCGGACCGGGGGCACACATGATCCGCTTGTTTCTGCTTGCGCTCTTTATATGCATCACCGCGCAGGCGGCTTATGCCGACACGCTGAAGCGCGTTCAGGAAACCGGCGTCATCCGCATCGGCCACCGCGCCGACGCGCGCCCCCACTCCTTCGGCGACGGCAAGGGCAGCGCCAGCGGCTATATCGTCGACCTGTGCCGGGAAGTGGTCCAAACCCTGCGCCAGCAGCTCAAGCGCGACGTCAAGATCGAATATGTGGTCGTCAACGCGCAGAACCGCTTTGAGATGGTGCGCGAAAACAAGGTCGACCTGCTGTGCGAGCCGAGTTCGATCACGATTTCGCGCCGCGAGATGGTCGATTTCTCGATTCCAACCTTCGTCGACGGCGCGGGCGTCGCCTATCGCGGCACCGAAATCGAACGCTTCGAGGATTTCGCCGGCAAGAAGGTCGGGGTGCTGAGCGGAACCACGACGCAGGATTTGCTGCGCTCGACGCTCTCGCAGCTCGGGCTGCGCACCGAGATCGTGGCGGTGCAGGACCACCGGGACGGAATCAAGCTGCTCGGCGAAGGCAAGATCGACGCCTATTTCGCCGACCGCGCGATCCTCGCCTATCTTCACAGCCGGCGCGACCGCGGCCAGGAATTCAGGCTCGGCAGGAAATATTTCAGCTACGAGACATACGGCCTCGCCCTGCAACTCGGCGACGCGCCCTTTCGTCTTGTCGTGGATCGCACGCTGGCGCGGCTCGCCCGCGAAGGGCGGGTCGAGGCCCTCGCCAACAAGAATTTCGGCATGACCGCGGACGAACTGCTCCGCACCATGATCGCGATCAATTCGCTGCCGGATTGATTCTCGCTCATCCTTCGAGACGACGCGCCAGCGCGTGGCTCCTCAGGATGAGGGATATAAAAATCCTCATGGTGAGGAGCGCGGCGGAGCCGCGCGTCTCGAACCATGAACCAAAAGACTAGCGCTCCGCGCGCGCGAAGACGTCCATCAGTTCCGCGACCTTCCGGCGCTGCTCGGCCTTGTTGCCGCTCTTGATCGCGCCTTCGACGCAATGGCCGACATGATCGCGCAGGATTTCGTCCTCGACCTTGCGCAGCGCCGCGCGCACCGCGGAAAGCTGCGTCAGGATATCGATGCAATAGCGGTCGTCCTCGACCATGCCGGCGAGCCCGCGGACCTGCCCTGCAATTCTGTTGAGGCGTTTGAGCGTTTCCGCCTTGGCTTCCTTCTGCATGGGGCTTATATACCCCCCTAGGGTATATACCGCAAGAGGCGACCATGGCCGCGCACGATCATTCGCATCACGACCACGCACAGCAGAAAAGCTGCTGCGCGACGCAGGATCCGGCGCAGGGCCACAAGGCCAAGGATCCCGTGTGCGGGATGATGGTCGACCCGCATACCGCGAAGCACCGGCACGAGCACCGCGGCCATACCTATTATTTCTGCAGTCCGCGCTGCCGCGAGAAATTCATCGCGGACCCCGAGAAGTATCTCGCGGGCGAAGCGCCGAAGGACGACGTGCCGGCGGGCACGATCTACACCTGCCCCATGCATCCCGAAATCCGTCAGGTAGGTCCCGGCGCATGCCCGATCTGCGGGATGGCGCTCGAGCCGGAGCTTGTCAGCGCCGACAGCGGCCCCAATCCCGAACTGATCGACATGACGCGGCGCTTCTGGATCGGCGTCGCGCTCACGATCCCGGTTTTCTTTCTCGAAATGATCCCGCACCTCACCGGCATCAGCTTCGTGCCGGCGGAATATTCGGGCCTGCTGCAATTCGCGCTCGCGACACCCGTGGTGCTGTGGGCCGGCTGGCCGTTCTTCGAGCGCGGCTGGGCCAGCCTGCGCTCGCGCAACCTCAATATGTTCACGCTGATCGCGATGGGCACCGGCGTCGCCTGGGCCTACAGCGTGGTCGCGCTTTTCGTGCCCGGCATTTTTCCCGACGCCTTCCGCGATCATCACGGCAACGTCGCGCTTTATTTCGAGGCCGCCGCCGTCATCACGGTGCTCGTGCTGCTCGGCCAGGTGCTCGAGTTGCGCGCGCGCGAGCAGACTTCGGGCGCGATCAAGGCGCTGCTCAACCTCGCACCGAAACAGGCGCGCAAGCTCAAGGACGACGGCAGCGAGGAAGACGTGGCGGTGGACTCGATCCTCGTCGGCGACCGGCTGCGCGTCCGCCCCGGTGAAAAAATCCCGGTCGACGGCGTCGTGCTGGAAGGCCGCTCCTCGGTGGACGAGTCGCTGGTGACGGGCGAGTCGATGCCGGTCACCAAGGAGAAGGACGCGAAGCTCATCGCCGGCGCGGTCAACCAGAGCGGCGCCCTCGTCATGCGCGCGGAGAAGGTCGGCCGCGACACCCTGCTCGCGCAGATCGTGCAGATGGTGGCGCAGGCACAGCGCTCGGCCGCCCCGATCCAGCGTCTCGCGGATCGCGTCTCGGCGTGGTTCGTGCCGGCCGTGATCGCGGTCGCGCTCCTCGCATTCGCCGCCTGGGCGATGTTCGGCCCCGAGCCGCGTTATGGCTACGGGCTGGTCGCCGCCGTCACCGTGCTCATCATCGCCTGCCCCTGCGCGCTTGGGCTCGCGACGCCCATGTCGATCATGGTCGGCGTCGGTCGCGGCGCGCAGATGGGCGTGCTGGTGAAGAACGCCGCGGCGCTGGAGCGCATGGAAAGCGTCGACACGCTCGTGATCGACAAGACCGGCACGCTCACCGAGGGCAAGCCGAAGCTCACCAAGGTCCTGTCCAGCGCCTTCGCCGAAGACGAATTGCTGCGCCTCGCCGCGAGCGTGGAGCGCGCGAGCGAGCATCCCCTCGCCCACGCCATCGTCAACGAGGCGAAGGAACGCAATCTGGCGCTCGTCGATGTGCGTGATTTCAACTCGCCCACCGGCAAGGGCGCGCTGGGCTGGGTCGAGAGCAAATGCATCACGCTCGGCAACAGCGCCTACCTCAAAGAGCGCGGCATCGACACGAGCGAATTCGATGCCGAGGCGAACCGCCTCCGCGAGAACGGCGCGACGGCAATCTATGTCGGCGTCGACGCGAAAGTCGCGGGCGTGCTCGCGATCGAGGACCCGGTCAAGGCGACCACGCGCGAGGCGCTGGAAGCGCTGAAGCGCGACAACATCCGCCTCGTCATGCTCACCGGCGACAACGCCACGACGGCCCGCGCGGTCGCCAACGAACTCGGCATCGATGAAGTTGAAGCCGACGTATTGCCCGACCAGAAAGCGAGGGTCGTGGAGAAGCTGCGCGGCGAAGGCCGCGTGGTCGCGATGGCCGGCGACGGCGTCAACGACGCGCCGGCGCTTGCCGCCTCCGATGTCGGCATCGCCATGGGCACCGGCACCGATGTGGCGATGGAGAGCGCGGGCATCACCCTCATCAAGGGCGACCTCATGGGCATCGTCCGCGCCCGGCATCTGTCGCAGGCGACGATGAAGAACATCCGGCAGAATCTGTTCTTCGCGTTTCTCTATAACGCGGGCGGCGTGCCGATCGCGGCGGGCGTGCTCTATCCGGTGTTCGGGATTCTACTCTCGCCGATCATCGGCGCGGCCGCGATGGCGCTTTCCTCGGTGAGCGTGATCGGGAACGCGCTGCGATTGCGGTTGAAAAATATATAAAATAAGTATGCAATAAACTCTATCGCGGACCATCAAAAGTCCAAAAAACTATGAACGCATCAAATCCGTTTGCTAAACCACTGTTGGCAGAGAATGGAAATACTTCACAAGAAGAACTTTATACGGCAGTTGGTCGAGCATTAGATAAATGGGAGTGGTGTGAAACCCGCTTTACTGTTTTATATATCTCACTAGCCAAGCCCAAGGGAGGACATCAACAGATTCTGAGGTCCTTTGGTGCAATAACGGCATCGTCGACACGTCGTGAAATGATATCGGCTGCATGCGATGCTTATTTTGCATGGATCGCGACTCCTGAAAGTGGCAGCGGATCAATTCAAGAAGAAATGCAGAAAGTATTATTGGCCGGGGCTGCTCTTAGAGAAAAAATTAGATTATTATTGAAATTGCACAATGACGCGAGCGCGAGAAGAAATGAGATAGCTCATGGAACGACGAGAAAAATAGAATCTTGGTATCTAATACCTGGGCTTTTCGCGAGCCGAAAGACATCAATCGATTGGACAGATGTAAAATACCGAATGTCTTCCGTCGAAATCATTAAGCTTTCTGAACTCTTCGACACTTTAGGCATGGATGCACTTAATCTCGCAAGCGAGTTAGGAAGATTCCACAACTCGCTTCCAGAGAAGAAGAAGCAAGCTTTGTCTTAGGTGTGCCTACCTCTATTCCTTCCCCCGGATCGGCGGCTGATACGACAGCGCCGTGTCCCACGGGAAATAGATCCACGTATCCTGCGAAACTTCGGTGATGAAAGTGTCCACCAGCGGACGGCCGAGCGGCTTCGCATAGACGGTCGCGAAATGCGCCTTGGGCAGCAGTTCGCGCACCACCTTCGCGGTCTTGCCGGTATCGACGAGATCGTCGACCACCAGAATCCCTTCGCCCTTGGTGTCGAGCAGCCTGCCCTCGACGGTTTTCACCACTTCCGGCGTGCTCTGGTTCTTGTAGTCGCGATAGCTGACGATCGAGATCGTTTCGATAAGCCGCACGTCGAGTTCGCGCGCGACGATCGCGGCCGGCACCAGCCCGCCGCGCGTGATGCAGACGATGGCCTCGAACGGCCCCGCCGCATGCAGCCGCCAGGCCAGCGCCCGCGCATCGCGATGAAACTGGTCCCATGAGACCGGAAAGGCCTTTTCCGGCCCGCCTGCTGCTTCGATCATTCCTTTACGCCCCCGCGTTCAGGCCGAGGATTAGCGCAAGTCCACGACGAAATCGAACCGTGCCGCCATGCCATCCGCAGTTTTCGCGCTGCGTATCAACAGCTCTTTGCGGAACAGGAAGTCGCGGGCGTTGCCCGGCTCGCCGGGGAAATAGAGCTGCGTGGTGAGAAGCCGCGCGGCCGGCGCCTGCACCTTCACATGATAGTGGCGCACCCGGCCGGGATAATTGCCGGGCCGGATGGTCTGGAAGGCATAGCGGCCGTTCGCGTCGGTCCGCACGAAGCCGCGCAGGCGGAAGCCCTTGTTGTCGTATTCGCCGGCGTCGTCGGCATGCCACAGATCGACCACCGCATTGGGGATCGGCTTGCAGGACCGCGTGAGCACGAGGCCGCCAAGCGCCACCGAAACGCCTTTCATGTCGGGCTCGCGAAGATCGGCGCGCTCCGGCGCGTCGGGCGTGTAGAACGGCCCCTCGGTCTGGCGCGGCGTGACGTCGTGAGCGTCGCGGCATTCGGGCGTCGGCGGAAGCTCGGCGCCCTGCGCGAAGGCAAGATTGCTGGGCACCGCCAGACCCGCGAGCGCGAGCCCGCTTCCGATCAGAACGTCGCGGCGTGAATGGCTGGCCATCGGCTTGCTCCTCGCTACAGTTTCCGGATCGCCGCGGTCGCGGTTGCCGTCGCGACGATCTTTCCGTCCTGCATCAGTTCGCCGGCCAGATGACAGATGTCGCGGCCGCGCGTGACCACGCGCCCATTGCCCACGAACTTTCCGGTTTTTCCGGGGCGATGAAACTGCACGTTCAAATTCAGGGTCGGCGCGAACTCGCCCTCGTCGAGCGTCGCGACCAGCGCGGGCCCGAGCGTGTCGTCGAGCATGGCGGCGAGAAATCCGCCCTGGATGTTGCCCGCCGGATTGAGGAAGTCTTCGCGTCCCTCGAACTCCGCCTCGATCGTGCCGGCCGCCGTATCGACCTTCGTGAAATTCACGCCGAGCGTCTTCGCGCATCTCGGCAGCGGCCGCCGCCCGTCCATGATCTGGAAAAAGAAGTTGTTCTTGTTCATGCGATTGCTCCGTCGTTTCGCGGAAACTATCGCAGGGAAATTCCGTCGGAAGAAGGCGTCAGCCCGCGTTCCGCTTCGCGGAAAGCTCCGCAAGAATACGTTGCGACATCGCTTCGACCTCGGCCGCCGCCGCCGCGAGTTTCGCCGCATCGCGCGAGCGCACTACCACGCGCGTCGCGAACCCCTTCTCCCGCATATAGGGATAGGAACCGATGGTCGTCTCGGGATGGTTCTTCGCGATCTCGCGCAGGTCGCTCGCGATGTCGCCTTCCTTGAGGCCGGCGTCGATCGTCTCCGACAGCACCTTCGCACCGGTCTTGAGCTGCGGCACCACCCAATCGAGCATCGCGCGCATGATCGCGGGCACGCCCGCCATCACGATCACGTTGCCGATCCAGAAGCCGGGCGCCTTGGAAACCGGATTGACGATCAGCTCGGCGCCATCGGGAATGCGCGCCATGCGCATGCGCGCCTCGTTCAATTCCCCGTCCGTGAAGCGCTCCTTGAGCAGCGCCACCGCGCGCGGATCGTGGCCGATGCCAACTCCGAACGCTTTCGCCACCGCATCCGCGGTGATGTCGTCATGCGTGGGCCCGATCCCGCCGGTGGTGAACACATAGGAGTAGCGCCCACGCAGCGCGTTCAGCGCG
>CAZNPX010000019.1:387-51142 GCA_964575175.1 uncultured Hyphomicrobiales bacterium | reverse complement strand
AAATGGCGCGCTCGGAGAGATTCGAACTCCCGACCCCCAGATTCGTAGTCTGGTGCTCTATCCAGCTGAGCTACGAGCGCTAATCGCGGTCAGCGAAGTACCCGCCCTGCCGGGCATTTGCAAGCGCCGCCGTGGCCGGTGTTCCGACCGTCCGCGGGCGAGCGGCCGAAGGCGGCCAGGACTTCGCACCACACTTTCTAGGAGGGCCGGGGCCACCCGGAGGCCGGGCAGGCCAGCGAGGCTTCCACGCCGCGCTACGCCCGCAGCCGGTTCTCGCGATAGCTGTCGAGTTGCGCCGGACGATCCGGGATCGAAATGCGGAACGCCGCGCCGATGGTGTCGCCGAGCAGTTTGATCTCGCCGCCGTGCAGGCGGACGATTTCGGCGGCAATCGCAAGACCCAGACCGGTGCCGCCGGAGCGCACCGAGCCCTGGAACGGCTCGAACAGGTGCTCCCGCGCCCGTTGCGGAATGCCGGGGCCGGTGTCCGCGACCTCGAGCACCACCACCGCGCCCTCGCGGCGGCCGACGACCCGCACCTGATCGCGTGCGGGCTCGTTCGGCACGCGCGATTGCAGGGCTTCCATGCTGTTTCGCGTGAGGTTGAGAAGCACGCGGAACATCTGCTCGGGATCGGCGTCGATCATGAGGCCGCGCTCCACCGAGGGCACCCAGCCGATCCCGCTGCTCTCGTTCAGGTTCAGGGTATCGCGCACTTCCTCGACGAGATGCTCGACGCTCACGCTCTTGCGCATCGGCAGCGGCTCCTGCGCGCGGCCATAGGCGAGGGTCTGCTGGCAATAGGAAATCGCGCGGTCCAGCGCGCGCATGAGCTTGGGAGCAAGCTGGCGCACCAGCGGCTCGTGCAGGCCGGCGATGCGATCCGACATCAATTGCGCGGAGGATAGAAGATTCCGCAGGTCGTGATTGATTTTCGATACCGCGAGCCCGAGGGCCGCGAGGCGACTCTTCTGATAGAGCGTCTGCGAGAGCTCGTATTGCATGCGCGCGAGCTCGCGCTCGGCAAGGCCGATCTCGTCGGCGCGGCGCGACGGCGAAAGAATGCGGCTTGCGTCTTCCGGGTTCTGCGCGAAGCGCATCATCTGCACGGTCATGTTGCGCAGCGGCCGCACGAAGAGCCAGATCAGCGTCGCATAGACGAGCATTGCCGTGATGATGGAGATCACGAGCGAGACCCAGAGAATGTTCTGCGAGGCCCCCAGCATCGCACGATAGAGTGGACGCTCGGAAAGAATGACCTCGATGAACTCGCCGCCCATGGGCGCGCTGTCGAGCACGCGAATGGTGCGGTTGCCGCCGGTCGCCAGCGTGGCGAAGGCGTCCAGAATCGAGTCGATGTAGGAATAGGAGCGCAGGTCGATGCTGTCCTCCACCGCCGGCGGCATTTCGGAGACGGAAAGAAGCCGCCGGGTATCGCCGAATTTCACCGCCACCGCGGTCGCGCCGGCGCCGTCGAGCAGGCGCTTGGCCAGTTCCTGCGGCACCATGTTGTCGGGCGTGGCATCGAGGGCCAGCACCGCAAGCCGCGCGGTGGCGGCGCGATCCTTGAGCCACATGGTGCGGACATTGGCGATCGACGGCACATAGATCAGCACTTCCGCGAGCATCACGAAGAGAATCGTGAGGAGCAAAAGCTTGCCCGAAAGGCCCACGCGAAACGGCGGGTTCGCCATCGCGTCCGGGCGCGCCTGACCGTCGGTTTGTTCGCTCATGCGGGAAGGATGCGCCCGGGCCTGAAAGGCGTCAATTCACACCCAGTTTATGGCTGAATATTCTCTTGCCGCGGCTCGCGGCGCAGCCGCGCGATCCGCTTGCGGAAGAGCAACGGCAGCGAAACAAGAACCGCGAACAGCACGAGCCCGGCAATCATTTCGCGCGAAAGGAATTGCATCAGGTCGAGCTCGATCCGGCACGTCTCGGCGCTTGCCGCCTCGCAGGCGCGGAATGCCTGCAATTGCTTCTCGATGCCCCGGTCGAGGCCGGAGCCGATGAAACCGAAGCAGAAGGCAATGGGCGCGATTCCGAGCGCGGTCGCGGCGACGAAGGTCCTGAGCGGCACCCGAAACAGTCCGGCCGCGACATTGATCGCGATATAAGGCACGACGGGGATCAGGCGCAGCAGCACGATGTAGCCGAAGGCGCCCTCCCTGAACCCTCGCGCGAATTTCTGGAAACGCGGCAGCGCCGCGTATTGCAGGCTCGCGCCAAGAGAAGCGCTGCCGACCAGCACGGTAATCGTGCCGCCGATGGTGGAGCCGAGAATGCCGCCGAGCGCGCCGAAGAAGACGCCGAACAGAAAGCCGCCGAACATCGTAAACACGACCGCGCCGGGAACCGCGAAGACGATCGCGGCGCTATAGACCGCGGCGTAGATCGCAAAAGCGGTGATCGGATTGCTTTCCACGATCCGGTCCAGCGCCTCCGAATGGCGGATCGCGGCTTCCATCGAGACATGGCGATGCAGCCCCAGACCGAAAATTACTGCTGCCGCCGCAAGCAGAAGCACGAGCGGCGCATAGCGCATCAGGATCGCGCGGCGCCCCGAACGGGCCGCATCCACGGAATTCTGCATCGACGGCCTCTGGCTTCCCTGCGCTTGCGCCTGCCGCCTTATACAATGTGAAAAGCGCCGGTATGACGGGAGAACCGGGCCCTCCCCACGCGAAGCCCAGGCCGCGCCGGGGAAATCCCCGTTTCCATTGACTTATGCGGCCCCCCGCCCCTATAAGCCCCGCGCGCATGCTTTGGCCGATCGGAGCCGCCGCGGGCCGTCTTTAAGCCCCGGAAACGCGGGATTTTCCCGTTGTTCCTGCCAGACCGCGCATTTCCAGGTAGCCCCCCGGCTGCGATCTAGCGGAGTGAAGCCCGTGAAACGGACCTATCAACCGAGCAAAATTGTCCGCAAGCGCCGGCATGGTTTCCGCGCGCGCAAGGCGACCCTTGGCGGCGCCAAGATTCTGGCCGCCCGCCGCCGGCGCGGACGCAAGCGTCTTTCGGCCTGACCGGGTACGCCGGTTCGGGCTCGTCCTTATGAACCGGATTGTAAAACGCGCGGATTTTCTCGCAGCGGCAAAGGCTGCGCGGGCAAGTTCCGCGCCTTTTTCTTTGCAGGCCCGCAACCGGCAGGACGAAGCCGGACTGCGCCTCGGCCTGACCGTCACGAAAAAAGTCGGAAATGCGGTCGAGCGGAACCGGATCCGGCGCAGACTTCGCGCCGCCGCTCGCGCGGTTCTGCCGCAAGCGGGCAAAGACGGCTTCGATTATGTGGTCGTGGCGCGCAGGGCCGCGTTAACCGCCCCGTTTTCAGCACTCACGAGCGGCCTCGAAAACACGCTCAAACAAGTCCATAAGACCCGGCGCTAACCAAGCCCCGTCGACGGAGAAGAGTAATGGCCGACCATAAAAATACGCTGCTCGCGATCGTGCTTTCGGTGATCGTGCTCGTCGGCTGGCAATATTTCTTCGCGGCCCCGCAGCTCGAAAAGCAGAAGCAGATTCAGCAGCAGCAACAACAGCAGCAGCAAACCACGACCGGTCCGCAAGGCCCGCAGGCGCCGGTCAACACCGGCCCGCAAAGCCCCGCCACGCCGCAGACGCCGAGCGCGCCGCAGACCAAGGGCACCGTGCAGCAGCCCACGAGCATGACGCGCGACCAGGTGCTTGCCTCCAGCGGCCAGCGCGTGCAGATCGAAACCCCGCGGCTGCGCGGCTCGATCTCGCTCAAGGGCGCGCGGATCGACGACGTTTCGCTGAACGACTATCGCGAGACGGTCGACCCCAAGAGCCCGAACATCATCCTGTTCGCGCCGTCGGGCAGTCCGCAGCCTTTCTACGCGGAGTTCGGCTGGGTCGCGACCGACCGCAAGATCAAGACGCCGGACGCAGACACGGTATGGACGCGCGAGGGCTCCGGCGCACTGACGCCCGACAGCCCGCTGCGGCTTTCGTGGAGCAACGGCGAGGGCGTCACCTTCCGCCGCACGATCTCGATCGACCGGCAGTACATGTTCAAGATCGCTGACGAAGTGGAGAACGGCACGCAGGAAGCATTGCAGCTTCATCCCTATGCGCTCGTCTCCCGCCACGGCACGCCGCAGGTGCTCGGATATTACATTCTTCATGAGGGCCTGATCGGCGTCACCGGCGACAACAAGCTCCATGAGATCCAGTATTCGTCGATTGCCGACAAGCCGGCGCAGAACTTCAAGACCACCGGCGGCTGGCTCGGCATCACCGACAAATACTGGGCCGCGGCGCTGGTGCCGCCGCAGAGCGCTTCGCTGAACGCCCGCTTCTCCTCGGGCTCGCTCGGCCCGGTGAAAACCTATCAGTCCGACTATCTGCTCGACGGCATTTCGGTTGCGCCGGGCGGCAAGGCGACGACGCAGGCGCAGCTATTCGCAGGCGCCAAGGAAACCGCGGTCATCGACGCCTACGAGAAGAATGAGAACATCAAGAACTTCGAATTGATGATCGACTGGGGCTGGTTCTATTTCATCACCAAGCCGCTCTTCAAACTGCTTGACTACTTCTATCGCCTGCTCGGCAACTTCGGCTTCTCGATCCTGGTCGTCACCGTCCTGATCAAGATCGTCTTCTTCTGGTTCGCCAACAAGTCCTACGCTTCCATGGCGAAGATGAAGATGGTGCAGCCGATGATGGAGGACATCCGCAAGCGCTACGCCGACGACAAGCCCGCGCAGCAGCAGGCGCTGATGGAGCTCTACAAGAAAGAGAAGATCAATCCGCTCGCGGGCTGCTGGCCGATCCTCATTCAGATCCCGGTATTCTTCGCGCTCTACAAGGTGCTGTTCGTGACGATCGAAATGCGTCACGCGCCCTTCATCGGCTGGATCCGCGATCTTTCCGCACCGGACCCGACCAACCTCTTCAATCTTTTCGGCCTGCTGCCGTTCGATCCGATGGTGATCCCGGTATTCGGCCAGTTCCTGCATCTGGGTATCTGGCCGATCCTCATGGGCATCACGATGTGGGCGCAGATGAAGATGAACCCGTCGCCGCCGGACCCGACGCAGAAGATGATCTTCGACTGGATGCCGGTGATCTTCACCTTCCTGCTCGCCTCCTTCCCGGCCGGCCTCGTGATCTACTGGACCTGGAACAACTTCCTCTCGGTGATACAGCAGGGCGTCATCATGAAGCGCAACGGCGCGAAGATCGAACTTTGGGACAATTTGCGGGGACTCTTCCCGAAGAAGAAAGCCGCGAACGATAATTAGCGGCTATTGCCTTTCTTCTCTGTCATTCCGGACGCCGCGAAGCGGCGATCCGGAATCCAGGGCCGCAAGCTCTAAACGCAAGTAACTCTGGATTCCGGGTTCGCGAGCTTCGCTCGCGCCCCGGAATGACAATCCGTTTTCAACCCAAGCCGCTTTGCTCTAGAAGCTGCCGCCATGATCGTTCTCGACGATATTTCGCTCCGCGTTGCGGGCCGGCTCCTGATCGACCACGCCTCGGTGTCGATCCCCGACGGCGCGCATGTCGGCGTCGTGGGTCGCAACGGTTGCGGCAAGACCACGCTGTTCCGTGCGCTGGAGAATGAAGTCGACATCGAGACCGGCGCGATCCACAAGCCGTCGCGGGCCCGCGTCGGCAAGGTCGCGCAGGAAGCGCCTTCTGGCCCCGACAGCCTACTGGAGCGCGTGCTCGCCGCCGATACCGAGCGCGCGTCGCTGCTCGCCGAGCGCGAAACCGCGACCGATCCCATGCGGATCGCGGAGATCGAAGTGCGGCTCGTCGATATCGACGCCTATTCGGCGCCCTCGAAGGCCGCGAAGATTCTCTCCGGCCTCGGCTTCAACGAGGAGGCGCAGGCGCGGCCCTGCTCCGAATTCTCCGGCGGCTGGCGCATGCGCGTCGCGCTCGCGGCACTGCTTTTCGTCGAGCCGGACCTGTTGTTGCTCGACGAGCCGACCAACTATCTCGACCTCGAAGGCACACTCTGGCTTCAGGATTATCTTGCGAAATATCCGCACACGATCCTGCTGATTTCCCACGACCGCGATCTTCTGGACACCTCGGTCACGCATATTCTTCATTTCGACCAGAAGAAACTGAAGCTTTATCGCGGCGGCTTCTCTTCTTTCGACCGCCAGCGTCGCGAGAAGCTCGTACTCGACGAGAAGGCGCGCAAGAAGCAGGAAGCCGCGCGCGCACACATGCAGTCCTTCGTCGACCGCTTCAAAGCCAAAGCATCGAAAGCGCGCCAGGCGCAGTCGCGCGTGAAAGCGCTCGCAAAAATGGAGCCGCTTGCGACCCACATCGAAGACACGCGGGCTGCAATCTCCATTCGCCATCCCGAGAAGACGCTCTCGCCGCCGATCATTGTCTATGACGGCGTCTCGGTCGGCTATGAGCCGGGCAAGCCGATTTTGCGAAACCTCGAGCTTCGCATCGACGAGGACGACCGCATTGCGCTCCTGGGCCCCAACGGCAACGGCAAATCGACATTCGCGAAACTGCTCGCGGAACGCCTGACCCCGGACGGCGGCAAGGTGGTGCGCGCCTCCAAGATGGAAGTCGCCTATCTCGCGCAACATCAGCTCGACGAACTGAACCCCGAGCATTCGCCCGCGGAGCATGTTCGCGCATTGATGCCGGGCGCGCATGAATCGAAGATCCGCGCTCGCGCCGCAGAAATGGGATTCTCGGCCGCCGCCGCCGACACCAAGGTTTCGCAGCTTTCGGGCGGCGAGAAAGCGCGGCTGCTCCTGGGGCTCGCCGCGTTCCACGGCCCGCACCTGCTGATCCTCGACGAGCCCACGAACCATCTCGACATCGAGGCGCGCGCCGCGCTGATCGAGGCGGTGAACGATTATCCGGGTGCTGTCATCCTGGTCAGCCACGACCGGCATCTGCTGGAAGCCTGCGCCGACCGGTTGTGGCTGGTCGCGAACGGCACCGTGAAGCCCTACGAGGGCGACCTCGACCAGTATCGCCGCGACGTGCTGGGGGCGAACGGCGCCAATCGAATGGGCGGCAAGGAAAAGGGCGCTTCCGCCCCGGCGGGCAAGAAGCCGTCGCTCGGCACGATCAACAAGAAGATCACCGCGCTGGAAACGCAGGTGCAGAAGCTCGAGGAAGAGATCGCGCGCCTCGATGCGCAGCTTTCCGACCCCGACCTGCACCGGCGCAATCCGCGCGAGGCCTCCTCGCTCGGCGGAGCGCGCGCCCGCGCCTCGGACGCACTCGCCAAGGCCGAAGCCGAGTGGCTCGAACTCAGCTCCGCGCGCGAGGCACTGGGCGCGTAATCCAGCGCTCATGGTCGTGGCGCCCTCACGGGGCTCCTCCCCATGAGGCTTTACTGATATGAGCGCCCTATGATGAATTTCACCTCACGCGAGATCGAAGCAGGCCGCAAGCTGTTCGCAGGCGAATTCGAATTCTTCGCGGGCGCGGACAAGCCCGACGCCTTGCCGCCGCCGAAGGGAATCGAAGTCGCCTTCGCCGGGCGCTCGAATGTCGGGAAATCGAGCCTTATCAATGCGCTGACGAACCGCAAGGCGCTGGCGCGCGTCTCGATCACGCCGGGCCGCACGCAGCAGATTAATTTCTTCCGCTCCGCAAGCCCGCTCGTGCTGGTCGACCTGCCCGGCTATGGCTACGCGAAAGCCGCCAAGGAAAAAGTAAAAGCCTGGAGCGGCTTCGTGCGCGTCTATCTGCAAAAGCGCGCCAATCTCGGCCGCGTCATCGTGCTGATCGATGCGCGTCACGGCGTCAAACTCAATGACGCGGAAATGCTCGACGAATTCGACAAGACCGCCGTGAGCTACATGGTGGTGCTTACGAAATGCGATGAAGTGAAGGCCGCCGATCTTCCGAAACGCATCGAGGAAACCAAAGCCGCAATCGCCAAGCGGCCGGCGGCCTATCCGGAAGTCATCGCCACTTCGTCCTATGAAGGCGACGGCATTTCGGAACTGCGCGCCGCGATCATCCGGCTCATGACCGAGCGCGGCTACTGAGCGCTTTCGGGCGCCGGCTTGATCACCTTGTAGAGCTGAAAACGCTGCCCCTCGAAGGCAAGCTGAAGGCGCTCGCTGTCGGGATTGTCGGCGCCCTTCTCGGTGAACAACAGGTAGACATAGTCGTAATTTCGCGGCCAGCCGTCCCAGTAGTTGTCGATTTCCTCGCCCTCGCGGTCGGCGGTCACGAGCAACTGTGAAATCTGCGGCGGGGTGCCGTCCTCGTCATCGACGATGTGCCGGTAATCGCGGCGCACCTGAAGGATCTGCTTCCCCTTCACGGTAAAGGCCGTCGTCACCAGCGACGAGCGCTCGATCATCGCAAGACAGGCGGCGTGGATGTAGCCGAGGTCGCGCGCATTGTCGCCGGTCGTCTGATCGGCATAGGCCACCAGCACGCGCGAGCCTTGCGCGATATGCGTGACCGACTCCTTGAAGCTCCATGTGCCCGCCGAGAGCTGCCGCCAGACGATCTGCACCTCGCCGACGCGGATCGCGAGCAACACGATGAGCACCGCCGCAAAAGCCCGCCGCACGGATTCGCGCTTCAGTTCGAGATGCAGGCATCCCACGACCATAAAAGCCAGCCCGATCGGCAGGCGCTGGTCCGCGAGATAGGTCGCGAACAAAACGCGCGGCATCGCGAGATAGACCGCGCCGCCGATGCCGAGCAGAAACCATCCGAACTTATGGAAATGAAGTACGCGATAGCGCATGCCCCAGAGGCCCGCGCCGACCACGACGCCCGCGAGCAGGATCGCAACGAGGTCGTAATAGGTCGTGAGTACGAGCGTTATACCTTCGATCTTTCCGTTCGCTTCCCAGAAGTTGAGATTGACGAGCGTGAGCGTCGGGCTGACCAGCAGGAGCGGCGCGACCACCAGAAACGGAATGCCCGCCGCGGCCGACGCGAAGAACCGCCGGAGACTGCACTTTTCGCGGTCGCGCCAGTGGCGATAGATCTCGAAGGCCAGCAAGCCGACGCCGTAAAGGCCGACGGCGAACAGATGGCAGAAAAAGAGCAGCACGACCGCGAGCTGCGAAACCAGAAAGCGAAACGGCCAGGGCTTTTCCCGGAGCCAGATCCAGAGCGCGAGCGCCCAGACCGCGACACCCACGCCGAACAGGTAATTCATGACGCCGATCAGGAGCACGCCATTGTAGAGCAGCGGAAAGGCGATCAGCGGCATCGCCGACCAGTAGCCGTAAAGCGCGCGGTTGAGCGCGAGCGTGCCCGACAGCGTGATGACGAAGATGGAAATCAGAAAAATCTCGCCGGCGAGATAGACGTCCATCCAGCGATGCAGGATGGGAACGATCAGGTCCATCACCAGATTGGGGATGACCGCCCAATGCACCTCATAGAATTGCGCCAGCAGGCGATCCGCCGGCAATGCCGTAATGGCGTGCATCCTCGCCAGGTGATTGATGTAATCCGACAAGGGCGGCAGCGGATTGATGAGCACCGGCAGCGCCGCCACCGCGCTGAGCACTATGAAAAGCGCTGCGATCGTCCGCGGGGAGAAGTCCCCCGGTCGGCGCTGGCCTTGATCCCTTAACATGGAAATTTCCGTCACCGGCCGCAGCGGCCGTCCGATTCGATGCCTCGCGAATAATCGCGCCGCAATGAAGGCAACATGAACGGAACCGCCGGCCGGGCCTTTCGTCCCCGGTCCCAAATCGGCTAGAAGGTTCCCGAAATCCGGACCCGAGATTCATGAGCAAAGACGCCATTCCCGCCGACGCCCACGAACAGGCGCGCATTCTCGCGCAGGCACTGCCGCATATGCAGCGCTACGACGACGAAATCGTCGTGGTGAAATACGGCGGCCACGCCATGGGCGACGAGCAGGTGGCGCGGGATTTCGCCCGCGACATCGTCCTGCTCGAGCAGACCGCGATCAACCCGGTGGTCGTGCACGGCGGCGGGCCGCAGATCGGCATGATGCTCGACAAGCTCGGCATCAAATCCGAATTCAAGGACGGATTGCGCGTCACCGACCAGAAGACCGTCGAGATCGTCGAGATGGTGCTGGCGGGCTCGATCAACAAGCAGATCGTCGGCTTCATCAACGAAGCGGGCGGCCGCGCCGTGGGCTTGAGCGGCAAAGACGGCAACATGGTCAAGGCGAAGAAGGTCACGCGCACGACCCGCGACAAGGACTCCAATATCGAAAAGGCGATCGACCTCGGTTATGTCGGCGAGCCCGACGAGGTCGACATCACCGTGCTCGAACAGATTCTCGGCCGCGAGCTGATCCCGGTGCTGGCGCCGGTGGCGGCTGGCGTTAACGGCGGCACCTTCAACGTGAACGCTGACACGTTCGCGGGCGCAATCGCCGGCGCGCTGAAGGCGAAGCGCCTGCTGTTGCTGACCGACGTGCCGGGCGTGCTCGACAAGTCGAGGAAGCTGATCGAAGAACTGTCGCTCAAGGACGCGCGCAAGCTGATCGCGGACGGCACGATTTCGGGCGGAATGATTCCGAAAGTCGAGACCTGCATCGATGCGCTGGAGCGCGGCGTCGAAGGCGTGGTCATTCTCGACGGCAAGGTGCCGCACGCGGTGCTGCTCGAACTGCTCACCGATCACGGCGCGGGCACGCTGATCAAGCGCTGATGCGCCGCGCGCTCGCAGCGATCGTTCTTCTCGCCGCTACCTCGACCGCCCGCGCCGATCTTGAAATCTGCAATCGCACAAGCTTCGTGATCGAGGCGGCGATCGGCGTCGAAACCAAAGGTGCTGCCGCGACCCGCGGCTGGTTCCGCGTGGACCCCGGCAACTGCCGCTCCGTGTTGCGCGGCGAGGTCGCAGCCGACCACCTTTACCTGCATGCACGCGCCTTGCCGCTTTACGGCGCGCTGCGTCCGCTCAGCGTCTCGCATGTCAGTCTTTGCGCGGGCAGCGGCGACTTCCTGATCGCGGGCGCAAAGAAATGCGAGAAGGCCGAAGACCGGCTGTTGTCTTTTGCAAAAGTGCAGCCGAGCAAATCCGAAAACCATGCCAGCATCTTTATCGCGGAAAGCTCGGGCTACGAGGCGGATCAGGCGCGGGTCGCCGCGATCCAGCGGCTGCTCACGCTCGCGGGCTTCGACGCGGAACCGATCGACGGCACGCTCGGCGCAAAGAGCGAGGCGGCGCTTGCGGCGTTCCTGAAAAGCTGGAGCCTGCCGGAAGAAGCCGCGCTGCGTTCTGACTTTCTCGACGTCCTGCTCGCCGCCGCACGCGACGGCAATGCGCCGGGCCTGTTGTGGTGCAACGACACCCGGCATGTGGTGATGGCGGCGCTGGCGACGGAGGAAAGCGGCACCATCACGGCACGCGGCTGGTGGAAGATCGAGCCCGGCGCGTGCCTGCGGCCGGAATTGCCGCGCGGCATGCGTGGCCGCATCTTCAGTTTTGCCGAAGCCGTGGATGGCGCGGGCAACGTGATCGAGCGCAAAGGGCGCCCGCTTCGCTGGGGTGGAAACAGCAAATTCTGCGTCAAGAACATCCGCTTCGAAATTCGCGATCACGCGAACTGCGCGGCGCTGGGCCTCGAGACCAAGGCTTTCACGGCCATCGACCTCGCCGCACGCAGCGGCGCAACCGTGCGCTTTCGCGAGCCCTGACGCGCGCGGTTGACAACGCTGCTCCCCGCACGGAAAACCGCCGGGCCTTAACCATGGAGCCAATCCCGTGAAGCCCGCCGAACTCGAAAAGATCATCGACGAAGCCTTTGCCGACGCCAGCAAGATCGGCCCGAAAACCAGAGGCAAGGTCCGCAAGGCGGTCGATGAAGCGCTCGACCTGCTCGACGCCGGCAAGGCGCGGGTGGCCGAGCGGCAGGCAAGCGGCGAATGGCGCGTGAACCAGTGGCTCAAGAAGGCGGTGCTGCTCTCCTTCCGCCTGAACGACATGGAAACGATCAAGGGCGGCCCCGGCCGCGCGGTCTGGTGGGACAAGGTGCCGTCCAAATTCGACGGCTGGAAGCCGGCGAACTTCAAGAAGGCGGGCTTCCGCGCCGTGCCGGGCTGCGTGGTGCGCCGCTCGGCCTTCATCGCGCCGGGCGCGGTGCTGATGCCGAGCTTCGTCAACCTGGGCGCCTATGTCGGCGAGAACACCATGATCGACACTTGGGCCACCGTCGGCTCCTGCGCGCAGATCGGCAGCAAGGTGCACATCTCGGGCGGCGCGGGCATCGGCGGCGTGCTGGAGCCGCTCCAGGCCGGCCCGGTCGTGATCGAGGACAACTGCTTCGTCGGCGCGCGCGCGGAAGTCGCGGAAGGCGTCATCGTCCGCGAGGGCTCGGTGCTTTCCATGGGCGTGTTCCTCGGCGCCTCGACCAAGATCGTCGATCGCGAAACCGGCAAGATCTATGTCGGCGAAGTCCCCCCCTATTCGGTCGTCGTGCCCGGCACCCTGCCCGGCAAGAGCGCTGCGGGCAGCAACGAGCCCGGCCCCGGCCTCTATTGCGCGGTCATCGTCAAGCGCGTGGACGAAAAGACCCGCTCCAAGACCTCGATCAACGAGCTCCTGCGGGACTGAGTGCGGGCCGGCCGCGTTCCTGCTAGCCTTGCCGGCAAGGCGATGGGACACACCAGACGCGGCCGTGGAATCATGCAGGTTCCGGCGGACCCGGCGGTGAGCCCGCTGCCGGGTGTTTCAGGCCGGAATTTTAGATGAATCCTTTCTATCTCTTCACGCGGGTCGAAGGCCGGATTCCGCGCCAGACCTACTGGCTCGGCATCGTGGCGATCACGGTCATCGGCCTGCCGACCATTGCCCTTGCCGCCTTTCTCGGCGGCGGCACCGCAGGCGCGATTGCGAACCTGTTCTTCCTCTGGTGCGGCTTCGCGCTTTCGGCCAAGCGCGCGCAGGACCGCAACCGGCACTATCTTTTCATCGCGGGCTATTTCGCCCTCGTCGCCATCCTGACCAATCTGAGCGCCAGCCAGTCGAAGACGATGGGCCGCATGGCATCCGAGCCCTCACCGCTGCTCGTCGTCGTCTCGCTTCTGTTTATTGCCTATGTAATCTTTCTCTTCATCGAGCTCGGCTTGCGCCGCGGCACCGTCGGCCCGAACAAATATGGTCCGGACCCGCTGGAAACGCTGACGCCGCAGTAACCCCGCAGCGCATTCGCGTGACGCAACCATGAAGCACCGATCGCTGGAATCGAACGAGATCATTCATTCGATCGACGAAGTCCATATGCGGATTTCGCAGCGCTTTCCGAAGTCCGATCTTGCGAATGTCTGCGAGGAGCTTCTGGTCGTCGCCAAGGAAACCGAGGCGAAGTCGCAGGCCGTCAACGCGCCGAACTATCCGCTGCGCGCGATCATTTTCGTCCTGATCGCCGCTGCGGCCGTGCTCGTCTATGTGCTCGGGCGCGCCGTGCAGCTTCGCATTGGCGACGTCGACCTGTTCAGCCTGTTTCAGGGGCTCGAGGCCGGCACCAACCTCATCATCTTCATCAGCGTCGCGATCTATTTCCTGTTTTCGCTGGAATCGCGCATGGCGCGCACGCGCGCGCTGAACGACCTCAACGAATTGCGCTCGATCATCCATGTGATCGACATGCACCAGTTCAGCAAGGACCCGAGCGAACTGCTCAGCGCCGACAGCACGGCAGGCATGACGCGCACGGACCTCACGCGCTATCTGGGCTTTTGCAGCGTGATGCTCTCGCTCGGCGCGAAACTCGCGGCGCTTTACGCGCAAAAGCTGCCGGACGAAGTCGTGATCGATGCCGCAAGCGACCTGCAAAATGTCGCGGGTGGACTGAGCCTGAAGATATGGCAGAAAATCGCGATCCTCGAATCCTACGAGGACTATCGCGAGAAGCAGAAATACGGATATGTCTGAATCGAATATGCCGGCATCGAACGCGGTCGAAATCGCACAGGCGCTGATCCGCTGCCCCTCCGTGACTCCGGCGGAAGGCGGCGCGCTGGATATGCTCGGCAGGATTCTGGGTGCTGCCGGCTACGAAGTGCATCGGGTGCCTTTTTCCGACGCCAATACCCCGGACATCGACAATCTCTTTGCCAGGACAGGCAGCGGTGCGCCGCATTTCGTGTTCGCGGGGCACACGGACGTGGTGCCGCCGGGCGACGTGGCGAGTTGGACCCACGCGCCCTTCTCCGGCGACATCACGCATGGCGAGCTGTTCGGCCGCGGCGCCTGCGACATGAAAGGCGCAATTGCGGCCTTCGCTTCGGCCGCGATTCGCTTCGGCAAGCCCAAGCGCGGCACGATCTCGTTCCTGATTACCGGCGACGAGGAAGGCCCCGCCGTCAACGGCACGCGAAAGCTGCTGCGCTGGGCGCGCGAGCGCGGCGAGCAGTTCGACCATTGCATCGTGGGCGAGCCGACGAATGTCGGCGTGCTCGGGGACATGGCGAAGATCGGACGCCGCGGCTCGCTCTCCGGCACGCTCATCGTGCGCGGCCTTCAGGGCCATGTCGCCTATCCGCATCTCGCCCAGAACCCGGTGCCGATCCTGCTGCGCGCGCTTTCCGCGCTGATCGCGGAGCCGCTCGACAAGGGCACCGCGCATTTCGATGCCTCCAACCTCGAGATCACCGCGCTCGAAACCGGCAACCGCGCCTTCAACGTGATTCCGGCGGAGGCGCGCGCGCAATTCAACATCCGCTTCAACGACCTGCACACGGCGGACAGCCTGCGCGAACTCGTGCTGGGCCGGGTGATCGCTGCGGCGGGGGACGAGGCGCATTTCCAGATCGACTGGGAGCCGTCGAGCGACTGCTTCCTCACCGAACGCGGGCCTTTCGTCGATCTCGTCGCCGACGCCATCCGCGAGACTACCGGGGTCGCGCCGAAACTTTCGACCACCGGCGGCACCTCGGACGCACGCTTCATCAAAGATTACTGCCCGGTCATCGAATTCGGGCTGGTCGGCCAGACCATGCACAAGATCGACGAGCGCGTTCCAGTTTCCGATGTCGAGAAGCTCGCGCAGGTTTATCTGCGCGTGCTGGAGCGCTATTTCGCGTAATCCACCCGCACCAGATAGAGGCCGTCCGGGGGCGCCACGGGACCGCAGGCCGAACGGTCGCGCGCTTCCAGCGCGCGCTTCATGTCCGCCGGCGTCCAGCGCCCTTCGCCGACCTGCACGAGCGAGCCGACGATGGAGCGCACCTGATGATGCAGGAAGGAGCGCGCGCTCGCCTCGATGCGGATTTCATTGCCGGTGCGCGTGACGTTCAGCACGTCCATCGTCTTCACCGGCGATTTTGCCTGACATTCGGCGGCGCGGAAGGTCGTGAAATCGTGATTGCCGACGAGATGCTGCACGGCCTCGTGCATCGCCTTTTCGTCCAGCGGACGCACCACGCGCCAGACTCGATTGCGGTCGAGCGCGAGATCGGCGCGGCGGTTCAGGATGCGATAGACGTAATGGCGCTTGCGCGCGCAGAAGCGCGCATCGAAATCATCGGCCACCTGCTCCGCCGACAGAATAGCGACCGGATGCGGGCGCAGATGCGCGTTCAGGCCGTCGCGGATCGTATCGGTTTCCCACGTCTTCGGAAGATCGATATGCGCGACCTGCGCCAGCGCATGCACGCCGGTATCGGTGCGGCCCGCACCCGAGACTTTCGCGCGCGCACCGGAAAGCTTCTCGATGGCATCTTCCAGCACGCCCGCAACGGTGAGGCCGCTCTCCTGTACCTGCCAGCCGAGGAAGGGCGTGCCGTCATATTCGATGGTGAGCTTGTAGCGGGGCATCAGGAGAGCGCCGCAAACGCCGGCGGATAGGTGATCCGGCCCGCGATCTGCGCGCCTGCGGCGGCGATGTCGAGCGCCATCAGATAGGGGCCGTCATAGGGCGTCCGGAAGCGGCGCGCGGCTTCGACGGAAAAGCCGAAGCGCCGGTAATAGGCCGGATCGCCCAGCACGATCACGAGACGCTCGTTCATCGCGGCAAGCCGCCGATGCGCTTCTCCTATCAAGGCGCCCCCGATACCCTTGCGCTGCCGTGACGGCACTACGGCGACCGGAGCCAGCGCCGTCGCGCCGACATTCTCACCGTCCGCGAGCAGCCGCGAATAAACGACACTGCCGACTACTGCGCCGCCGATCCCGGCGACCAGCGAGATTACGATGCTGCCGTCCGCACGCAGCGCGTCGACAAGTTTGGCTTCCCCATCGGTCTCGAAGGCAGACTCATGAACCCGGCGGATCGCGCTGCGATCCTCATCGCGCGCAAGACGGATTTCGAACGGGGCGTCCTGCATCATCGCAAACCTGTCCCGGCCGATAGTTTCGCGCCGCGCAGGAATTCCTCCACGCCCATTGCCTTCGCGCCCGCGCGCTGCACTTCGATGAGCTTCACCGCACCTTCGCCTGCCGCGATCGTGAGTTGATCGTCGAGCAGGATCCCGGGTGCGCCGTTTCCCTCCGCCAGCGCCGAGCGCAGCACTTTCACCCGCACCGGCTTGCCGTCGATCTCGGCCTCGAACCACGCGCCGGGAAAGGGCGAAAGCCCGCGGATGTGGTTGTGAACCTCGCGCGCCGGGCGCGACCAGTCGATCCGCGATTCGCGCTTGTCGATCTTGCTGGCATAGGTCACGCCCTCGGCCGCCTGCGGCGTGAAGGTGAGCGAGCCGCGCGCGAGCGCCGCGAGGCCGCGCGCCATCAGATCGGCGCCGAGCAGGCTCAGCTTGTCGTGCAATTCGCCGGTGGTGACATTCTCGGCAATCGCGACCCGTTCCGCGAGGCCGACCGGGCCAGTGTCGAGCCCCTCCTCCATCTTCATCACCATGACGCCGGTCTCCCGGTCGCCGGCCATGATCGCGCGATGAATGGGCGCGGCGCCGCGCCAGCGCGGCAGCAAGGAGGCGTGCAGGTTCAGGCAGCCATGGGCCGGCGCATCGAGAATGCTCTTGGGCAGAATCAGGCCATAGGCGACGACGACCGCGACATCGGCGGCGTGCGAGCGGAACAGCTCCGCCGCCGTCTCGCCGCGCAGCGATTTCGGATGATGAACGGCAATGCCGAAGCCCGCGGCGGCCTCGTGAACGGGAGAGCGGCGCTCCGCCATGCCGCGCCCGGCCGCAGCGGGCTCGCGCGTATAGACGGCGACAACTTCATGGCCGCGGGCGACGAGCTCGGAGAGCGTCGGCACCGCGAATTCCGGCGTGCCCAGGAATACGACGCGCAAAGGATTTCCTTTCCGCGCTTGCGATCAGCCGGCGGCTGCGGCGCGCTTGTTCGTTTTCGCGGCTTTCGTGAATTTCTTGGTGACCCGGTCGCGCTTCAGCTTCGAGATATGATCGATGAACAGCACGCCGTTCAGATGATCGATCTCGTGCTGCAATGCGCGCGCGAGCAGGCCATCGGCCTCGATCTCTTTCGTCTTGCCCTTTTCGTCCATGTAGCGAACCTTCACCTCGGAAGGCCGCTCCACTTCCTCGTAGAATTCCGCGATCGAAAGGCAGCCTTCTTCCTTGCTGTCCTTCGCCTCGGACGCGGAAACGATTTCCGGATTGATGAAGACCATCGGGTTCTTTTCCTCGTCGCCGCGCGTGGCGTCGATGGTGACGACGCGCTTGGTCACGCCGATCTGCGGCGCGGCAAGGCCGACGCCCGGCGCGTCGTACATGGTCTCGAACATGTCCTTGATCAGCTTCTTGATCTCGTCGTCGATCTTCTCGACCGGCGTCGAAACCTTGCGGAGCACGGGATCTGGGAGCTGTAAAATCGGGCGGATCATGGCCTGCGCGAGATAAGTGATCGCTTCGGCGGGGTCAACGCGGCGGCCCGCCCTTGCCGCCGGAGGCCGCCGGTGACATGTTCCCTCTTCGTTCCAGACAGAATCAACCGGGAAGCCGTGTCGCAATGAGCGAAATCCTATTTTCCATCAACGGGATAGCCGTCACGCTGGGAGCCCTGATCGCGGCCCTGAGCGGCCTTGCGGTGCTCCTGCTGATCGGCCTGCTCGCCGCGCAAAGCCGCCAGAGCCGAACGCGGACGCTGGAATCGCAGGAGCAGTCGCTTCGCGTCGAGGAATTGCAGCAGCAGCTTTTCGAGCTGCTCAAGGCGCAGTCGGCAACCACCGGCCAGGTGCAGTTTCTCGCCCAGGGCTTCGGCAACAAGCAGGAAGAACTGACCCGCACCGTGAACGAGCGGCTCGACGCCGTCACCCATCGCCTCGGCGAGAACATGACCAGCGCCGCGCGCTCGACCGCGGAGGGCCTCTCGAAACTGCATGAGCGCCTCGCGGTGGTCGATGCCGCGCAAAGCCGGATGGCGGAGCTCACCGGCCACATGGTGACGCTCAAGGACGTGCTCGCGAACAAGCAGGCGCGCGGCGCCTTCGGCCAGGGCCGCATGGAGGCGATCGTCGCCGACGGACTGCCGAAGGACGCCTATGCGTTTCAATATACGCTTTCGAACGGCAAGCGCCCGGACTGCGCGATCTTTCTGCCGGGCGACGCACGCCCGCTCGCGGTCGACGCGAAATTTCCGCTCGAAGCCATCACCGCCTATCGCGAATCGCAGACCGACGAAGTGCGGCGCGCGTCGCTTGCGCGGCTGAAGCAGGATATCAACAAGCATGTCAGCGATATTGCGGATCGCTACCTTCTCGCCGGCGAGACGCAGGACATCGCCTTGATGTTCGTGCCTTCGGAATCGGTCTATGCGGACCTGCACGAAGTCTGCGACGATGTCTTGCAGAAAGCTTTCCGCGCGCGCGTGATCCTCGTCTCGCCCTCGCTATTGATGCTCGCGATCCAGGTGGTGCAGGCAATCGTGCGCGATGCGCGCATGCGCGAACAGGCGGAAGTGATTCAGGCCGAGGTCGGCAAGCTGATGGAGGATGTAAACCGCTTACGCGACCGCGCGACCAAGCTGCAAAGCCATTTCGCGCAGACCTCCGACGACGTGGCGGCCGTGTTGATTTCCGCGGACAAGGTGGCAAAGCGCGGCGCCCGCATCGAGGCGCTCGATCTGGCAGAGGACAAGGCGCCGAAAGACACCGGCGCGCCGGTTGCGGTTCCGCTGCAACTCAAGCTGGGCGGCCGGGAGTAGATTCCCAAAGCGGCGGCCCTGTGCGACAAGCGCGCATGGCCGAATCCACGCAGTCCTCGCGCGCCGCATCCGGAAAATGGCTGAAGGCGATTGCGGTCTATACGCGCCCGCGCGTGCTGATCGTGATGCTGCTCGGCTTCTCCGCCGGGCTGCCGCTGGCGCTGGTCACAAGCACGTTGCAGGCGTGGCTCACGCAAAGCGGTATCGACCTGAAAACCATCGGCCTGTTTTCGCTGGTGGGCCTGCCCTACACCTTCAAGTTCTTCTGGGCGCCGCTGGTCGATGCGCTGAACATCCCGCTGCTCACTAGGTGGCTGGGGCGGCGGCGAAGCTGGCTCGTGGTTTCTCAACTGCTTCTGATCGCCGCGATCGTCGTGCTCGGATTTTCGGATCCGATGACGTCGGTCTTCTACGTCACGGTAGCGGCGCTGATGGTGGCAGCCGCTTCCGCCACGCAGGACATCGTGATCGACGCCTTCCGCGTCGAAAGCCTGCCGCAGGAAGAACAGGCGGCAGGCATCGCGAGCTACATTCTCGCCTATCGCGTGGCCTTGCTGCTCTCCGGCGCGGGCGCGCTATTGCTGGTTGCCTATCTCGAGGCAACCGGAGTGGGACAGCTCACCGCCTGGAAAATTTCCTATATCGCCGCCGCGGCCTGCGTCACCGTCGGCATGATCGCGGCCCTGCTTGCCAGGGAGCCTGTGGCCGAGAAGTCCGCCGAGAACACGGAAGGCTCCCCGATCCGCCGCGTATTCTCGACCGCCTTCAGCGCATTCAACGAGTTTCTCTCGCGGCCGCTCGCGATTTCCGTGCTTGTTTTCGTTCTGCTGTTCAAGTTCTGCGACGCTTTCGCGGGCGTGCTGACCGTGCCTTTCGTGCTCAAGACCGGATTCAGCCTCGCCACCTATGCGACGGTGGTGAAGGGCGTCGGCTTCGCCGCGGCCGTTGTCGGCGGGCTTGCGGGCGGCATGCTCGCACGCGCGCTGCCGCTTACCAGTTGCCTCTGGATCGCCGCGATCATCCAGATGCTCTCGAACTTGATGTTCTCCTGGCTCGCATGGATGGGGCCGGATGTTTCGGCGCTCACCATCACGATCATCGTCGAGAACTTCACCTCGAACGCGGCGAACGTGATTTTCGTGGCCTACCTGTCGGCGCTCTGCGGCGCGCGGGCGCATACCGCGACGCAGTTCGCGTTGCTCAGCGCCATCGCCGCGGTGGGCCGCACGGTGCTTGCCGCAAGCGGCGGCTATGTCGCGGAAGCCACCGGCTGGTTCTGGTTCTTCATCGTGACCACGCTCTCGGCGATCCCGAGCATCCTGCTGCTGGCGTGGCTGCAACGGCGCGGCCACTTCGCGACGCTCGCGGAAACGAAGAAGTAGCGGTCGAGCTGCGGACGATATCTCGGAACAGCAGCCGGCGAGCGCTTCGGCGCGGCCCTAGAACAATGTCCGCTGCCGGATCGCCGCGGAAAGCGTGCCTTCGTCCAGATAATCGAGCTCGCCGCCGACCGGAACGCCATGCGCGAGCCGCGTGATCTTCACGTCGGCGTCGCGCAGAAGATCGGTGACGTAATGCGCGGTGGTCTGCCCGTCGACGGTCGCGCTCAGCGCGAGCACCACTTCCTTCACCTCCGGTTCGTGGGCGCGGGAGACGAGCGAGGCGATATTGAGGTCGTCGGGCCCGATGCCATCGAGAGGCGAGAGCGTGCCGCCCAATACATGATAGCGCCCGGCCACGACGCCGGCGCGCTCCAGCGCCCACAGGTCGGCGACATTTTCCACGGCAACAAGCAGCGAAGGATCGCGCGTGTGATCCGCGCAGACCGAGCAGGGATTGCGGGTGTCGATGTTGGCGCAGGTATCGCAGACGACGATCTTTTCGAGCGCATCGCCGAGCGCAGCGGTCAAAGGCTGCATCAGCTCTTCGCGCTTTTTCACGAGATGCAGGGCCGCGCGACGCGCGGAACGCGGGCCGAGTCCGGGTAATTTTGAAAGCAACTGGATGAGCCGCTCGATTTCCGGCCCGGCAACGACGCGGCGCATCAGAGCATGATCTCGAAAAGTGGGTCCCGACTTTCGGAAAAGGTCATGCTCAAAAAAGTTTCATCCCCGGCGGCAGCGGCAGACCGCCCGTCAGCGCCTTCGCCTTCTCCTCGACCATGCGCTCCGACTTGGTGCGCGCATCCGCGCTCGCGGCGACGATAAGATCTTCCACGATTTCCTTTTCGTCGGCCTTCATCAGGCTCGCGTCGATCGAAACCTTTTTGAGCGCGCCCTTCCCGTTCACGGTGACGGAAACGAGCCCGCCCCCGGCGCTCCCCGTCACTTCGAGCGTCTCAAGCTCGGCCTGCATGCGCTCCATATTGGCTTGCAGTTCCTTGATCTTGGACATCATGCCCATCATGTCGCGCATCGGACTGGCTCCTTATTCTTCGTCGCTGTCGATGCCCTCGATCGGGGCGTCGAAATCATCTGCGGAAATTTCGGCAGTCTCCGGGGCCGCTTTGCGGCGCACCTCGACGATTTCCGCGCCGGGGAATGTATTGAGAACCGCCTGCACCGCCGGATGGTTGCGCACATCCGCCTTGAGCCGCGCCTGCGATTTCTGCTCCTGCTCGGCGAGCGTCTCGCCGCCACTTTCGCGGCCGACGACAACGACCCAGCGGCGGCCGCTCCATTGCGAAAGCTTTGCGCCCAGGGTGCCCGCGAAATTCACCGGCGCGCCGTCGTCGAGCGAGATTTCCAGCCTGCCTTCCTCGAGCTTTACGAGGCGCGCGAAATTCTTCAGCGCGTGCTTGATCTGCAAGTCGCGGTTCTTTTCCGCGAGCGCATAGACCTCCTCGAGCGACTGCAACTGCGGCCCCGCGTCGGGCGCGGGTGCGGGACGCGACATGGCGTGGCCGATCGCGTCACCGCCTTGCGCCATGCGCGCGCGCGGTGCGCCCGCGGGCGCGCCGCCACCGCCGTTGCCGGGAGCGGCACCCGTGCCGCCGCCGCTGCCGTCGCCGAGCATTCGGATCGCTTCGTCGGGCGTCGGCAGATCGGCGGCATAAGCGAGACGCACCAGCACCATTTCCGCGGCCTGTGCGGGCTTGCCGGAAGAAGCAGATTCGGAAATTCCTTTCGAGAGCATCTGCCACGCGCGCGAAAGCACGCGGATCGAAAGCCGCTCGGAAAGCTCCTTGCCGCGCTTTCTTTCAGCCTCAACCAGGCTCGTGTCTTCGAGCGAAGACGGCACGATCTTGAAGCGCGTGAGCAGGTGGCTGAACTCGGCAAGATCGGAAAGCACGGCCACCGGATCGGCACCGAGATCGTACTGCTCGCGGAAAAGCTTCAGCGCTTCCGCGATGTTGCCGCTCATGAGGCTTTCGAAGAGATCGATGATGCGCGTGCGGTCGGCCAGCCCCAGCATTTCGCGGACTTCGGCCGCCTTCACGCTTGCGCCGCCATGGGCGATCGCCTGATCGAGCAGCGAGAGGGAGTCGCGCACCGAGCCTTCGGCCGCGCGCGCGATCAGCGCAAGGCCCTCCGGCTCGGCGGAGATCTTTTCCTGTTCGGCAATCCTGCCGAGATGTTTCGTGAGCGTGTCGGCGTCGACGCGCCGGAGGTCGAAGCGCTGGCAGCGCGACAGGATCGTCACCGGCACTTTTCGCACTTCGGTCGTCGCGAAAATGAACTTCGCATGCGCCGGGGGCTCTTCCAGCGTCTTGAGCAACGCATTGAAGGCGGCGCCGCTCAGCATGTGCACTTCGTCGAGGATATAGACCTTGTAGCGCGCGCTCACCGGCGTGTAGCGCACGGCGTCGTTGATCTGGCGCACATCCTCGACGCTGTTGTGCGAGGCGGCGTCCATCTCGATCACGTCGACATGGCGGCTTTCGAGGATTTCCTGACAATGCCGGCCGAGCTCGGGCATATCGAGCGTCGGGCCGCCGTCCTTGCCGGATTTCGGCTCGTAGTTGAGCGCGCGGGCGAGAATGCGCGCGGTGGTGGTCTTGCCGACGCCGCGGACGCCGGTGAGCAGATAGGCCTGCGCGATACGCCCGCTCGCAAACGCATTGGAGAGCGTGCGGACCATGGCTTCCTGGCCGATGAGGTCGTCGAAATTGCGCGGGCGATATTTTCGCGCGAGCACCCGGTAGCCGGTGGTGTCGCCGCCGAACAGGGAGGCGCCGTCCTGCCCTCCCGAATTATTCCTGGGCGTATCGTCCATTCCGGCCGCCGTTCGAGGAATTGAGGTGGGAGGCTGGAACGATGACCCAAACCGGTCTCGTTAGGGCTGCTTCCTTCCGGACCTGACCCGGTTGGCGAGTGGCTCGTCCACCGCCAACCTCCCGCGCCCTATATCGGGCGCAGCCGCACGGAAGGCAAGCGCTCGCGGAAATTTCGCAATATTGTTCCTTGGATTGGCGAGGATTCTCGGAAAATGACGAAGGAAATTTCCCTCGACCCGCGGCTGGCCGCGGATTCCGTTCCGGTCGGACGGCTCGCGCTTTGCGAAGTGCGGCTACAGGACGACGCGCGCTTTCCGTGGCTCGTGCTGGTGCCGAAGCGAGAGGGCATGACGGAGCTGTTCGAGCTTTCGGCGGCCGATCGCGCCGCCGCCATGGAGGAAATCGCGCAATGCGCGGCGGCGCTGCGCGCAGTCACGCAATGCCTGAAAATCAATGCCGGTGCGCTCGGCAACATCGTGCGCCAGCTTCACATCCACGTCGTCGCGCGCAACGCGGGCGACGACGCCTGGCCCGGTCCGGTCTGGGGCGCGGGCTCGCGCATTCCTTATGGCGAGACGGAAAAGGCCGCGCTGATCGCGCGCCTGCGCAGCGCATTAGCCATGCAAGACTGAAGGATTGCGGACGGCATTTCGCCATGCCAGCGTCCGGGAAAGAAACACGCCCCATGCTCATTTCCACGCGCGAAACCATACTGACCTACGCCGGCTCTACGCTCGACCGGCTGAGCGAGCAGCGCGGCGACCTCGCGCTGGTCGAATCGCTGCGCAAGGACGCGCGCAACTTCGTGCTCGCCGGCGACGCCTTCGTGCTCGCGAAGCGTGGCGACGGCTTCGATGCGGGCCTCACCGACGACGAAGCCGCAAGCACCGGCGAGCCGGTGGAGGCGGTGCTGATCGGCAAAGACGGCGGCAATCGCGGACATTTCGCGCGGGCCATTCCGCCGGAGCGGATCGAGGCCATCAAGGCGCGCGGCGACTTCATCGTGGTCGATCTGCGCTCGATCGCGCTACAGGGCCTGGTGGCGCCGGAAGACCTGTCTTCGCTGGCGACGGCCAAGGCGCTGCTGTTCTGGCACGAACGCCACCGCTTCTGCTCGAACTGCGGCAACCCCACCAAGCCCGTGCAGGCCGGCTGGCGGCGCGATTGCGCCTCCTGCGGCGGCCAGCATTTTCCGCGCACCGACCCTTGCGTCATCATGCTCGCGATCCACGGCGAGCAATGCCTGCTCGCGCGGCAGACGCGCTTTCCGCCGGGCATGTGGTCGGCGCTCGCGGGTTTCGTCGAGCCCGGCGAAAGCCTCGAGGAAGCCGTGCGTCGCGAGACGCTGGAGGAAACCGGAATTCCCGCGGGGCGCGTCGCCTATTTCGCGTCGCAGCCGTGGCCCTTTCCAATGTCGCTCATGATCGGCTGTTTCGTCGAGGCGAAGTCGGACCTGCTCAAGATCGACGAGGTGGAGCTCGAGGCCGCGCGCTGGGTCACGAAAGACGAGTGCCGCCTGTTGCTGACGGGCAAGCATCCGGCGCGCTTCTTCGCGCCGCCGCCGCTCGCGATCGCGCATCACCTGATCAGGAACTTCATCGAGCGCGGCGAAGGCGTGCTGGGGTAGTTACTTCGCCTCTTCGCGCGCCTTCATCCGGTAGGGATGCGCGGGATAGACCCCCAGGATCTTCAGCTGTTCCGAGAAAAACTGGCACTCCTCGAGCGCAAGCTTCAGCGAGCGGTCTTCGGGGTGGCCTTCGACATCGGCGTAAAACTGCGTCGCGAAGAAATTGCCGTCGATCTGGTAGGATTCGAGCTTCGTCATGTTGACGCCGTTGGTGGCGAAGCCGCCAAGCGCCTTGTAGAGCGCGGCCGGCACGTTGCGCACCTTGAAGACGAAGGTAGTGACGACGACACCGTTATTCGGCTTCGCCCAATGCTCGTTCTTCTGGAGGATGATGAAGCGCGTGGTGTTGTGCGCCTCGTCCTCGATGTTCTCGCGCAGGATATCGAGGCCATAGATTTCGGCCGCCAGCCGCGAGGCGATCGCGGCCTGGGTCATGTCGTTGGCTTCCATAATCTGCCGGGCGGAGCCCGCGGTGTCGGCGCCGATGACGGCGGTCAATCCGAGTTCGCGGATCACGTTACGGCACTGGCCGAGCGCCATGATGTGGCTCTGCACGGTCTTGACGGTTTTGAGCGTAGCGCCTTTCGGCGCCATCAACTGATGACTCAAGGGCAGGAAAAACTCGCCGATGATCTGCAAGCCGGAATGCGGCATCAGGTGATGGATGTCGGCGACACGGCCCGCCACCGAATTCTCGATCGGAATCATCGCGAGATCGGCCTCGCCGTGCGAGACGGCGGCGAAAGCGTCCTCGAAGGTCGCGCAGGGTACGGGCTCGCAGTCCGGAAAGCGCTCGCGGCAGGCGATGTGCGAATTCGCGCCGGGCTCGCCCTGAAAGACGATGGTTTGCTTCTTGGCCATGTCAGAATTTTCTCATCTTGCCCGCGAGCAGCGTGCGGGCCTTTTCGAGGTCGGCGGGAGTATCGACACCGAGCGGAACCTCGTCAACGATCGCAACGTCGATGCGCATGCCCGCCTCGAGCGCGCGAAGCTGCTCCAGCCGTTCGCGCCGCTCCAGCGTTGCCTGCGGCAGGTTCACGAAGCGCTCCAGCGCCGCGCGGCGATAGGCGTAAATTCCGATGTGATGGTAGAGCGGCCCCGCGCCCGACGGCGCGGTCGCGCGGGTAAAATAGAGCGCGCGCAAGCGGTGCTCGCCCACCGGCGTGCCGACAACCTTCACGACATTCGGATTGGTCTTTTCCTCTTCGTCCGTGATCTCCACCGCGAGGGTCGCGATGTCGACCGCGGGGTCTTCGAGGGGCTCGATCACGCGCCGGATGGATTCCGGCTCGATCGACGGCAGGTCGCCCTGCAAGTTCACGACGATCGAAATGCGGCCTGCCGGGTCGGCCCGGCCGAGCGCTTCGAAAATCCGGTCGGAGCCGGTCTGGTGATCGGCGCGGGTCATCAGCACCCGGCCCCCGGCAGCCTCGACTTGCGCGCGGATGGTGTCGTCGTCGGTTGCGACCGCCGCCTCGCCGATTCCTGCCTCCCGCGCCCGGTCGAGGACGTGGAGAATCATCGGCCGCCCGTGAATATCCGCGAGCGGCTTTCCCGGCAGCCGGGTTGCCTGCATCCGGGCCGGAATGAGCACGATAAGATCGGAACGCGACGCGCCTTTTGGGGCCATGAAACACCCGGAAAAAGCCGCTGGTTTCAGCCGTTTACGCGGCGGCAGAAGGTAGCAGCGGCGGCCGGGTTATACGGGTTGCCTCCAATCGGGCAAAGCGATACGTCTGACCCTTGTTAATGGGGCCACACGCCGGATCGCCGGCGGCTAAACTCGGAATCGCTGCCCAATGGACGGCTTCGAACTCAACAAGATCATGGGTGCGGTTCTCGGCACCCTCCTTTTCGTCCTCTCGCTGAGCATTGTGTCGGGCGGCATTTTCGCCTCGCACCCGCCGCAGAAGGCCGGGTACGAAATCGCCGCCAAGGACGACAAGGCCGGGCCGGCACAGGCCGCCGCCGAGCCGCAGATTCCGCTCGCCAACCTGCTCAACGAAGCCAACCCCGAAAAGGGCGCCTCGGTCGCGCGCCAGTGCGTCGCCTGCCATGAATTCGCAAAGGGCGGCGCGAACAAGGTCGGCCCCGGCCTGTATGGCGTCGTGAACAACGACACCGGCACGCATGCGGGCTTCAACTATTCGAACGCAATGAAGAACAAGAAGGGCAAGTGGACCTTCGAAGAGCTCGACAAATTCCTCGAGAACCCGAGCAAGGTCGTGCCCGGCACGTCGATGACCTTCCTCGGCATCCGCCGCGCGACCGATCGCGCCGCCGTCATCGTCTATCTGAACAAGCAGTCCGATTCTCCGGCTCAGCTGCCGCCGCCGGTCGCGGCCGCCCCCGAGGGCGAGAAGAAAGACGCTCCGGCCAAGCAATAGGCCTTTAAGCCTCTATTCGCTTCATTTTTGCGCGGCGCTTTGGCGGTGCCGCGCAAAACGGTCATAATCGCCCCCGAGATTGGTCCCCCCAGGCGATGGGGTTCGACGGAGGTATTTGTGACGCCGAATCTAATGCGCGCGCTTGCGCTCGCCGCTGTTGTTTTCTCCGCCCCTGTCCAGACCGCGAGCGCCCAGGAAACGCCCTGGCGTCATGCGCTGTCGCTCATGGGCGACGTGAAATACGCGCCGGACTTCAAGCACTTCTCTTACGTGAACCCCAACGCGCCGAAAGGCGGGCTGTTGCGGCTCGGCGTCGACGGCAACTTCGACAGCTTCAACCACATCATTACGCGCGGCACCGCGGCCGCCGGGGTCACCAACCTCTACGATACGCTGATGACGGCTTCGCTCGACGAGGTCGCAACCGAATATGGGCTGGTCGCGGAATCGGTCCGCTATCCGGCGGACTATTCGTCGGTGACCTATCGCCTGCGCGCGAACGCGCGCTGGCACGACGGCAAGCCGATCACGCCCGAGGACGTGATCTGGACCTTCGAGATGCTCAAGGAGCACAACCCGCAGCGGCGCTTCTATTACCGGCACGTGGTCAAGGCCGAGAAAACCGGCGAGCGCGAAGTGACCTTCACCTTCGACAAGCCGGGCAACCGCGAACTGCCGCAGATCGTCGGCCAGATCGCGCCGATGCCGAAACACTGGTGGACCGGCAAGGACCCGCAGGGCAACGAGCGCAATATCGCCAACGGCACGCTGGAGCCCCCGCTCGGATCGAGCGCGTACCGGCTCAGGAACTTCATCGCGGGCCGCTCGGTGACGTATGAGCGCGTGAAGGATTACTGGGCAGCGTCGCTGCCGGTGAAGGTCGGGCAGGATAACTTCGACGAGGTCCGCTACGAATATTTCCGCGACGACTCGGCGGAGCTGATCGCCTTCAAGGCCGACGAATTCGACTTCCGCTCCGAGAACGTCGCAAGAAACTGGGCCACCGCCTACGACGTGCCGGCGGTGAAGGAAAAGCGGCTCCTGCTCGAAACCTTTCCCGATCGCGCGCGCGGCGTGATGCAGGGCTTCATCCTGAACCTGCGCCGCGAGAAATTCTCCGACCCGCGCGTGCGGCAGGCGCTCAACTACGCGCTCAATTTCGAAACGCTGAACAAGAACTTCTTCTTCGGCCAGTACGAGCGCGTCGCCTCCTATTTCAGCGGCACCGAACTCGCCTTCTCCGGCCTGCCGGAAGGCAAGGAGCTGGAAATCCTGGAAACCGTGCGCGGGAAAGTGCCGCCGGAGGTTTTCAACACGGTCTACAAGAACCCCGTTTACGACACGCAGGATTCCTTCCGCGCCAATCTGCGGCAGGCAACCCGGCTGTTTCGTGAAGCCGGCTACGAAGTCCGTGACGGCAGGCTCGTCAATGCCAAGACCGGCGAGCCCTTTACAATCGAATTCATGATCGCGAGCCCCACCTTCGACCGCATCATCCTGTTCTATGCGGAAGACCTGAAGCGGCTCGGCATCCAGTTCACGATCCGGCAGGTCGACGTCTCGCAGTACCAGAACCGCGTGCGCTCGCGCGACTTCGACGCCATCGTAACCGGCTGGGGGCAATCGCTATCCCCCGGCAACGAGCAGCACGACTATTTCGGCAGCGAGGCCGCCGACCGGCAGGGCTCCAGCAATTACGCCGGCATCAAGAACGAGGCGATCGACGCCCTCATCAACAAGGTCGTATTCGCTAAGGACCGCGCCGAGCTGATCGCGGCCACGCGCGCGCTGGACCGCGTATTGATATGGAACCACTATGTCGTGCCGATGTGGAGCATCGGCGTCTCGCGCATCGCGCGCTGGGATCGCTTCGGCAAGCCCGACAAGCTTCCGGAATACTCGATCGGCTTTCCCGACATCTGGTGGTTCGACAAGGATCGTGCGGCCAAGGTGGGGCCACAGAAGTGACGCACCGCTTCCGCCTGTCGCGCCGCTCGCTGCTCGCCCTCAGCGGCGCGGCGGGCGTTGCCGCGGCCCTGCCCCTGCGGGCGCAGACGGCTTCGGTCGAACGCCACGGAATTTCCGCCTTCGGCGACCTGAAATATCCGCGGGATTTCCCCCATTTTGACTATGTGAATCCGGCCGCGCCCAAAGGCGGCGCATTCTCGCAGGTCGGCTCCTCCGGCCAGTTCAACCAGAACCTCGAGACCTTCAACACGCTGAACATCTATTCCCAGCGCAACGACGGCGCGCTCGGCATGGAGATCACGTTCGCATCCCTGATGGTGCGCGCGCTCGACGAACCCGATGCGATGTACGGGCTCGCGGCAAGCTCGGTCTCGGCGTCGGAAGACGGCCTCACGTTCCGCTTCCGCATCCGGCCGGAGGCGCGTTTTCACGACGGCACGAAGATCACGGCCCAGGACTCGGCCTGGACGATCACGACGCTGAAGACCGTCGGCCACAATCTGCTTCGAATCATTCTGAGAGACGTGGAGAGTGCGAAGGCGGAAGACGAGGATGTCGTTGTCGTCCGCTTCATAGAGAATCGCGGTCGCGAAACCCCGCTGATCGTTGCGGGTTTGCCAATTCTTTCCCGCAAGAATCTCGAAGGCAAGAACTTCGACGAAGCGACGCTCACCGCTCCGCTCGGCTCGGGGCCCTATCGCGTGGGCCGGCTGGAGCCGGGCCGCTACATCGAATACAACCGCGTCGAGAACTGGTGGGGCGCCAAGCTGAACGTCAGCATCGGCCTGCACAATTTCGATACCGTTCGCTACGAATTCTATCGCGACCGCGACGTCGGCTTTCAGGGCTTCACCGCGCGCAATTATCTGTTCCGCGAGGAGTTCACCTCGCGCATCTGGGCGACGAGCTACGATTTTCCCGCGGCGCGCGACGGCCGCGTGAAGAAGGAGATCCTCCCCGACCAGACGCCGTCCGGCGCGCAGGGCTGGTTCATCAACACGCGCCGGGAAAAATTCTCTGACAGGCGCGTGCGCGAGGCGATCGCGCTCACCATGGATTTTCCATGGATGAACAAGAACTTGATGTACGGCTCTTACGACCGCACCTATTCCTATTTCCAGAACTCCGACATGGCGGCACAGGGCAAGCCCTCGCCCGATGAACTCGCGCTTCTCGAGCCGTTCCGCGGCAAGGTCGGCGAGGCGGTTTTTGGAGAGGCTTATATGCCGCCGGAAGCAGACGGCTCCGGATCGGACCGCAATCTTCTGCGGCAGGCGGGCGCGCTCCTGCGCGATGCCGGTTGCGAGATCAAGAACGGAAAGCGGGTGACGCCCAAGGGCGAGCCGATCACGATCGAATTCCTGATCAATACGACGTCGTTCGAGCCGCACCACAGCGCCATCATTTCCAATCTGCGGCGCCTCGGCATCGACGCCAACATGCGCGTGGTCGATCCGGCGCAGTTTCAGTTGCGCCTGCAAACGTTCGATTTCGACGTCACGGTGCAGCGCTTTTCGACCAGCTCTACGCCCGGCGAATCGCTGCGGTCCTTCTTCACATCCGAGTCGGCGAAAATGCACGGGTCGCGCAACCTCTCCGGCATTTCCGATCCGGCGGTCGATGCGCTGATCGAAAAGATCGTGGCGGCGAAGACGCGCGAAACGCTTACTGTCGCCTGCCGCGCCCTCGACCGTGTGTTGCGTGCCGGACACTACTGGATTCCGCAGTGGAATAAGGGCACGCACTGGATCGCCTATTGGGACGTATTCGCGCGGCCGAAGGAAAAGCCGCGCTACGGACGGGCAATCCCCGAGACATGGTGGCGCGCCCGCGCCGATTGACCGGACAGCCGAAGCCGCGCAGTTTGTTCCAATTCATTGCCGCAGAGGCCTGAATGCTCGCCTATATCGCTCGCCGCCTGCTTCTCATCGTCCCCACCATCCTCGGGATCATGCTGGTCTCGTTTTTGGTGATCCAGTTTGCGCCGGGCGGGCCGGTCGAACAGGCCATCGCGCAGCTTACCGGGTCCGACATTTCCACCTCCGACCGGCTCAACCGCAGCGGCGGCGAGCTCTACCGGCAGAACGCCCCGAGCGGCTCGTTCGACGCCACCACGTCGCGCTATCGCGGCGCGCAGGGGTTGGACCCGCAGATCATCAAGGACCTTGAAAAGCAGTTCGGCTTCGATAAGCCCGCGCATGAGCGCTTCCTGCTGCTGCTGTGGAATTACGCGCGCTTCGATTTCGGCCGCAGCTACTTCCACGACGCGCAGGTGCTCGACCTCGTCATCCAGAAGATGCCGGTTTCGATTTCGCTGGGGCTATGGCTGACGCTGCTCACTTATCTCATCTCGATTCCGCTCGGCATCGCCAAGGCCGTGCGCGACGGCACGCGCTTCGATAGCTGGACCTCGATCATCGTCATCATCGGCTATGCGATCCCGGCGTTCATGTTCGCGATCTTCCTGATCGTGGTTTTCGCCGGCGGCTCGCTGAACCTGCCGTGGGGCCTGAGCTCCGCCTTCCCGCTCCGGGGGCTTACCTCGCCCAACTGGGAGGAGCTTTCGTGGTACGCGAAGATCGGCGACTATTTCTGGCACCTCGCGCTGCCGATCACGGCGATGCTGCTCGGGTCGTTTGCGACCATGACGCTGCTCACGAAAAACTCCTTCCTCGACGAAATTCGTAAGCAGTATGTCGTCACCGCGCGCATGAAGGGCCTTTCCGAGCGCCGCGTGCTCTACGGCCATGTATTCCGCAACGCCATGCTGATCATCATCGCGGGCTTCCCGGGCGCCTTCATCGGCGCCTTCTTCTCCGGCTCGCTGCTGATCGAGCAGATTTTCTCGCTCGACGGACTGGGCCTTCTGGGTTTCGAGGCGGTGGAGAAACGAAACTACCCGGTCGTATTCGCGACCCTCTACATCTTCTCGCTCCTGGGCCTCGTGGTGAACCTGATCTCCGACCTCACCTATACCTGGGTCGATCCGCGCATCGACTTCGAATCGCGCGAGGTCTGAGATCATGGAGCAGATCACGCAGACGCCGGTGCTCGAGCAGCACAAGGAGAACGTAGCGACCAAGCAGGAGCGGCTCTCGCCGATCAACCGCCGCCGCTGGGAGAACTTCAAGCGCCACCGCCGGGGTTACTGGTCGCTCTGGATTTTCTCGATCCTCTTCGCGCTGTCGCTGTGCGCGGAACTGATCGCCAACAACAAGCCGTTCCTCGTCTCGTTCGACGGCAAGTGGCACTATCCGATCTTTCAGTTCTATCCCGAAACCGTATTCGGCGGCGACTTCGAGACGGAAGCGAATTACCGTGACCCGGAAGTGCAGCGGCTGATCAAGGAAAAGAACGGCTACATGCTGTGGCCGCTCATTCCGTTCCACTATTCGACCATCAATTACGACGTGCCGACGCCGGCACCCTCGAAACCGACCTGGATGTATTCGGAAGCGGAGTGCAAGACGACGGTAGAGAAGAAGGCGGGCGCGCGAGGCTGCCGCGACCTCGACCAGAACTGGCTCGGCACCGACACCGCCGCGCGCGACGTGACCGCGCGCATGATCTACGGATTCCGGATTTCCGTGATCTTCGGGCTGACGCTGACGATCTTCTCCTCGATCATCGGCATCGCCGCCGGCGCCGTGCAGGGCTATTTCGGGGGCTGGGTCGATCTTACCTTCCAGCGCTTCATCGAAATCTGGACGTCGATCCCGACCCTTTACGTGCTGCTGATCGTGGCCGCGGTGCTGCCGCAGGGCTTCTTCGTGCTGCTTGGAATCCTGCTCCTGTTCTCCTGGACCTCGCTGGTCGGCGTGGTGCGGGCGGAATTCCTGCGCACGCGCAACTTCGAATATGTGCAGGCCGCGCGCGCGCTCGGCGTATCCAACGCGGTCCTGATGTATCGCCACATCCTGCCGAACGCGATGGTCGCGACCCTCACCTTCATGCCCTTCATTCTTTCCGGCTCGGTGATGACGCTGACCGCGCTCGATTACCTCGGCTACGGCCTGCCGCCCGGCTCGCCGTCGCTCGGAGAACTGCTCAACCAGGGCCGCAACAACTTGCAGGCGCCGTGGCTCGGCATTACCGGCTTTTTCACCGTTGCGATCCTGCTCACGCTCCTGATCTTCATCGGCGAAGCCGTGCGCGACGCCTTCGACCCGCGAAAGACCTTCTCATGAGCGGCGAGACCCTCATCGAGATCAGGGACTTCTCGGTCGCGTTCCGGCAATCCGGCCGCGAGACGCTCGCGGTCGATCGCATTTCCTTCGACGTGAAGAAGGGCGAGACCGTCGCGGTCGTGGGCGAATCCGGCTCCGGCAAGTCCGTCACCGGGCTTTCGGTGCTGCGGCTCCTGCCGCCTTCGGCCCATCATCCGAGCGGCGAGATCCTGTTTCAGGGGCGCGACCTCCTGAAACTTTCCGAACAGGAAATGCGCAGCGTGCGCGGCGACGACATCACCATGGTGTTCCAGGAGCCGATGACCTCGCTGAACCCGCTGCACACCATCGGCCAGCAGATCATCGAGATGCTGGAAGTGCATCGCGGCATGCACGGCGACGAAGCGCGCAAGCGCGTGATCGAGCTTTTGCACGAAGTCGGGATTCCGAACCCGGAGGAGCGGCTCGGCTCCTACCCGCACCAGCTTTCCGGCGGACAGCGCCAGCGCGTGATGATCGCGCTCGCGCTCGCCAACGAGCCCGAGCTTTTCGTGGCGGACGAGCCCACCACCGCGCTCGACGTGACCGTGCAGGCGCAAATCCTGAAGCTCCTGAAGGAGCTACAGGGCCGGCTCGGCATGGCGATGCTCTTCATCACCCACGACCTGAACATCGTGCGGAAAATCGCGGATCGTGTCTGTGTGATGAAACAGGGCAAGATCGTAGAGCAGGGTTCCGTCGACGAGATTTTCAGGAACCCGCAACATCCCTACACCCAGGCGCTGCTCGCGGCCGAGCCGCGGATGCAGCCGGCGCCGCCGCAACCCGACGCGCCGACGATGATTTCGACGGACGATCTCAAGGTCTGGTATCCGATCAAGCGCGGGCTGTTCAAAAAGACCATCGGACATATCAAGGCGGTCGACGGCGTCACGCTGAAGGTGCGGCGCGGGGAAACGCTCGGTGTCGTCGGAGAATCCGGTTCCGGCAAGACCACGCTCGGGCTTGCGCTGTTGCGGCTGATTTCCAGCGAAGGGCCGATCGTGTTTCTCGGCAAGCCGATCCAGGGGCTGAAATTCAAGGCCATGCGGCCGTTCCGGCGCGACATGCAGATCGTGTTTCAGGACCCCTACGGCTCGCTCTCCCCGCGCATGTCGATCACGGATATCGTGTCCGAAGGGTTGCGCGTTCATCAGCCTAAAATGAGCGCCGAGGAACGCGACCAGCGCGCGGCGGCGGCGCTCAAGGATGTCGGTCTCGATCCGGCGACGCGGCACCGCTATCCGCACGAATTCTCGGGCGGGCAGCGCCAGCGCATTGCGGTGGCGCGCGCGATGGTGCTGGAGCCGTCTTTCGTGGTGCTGGACGAGCCCACGAGCGCGCTCGACATGCTGGTGCAGTCGCAGATCGTCGATCTCCTGCGCGATCTGCAAAAGAAGCGCGAGCTGACCTATCTCTTCATCAGCCACGACCTGCGCGTGGTCGCGGCGCTCGCGAGCCATGTGATGGTGATGAAGAACGGCAAGATCGTCGAACAGGGTCCTGCGGAAAAACTCTTCAAGAACCCGGAGAGCGATTACACGCGCGCGCTGTTTGCCGCCGCCTTCTCGCTCGATACCGCGCAGACCGGCCCCGCTTCGCAGGAAACGGCCTAGCGCGCTTCCCGGCCCAGCTTACGCATGGCTTCGAGCCCGCGCTCGCGCGAAGCCGCCTTGTCGACGCTACCGATAAGCGTCTCGCGAACGGGCTTGATCCCGACGAAGTGAAGGATGTTCCGCTTCAGGCTTCTGACGCTGTGGGAGCGGAAGAACCAGCGGTAGAAGAACCCCGGCATTCCCATTGTCACCACGACGCGCGCGGACTTCCCTTGCAGCAGCCCGGGCGAAAGCGTGCGCTTGCCGTGCGCAATGGCGAAGCCGGGCCGGAACACCTGCTCGAAGAAGCCCTTGAGCAATCCGGGCATCGCGCCGAGCCAAAGCGGAAACAGGATAACGAGGTGATCGGCGCGCGAGATCGCGTCCTGAACTCGCATCACTTCGGTCGGAGGCGCGGCCTTCTCCCAATCCTTGCCCGACCGCAGGACGTCGATATCTGCGGTCGCGATCTCGACCGTCTCCACTTCGTGGCCGGCATTTCGGGCGGCATCCGCATAAGCAGAGGCAAGTCCGTGCACGAATCGCGCTGCATCCGGATCAGGATGGCCATCGATAATGACGATCTTTTTCATCGAAGTTTCCTAGACGGAACTTCGCATGACGCCATTGATCTGTCGCAAGTCTTGCCGCTCAAAGCCGCCGGACTTCGAGCACTTCCGAGCCGTCTTTGCGAATGCGGGTAATCGCTTCACGCAGCGGCTCCTCGGCCACCGCCATGTGGAAGGCATTCGCGTGCTGCAGCATGCCGCCGCCCGCATAGAAGCCCACATGTCCTTTCCAGAAAACGAGATCGCCCCGCCGCAACACATCCTCATCGCCGGAGAACGCAACGGGCTTCCCGATTTTGCGCTGCATGTCGCTGTCGCGGGGGCATTCGACACCCGTACTTTGCATCGCGAGTTGCACGAGAGCGGAGCAATCGAGCCCCGCCGAGGTCTTGCCGCCCCAGAGATAGGGCGTGCCGAGAAAGCGGCGCGCGACATCGACCGGATCGTCTTCACGAAATTCCACCGCGACGACATGCTGCCTCGGAACGAAGCCGCCGATCGTCGCGACCACGAAGCCGGCTTCCTCGCGGCTCGATGCGAACTCGCTGCCGAAGGAAAGCGAAGCGAGCGGCGGCGATTTGATGTCCGGCCTTGGGAACACGAAGGTCCTGAGCGCGCGAACGCGATGCGTGGGCTGCTCCGCCTCCCCGCCGAGCGCATTCGACGGCAACCAGCCGACATAGCCGTCGCGCGCGAGCTGGCCCCAGGACCAGCCTTCTTCCGTCGCTTCGTAAATGCTCACGCGCTCGCCGTGCAGCGCTTCGGTATCAAGCGAGGCTTCAAGCGACGGCGCGCTGCGCAGCGGCGCCGATACGTCGATCACCTGCATCATCACGGCTTCGGCATAGCGCGGCGCCTCGATCTTGCCCCGCAAATGCGCGGCCGCGAGATCGGGGCGCGCCGGTGTCAGTCGCCTGTCGAAGCCGCTCACAGCGGCAGCGCCCGGGCTTTGGCGACCACGAGATCGCCGAGCCGCTCGACATACAGCGCGCCCTTCACCGTGCGCTGGACCACGACATTGCGGCGATCGGCAGGATCGCGGCGGCGCTGCAAAAGCTCCATCCGCCCCATGGTGTCGAGCGCGCGGGTAATCACCGGCTTCGTGACATTCAGCTTGGCGGCGAGGCCGCGCACCGTATGCGGTGGCGTCTCCAGATAGACGGTGAGCAGAATGGTGATCTGGCGCGCGGAGAGATCGCGATCGTCATCGCGCACCATTTCGTAGTTGAAGTCGTGCAGGAGCTTCAGCGCCTGCGACGGGCGGAGATCGACGGCCACGGCTCGCTCGATAATCGTTTCGGAGCCGGATCATTTCAGCCCGCGCCGGGGCTTGCAACCCTCAACCGTATCGCTCGGTTAACATCGCGATCAGCGCGCGCACGGAATGCGCCTCGCCGCCCTCGGGGCGGCCCGGACGCTCCTTCGGATTCCACCCGAAAATATCGAGGTGCAGCCAGCTCTTTGCCTGTCCCGCGAATTTGGAAAGGAACAACGCCGCCACGACCGCGCCGGCATGTCCGCTGCCGACATTGTTGGTGTCGGCGACCTTCGAGGAGAGCATTTCCATGTAGGGCCGCCAGAGCGGCATGCGCCAGAGCGGGTCGGCTTCGTTCGCAGCGTGTTTTGCGAGCGAATTCCAGAGCGCATCGTCATCGGTGAAGGCCGGCGGAATTTCAGGGCCCAGCGCCACCCGCGCGGCGCCGGTCAGCGTCGCAAAGTCGATCACGAGATCCGGCTTCTCTTCGCCGGCGAGCGTCAGGGCATCGGCGAGCACGAGACGGCCTTCGGCATCGGTGTTGCCGATCTCGACGGTAACCCCGCTGCGGCTCTTGAAGACATCGCCCGGGCGAAATGCGATCCCCGAAATCGAGTTCTCGACCGCGGGAACGATCACGCGCAGCCGCACCTTCAGCTTCGCGTCCATGATCATGTGGGCGAGCGCAAGCGCTGCCGCGGCGCCGCCCATGTCCTTCTTCATCAACAGCATGCCAGCGGAAGGCTTGACGTCGAGCCCGCCGGTATCGAAACACACGCCCTTGCCGACCAGCGTCAGTTTCGGGTGCGAGGGCTTGCCCCAGGTGAATTCGACAAGCCGCGGCGCACGTTCGCTGCCCTGCCCGACCGCATAGACGAGCGGAAAATTTTTCCTGAGCAGATCCTTGCCGATCACGCTCGAGACTTTCGCGCCGTGCCGTTTCGCAAGCGCGCGGATCGCGGCTTCGAGTTCGCCGGGGCCGAGATCGTTCGCAGGCGTATTCACAAGATCGCGGGCGAGCGTCACGCCCTCGGCGATGCGCGCAATTTCCCCGGCATCGACACCCGAAGGAACGACGAGACGCGGCAGCTTCTTCGTATTCTTCCGATAGCGGTCGAAGCGATAGCTGCCGAGCGCGAAAGCCAGCGTCGCGAGCCTTGCGTCGCCCGGTGCCTGCGAAAATTTCCAGTCGCCACCCGGCAACACGGTCGCGAGTTTTCCGGCCAGCAACGGATCGGCATGCTTGTCGCCCCGCTTGCCAAGGCCGAACAGGCAACCGGCGATGCCGCCGTTCGTGGCCGGCAGGATCAGGTGCCGCCCGGCATCGGGCTTGAAGTCCGAAGCATCCGCGAAAGCACGCGCCGCGGCGGGCAACTGCTCGCGGATCGATTTCCAGTTCTGATCGTCCACGCACCAGACGGGTTTGGCGGCGGCAGCGGAGGGCGCGAAGGCGGGATGTGAGGCTTGCGACAAGGGATTGATTCCAGTGTTTTTTCCCGTCTACCACGCCGGAAATGCCCGAGAAAGCGGGCTTAACGGGGTGTTAGGGTTAACTCTCTATTGCTTCCGTGGTCATTCCGGCGCTTCGCGTGGGAATGCGCGCGGAGTAATTGTATGCAGTGTAATCCCGCAACCTCGAAACGACGCCTTCGCGGCGGTGTATCCCGGCTCGCGCTCGCGGCGGTGCTCGCCGCTTCGCTCGGCGCCTGTGCCTCGAAGCCCAACGGCAACGACATTACCGGCTCGATCCGGAACCCGTTCACGGCGGCCGACAACAATCCGCGCAGCGACGTCGACCGCCTCGGCGACGCGTACAGGCGCAATCCCGCGGATGCGCAGGCCGCCATCGCCTATGCCCAGGCGTTGCGCCGCACCGAGCAACAGGCGCAGGCCGTCGCCGTGCTGGAGCAGGCGACCATCAAGAATCCGAAGCATCGGCCGCTTGCCGGCGAATTCGGCCGCGCGCTTGCCGACGCGGGCCGCCTGCAACAGGCGCTCGAGGTGCTTTCGCGCGCGCATACGCCCGACCAGCCCGATTGGCGCGTCCTGAACGCGCAGGGCGCGATCAACGACCAGCTCGGCAACTACAAGGCCGCGCGCCGTCTCTATCAGGCCGCGCTCAAGATCGCGCCGGAAGAGCCCTCAGTGCTTTCGAATCTCGGGCTTTCCTACATTCTTTCCAAGGAGCTGAAGCTCGCCGAAAGCACGCTGCGCCGCGCCTCCGCAAATCCGCGCGCGGAAAAGCGGGTGCGGCAGAATCTGGCGCTCTCGCTCGCCCTGCAAGGGAAGTTCGACGAGGCGGAGAAGGTCGCCGGCGGCGACCTGCCGCCGGAGGAAGCCAGCGCCAACATCGCGGCCCTGCGCGAGCTCGTGAAACAGCAGCAGCAGCCGCGGAATCCACGTTCCGAATCGTAGCTTTCAGAAGATAGCGAATGTCACGAACGCCCGCCTCGCGCGGGCGTTCTTATTTCAGCTCCATCACGCGTATGGCGGCCGGACCCATGATGACGACAAAAAGCACCGGCAGGAAGAACAGGATCATCGGCACGGTGAGCTTCGGCGGCAGGGCTGCGGCCTTCTTCTCGGCTTCCGACATGCGCTGGTCGCGAATTTCCTGCGCCAGCACGCGCAGCGCTTGCGCGAGCGGCGTGCCGTACCGCTCGGCCTGAATGAGCGCGGTACAGACCGCCTTCACGCCGTCGATACCCGTGCGGGTGGCGAGATTCTCGAGCGCCTGGCGGCGATCCTGCAAATAGGAAAGTTCGGCGGTCGTCAGCGTCAGCTCCTCCGCGAGCGGCACCGATTGCGAGCCGATCTCCTGGCTCACCCGCCGGAATGCGGCGTCGATCGACATGCCCGATTCAACGCAGATCAGGAGCAGATCGAGCGCATCGGGAAACGCGCGGCGAATGGATTGCTGGCGGCGCGTAATCACGTTCTTCAGGAAAAGCTGCGGCAGCTTGATGCCCAGATAGGCAGCCGCGATGCACATGCCCACCTTCACCGTGGCCGGCTGATTAATCTCGACCAGCACGAAAAGATAGAACACCGCGAAAACGAACATCGCGATCGGCGCGACCATCCGAAAGAACAGGAAAGTGACCTGCGGCCCCTGCCCGCGATACCCGGCCTGCACGAGCGTCGCCTTCACCTGCTCCTCGCCGAGCCACTTCTTCAGGTCGAGCATCTCGACGATGCGCTGCATGAAGGCTTTCGGCGTCGGGCGCAGATTGACCTTCTCGCCGCGCGCGAGCTTCTCGCGTTCGCGGGCGCGGATTTGCCCCCGCTCCACCGCAAGCGTCCGCATGCGCCGGTCGAGATTGTCACCGGACACGAAGGGCATGGCGAGCGTGTAGATCGTCGCGATCACCGCAACGACGGTGAACAGCGTCGTCATGAAACGGCCGTCGGCAAGTCTTTCGTAAATCAGCTCGACCATCGGACCCACGCCCCTAGAAATCGAAATTGATCATGCGGCGCATGACCAGAACGCCCATCAGCATCCAGACCGCGGAGCCCGCGATCAGCACGCGGCCGGTCGGCGTCGTCCAGAGCAATTCGATGTAGCCGGGGCTCGTCAAATAAACGAGGATCATCACCGCGAAAGGCAGCGCCGCGATGATGGCGGCCGATGCCTTCGCCTCCATGCTCATCGCCTTGATCTTTTCCGACATCTTCTTCCGCTCGCGCAGCACGCGCGAAAGATTGCCGAGCGCCTCGGAAAGATTGCCGCCGGCCTGCTGTTGAATCGCAAGCACGATGCCGAAGAAGTTCGCCTCGGGAAGCGGCACGCGCTCGTACATCTTCGCAGCCGAATCCGAAAGCGACATGCCGACCGCCTGGCCTTCCGCGATCTGGCGGAATTCGCCGCGCACCGGCTCGGTGGTTTCATTCGCAATGATGCGGATACAGTCGCCGATCGGCAGGCCCGACTTGACGCCGCGCACGATCACATCGATCGCATTCGGCAATTCAAGAATGAATTTGTTCTCGCGCTTCTTCTTCAGATAGCCGATGACCCAGCGCGGAATGCCGAAGCCGCCGGCGAGGCCCGCCGGAGCGGCGACAAGCGGGCCCATGCCCGACAGAAACATGAGCGCGAAGACGAGCAAGCCAGCGAGTGCACTGAAAAGATAATACTGCTTTTTCGAGATCGAAAGGCCGGCCTGTTGCAGCCTGATTTCGATGGGCGGATTCTTCGCGTTCTTCTGCTTGGCTTCGAGCTGCTTCAGCGAATCTTCGACCTGCTGCCGGCGCGAGGTCGAAGCATCGGCCGTCTTGCGCCCGCGCTTGGCATGAATTTCCTCGGCGGAAATGTCCTTCATCCGCTGCTCGGCTCGCTTTTCGCCGGAGATCAGCGGATAGACGAACACATACAGCACGCCGCCGACCGCGACCGTGATCAGGAATGCAAAAGCGATCGAGCTCATAGGCGACCCATGGGGTCGGCGGCCTCGGAGCCGTCGAGCGCCGCGGCCAAGCGCACCTGCTCGCCGTAATATTTCGCGCGATCCCAGAACCGCGGCTGGCCGATGCCGGTGGAGCGATGGCGGCCGATCATGTTGCCGTTCTGATCCTCGCCCAGATAATCATAGACGAAGAGGTCCTGCGTGGTGACGACGTCGCCTTCCATGCCGACGACCTCGGTCACGTGCGTGATGCGGCGCGAGCCGTCGCGCATGCGCGAAGCCTGAATGATGACGTCGATGGAGGAAACCACCATCTCGCGGATGGTGCGCGGCGGCAGCGAGAAGCCGCCCATGGTGATCATGGATTCCAGACGAGAGAGCGCCTCGCGCGGCGAGTTCGCGTGCAGCGTTCCCATCGAGCCGTCATGGCCGGTGTTCATGGCCTGCAACAGATCGAACGCTTCGGGTCCGCGGACTTCGCCGACGATGATCCGCTCTGGGCGCATACGCAGGCAGTTGCGCACGAGATCGCGCATCGTCACCTGACCTTCGCCTTCAAGGTTGGGCGGGCGCGTTTCGAGGCGCACCACGTGCGGTTGCTGGAGCTGCAATTCGGCGGCGTCTTCGCAGGTGATGATGCGCTCGTCGTCGTCGATATGCGCGGTAAGACAGTTCAGCAACGTGGTCTTGCCCGAACCGGTGCCGCCGGAAATCAGCGTATTCACGCGGCAGCGCCCGATGATCCGCAGAAGCTCGGCGCCCTGATCCGAGATCGAACCGAACTTGATCAGGTCCGCGAGCTTGAGCTTGTCCTTCTTGAATTTACGAATGGTGAGTGCGGGGCCGTCGATCGAGAGCGGCGGCACGATCACGTTGACGCGGGAGCCGTCCGGCAGGCGGGCGTCGCAGATCGGCGAGGATTCGTCGACGCGGCGGCCGATCTGGCTCACGATGCGCTGGCAGATGTTGTGAAGCTGCTGGTTGTCGCGAAAGCGGATGCCGGTCTGCTGAATTTTGCCTTTGACTTCGATATAGACCGTGCTCGCGCCATTCACCATGATGTCGGCGATGTCGTCGCGGGCAAGCAACGGCTCCAGCGGACCATAACCGAGGACATCGTTGCAGATGTCGTCGAGCAGTTCCTCCTGCTCGGCGATCGACATCACCACGTTCTTGATCGTGATGATCTCGATGACGATGTCGCGGATTTCCTCGCGCGCCGCGATGGGCTCGAGCTTCGCGAGCTGGGTAAGATCGATCGCCTCGATCAGCGCGCCGAAGATCTGTCCCTTGACCTCGTAGAAGCTCTCGGAACGCTGGTTGCTCATCATCGGCGGCGGCGCCGCAGGCGAGAGCGGCGGCGACGACATTGCAGACGGCTTCGCCGCCGGCATCGACGAGAAGTCGGAGGGCGTGGCGGGCGGCAGCATCTGCGCGGGCGCCGGAGCGGGCGCGGACTGCGCCGGTGCGTGCGGCATTTCCCGCACGCCGCTGTCACTATTTCCTCGTTTGCCGAACATTCCGGATTCCGAACCTAAGGATTACTTCCGCAAGCCTCTGATCTTCGAAAGCAGCGGCGAGAGAAGATCGCTTTTCTGCTTCTTCGATTCAGCGCGGCCGGTGATGGTCTTGGCGATCTGGAGGAATATTTCCGCGGTTTTGTGCTTGGCCGCGACCTCCGCGATCATCTGGCCGTTATTGGACGCAGTGCCGAAGAGCTGGGGATCGAACGGAATCGATGCCACCGGCTCGGCGCCGAGCGCTTTCGCGAAATCGGCGCTGCGCACTTCCGGACGCTTGGGGACGCCGACCTGATTCAGCAGATACATCGGCGGGCGGTCGTTGGGCCGCGCGGCCTTCGCGAAGTCGAGAATATTTTTCGCGTTGCGCAGATTGGCGAGGTCGGGCGACACCACCATCAGAATATCGTCAGCGCCGACAATCGCGCGCTTCGCCCAGCCGCTCCAGATATGCGGCAGATCGAGCACGGTATAAGGCACCGACGAGCGCAGGGTGTCGAACACCGGCTCGAAGGCGTCGGGGTTGATGTCGTATTCGCGGTCGAGCGTTGCCGGCGCCGCGAGCAGGCTCAGGTGATCCGTGCATTTCGAAAGCAGGCGATCGATGAAGGCGCCGTCCACGCGGTCGGGCGAAAACACCGCATCGGCGATGCCTTGCGGCGGATCCTGGTTGAAATCGAGGCCCGCGGTTCCGAAGGCAAGGTCGAGGTCGGCCACCACCGCATCGATCGCAAGATCGCGGGCGATTGCGAAAGCGACGTTATGCGCGACGGTCGACGCACCGACGCCGCCCTTGGCGCCGATCACGCCGAGAATTTTTCCGACCGGCTTCGAATCGGCGGCGCCATAAAGGCCCGAAATCGACGCGACGATGTCGAGCGGTGCGAGCGGCGCGACCAGATAGTCGCTGACGCCGCGGCGCACGAGTTCGCGATACAGGATGATGTCGTTCACGCGGCCGACGACGACGACCTTGGTGCCGGCGTCGCAGCTTTCCGCAAGCCGGTCGAGGCCCTCGAGCAGCGCGTTGCCGTGGCCGTTGTACTCGACGAAGATGACGTTCGGCGTCGCGGAAGAGCGATAAGCCTCCTCCGCGGCCGGCAGGCCGCCCATGGACACCTTCACATGCGCCCTCGCCATGCGGCGGTCGGCGGCGCCGCCTTGCACGGCGTGGGCGAGTTCAGGCGTTTCGCAGAATGCCTGGATCGTTATGCGCGGGACCGGAGCGATGTGACGCTCCGGCTCTCCTGCGGTGAGGGTCGTGTCGAGTACGGGAGCGGCTCTCATTGTGATCCCACGTTGCTCGCTTTTGCGGCGTTCGGATAATTCGTCGAGGGATCCTGACCCTGACGATATTTCTCGAGCACGGTCTTGCGGCGCGCGGCGTAGGACGGCTGCTCGGCGCGCGGCTGCACGAGGTCTTCGGGGTTGGCGACGGCGGCTGCGAGATTGTGCTGGGTCGCGCAGCCGAAGTTGCGCATCGAATAGTTCTGCGAGTCTTCGAAGGTCTGCGAAAGGCCGAGATTTTCCTGCCCGGCGTGGCAGCGGCTCGCGACCTGCGCGGTAACGGCGGGAAACGTGAGGCGGATCGGCGCGATATTCGAAGGCGCTTGCGATTGGTAGGCCTGGATCTGGATCGCGCGCGGATGCACGCCCGAGGAAACCAGCAGGCTGCGCAGCTCGCGCACGGTGCGGCTCGACGAGACTTCGTTGGCGACATTGGCGGGCAGTTCGATCGTCATCGGCCCCGAGCCATAACGGCGCCACTGCGAGGCGAAGCCGCCGGCGAGCGCGCGCTGCTCGGCGGTGAGGCCGGTGCGGCCGGAGCCCACGAACATCTGCACCGAGCGGAGGCCTTCATTGACTTGGATCGGGTGACGGTCGCGATAATCGGCGGGCACCGTGCCGGTCACGATGCGGTCGGTCTGACAGCCGGCGACGGCAAAGGAAACCACGCCGATGAGGAGCGCCGCGCGAAGGCGAACGGGAAGTGCGCTTATTACTGACATCATACGCTCCAAACACTCAGTCCAGGATGAAACCGTAGTCGCCCTTCAGGCGCGTCTTCTCGTTCGCGCCGGGCACGCCGTAAATTCGATTGAGCCGGCCGAGAAAAACTGCCGACTGATCCGAAGGATTGGCAAAGCCATCGTCGGGTCGCGCGAGATCCTGCTGCGCGCTCGCACGGACGACATAGGGCGTCACCATGATCATCAGCTCGGTCTGGCCGGTGAGATAGTCGCGGCTCTTGAACAGCGCGCCGAGCACCGGGAGATTCATCAGGCCCGGAAGACCGTTGATATTCTGCTTGGTCTGCTCCTGAAGCAGACCCGCCATCACCAGCGAGCCGCCCGAGGAAAGCTCCACCGTCGAATTGGCGCGGCGAACGCGCAGCGCGGGAATGGTCACGGTGGAGAGGCGGATCGCCCCTTCCGAGGAAAGCTCGCTCACTTCCGTCGAGACGCGCAGGCTGATCTTGCCTTCCGAAAGCACGACCGGCGTGAATTCGAGCGCGACACCGAACTGCTTGAACTGGATCTGCACCTGGCACTGGCCGGTCGCGGGATCGCAGGTCTGGCCCGCTGGAATCGGAAACTCGCCGCCCGCGAGGAATTTTGCGGATTCGCCGCTGATCGCGGTCAGATTCGGCTCGGCGAGCGTGCGCATGACGCCGGCCTGCTCCATCGCGCGAATGGTCGCGCTCACGGTGCCGCCATTCGGCAACGAGAAAGACGGCCTGACATTGCTCGTCGAAAGCAGCGTATTCTGCGCGGAGAACGGGTTGGTGTTCTCGAAGTTCACCACCGCGCTGCCGATATTGATGTTCGATCCGTTCAGATCGACGCCGAGCTGCTTCAGGATATTCCGCTGCACTTCCGCGACCGTGACCTTAAGCATGACCTGCTCGCGGTCGCGGATGGCAAGGCCGTTCACGACCTTGTTCGCGTCGCCGACCATGCGGGCCGCGGTATCGAAGATATGCTGGGCTTCGGCCGCGGACGCGACCGAGCCCGAAAGCACGATGCTGTCCCCGATCGCATCCACCTTGACCTTGGCGCTGGGCGCGAGGCGCTGGATTGCCGCGCGCACGCCGACCGCGTCGAGCGCGACCTCGATGTCGTAGCCCGCGATCTGCTGGCCGCTTTCGTCGAAGAACACGATATTGGTCTGGCCTGCCTTCACGCCGATCAGATAGGCGCGGCGGGCGGAGCGAATCACGGCATTGGCGATCGCGGGGTTCGCGATCAGCACGTCCTTCGCGTCGCGCGGCAGATCGACCACGATGGACTTGCCGACGCCGAGCGCGAGGAAATTGCCGCGCGCATGCACGACGGGTGCCTGCGGCTGCACGCGCTGGAAGGTCGGCGCAGCCTTCGGCGGGCCGGCCAGTTGCGGCTCGGCCGCTTGCAGGCCCGCGGGCAGCAGCGATATCGCGGCAGCGAAAGAAGCAAGGAAAGCGAATGTTAACCCTGCTTTTGCGGCTAGCGGCTTTTGCATCGTCAGCCTCGTTCCTTCGCTTACTTTGCGGTCTGCGTTGAGTTGATGCCGAAACGGACGAAATTCACGCGGCTCGAATTCTGCTGCGGCTCGTCGGTATCGGGAGCGACGTTCGGCTTTGCGTCGGCGAGCGAGCGCAGCGCGAGCGAAATGGTGCCGCGCTGGCGCGACATCGCGAGCGTCTCGGCCTGAAGCGGGCCGAGTTCGAGCGTCGCGGTCTTGCCGACGACGACCTTCTGGCCGTTCTTCTCTTCCACGGTCTGGTCGATGGCGAGCACGCGGATATTGCGCAGAACCGTCTCGCTGGTGATCGCTTCGCCGTTCTGCTGGCTCTGTTCGCGCCGCGTCAGCAGCACATCGACCCGGTCGTTGGGCAGAATGAAGCCGCCGGCGCCGGTTTCGGCGGAAATCTCGGTCGAAACCGCGCGCATGCCCGCAGGCAGGATCGCGGACATGAAGCCCGAGCCATCCGCGCGAACCAGTTTCTGTTCGCGGATCGGTTCGCCCGCGATGAAAGGCGAGCGCGCAACCGTACCCTTGAATTCCGTGAGCGCATTCGGGCGGTCGGTCTTGCGGATGAAGAGCGGGCCCGCGGCGGCGATCGGCCACTTCTGCCAGGTAAGGTCTTCCTCGGAAACGGCGCGCCCGACTCCGATGTCCTGCTTGGCCACCAGAATCTCGACGGTTTCCGATGCGGGCTTGACCACCTGTTGAATCGGCGCAGGCGCGCGTTGCCCGCCCGACAACATGAAGGCGGCAGCGCCGGCGGTGATCGCAATGCCAAGAACTATTAGACGCGCGGGTTTCATACGCTCACTCTTCCACTCGTGCTGATCCGGGACCCGGATATGGGTCGCCAGGCTCCCACTCGCCGGATTTCACCAGCTAAGGGTCAACTTATGGTTAATGAGCAGTAGCTGAATTTAATTAACGGCAACTTGCACTTAGCGTCAGGCCGCGAGCGCCCGCATGTAGGCGGTGTCCGGATAGACCATCAGGCCGGCAACGGCGAGCGCGATTCCATAGGGAATTCCCGTCTCGAAATGATGCAGCCGCGCGATCCATTTCTGTCGCGCGAGCACGGCCGGCATCGGCAGCCGGCGAAGCTGCAACAGAACGAGCGTGATAACGCCACCCGCAATCGAAGCGATCAGCAGGTATTCGAGCAGGTGCGAGAAGCCGAGCCACAATGCGGTTGCGGCGGCCAGTTTCGCGTCGCCACCGCCGATCCAGCCGCGGGTAAAGAATACGAAGGCGACGACGAGGACGACGGCTCCGGCCAGCAGATGGCGGCCGATATCGCTCCAGTCCATGCCGGTGAGCCAGGCCACGAGAAAGAAGCCGGCCATCAGCGCAAGCGACACGCGGTTCGAAATCGTCATGCTGACGAGATCGCTGGCCGCGGCGAAGGCCATGGCGGCGGGGAAAAGCCCAAGCACGAGAAGCTGGAGAACCATCTGGGACATGCCGGTTACTGCGAGATGCGACGCCGGTATAGGCCGCAAAGCCTAAGCGAAGGATGAATCCCGCTCCGCACCGGGAGTTCCGTGCGGCGCAGGACCCCTGAAAAGCCGAAGGCCCCGGCACGAGCCGGGGCCTTCCGTAGCTGATTGAACAGTAAACTTACTGCTTGGTCTTTTCGAGACCTTCGGACACCGCCGTGAAGGTGTTCGTCAGCTTGGTGCCGACGCCCTGCACGACTGCAATGATCGCGACCGAGATGCAGGCGGCGATCAGGCCATATTCGATGGCAGTCGCGCCGGACTCGTCCTTCACGAAACGAGCGATATTCTTCATTTTCAAGGCTCCTTGAAACCTGGTTGGCTCTCTGCGTGTCGCCGGACTTTTTTGTCCGATCGAACGTGGGTGAAATTACCGCGAGCCGATTGCGCCACGGTTAATTCGATCGCAGAAATTCATCGGTTTCATCGGGAAATGAAACAGAGTTAACGTTCCGCTGTATCAATCACAGAAACCTTGGGGCATCTGATTTCGCGTCGGCCGCAATGGTGCTGCATGGCGCTTCTGCCTCTGGTCTTTGGAGTCTGTTTACCCATTTCGTACAGAGTCCGGTCATACATCGCGTATCTCGTTGGAGGCGTTCGTGCTGCGTCATCAGATCAAGACCCTGCTCGTCTTGTGCGGTCTTGCCATCGCACCGAACCAGGCCATGGCCGAAGTGGTTTCGGTCGTGCTCGATCAGGCCCGCCTGTTGCGGCTGCCGGATCGCGTCTCCACCATCATCATCGGCAACCCGTCCATTGCCGACGGCACGCTGCAAACCGGCGGCCTGCTCGTCGTCACCGGCAAGGGCTACGGCACCACGAACCTGATGGTGCTTGACGCCAAAGGCACCGTGATCGCCGAGCACACCATCACCGTTTCCGGCCCCACGAACGGCCTCACCGTCTTCAGGGGCAGCGACCGCGAAACCCTGAGCTGTGCTCCCAACTGCCAGCGCACCCTCGTGCCCGGCGACGCATCGGCCGTCTTCGATTCCGTCGTAAGCCAGAACGGCACCCGGAACGGGCTTTCGGGCGGCAATCCCGCAGCGGCTACCCGCTGAACGGCGGGCTTGGTTAATCCATCGCTAACGCACGCCCGCGCCTTCCGCGAGGGCGGTTCAACTAATTCTCAAGCGATAACCGTTAGAAGCGCGTCATGTCTGAGCGCGGATACGAGGTCATGTTCGGTATTTCATTCCGTAAGGAAAAAGCCACCGGGAAGACCCGCGGCCTGCGCCGCCTGATCGTCGGTTTCGGACGCCGGGACGACGGCGCCGCGGCGGTCGAGTTCGCCATCGTCGCCGTGCCTTTCTTCGCGGTCCTGTTTGCGATCATCGAGCTTGCGCTGGTGTTCTGGGCGAGCCAGGTGCTCGAAACCGCGGTCCATGACACGAGCCGGCTTGTGATGACCGGCCAGGCGCAGAAACAGAGTTTCGACCGCGCGCAATTCAAGCAGGAGCTCTGCAAGCGCGTACTCGGGCTGTTCGACTGCAACACCGGCATGATCATCGACGTCCGCACCTCGGGTTCTTTCGCGAGCGCCAATCTCGGCAAGCCCGCGTTCAAGAAGAACGGCCAGGTCGACGACTCCGGCTTTCAGTATCAAACCGGCGGGCCCGGCGACATCGTCGTGGTGCGGGTGATGTATGAATGGCCGCTCATTCTGCGCACCTTCGGCCTCGATCTCGCCGATACGCCGAGCGGCAAGCGGCTGCTCATGTCGGCCGTGGCGTTCCGCAACGAGCCCTATCAATGAGCGTAATGGCGCTATCGGCGTTCCTCGCTTCGCTGCGCAATCGTTTCGCGCGGTTCGCGCGCGACCGGCGCGGCGTTTCCGCCGTGGAATTTGCGATCATCCTGCCGTTCATGGCGATGCTCTATCTCGGCGGAACCGCGGTGACGCAGGCCATCATCGTCAAGCGCAAGGTCGTGATGGTCGCGCATACCGTCGGCGATCTGGTCGCGCGCGACAACTCGATCACGAATGCGGAAGTGACGGCGATTTTCGATGCCGCGAAAGCCGTGTTCGCGCCCTATGCCTGGAGCACGCTGCTCAAGATCAAGGTCACCAGCGTGAACATCAATGCCGCGGGCACCGCGACCGTGGGCTGGGGCGAGGCGTTTCAGGATACCGCGCGACCGCAAAATTCGACCATCACGCTTCCGGCCGGCCTCAGCACGCCGAACACCTCGGTCATCTGGACCGAAGTGAGCTATAATTTCACGCCGCCGATCGGCGGCGCCTTCACCGGCGGCACGTTGACGCTGAGCGATCAGCTCTATATCCGCCCGCGCCTCGTCACCACGATCACGCGCACCGCGAACTGAGCTTCAAATCTTCTGATTGTATTCGCCGACTTCCGGGTGGGCGCGGATCACCGCGTCCAGCGCCGCGAACATTTCCTTCAAGCGCGCTTCCGAGGCCGGGCTTTCCACGACCACGACGAGCTCCGGCTTGTTCGATGACGCGCGCACCAGACCCCAGGTGCCGTCCTCGACGGTGACGCGCACGCCATTGACGGTCACGAGATCGCGGATCGGCTGACCGGCAACCCGCTCGCCCTTCGCTTGCGCCACCTCGAAGTGCTTCACGATCTTATCGACCACGCCGTATTTTATCTCGTCGTCGCAATGAGGCGACATGGTCGGCGACTGCCAGGTGCGCGGCAGCGCGAGGCGCAGATCCGACATCTTCTTTCCTGGATTGCGGTCGAGCATTTCGCATACGGCGATGGCCGACAGGATCCCGTCGTCGTAACCGCGGCCGAAAGGCGCGCCGAAGAAAAAGTGGCCGGATTTCTCGAAGCCCGCGATCGCTTTCAGTTCGTTCGCACGGCGCTTGATATAGGAGTGGCCGGTCTTCCAGAAATCGACCTTCACGCCATTCTGCTTCAGCACCGGGTCGGTCAGCCAGAGGCCGGTCGACTTCACGTCGACGATGAACTGGCCGCCCTTGCCGC
>CAZNPX010000019.1:0-377 GCA_964575175.1 uncultured Hyphomicrobiales bacterium | reverse complement strand
CTTTACGTCGGCCACGAAGACGGCGTTCGGATGCAGGGCCGATATGTCGCGCGCGAGCATGACGCCCACTTTGTCCGCGAAAATCTCCTCGCCGAGATCGTCGACCACGCCACAACGGTCGCCGTCGCCGTCGAAGGCAAGACCGACATCGGCCTTGTGCGCGAGCACGGCGTCGCGCACCGCATGCAGCATCTTCAGGTCTTCGGGATTCGGATTGTATTTCGGGAAGGTGTGATCGAGCTCGGCGTCCAGCGGCACGACCTCGCAGCCAATCGCTTCCAGCACCTTAGGCGCGAAGGCGCCGGCGGTGCCGTTGCCGCAGGCGGCGATCACCTTGAGCTTGCGCTTGAGCTTCGGGCGATTGCGCGAACCGGCCG
>CAZNPX010000018.1:0-51687 GCA_964575175.1 uncultured Hyphomicrobiales bacterium | reverse complement strand
GTGATTCGCCCGGACACCAGTCAGGCAAGCGCCGATGGCGGAATTAGGCAAGCCTCGATTCAGGCGTTCGTGCGCGGCTTTGCCCGTGGCGAGGCGCTGGTGCCGTCGGCATAGCTCTCGTTGTTCGAGCGCACGAAATCCGCGATTCGCGGCGCGATCTCCGCGCGAAAGCGCGAGCCGTTGAAGACGCCGTAATGGCCGACCTTCGCCTGCGTGTAGTGGGCCTTCTTCGCCGCCGGAATGTTCGGGCAAAGGTCGTGCGTGGCCTGGGTCTGGCCGAGGCCGGAAATGTCGTCGTTCTCGCCCTCGATCGTGAGCAACGCGGTGCGCCGGATCAGCGACGGATCGACCGGCTTGTCGCGATGCCTGAACGTGCCGTTCGGCAGGTCGTGCCGCACGAAGACCTTCTCGACGGTTTGCAGGTAGAACTCGGCTGTCAGGTCCATGACGGCGAGATACTCGTCATAGAACTCCTGATGCTTCTTCGCGGAATCGCCGTCGCCTTCGACCAGATGATTGAAGAGCTCGCGATGGGCCTCGATATGCCGGTCGAAATTCATCCCAATGAAGCCGCCGAGTTGCAGGAAGCCCGGATAGACCTCGCGCATGAAACCGGGATGCGGAAACGGCACCCGGGTAATCACGTGCGTCCGGAACCAGTTCATGCCGCGCTCTTCGGCAAGCTTGTTCACGGCGGTCGGATTCCTGCGCGTGTCGATCGGCCCGCCCATGAGCGTCATGGAGAACGGCACGTAGGGATCGTTCTCCGCTTCCATCCGCGCGACCGCGGCAAGCACCGGCACCGACGGCTGGCACACGCCGATCACATGCGCGCCGATGCCGAGCCAGTGAAACATGCTGATGACGTAATCGATGTAATCGTCGAGATCGAACGGCCCCTCGGTGAGCGGCACCATGCGCGCGTCGGTCCAGTCGGTGATGTAAACCTCGTGGCTCGGCAAAAAGGCTTCGACGGTTCCGCGCAGCAGCGTGGCGTAGTGTCCCGACATCGGCGCCACGATCAGCAGACGCGGCTGCGGCTGGCGTGGCGGATGGGAAAAATGCCGCTCGAAATGCAGCAGCCGGCAAAACGGCCGCTCCCATACGCTGCGGATCGTGACCGGCACCCGCTCGCCGCCGGCGAGCGTGGAATCGATATTCCATTCGGGCTTGCTGTAACGCCGCGTCGTGCGCTCGAAGAGCTCGGCCGCCGCGGCCATGTTCTTCCCGAACTCGGTGCGTGAAAGCGGATTGACCGGGTTCTTGAAGTAGAGGCGCGTTGCATCGGCAAGCGCCCGCGACGGATTGAGCGCCGCCTGGCCCCATTCGTAGAACCAGTAAAGCGGGGTCGCGAGCGCGGGTGAATCACTCTGCGCCGGGAGTTCCGGCGGACGGCCAAATTCGCCGATCGGCATGAAATAGAGCCCTTTTCGCTGCCCCATGTTGCGGCGCGGGACCCTGTGACGTTTTGGTCACAAGGTCAAATCAGGGCAGCTATTCGCCGACGCTCATGAGCGAACCGATGCGCTTCGACGCATGCATCAGTTTCAGGAAGCCCCAGCCCGCCAGCGTGATCCAGACCACGTTGAGGCCGAAGGCCCAGAGCATCAGGTCGGCGCGGAACACGCCTTCCAGCACCAGTGCGCGCATGCCCTCGAACACCGCGGTGGGCGGCAGCGCCCAGGAAACCGGCTGCAGCCAGACCGGGAGTGTCGCGACCGGATAGTAAACGCAGGTCAGCGGCAGGAACAGGAACATGATCGACCAGGTGAGCCCTTCGGCCCCCAGTCCGTTGCGCAGGACGAGCCCCGCGCACAGCAATCCGATCGCCCAGCTCGTGAGCAGCAGGTTCGCGAAGAACGCCACCAGCGCGAAGCCGAGCCCCCAGAAGTTGAATCCGAAGAAGAACATCGCGAGGAACGTCACCGGCACCATGCCGATGAGAAGCCGGATCATGCTCATCACGATCATCGAGAGCACGAACTCGACCGGGCGAAGCGGCGAGATCATCAGGTTCGCGAGATTGCGCGACCACATCTCCTCGAGAAACGAGAACGAAAATCCAAGCTGGCCGCGGAAGAGAATGTCCCACAACAGCACGGCGGCGAGAAAAGTACCCGCGGCCGCCGCCAGCACGCCGGTCTGCTTCGCCATGAAGCTTTGCAGGAAGCCCCACATCACCATCTGCACCAGCGGCCAGTAGATGAGTTCGAGGAGCCGCGGCCAGGACGAGCGCAACAGGTACCAGTGGCGCATCACCATCGCGAAAATGCGCGAGAACGAGAATGCGGGAGACGAGGCGATCATTCGGCGGCCTCTTTCTTCGCGGCACCCCGTCCGCGCGCGACGTCGAGGAAGACTTCTTCGAGATTCTGCCGGCCATAGCGCGCGATCAGTTTCGCCGGCGCCTCGTCGTCGACGATCTTGCCGCGCTTCATCATGATGACGTGGTCGCACAGCCGCTCGACCTCGCCCATATTGTGCGAGGCAAGCAGGATCGTCGCGTTCCGGTTCGCGCGATAGCGCTCGAGATGGCCGCGGATCCAGTCCGCCGTATCCGGGTCGAGCGATGCGGTCGGCTCGTCGAGAATTAGGATGTCCGGCTCGTTGATGAGCGCCTTCGCCAGCGCCACGCGCGTCTTCTGCCCGGCGGACAGTTTGCCGGAGGGCCGGTCGACGAAATCCTTCAGGTCGAGATCGGCGGTGAGCCGGGCGATGCGCTCCGCCACGTGCTTCACGCCGTAGAGGCCGCCGAAGACGGTGAGGTTCTGCCGCACCGTGAGCCGGTGCGGGAGATCGACATAGGGGCTCTCGAAATTCATCCGGTGCAGCACCCGGTAGGCGTCGCGCGCCATGTCGAAGCCAAGCACGCTCACGCGGCCCGAGCTCGGCGCGACCAGCGACAGGACCATGCCGATGGTCGTGGTCTTGCCCGCGCCGTTGCCGCCGAGCAGGCCGGTGACGCTTCCCGCCGCGATGCTGAAGGATATCGCGTCCACCGCCACGGCATCGCCGTAGCGCTTGGTCAGGCGGTCGGCTTCGATCGCCGGCGTGGGAATATTTACATTCATGTGGGGGCGCGGGGGTACTGCGGCTCGGCTTGGGTTCGCGCGACTGACTAGACCGGCCTTCTAGCCGAAATGGGGCAGGGCCGCGCGGAAAATCTCGTCGAAACCCCGTCAAAAGCCTAGAGTGGCGCCATGACGGATCTCCATGATCGGGTAACCGGCCCGCCTCACTTCGGCCTCAGCCTGAATGCGCTGGTCAACCTGCGCTGGCTTGCGGTGATCGGCCAGACCATCGCGCTCGCCATCGTCGAATGGGGGCTCGATTTTTCGCTGCCCGCGGTTCCGGCCTTCGCGGTGGTCGGGATCACCGCGGTCGTGAATATCGCCTTGCGGCTCGGCTATGGCTCGACCTACCGGCTATCCGACAAGGAGGCCGGGGCGCTGCTCGCCTTCGACATCGTGCAGCTTGCGATGCTGCTTTATCTGACCGGCGGCCTCGTCAATCCCTTCAGCATTCTGTTCCTCGCGCCGGTGCTGATTTCGGCGATGGCGTTGAAGCCGCGCACGACGCTCCTGCTCGGCGCGCTGGTGGTTGCGGTATCGAGCGCGCTCGCGGTGCATTCGCATCCGCTGCCCTGGCGCGGCGAGCCGATCATCCTGCCGGCTGCATATATCGCGGGGATCTGGACCTCGATCGTGGTGTCGGTGGTTTTCATCGGCGCCTATGCCTGGCGCGTCGCGGACGAGACGCGCAAGCTCTCCGACGCGCTTTCCGCGACCGAGCTCGTGCTCGCGCACGAGCAGCAGATTTCCGCGATCGACGGCCTTGCCGCGGCGGCGGCGCATGAACTGGGCACGCCGCTCGCGACCATCGCGCTTGTCGTGCGCGAACTGGAGCGCGCGATGCCGGAAAATTCGCCGCATGGCAGCGACATAAAACTGCTGCGGCAGCAGACCGAGCGCTGCCGCACCATTCTGCGCACGCTGACCTCGCTCGAATCCGGGCTGGCACCGTTCGACCGCATGCCGCTCTCGCTGCTGATCGAGGAAGTCGTCGCGCCGCTACGCGATCTCGATACCGAATTCGAGATTCGCTTCCCCGAGGATCGCAGCCGCGAGCCGGTGCTCGCGCGCAATCCCGCAATTCTCTACGGGCTCGAAAGCATCGTCGAGAACGCCGCCGATTTCGCGCGAGCGAAAGTTTCCATCGAGGCGAATTGGGACGAGCACGAAGTGGACATCGTCGTTTCCGACGACGGTCCCGGCTTCGCGCCCGAGGTGCTCGGCCGTATCGGCGAGCCTTATCTGCGCGCGCGCGGGCAGGGCCGCCATCGCAAGAGCAAGGACGACGAGCACGGCGGTCTCGGCCTCGGTTTTTTCATTGCGAAGACGCTGCTGCAACGCGGCGGCGGAACCCTGCGCGTTGAAAATCGCATCGCGCCCGGCACCGGGGCGGTGGTGCGCCTGCACTGGCGCAGGGAGGCACTCGAAACTGCGGAACCTACAACCACAACGCGCAGGGCTCGGGACGCTGCACCTTCCCTTGCCAGAGAGGCTTCGGCGCACTAAATGTCGCAGGGAGCGGCGAGGCCCGCTTTTCAGACACCTCCCAGCGGGCAGTAAGGCGGCGGCTACCGTCGCAGCGTGAGATATGGAGCATTTTGTGATGGCCGGAGCCACCGCCAACGGCCTTGGAACCGACAAGCAGCTTTTGATCGTCGACGACGACAAGCCCTTTCTGGAGCGGCTGGCCCGCGCCATGGAAGGCCGCGGTTTCGAGGTTTCAACGGCAGACAGCATCGCGGACGGATTGGCGCGGGTGAAAGACAACCCGCCCGCTTACGCGGTGGTCGACATGCGTCTGGGCGACGGGAACGGCCTCGACGTGATTTCGGCGCTGAAGGAAAAGCGCCCCGAAGCGCGCGGCATCGTCCTCACCGGCTACGGCAACATCGCGACCGCGGTGACCGCGATCAAGCTCGGCGCGGTGGACTATCTGGCCAAGCCCGTGGACGCCGACGACATTTATGCGGCCCTCACCGCGACCGGGGGCGAGAAGGCCCCGCCGCCGGAGAAGCCGATGTCGGCCGATCGCGTGCGCTGGGAGCATATCCAGCGGGTCTACGAGCTTTGCGAGCGCAATGTTTCGGAGACCGCGCGCCGGCTGAACATGCATCGCCGGACCTTGCAGCGGATTCTCGCAAAGCGCGCGCCGCGCTGACTCTAGAAAAGCTCGGCCTGGATCTTCGGGTCGTTGATCGCGGCAAGCCGCGACGACGACAGCCGCGCGATTCTGAGCATCACCGCCTTGCGCGAAGCGGCGGCGAGCGGACGCGGCTTCGCTTCCCGTAAAATCGCGCCGCCATAGCCGTCGACCACCATGAGGCCCGCGTGTTGCGGAATGACCTCCTGCGGGAACTCGCAATCGACCGCGAAGAACAGCCGGTCGCAATGCGCGCGATACTCTTCCCATTTCCGGTCGGTGCGAAAATCGGCAAGGCAGGATTTGATTTCGACGATCCAGATTTCTCCCGACGGGCCGACAGCCGCCACGTCCGCGCGCCGTCCCGACGGCAGCGGCAGCTCGATCGTCGCGGCATAGCCGAGACTGTGCAGCAGGCGAATCGTGCCGCGGCAGATTCTGCGCGCGGGCTCGAAATTGTTTTGGCCGAAAAGCGGCGGCGATGGGACCGGATTCGTCATGGCTTTCCCATGAAGCCTAGCAATCGCGCGCTTCGCGCGAAACCGCGAAAAACCCCGGCAGCGATCCTGACCTGATGCGTCGCCAATATTGCCACAACCGCGCCGGCGCTTCGCCGCGGTTCCATCTCCCTTCGGCCCGCATCCGCCTGAAACATCCGCGCGCAACACAAATACCTTGGGAGAGGGTTCATGCGGATGACGTTTGCTTATCTCGCCTTGCTGGCGGGACTGATCGTGCCGTTTCACGCGCAGCCGGCTTATGCGCAAAAGCCTGTCGTTGAAGTCGCCTTCGTGCTCGACACCACCGGCTCCATGAGCGGCCTGATCGAGAATGCGAAGCGCAAGATCTGGTCGATCGCGACTTCGATCGTCGACGCCAACCCGGCGGCGGAAGTGCGCATGGCGCTCGTCGCCTATCGCGACATCGGCGACGAATACGTCACCAGGAAATTCGATCTCACCACCGACATTCAGGGGCTTTACGGCGAGCTGCTGAAGTTCCGCGCGCAGGGCGGCAGCGACTGGGCGGAGAGCGTGAACGAGGCGCTCGACGTCGCCATCACCAAGCTCAACTGGTCGCAGGAAAAGCACGTGCGCCGCATCGTGTTCCTCGTCGGCGACGCGCCTCCGCACATGGATTACCAGCAGGATCGGAAATATCCGGAAGTGCTGAAGGACGCGAAAGCCCGCGGCATTATCGTGAACGCGGTGCAGGCGGGTCCCGCGCGCGATACCGAGCGCTTCTGGCGCGAGATCGCGCAGCTGGGCGACGGCAAATATATCCCGATCCCGCAGGACGGCGGCGTCGCGCTCATCATCGAGACGCCCTATGACCGCGAGATTCTCGAGTTGCAGATCCGGCTCAATCGCACCGTGCTGCCCTACGGCAAGCGCGTGCAGCAGTTGAAGGTCCGCGAGCGGCTGGAGAGCGTCGCGGCCGCGCCGCAGTCCACGGCGACCGACATCGCCGTCTATCAGAACAAGGTCGGCCGTGGCGTGGTTTCCACCGACGGCGATCTGGTGGCGGATACCTCGTCGGGCCGCGTAAAACTCGAAAGCGTGCCGGACGCCGAGTTGCCGGAGAATCTGCAAAAACTTGCGCCGGCCGCGCGCAAGGTGGAACTCGAAAAGCAGAGCGCCGAACGCAAGGCGGTCGATGAAAAGCTCTCGCAGCTCGTGAAGCAGCGCGACGCATTCGTCGCGACGGAGCGGCAGAAGCGCCCGGCCAACGCGAAGAAGGATTCCTTCGATCAGGTCGTCGAGGACACGCTACGCATGCAGATCAAGCCGGTGCCGGTGAACTGAGACGACCGGCAGTAAAGCCCGCGCGTGAAAGCGCATGAGAACAAGGGCGGCGTCCGATCTCGGGGATACCCGAGATCGGTATTGTTGAATGACCAGGTCGGATAAATCCGGATTGGTCGGCCGCCCTTGTTCGCTTCGCGCAACTCTTGCAGTCTTGCGCGGTCATGACCGCGCTCGACCTCGAAGCCGAATACAACAACCGCGCCCGCGTGCCCGAGCATCCCGGCATCATCGCCGGATGGAAAGAGAACGCCGCGCGTTTTCGTTCGACCCACAGGAACGCCGAGCTGGGCATTCCTTACGGGCCCGGCGCGCGGCAGGCGCTCGATATTTTCTGGCCGGACGCCTCGCGCGATGCGCCGCTCGCGCTCTTTATCCATGGCGGCTACTGGCAGGCGCTGGACCCGTCCTACTTCAGCCATTTCGCGAAGGCCGCGAACCGGAACGGCGTCGCGCTTGCGTTATGCGGCTACGATCTGTGCCCGCAGGTATCGGTCGGCGACATCGTCGAGCAGGTGCGCGCGTCGGCATTGCATCTGTGGCAGCGTCACCGGCGGCGGTTCGCCGCGAGCGGTCATTCCGTGGGCGGTCATCTCGTCGCCTGCCTGCTTGCGACCCGCTGGGAAGAATACGATCCCGTAGCACCCGCGGATCTGGTGCCGTCGGGCCTTTCGATCTCGGGCCTGTTCGACCTGACGCCGCTCGTGCCGACGACGGTGAACCACGCGCTCGGGCTCGACGAGGCCGAAGCCGCGCGGCTCTCGCCGCTCCGCTGGCCGCTGCCGGGAAAGCGGGTGCTCGAGGCCTGGGTCGGCGGCGCCGAAAGCGGGGAATATCTGCGCCAGAGCCGCGAAGTCGCGGAAGCGTGGAAGCGGCAGGGCGCCGAAACCGCCTATCGCGAGCTTGCGGGCGCCAATCATTTCACCGTGCTCGACCCCTTGTGCTACCCGGCAAGCGAAATCTCGCAGCGTTTGGCGGCACTTGCCCATGCGTTGCGATAGCCCGCCCAATCGGATATCTGGAAGCGGAAGCACCCGTAGCTCAGCTGGATAGAGCGTTGCCCTCCGAAGGCAAAGGTCACACGTTCGAATCGTGTCGGGTGCGCCATTTCCTCGGCATCGCTGCGCGAATCCATTGATGCGTTTTCTGATTACAGGCACTGCGGGATTCGTCGGCTTTCATCTTGCCCGGAGGCTGCTCGCCGACGGCCATGAGGTGCAGGGCGTCGATGCGCTGACGCCCTATTACGACATCGAGCTGAAGAAAAAGCGCCACGGGATTCTGGCGGGCTCGAACCGCTTCACCGCGCACGTCGCCAATATCGAGGACGCGGCGAAACTCTCGTCGATCCATGCCGGCGCCGATCCGGACGTGATCGTGCATCTCGCGGCGCAGGCGGGGGTGCGCTACAGCCTCGAGAATCCCGAAGCTTATGTGCGCTCCAACATCGACGGCACGTTCGCGCTGCTCGAGATCATGCGCCGCAAGCCGCCCAAGCATTTTATTTTTGCCTCGACGAGTTCGGTCTATGGCGCGAACAGGGAGATGCCGTTTCGCGAAACCGAGCGCGCCGACCATCCGCTGACGCTCTATGCCGCGACCAAGAAGGCGGGCGAACTGATGGCGCATTCCTATGCGCATCTCTTCGGCATCCCGACGACCGCCTTGCGCTTCTTCACGGTCTATGGCCCCTGGGGCCGGCCCGACATGGCGCTGTTCAAGTTCGTCGACGCCATCCTGAAGGGAAAACCGATCGACGTTTATGGCGAAGGCCGCATGTCGCGGGACTTCACCTATATCGACGATCTGGTCGAAGCGATCCTGCGACTGGTTCCGCTCGCGCCGCAACCCGGCGTGCAGAGCGACGCGAATGATTCCGTGAGCCCGGCCGCGCCGCACCGCGTCGTCAATATCGGCGGCGGCGCGCCGGTGGAGCTCACGAAATTCATCGACGCCATCGAGGCGAAGCTCGGCCGGAAGGCGATCAGGAACCTGATGCCGATGCAGCAGGGCGACGTAACCGATACCTTCGCCAGCGCCGATCTCCTGGAAAAGCTTACCGGCTATCGCCCCGCGACGGGGATCGAAGACGGCGTCGGCAAATTCGTCGACTGGTACCGGGAATATTTCAGGATCTGACGCGGCCGCGAGCAGCGAACACCGGCGTTCGGAAAGTCGCGCGAAGGCGCAGGCGGCCTCAGTGGCCGCCTTTTTTCTTGCCGCCGTCGCCGATCTTGTCGGTCCAGGCGAGCGCGAGGCCCGAAAGCACGAAGACCACATGGATGCCGACCAGCCAGAACAGGTAGCGGTCGGTGGTCGCGCCGGAGGCGCCGTCGGGCACGTTGCCGAGCTTCATGAACGCCTTCAGCACCTGCACCGCCGAGATCGCAACGATGGAGGCGAACAGCTTCTGCTTCAGGCCGGAAAAATCGATCTGCGTCATCCATTCCGGCCAGTCCGGATGGCCTTCGGGATCGATCTTGGAAACGAAGTTTTCGTAGCCGGAGAACACGACGATCAGCACGAGGTTCGCGGTGAGCGACAGGTCGATCAGCGCGAGCACGCCCAGAATGATGTCGGCTTCGGTGGACGGCGCGGCGACCGCGACGAAGTGGATGAGTTCCTGCGCGAACTTAAACAGCAGCACGAACAGCGCGACGATCAGGCCCAGATAGAACGGGGCCATGACCCAGCGGCTCTGGAAGATGAGCCACTCGAGCCAGCGCTCCAGAAAGGGTACCTGCCGCGGTTCCATCGTCATGGGAGACGGATGCCACGGCAGGCCGGATTTTTGCAAGAGCGCTCTGCGGAAGCGTCCTGCGGACGGACTTTCGTTAGTGCGCCGAAGCCGAAACCCCGGTGCCGATCTGGCAGGCCACCCCGGTGCCGCCCAAGCCGCAATAGCCCATGGGGTTCTTCGCGAGATATTGCTGGTGGTAGTCCTCGGCGAAGTAGAACGCCGGCGCGTCGAGGATTTCGGTCGTGATCGCGTCGAAGCCCTTGGCCTTGAGCGCCTTCTCGTATTCGGCCTTGGACGCCAGCGCGGCCGCGCGCTGCTCAGCGTCGGAGACATAGATCCCCGAGCGATACTGCGTGCCGATGTCGTTGCCCTGGCGCATGCCCTGGGTCGGGTCGTGGCTTTCCCAGAAGGTCTTGAGCAACTGCTCGAAGGAGACCTTGGCCGGGTCATAGACCACCAGCACCACTTCGTTGTGCCCGGTGCGGCCGGAGCAGACTTCCTCGTAGGTCGCGTTCGGGGTGTGGCCCGCGGCATAGCCCGCGGCGGTGGTGTGAATGCCCGGCAGTTCCCAGAATTTCCGCTCCGCGCCCCAGAAGCAGCCCAGCCCGAAGATCGCCTGCTTGAAGCCCGCGGGGTATGGCCCCTTGATCGGCGTCTTCAAGACGAAATGGCGCTCGGCGGTGGTAATGGCCTGGCTGCGGCCCGGCAGGGCGTCGCTCGGCGCGGGAATTTCGAGTTTTTTGCGGAAGAAGAGCATGTCGCGGTCTCCCTGTTTCTGGTTGGGAATATAGGACCGCGGGCGACGGCCCGCGAGCGCCACGCCGATCAAAGAGTCGCGAGGCACGGGCCCTTCAGTCGCGCGACGAATAGCCGATGCGGCGCTCATGTTTGCGGCGCCCGAGCAGCAGAAAGAGGAGCCCGGCCGCCGCAAGCAATACAAAGAAAGGGATCGCGAGCACGAGCCCGAACAGGGGTTCCCAGACGCTGCCGGCGAACTGTTTCTGTGCGGCTTCGAGCCCGGGCGCATTGACGAGCGCCCAGGCGTCCCGGATCGGCGCAAAGACGAGGCGGGAGGCGCTGACGCTGCGGGTCCCGTCGATGACGAGGGCGACGAAAGCGCCTGCAACCAGCCAGAGCCCGGCGAAGCGGAACAGGAAGCGGATCATGCGGCCTTATTATACGCCCGCATTCCGCAAGTCGTGCAATCCGGCGGGGCCGGGGGTCTTTTCCAGCGCGTTCTTGTCCTCGGCGCCAAGCCGTATTATGCCCCTCCCGCACCGGAGAGGCTCCGGCGCGTGTCTTGCGCCTTCAAGAAAGAAGGCGTGCGACGACGGAGAGGCGGCCGAGTGGTTGAAGGCGCACCAGCGCGCCTCTGGCGCGCGTCTTGAATGAGAAATGCGTGCGCCTTCAAGAAGAAGGAAGGCGTGCGACGACGGAGAGGTGGCCGAGTGGTTGAAGGCGCACGCTTGGAAAGCGTGTATACGGGAAACCGTATCGAGGGTTCGAATCCCTCTCTCTCCGCCAGTTTCATTTACGCGCAACCGCGCCATTAGCCCCGCGCACGCGGCTTCGATTTCGAATTTCGTTGCAGATCCTTCGCCGCTTTCGCGATCGCGCGACGGTTCGACCCTCAGGCCGGCGCGTCCTACGGGCAGAGCTTCTCACACGCCTAGCCAATTAGACGGATAAGCTGTCCCTGCAGGGGCAAGCCGACATCGGGGCTTCGGTGCTGGTTCCCATCTCGCATGGTCGGCGCTGGCAACCGTCAATCATGTCTTCAGCGATGACCCTTCCGCCTCCGTGGGCTACAATATGCCCGACGTTGATTACGATCACAGCGGTCACGTCTATGACACGCGTCTCGGTGGCGCGGTTCTCGGCATGACCTATCGGTTCTGAGCGGCAGCGGTTTCGCGCAGCCTTCTTATGGATTGGTGCTCAACATGTCTCGATTCACACGCATTCTCGTCGTCTTGACCGCCGCTGCGGCGCTGCTGACCGCCGAGGCTCAGGCCTGCACACGGGTCGTCTATCACGGGCCGGACGGACGCAATCTCACCGGCCGCAACATGGACTTCAAGGATCCGATGGTCAGCAACTTCTGGGTCTTTCCCCGCGGGATGAAGCGCAATGGAGCCGCGGGTTCGCGTTCGGTGGCATGGACATCGAAGTACGGCAGCCTGGCCGTCTCCGGCTACGATATCTCGACGGTCGACGGCATGAACGAAGCCGGCCTCAACGCCAGCCTGCTATGGCTCAACGCCACGAAGTTCCCGGAGGACGACGGGAGGACGCCGCGCATGTCGCTCTCGATCTGGGCGCAATTCTACCTCGATCAGTTCGCGACGGTCTCGGAAGCGGTTGAATATACGCGCGCCCATCCTGTGCAGGTCGTGAGCGGCGAGGTGCCCGGCCGTCCCGGCAGCCTCGCGCCGCTGCATCTGACGCTCTCCGACGCCACCGGCGACAGCGCCATTCTCGAGTGGATCGACGGAAAGCTGCGCATCCATCATGGCCGCGCGTATCAGGTGGTGACGAACGACCCGCCCTATGATGACCAGCTCGCCTTGCAAAAATACTGGAGCGCGGTCGACTCCCTCAAATTCCTTCCCGGTAGCGGTCGCTCCGAAGACCGTTTCGTGCGCGCCGGCTTCTACATCAACGCGGTGACCCAGAGCGACGATCCCCGGGTTGCCGCTGCCGCCGTGTTCAGCGTGATCCGCAACGCTTCGGCACCCTATGGCGTGAGCCTTCCCGAGGCGCCGAACCTTTCCACGACCCGCTGGCGCGTGGTCGCGGATCATAAGAGCATGCTTTTTTATGGCGAATCGGCAACGTCACCCAACGTTTTCTGGGTGGATATGAAGAAGCTCGACTTCTCCGAAGGCGCGCGTGTCCGCAAACTGGATCTCGGGGTGGACATGGCGCGTATCCTTGCCGGCGAGGCATCGAGCCAGTTTGTCCCTGCAAAGCCGTTCGACTTCATGGAAGCCGAATGAAGGAAAGTAGAGCGCGACGGACGGATATACGGATATGAGGTGTCGCTTCCGAAATTGACGAGGATTTCGCAAAAGTCGGTGGCATTGTGAAGACTTTTGCGACACCAGCCGATTGGAAAGCTGCCTGACCGCTTGACCAACGTGAGCCATCAGCCCCGCGCACGCGGCTTCGATTTCGAATTTCGTTGCGGACCCTTCGTTGCTTTCGCAATCGCGCGGCGGTGCAACCGTCAGGCCGGCGCGTCCGGCGTCGATTGCTCCGATCCGCCGATTGCCATTCCGGTACTTCCGCCCGCGCCCATGCCGCCGCCGGCGCCACCGCGGCCGCCGCGGTTGTCGCCGCGCGAGCCTGAACCGGATGGCCGGGCCGGGCCCTGCGCGGGAATTTCCACGTCCGCGGGGATCGGCGCGAGATCCAGCGACTGCCGGATGAAATCCCGAAGCGACACCACCAGCTTGTCGGTATGCACGCGCTCGCCGGCAACGAGCTGCGCGCTTGCCTTCGCGGCAAGACGAACCTGCTCCTCGGTGCCGAGCAGCACGACGTCCGACAGCGCCGCCTCTACGGCGTCCCGTATCCTTCGGCTGCGCTCCGAGCCCGCCGCCTGCTGCGCGGGATCGTCGCCGCCCGCGCCGGCTTCCGTCTCCTGCTTCGTCACCTTGCGCAGATCGCGCATATGCGTGGGATCGACGCTCAGTGTGCCGGTGAAGGAGCCGCCGAGTGTCTTGTAGGCCGACATCAGCGTCTTCAGGCGCTCGTTGATCTGCCGGTTCACGCGCTCGCGGCGCTGCTGGATCCTGAACATCATGATGAGCCGGATGCCCATGCTGATGAGCGTGAACAAAGCAAGGCCGATGAAGGTCAGCAGGAGGCTCTGCCACGAGGTGAAATCAAAGAAGCGCACGTGCGTCTCCGGTTGATCGGGGTTCGGCCCAAGGATACCGGAAATCTGAGCCGGGTTTGGGGCAGGGCATGTCAGCGCAGGCGCCCGATCGCCTTCTGCAAGTCCCGCTTGTATTGCAGGAAATCGACGAAGATGCCGTGCTCGCCGCGATCCGCCGCCGCGGGTGCGGCGCAGTAGCGCTCGATCTCGCGCCGGAAATTCCGCGCGGCCACGGGATTTTCTTTCCGCGCCTTGAGATAGGCCGCGATCAGGTCGGTTTGCAGCGCGCGCCCCGGCCAGCCGACGCCCGCGCCTTCGAGCAGGCCGGCGACGAAAAGGCCGTTATCGGCGGGGGGAAACACATTCATGTAAAGCCGCGGCGCGCCGGATTGCTGCTGCCAGTTGAGCGGCGAAAGTTCTTCGAGAAACGGGAAGGTGATGCGATAGCCGGTCGCGAAGACGGCGATGTCGGCTTCGTCACGCCTGCCGTCCTCGAAGATCGCCGTGCTGCCCTCGAAAGCCTGCACCGGCTTTCTGAGCACCACGTCGCCCTGGCCGAGATGCAGGAGCACGAGCGAATTCACGATGGGCGTGCGATCATAAAGACGATGCGTGGGGCGCGGCAGGCCGAAGCGCTCCGGCGGCCCCGCGAGAAGGCGCGCGATCGGTTCGTGCAGCATCGAGCGCAGTTTTTTCGGCAGCACGATCCTGGTCTTGTGGTTGCGTTCGTCCGCGGGCTTTCCGGCCACGAATTTCGGCACGAAGTGATTGCCGCCACGCACGCTCCACAGCACGCTTTTCGCGCGATGGATCGCGTCCACCACGATATCGCAGCCGGTATTGCCCATGCCGACGATGAGAACGCGCTTGTTCTCGAAAATCTCCGGCGACTTGTATTCCTTGGCGTGCATCAGGGTGCCGGAGAAATTGCCGGCGACCTTGGGCATCAAGGGATCGCTGAGATGTCCGTTGGCGATCACGACGCCCTCGTAATCGCGCACTTCGCCCTTGTCGAACGTCGCCCGCCAGCCGGTATTGTTTCTTTCGAGACTTGCAACCCCGTCGTTGAAGCGAATGAGCGGGTATAGCGCGAAGCGCTTCGCGAATTCCTTGAAGTATTGCTCGATCTGCACCCGGCTCGGATAGGCCGGCCATTCTTCCGGCATCGGGAAATCCGCGAAAGCAGTCGTGGCTTTCGACGAGATCAGATGCGTCGAAGCGTAAACCGCGCTCGACTGCGCGCCGTAGAGCCATTGCCCGCCGACATCGGCGTTGCGCTCGGCCGCCTCGACGGGAAGCCCCGCGTCTCTGAGGCTGCGGATCGCGGCAAGTCCCGCCGGGCCCGCGCCGATGACGAGATAGGTCATGATGCCCGCCGCGTGCTCTCGAGGTAGCGGTCGAATACCGCGCGCGCGTCGTAACGCGGCGCGTAACCGAAATCGGATTTCAGCTTGTCGTTGGCAAGCACCGGCCGGTACTGGATGAACTTCACATGTTCCGGCCCGAGCCTGGTGACGCGAAGCCTGTTCAGCACCCAGAGCGCGGATTTCAGGAGCGCAGGCGGCAGCGGCACGAACGTCTTGCCGAGAATGCGGGCGATCTCGCGCAGGCTCAGCGTGCCGTCGCCCGCGAGATTGAAGACGCCGGTCCGCGTTTCGTTGACGGCCCTGGCGAGCGCGTCCACCACGTCGAGCTCCGCGATCAGCGAGAACGGTGTCGCCGTTCCGCTCAGGCCCACGACCACGGGCCGCGCGAAAATCGCGGTGATCTGGTTGTCGGTGCCGGGACCCAGCACCGTGCAGGGCCGGAATACGGTCTGCTGCAACTGCGGATATTTCCCGCGCCATTCCGCGAGCATTTCCTCCACCAGCCGCTTGTGCCGCGAATAGGGAAAGTCCTCGTTGCCGCGCAGCGCGTCGCTTTCCCGGAGCGGCACCGGGTTGTCGGCGTGATAGCCGTAAGCGGCGCCGCTCGAGGTGACGACGATATGTTTTGCGCCCGCCGCGAGCGAGGCTTCGAGCACGTTCTTCGTGCCGAGCACGTCGATCGCATGATCGCGCGCGGGATCGCCGCCCGCCGCGACCACGGAGGCAAGGTGCACGACGGTTTGCGGCTGATAGGTCCGGAAAATTTCCGCGAGTGTGGGATCGATGATGTCCGCGGTCGCATAGGTGACGCCGGGAAGCCGTTGCGGTTCCGGCACCTCGCGCAGGTCGAGCGTCACGACGTAATGCGCGCTTTTCAGCGCGCCGGTTAATGCGCGGCCGATGAAGCCGGCCGCACCTGTTATCAGCACCGTCGCCATCAGGATTTCGCCGAAAAGCCGTTTTGGACTGTGCGCACGGCCTTTTCCGCGCGCTGCATCCTCGCCTTAAAAATGAACGAGCGGCAGGGCATGTGCAAGTGCGAAGCCGCCCGCGACCTTGCGGCTCATGGGGCCTCAGGTTAGAGCAATCGCCGGTGGTTGCTTTGATCGCACCAATGGAGCGTTTGATGTTCAGGATATTGATGGCGGGATTGCTGGCCGCGGGCCTGTTTGCCCTTGCGCCGAGCGTAAAGTCTTTCGCGCAGGACAAGAAAGGCACCTGCGAATTCGGTGCCGACGATCAGAAACTCAAGGGTGCGGAGCGCAAGAAGTTCATTTCGCGCTGCATGGCGAAGGACGACGGCGTGGCGAAGAAATCGAAGCCGAAGCCGAAAAAGAAAGAAGAGAAAAAGGAAGGCTGAGGACGGCGCTCCTTGCGGCGCGGGCGCGCCGCTTCCGGCGGTACGGCCGCCGTTTCATTCGCTCTGCGATTCCTGAAATCTGCTCCGTCTGCGCAAGCAGGCTTGTTGCCGACGGCGAAGCTTTTAAAAAATTCCGCGAGACGGGCTTCAAGGCGGCGCCGGTTACGGCGAGCCTCGCACCTGTCTCGCGGAATGCGTTCGCGCCCGCTATTTCTGCCGGACGACCTTGTTGCGCAGCACGCCGATCTTGTCGACGTAAAGCTCGATGGTGTCGCCGTCCTTTAGAAAGCGGTCCTGCTCGAGGCCGCAGCAATTGCCGACGGTGCCGGAGCCGATGAATTCCCCCGGATACAGCGTCTCGTCCTTCGAGATGTGCTCGATCATCTTCTCGAAATTATGCAGCATGTCGGCGGTGGAATTTTTCGCCCAGACTTCGCCGTTCACGCGCACCTCGACATTCATCTTCTCCGGGTCGCCGAGTTCGTCCGGCGTCACGATCCACGGGCCCATGGAATTGCCCATGTCGAAGCTCTTGCCCTTGGTGGGCCCAAGCCGCCCCTGCATCTCGATCACCTGCTGATCGCGGGCGGAGAAGTCGTTGAAAATCGTGTAGCCGAAGATGTGGTCCTTCGCGTTCGCCGCGGAAATGTTCTTGCCGCGCTTGCCAATATAGACGCCGAACTCGAGCTCGAAATCCATGAGCTCGCTGTAGCGCGGCCATTCCACGGTCGTGTCGGGGCCGACCACGCTGAAGCGGTTGGTGATGTAATAGACCGGCAACTGGCGATAGACCGGCGGCACATCAGGTTCGGCCTGGATTTTCGCGGCCGCCTCTTCGCCCTGCGACTTGCGCGCGAGATAGCGCTGCATGCCGCGCGGCGCGTTCTTCACGTGGGTCGCGTAAACCGAGGCGTCGCGCATCTGCGGCGGCACCGGAATCGGCGCGAGCAACCTGGCGCCGTCGAGCGGCTGCACCGCGTCTTTCTTCCATGCGCCGGCGAGCTTCTTCGCCTCGCCGAGCGCGTCCTGCCCGGCTTCGATCAGCGAGAGCATGCTCGCAAAAGCGGGGCTGCCACCGCTCGCGGCGGCGAGATCGAGAATCTCTTTCCGGTCGGTATCGACGACGCCGACGACTTGCTTGCCGCCTTTTTCGAATGTGGCGAGCTTCATTTCAGTTCTCCATGATTGCGACGGCGCGCGTCCAGCCCGCTGAAGCGGCGTGGATTTTTACGGGGAAGCAGGCGATCTTGAATCCGTGCGCGGGGAGCGCCTCGAGATTGTGCAGCTTTTCGATGTGGCAATAGCCGATCTTGCGCCCGGACTTGTGGCCCTCCCAGATCAGCGATGCGTCCTTGGTTTCGGAATATTTCCTTGCCGTATGCACGAACGGCGCATCCCACGACCAGCCGTCGGTGCCGGTGATGCGCACGCCGCGTGAAGTCAGATAGAGCGTGGCTTCCGCGCCCATGCCGCAGCCGCTGGCGAGGTAGTCGGGCTGGCCGTAGCGCGCCGCGGCGGAGGTGTTCACGACGACGATGTCGAGCGGCTGCAATTCGTGGCCGATGCGCTTGAGTTCCGCCTCGACGTCCGCGGCCGTCGCGACATAGCCGTGATCGAAATGCCGGAAGTCGAGCTTCACGCCCGGGCGGAAGCACCAGTCGAGCGGCACCTCGTCGATGGTCCAGGCGCGCTCGCCGTTATTCATCGTGGAGGCGAAGTGATAGGGGGCGTCGAGATGCGTGCCGTTATGCGTCGTCAAATTGATCTGCTCGACCGCCCAGCCTTCGCCGTCCGGCAGATCCTCGGGTTTCAGGCCCGGAAAGAAGGCGCAGACGCCCGCCGCGGATTCCTTGTGATCGGTGTATTCGATCTTCGGGCCGCGGCCTGGCGGGTCGGCGGGCACGTCGTTTTTCAGAGCTATCGACAGATCGATGATTTTCATGGCGCATTTCCTCCCGCTAGGCGGTATGCCGCCTTCTGTTGCGTAGAAGCAAAAATATCGATATTTTTGAATTTGTCGACCATTTAGGAAATTACCGATGGCGCCCTCGCTGCTGGCGAAGCCGGAATCGACCACCGCGACCGAAGCGGCGGTGCGCAAGCTGAAGCAGGACATCATGTCCGGCGTGCTTGCGCCGGATTCGCAATTGAAGATGCGGGAACTGAAATCCCGCTACGGTATCGGCGCGAGTCCGATGCGCGAGGCGCTGGCGCAACTCGCCGCCGAAGGCTTCGTCCATCAGCGCGCCCAGAAGGGGTTTCGCGTTCCGCCGGTCAGCATCGAGGAACTGGTGGACATCACCCGGACGCGCCAGATCGCGGAAAGCGAGGCGATCCGGCTCGCGATCGAGCATGCGACGCCGACCTGGGAAGAGGAGATCGTCGCCAGCTTCCATGTGCTGGAGCGCGCGATTACCTTGACCAAGGCGGGAAAAAAGGATCGTGACCATTTCGAGGAGCGTCATCATCGCTTTCATCGCGCGCTGATCAGCGCTTGCCCGCTGAACTCGCTGCGCGATTTCTGCGACGATCTGTATGTGCGCAAGACGCGCTATCGCCGCCTGCTTGGCAGCTACGGCTTTACCAGCAAGGAAGTCATCGGTGAGCATCGCCTGCTGATGGATGCGGTACTGGCGCGTAACGTCGCCCGCGCGCAGCAAACCATCAAGGCGCATATCGGCATTACCGCGGACGTCATTGCCGAGGTGCTGCGGACCAAGGAAAGCGGTAAGCTGTCCGCTCAATCGAAGAAGAAGCCGGCAAACCGGCGACGCAGATAAACAGGTTCCAGGGAGGAAAAGACAATGAGAAAATTATTCGCCGCTGTTGCGCTTGCCGTCGCGGGCGTCGCAGCCCTTGCCATGCAGAATGTGCTGGTCGCGCAGACTCCGACCAAGATGAAGGTCGCCTACACCGCGACCGCCGATTTCGCGAGCGGCTTCGTCGCCGCCGAATCCGGCTTCTTCAAGAAGCGCGGGCTCGATGTGGAGTTCCAGTTGATCCCGCTGAACTCCACCATGCCGGCCGCGCTCCAGTCCGGCTCGATCGATCTTGCGGGCACCACGCTTCCGGTGTTCCTGCAAGCCATCGATAGCGGCCTCGACCTCATCGCCATTGCCGGATCTGGCACCACGCTGCCGGCCGACCAGAACTTCGGCATCGTCGTGAAGAACGACATCGCCATCAACAAGCCCGAAGATTACGTCGGCAAGCGCATCGGCGTTCCCGGTCTCGGCGCTTTCCTGCACGTGCTGTTCCAGAACTGGCTGCTCGAGAAGGGCGTCGACATCAAGAAGGTAACCTTCGTCGAAGTGTCGTTCCCGCAGATGGCCGACGTGCTGCGCGCCGGTAACGTCGATGGCGTGATCACCGGCGAGCCGATCATGAGCCGCATCGTCACGGCGAACATCGGCAAGGTCGCCACCTATTTCAACGAAGTGTTGAAAGGCGAAATGCCGATCATCGTCTATTCCTCGACCCGCAAGTGGTACAACGAGAACAAGGCGGCGGCGAAGGCGTTCCGTGAAGCGGTGGCCGAGGGCGTCGTGAACGTCCGCAAGGACGACGCCTTCCTGCGCGCCTCCATCGGCAAATACATCAAGCTGCCGCCGGAAGTGCTGAAGACCATGCCGATCAACGGCCAGTGGCGCGCGGAAATTCCGCAGGAGAACATGGCGCGCTGGATCGAGATCATGGAAAAGCAGAAGATGCTCCGCACCAAGCTCGATCTTAAGAAGCTCGTCGCCGAGTAATGAAATCGGCGAATAGCGCGATCGAGCTGAAGGACGTCAGTCTTTCCTTCGGCTCCAATCAAATCCTCACCGGGATCGACATGTCTGTCGAGCCCGGTGAGTTCGTTTGTGTGATCGGGGCTTCCGGCTCGGGCAAGACCACGCTGCTGCGCATGATCGCGGGACTGCTCCCGCCGACCGAGGGCAAGGTCCTGCTTCATGGCAAGCCGGTGCTGGCGCCGACGCGCCGCGTCGCCGTGGTCTTTCAGGATTACGGCCGCGCGCTGCTGCCGTGGCGGCGGGCCTATGCCAATGTGAGCCTGCCGCTCGAGGCCAGCGGCATGCCCGCGAAGGACCGGCCCGCGCGCATTCGCGAACTGCTCGCGAAGGTCGGCCTCGCCAATCATGAAGACAAGTTCCCGGGACAGCTTTCCGGCGGCATGCAGCAGCGCCTCCAGATCGCGCGGGCGCTCGCCCAGGAGCCCGATACGCTGCTCATGGACGAGCCCTTCGGCGCGCTCGATGCCATGACGCGGCAGACCTTGCAGGACGAGGTGCTGCGGCTCGTGGCCGAGCGCAGGACCACGGTCTTCTTCGTGACCCACGATATCGAGGAAGCGCTGTATCTGGGCGACCGCGTGGTTGCGCTGGATTCCAATCCCGGCCGCGTCGCCTACGACATCAAGGTTCCGCTGCCGCGTCCGCGCGACCAGTTGACGACGCGCGAGCATCCCGAATTCCTGCGGCTCCGGCGCGAGATGTTCGAGATCATGAACAGGATTCACGCGTGACCGCGGCGCTTGCGAAAAACTGGCGCGGCTGGCTGTTCCCCGTGGCCGTCATCGTCGCGGCCGAGGTCTGGTTTCTGTTCAACCAGATTCTCAGCGATACGCTGGCGCCGCCGTCGCAGATCGTATCGGGCGCGATCGAAACGCTGACCGACGGCACGCTGCTGCGCACGACCTATCAGACGCTGTTCGCCGCCGCCGTCGGCCTCGCGATCGGCATGGTCGCCGGAACCGCATGCGGCGTCATCATCGGCCTCGCGCGGACGGTCGACCGGCTTTCGCTGTGGTCGGTGGAAATGCTGCGGCCGATCCCTTCGGTCGCGCTGATCCCGCTTTCGCTGCTCACCTTCGGCTACGGCTACCGCATGGAATATGCGATCGTCGCCTGGGCGACCTTCTGGCCGTTTCTGATTCTGACGCAGCACGCGCTGAAGCAGATCGACGTCCGCCTGATCGAAGTCTCGAGGCTGATGGGCTTTGGCCTGTTCTCCCGCATCTTCAAAATCATGCTGCCGGCCGCGGCGCCGCGGCTGTTCACGGCGCTGCGTCTCGCGGTCGGCCTCTCGCTCGTCGTCGCGGTGACGGTGGAGATTGCCGCCAATCCGCAGGGACTCGGTTACGGGCTGATGGTGGCGCAGGAGTCGCTCCGGCCCGACCGCATGTTCGCGCTCCTGATCTGGGTCGGGCTGCTCGGCTGGGCGCTGAATCTTTTTCTGGTGTGGATCGAAGGGCGCCTGTTCGCGCACCGCACGCCGGGCATGGCGGCTGACGCATGAAGCGCTTTCGCATCGTCGACATTGCCGCCGGCATCGCCGGCCTGATCGTGCTGCTGTTCGGCTGGCATCTGGTCACGTCCTTCGAGTTGATCTCGCGGGTGTTCCTGCCGAGCCCGGCGGCGACGGTCGCGGCGCTGGAATGGGGCCTCGTGAACGGCGACCTGCTGCCGCAGACGCTCGCCACCATCAACCGCATGATTCAGGGCTGGCTGCTCGCGAGTTTCGTCGCAATCGGGGTGGGGAGCCTGATCGGCGTTTCGTCGGTGGTGCGCGCCTATATTCAGCCGACGCTCGAATTTCTGCGGCCGTTGCCGGCCTCTGCGATCATTCCGGTCGCGATTTCGATTTTCGGGCTGAATGCCTCGATGGTCCTGGGCGTGGTCGTGTTCGGCGCAGTCTGGCCGACTTTGCTCGGCACCATCCACGGCTTCGCGCATGTGGAGCCGCGCCTCGTGGAAGTGTCGCGGCTTTTGCAGATGTCGCGCTGGGAATTCATTTACAAGATCGGCCTGCCGAACGCGGTGCCCGACATTCTCGCCGGCATGCGGCTGTCGCTGACGGTCGCGCTCATTCTCGCGGTGGTCGGCGAACTGCTGACGGCGCAGGAAGGGCTCGGTACGGCGGTGCTTCATGCCGCGCGGTCCTACCGGGCCGCGGATCTCTATGCCGGCATTCTGCTGCTCGGCTTCATCGGCCTGATCAGCAATTACGGCCTCGCCGTCGCCGACAAGCGCATTCTGGCGTGGAAGAATTGAAGCGGAACAGTTCGGCCTGGTGCTGCTGAGCCTGTCCTCGCGTGTAAAAGCGCGACCCCAGAACCCAGACCGCCATGGCGTAACGTCGTATCCGTCATTCCGGGGCGTGAACCGAAGGTTCGCGAACCCGGAATCCAGTAAGCCCTGTGCCTACGGTCGAGCGCCGATGGTTACCGGATTCCGGATCGCGCGCTAGAAGCGCGCGTCCGGAATGACACGAATGAAATCGTCATAACCAGCCATGACGGGAATCGAGACAGCGCGGATCGCGTCTTCAGACTTCCAGCCACTCGCGCCGCACGGCGTCGTTCTTCTCGAGGTCGGCAGGGGTGCCTTCGAACACGATATGCCCGTGGCCCATCACATAGACGCGATGCGAAATTCGCATCGCGATGGTGAGCTTCTGCTCGACCAACAAAATCGAAATCTTGCGTTCCGCGATGCTGGTGAGGAGGTTGCCGACCCGCTCCGTCATCTGCGGTGAGAGGCCCTCGGTCGGCTCGTCCACCATGATGAGATCGGGGTCGCCCATCAGCGTGCGGCAGACGGTGAGCATCTGCTGCTCGCCGCCCGAAAGCACGCTCGCATCCGTGTCCTTGCGCTCCCGCAGGATCGGAAACAGGTTGTAGACGTCCTCGATCGACCAGCGCGGGTTCTTGCGGCTCGATTTCTCGCCCAGAATGAGGTTCTGCTCGACCGTGAGGCCGGGGAAGATCGAGCGGTCTTCCGGCACGTAGCCGAGCCCGCAATAGGCCACCTGATAGGACTTCATCCCGGCGATCTGCTTGCCCTTGAAGGTGATCGATCCCTGCGGCGGCACGTCGCCCATGATCGCCTTCAGCGTGGTCGAGCGGCCGACGCCGTTGCGGCCGAGAATGGATACGATTTCGCCGTGCTTCACGTTCAGGTTCACGCCCTGAAGGATGTGGCTCTTGCCGTAATAGGCGTGCAGGTTGCGCACCTCGAGCATTGTGTCAGTCATGGCCGGCCGCTCCGAGATAGGCTTCTTGCACTTTCTGGTTCGACTTGATCTTCGCGGGCTCGTCGGTGGCAAGAATCTGCCCGTAGACGAGCACGGAAATCCGGTCCGCCAGATCGAACACGACGCCCATGTCGTGCTCGATGATGATGAGCGTGCGCTGTTCGCTGACCTTCCGGATCAGCGCCACCGCATGCTCGGTTTCGCTGCGGCTCATGCCCGCGGTCGGCTCGTCGAGCAGGATGATGTCGGCGCCGCCGGCAATGGTGATGCCGATCTCCAGCGCGCGCTGTTCCGCATAGGTGAGCACGCCCGCGGGCGTCGCCGCGCGCGAGGTCATGTTGATCAGTTCGAGCACATCCTGCGTGCGCGCGCGGACGTCTTCCAGCCTGTCGACGTTGCGCCAGAACGAATACTTGTAGCCCTTCGACCACAGCACCGCGCAGCGGATATTTTCCCAGACGCTGAGGCGCGGAAAAATGTTGGTGACTTGGAAGCTTCGCGAAAGCCCGCGGCGGTTGATCTCGAAAGGCCGCAGGCCGGTGATGTTCTCGCCCCGCAGCATGACCTGTCCGGACGAGGGCATGAGCCTGCCGCTGATGAGATTGAACAGCGTCGATTTGCCGGCGCCGTTCGGCCCGATGACCGCATGGCGCTCGCCCGAACGCACGTCGAGGCTGACGCCGCGAATGATTTCGGTTTTGCCGAAGCGCTTTTCGAGGTTCTTCAGTTCGATTGCCGAGCTCATGCGCCGCTCCGTTGCGCGTCATGCAGCGCGTTGTTCCAGGCGTTCGCCACCGTCGGCCAGGTGAAGCGGAACGCGAAGAAGCCGCCGATCATGGCGACCAACGCCCCGACCCACGGCAGGACCGTGTGCGTGTTCACCGTGAGGTAGGGCCGGCGCAGGAAGTGCATGTTCGCGCCTTCCGCGCCCTTCTGCGCCACGTGATGGATCATTTCGATGAGCAGGATCGCGCCGGCGAGCATGATGAGCGCGGGAATTGCCGCGACCAGATAGGCACCGGCCAGCCTGCCGAGACGGGCCATCCGGCTGCCGAACGGCCCCTTCCAGAACTGCGCATGCATCATCAGGAGCCCCGAAAGACCGTAAGGGGCGAACATGATGATCATGACGAACAGGACGCCGAAATAGAGCACCCAGATTTCCGAATAATCGGAGAGAGTAAGGGAAAGATAGGTGACGAGGATCGCGCCGAGGATCGGCCCGACGAAGAAGGCGACGCCGCCGATATAGGCGGCAAGCAGCACCGCGCCGGACTGCGCCGCGCCCACGAAGCTCGCCTGCGCAAGCTCGATATTGATCGCGGCAAGCGAACCGGCGACGCCCGCGAACAGGCCCGCGAGCGAGAAGGCGATGAAGCGCACGAGCTGCGGATTGTAGCCCACGAATTCGACCCGCTCCGGATTCTCGCGCACGGCGTTGCACATGCGGCCGAGGGGCGTGCGCGTGATCGCGTACATCAGGATCACGCAGAGCAGGCACCAGGCCGCGATCAGGTAATAGACCTGAATCTGCGGTCCGAAATTGTAGCCGAAGAAGCGAATCAACTTGGTGCGGTCGGCGGAGATGCCTTCCTCTCCGCCGAAGAAGCTGCGGAGGATCAGCGAGCTCGAATAGACCAGTTCGGCAAGGCCGAGCGAGATCATCGCGAACACGGTGCCGGCGCGCTTGGTCGAAACCGAGCCGAAGATGATGCCGAAGATGAGGCCGGCCGCGGCACCGGCGACGGGGATCAACGGCAGCGGGATCGGAATGCCTGCCTTGATCGCCCAGTTGATCGTATGCGCGGTGACGAAAGCGGCGAGGCCGTAATAGACCGCGTGTCCGAACGAGAGCATGCCGGACTGACCGAGCAGCATATTATAAGAGAGCGCGAAGATGATCATGATGCCCATCAGGCACATGGTCGTGATCGCCGCGCCGGACGGGAAAATGTAGGGCAGGACGAGAACGATCAACGCGGCGGCGATCCAGACGCCGTAAAGCTTGATGCTTGCCCAAACCCGGTTTTCGGATGCCGCCGGCATCGCTTTTGCTGCGTCGCTCATGTTTCACGCGTCCCGAACAGACCGGTTGGCCGGAAGATCAGCACAAGCACCAGCAGGAGATAGGGCAGGATCGGGCCGACTTGCGCGATCGTGACGTTCCACACGTCGAAGAGCAGCGTGCCGCGCGAGGGCGAGATGAAGTCGCCGAAGAACTTGTTGAGCGACCAGTCCGACGCGATGGCAAAAGTTTGCAGCAGGCCGATCAGGAGCGAGGCGACGAAAGCGCCCCACAGCGAACCGAGGCCGCCCACCACGACCACGACGAACAGGATCGGGCCAAGCAGTGCCGCCATGTTCGACTGCGTGACATAGGCCGCGCCCGCAATCACGCCGGCGATCGCGGCAAGCGCGGTGCCGAGACCGAACACGAGCATGAATACGCGCGGCACGTTGTGGCCGAGCATGCCCACCATGTTCGGGTGCGTGAGCGAGGCCTGGATGATGAGGCCGGCGCGCGTCTTCGTCAGCAGGAAGATCAGGCCGATGAAGATCGCGATCGAGAACAGGAGCATGAAGGTCTTATAGGCGGGGTAGTTCGTCGCGTAGATCGTGAAGGCCGGGAAGTCGAGCCAGCTCGGCACACGGTAATCGACCGAGAGCTTGCCCCAGATCATCTGGATTACTTCCTCGATGATGAAGGCGAGTCCGAAGGTGAACAGAAGTTCGGCGACATGGCCGTTCTTGTGCACGGTTCTGAGCCCGTAGCGTTCGACCAGCGCTCCGATGCCGCCCGCGATCAGCGGTGCGAGAATGAGCGCGGGGATGTAGCCGGCCCATTGGCTGATCTGAAATCCGAGAAACGCGCCGAGCATGTAGAAGCTAGCATGCGCGAAATTGAGCACGCCCATCATGCTGAAGATCAGCGTGAGGCCGCTCGCCATGAGGAACAAAAGCATGCCGTAAAGCACGCCGTTCAACGTCGAGATGATAATGAGCTCAGCCACGGTGCCCTGCCCGCCGGGGTTGAATGGATACAAGAACGTCCGGCCGGGTTTTCCCGGCCGGACGTATTATGAAAGCCGGTTAGGACGGCTTGTTCATCTTGCAGGTGGTCGGAACCGCGGTGTCCTTGGCGTCGACCTTGCCCGCGATGCTCCAGCCCCAGCCGGTGTTTTCTTCATCGAACGGCTGGTCGGCCTTGATCGGTCCGAAGCTCGCCATGTACATCGGCTGCATGAACTGGTGGTCGTCGGCACGCATTTCGCCCTGACCGCCGTTGAACACTTCGAACTTCATGCCGTGCAGGATGGCCGCGAACTTCTTCGGGTCATCCGACTTCGCCTGGTTGATCGCAGCCGCGAGCATCCGCATCTGGTTCACGCCGCGCGGATAGAACAGGCCGACCTTGAACTTGTCGCGGAGGCCTTTTTCGAAGTCCTGCGAAGCCTTGTGCGGGATGTTGCCGAAGCCTTCGCCGACCGCGAAGACGCGGTTCGCGAGGTTGGCCTGCTTGATCGCGGTCGGGCCGCCGGTGCCGCCTGCGTAGAAGGTGAAGAAGTTCACCTGCAGGCCGGCGTCAGCCGCCGCCTTGATCAGGAGCGAGATGTCGTTGCCCCAGTTGCCGGTGATGATGCTGTCCGCGCCGGCGGCCTTGATCTTCGCGATATAGGGCGCGAAGTCGGTGACCTTGGCGAGCGGGTGCAGTTCGTTGCCGACGATCTCGATGTCGGCACGCTTTTCCTTCAGCATCTTCACCGCGAGATCGCGCACGCCGTGACCGAAGGCGTAGTCCTGATTGATCAGGTAGACCTTCTTCACGTCCTGGCGATCCTTCAGGAAGGTGGTGATCGCCGCCATCTTCTGCTCGGTGTTCGCGTCCCAGCGGAAGTGCCAGTAGCTGCACTTGTCGTTGGTGAGGATCGGGTCGACCGCGGCGTAGTTCAGATAAACCACTTCCTTGCCGGGGTTGCGCTCGTTGTACTTCGTGACCCACTCGGAGATCGCGATGGCGAACGCGGTGCCGTTGCCCTGGGTGATGATGCGAATGCCCTGGTCGACGGCCTTCTGCACCTGAACGATGGTTTCCTGCGCGTTCAGCTTGTTGTCGAACGGAACGATTTCGAGCTTCTTGCCGTTCGCGCCGCCCTTGGCGTTGATCTCTTCGAGAATGTACTGGAAGTTCTTGAGGCCGGTGTCGCCGATGCCGGCCATCGGGCCGGAGAGCGGATCGACATAGGCGATCCTGATCGTGGCACCCTGCGCTTCGGTCTTCTGCGGCAGCGCGAGGTAACCGGCGCCGGCGACGAGGCCGACAGCGGCAAGCCCGAGCAATTTTTTAGGCATCTGCCATTTCATCTTAAGTTTCCTCCCTACGGAAATTCGCAAACGATTGGTGCGCCGCGGTTTGTTTTGTGTTTCCCGCTTTTATGTCTGACGCCGATGTTGACCGGCACACCTGTGATCGGTTTGCACGCTGGCTTCGACGAGCCATCGTCAAGACTTTCAGGCACTTGCGAAGCATTCGTCAATAGCTTTGCGGCAGTTGCGAAGGCCGCTGCTGATGGAATTCTTCGCAGCGTGCTTCGGTCGCATGATGCAACGCAACAACCAAGCCGCAGTGCGGAAGGCGCGTGTTTCGAATTTGTGTAAGCTACTCCGCAGCTTGTCGCCGCGCGTCGCGCTGGTGACTGCGCGGCTTCACTTTGCGGCGCAGCTCCGCGAGATCGGCGCGATCGCGCGCCGCCGTCCGGAACAATTGGTCCTTGCCGGAGAGATATTGCGGCGGACACGGGACGTGTTCGACGCCGTACCAGGCGGCCGCCCGCATCGTGAAATAGGGATCGACAAGATGCGGCCGCGCGAGCGCCACGAGATCGGCGCGGCCCGCGGCAAGAATGGTGTTCACCTGATCGGCGGTCGTGATGTTGCCGACGCACATGGTCGCGATCTTGGCCTCGTTGCGGATCTGGTCGGAATAAGGCGTCTGGAACATGCGGCCGAAAACCGGCTCGGCGTCGTGAACGGTCTGCCCGGTCGAGACGTCGATCAGGTCGCAGCCCTCGCGCGCGAAGGCGCGGGATATTTCGACGGATTCCTTGCCGGTGACGCCGCCGTCTTTCCAGTCGGTTGCGGAAATGCGCACGGACATGGGCTTGTGGACCGGCCAGACGTTCCGCACCGCGCGGAAGATTTCGAGCGGAAAGCGCAGCCGGTTTTCCAGCGCGCCGCCATATTCGTCCTGCCGATGGTTGGTCAGCGGCGAAATGAAACTCGCGAGCAGATAGCCGTGCGCGCAATGGACTTCGAGCATGTCGAAGCCCGCGTTTTCGGCCCGCTTCGCGGCGGCAACGAAATCCGCCTTCACCTTGTCCATGTCGGCGCGGGTCATCTCGCGCGGCACGACGCTGTGCGGGTAATAGGGAAGCGGTGAGGGGGCGATGATCGGCCAGGCCCCGGCCTCGAGCGGCTCGTCGATGCCCTGCCACATCAGCTTGGTCGCGCCCTTGCGTCCCGCGTGCCCGAGCTGGAGGCAGATTTTCGCGGCCGAGTTGGCGTGAACGAAATCGGTGACCCGCTTCCACCCGGCTTCCTGCTCGTCCGTGTAAATCCCGGCGCAGCCCGGCGAGATGCGGGCCTCCGCCGACACATCGGTCATCTCGGTATAGACCAGCCCCGCGCCGCCGATGGCGCGGCCGCCGAGATGCACGAGATGCCAGTCGTTCGGCACGCCGTCCTTGGCGGAATACTGGCACATCGGCGAAACCACGACGCGGTTCGGAATTTCCATGTCGCGCAGCCGGAAGGGCTGGAACATTGGCGGCAGCCGGTCCGCGCGATCCACGCGCAGGCCCGATTTCGCGACGCCTGCCGCGAACATCTCGCCCGCCTGCTCGACGAATTCCGGCGCGCGAAGTTGCAGGTTGTCCCAGGTGATCGCTTTCGAGCGCGTCATCAAGCCGAAGGCGAACTGGCGCGGGTCCATGTCCCAGAAGCGGTCGACGTGCTCGAACCACACCAGCGAAACGTCGGCGGCATGCTGCGTCTTCTCGACATCCTCGCGGCGCGAGGTTTCGAAATGCCGGAGTGCCGCGGGAACGTCGAGCTGCGTCTTGCGGAGCGACTGAAACAGCGCGATCGCGTCCTCCATGGCCAGCTTGGTGCCCGAGCCGATGGAGAAATGCGCGGTGGCCTTGGCGTCGCCGAGCAGCACCACGTTATCCTTCACCCAGCGCTCGTTCGAGATGCGGGGAAAATTCCGCCATGTTGAGCGGTTGGTCATGAGCTTGTGGCCGGCAAGCTCGGCCGCAAAAATTCCTTCCAGGAAGCGCGCCGATTCCTCCTCCGAAAGCCGGTCGAGTCCCGCGCGCGCGAACGTCTCGGGCTGCACTTCCATCACCCAGGTCGAGCGGCCCGGCTCGTATTGATAGCAATGCGCGATGAAGATGCCGTACTCGGTTTCCTTGAAGAAGAAGGTGAAGGCGTCGAAGGAGCGCGTCGAGCCCATCCAGGCGAACTTGTTCGGCCGGTAATCGATCTCGGTGCCGAATTGATCGCGGAAGGTTTCGCGGATCCGGCTGTTGGCGCCGTCGGCGGCGATGATGAGGTCGTAGCCCGCGAGCGCGGCCAGCGACGGATCGACCTCGGTTTCGAATTTGAGGTTTACGCCGAGCGCAACCGCGCGGTCGTGCAGCAGCTTCAGCAGCGTGGTGCGCGCGCATCCGCAAAAGCCGTTGCCGCCGATGCGGTGCAGGCTGCACTTGAAATGAATTTCGATGTCGTCCCAGTAGGCGAAGTTGTCGGCGATCGCCGCATAGCTCTCGCGATCGTGCTTCTCGAAGGTATCGAGGGTTTCGTCGGAGAAGACGACGCCGAAGCCGAAGGTATCGTCCGCGCGGTTGCGCTCGAATACGTCGATCTCGAGCTGCGGCCACGCCTTGGCGGCGAGAATCGAGAAATAGATGCCGGCCGGTCCGCCGCCCACCACTGCGATTCGCATGGGAAAACCTCGCGTATTCGCCGCTTGCAGGAAAAATACTTTAGGCTTAAAGTAGTTTTCTCGCAAGCCGGATCGAGGGCCCGCATGGAGCTCGAACAGTCCGCGGCGCTGGACGCCGAAACCAAGATCGCCGAAGCGCCCGGCGATCACAAAGCCGAGCTGCGGCTTTGGCTCCGGCTGCTTGCGACCAACACCCTGATCGAAACCGAGATCCGCCGCCGTTTGCGCGAGCGCTTCGACGTGACGCTGCCGCGCTTCGACCTGATGGCGCAGCTCGAGCGCAAGCCGCACGGCATGACGCTGGGCGAGCTTTCCCAGCGCATGATGGTGACGAACGGCAATGTCACCGGCCTCGTCGACCGGCTGCTTGCGGAAGGCAATGTTTCGCGCCGGCAGCACAAGAGCGACCGCCGCTCGCATATCGTGAGCCTGACCGAGAAGGGCCGAAGGCAGTTCGCGCGCATGGCAAAGGAGCACGAGGACTGGATCGCCACGATGTTCGGCGAGCTTTCGCAGAACGAAACCGCGGCGCTCACGAGAATGCTCGGAAAACTCAAGACCGGCGTGCGCGCCGCCGTGGCGCAGAGCTGAGGACCGGAGGAGGTTCGAATGATCGCAAGCGCCCATATCGATACCTTCGCAAGAGACCATCTTCCCGCCGCTCCGCTGCAACCCGAATTTGTCTTCGAGCTGCCCGATCTCGCTTATCCCGAGCGGCTGAATGCCTGCGTCGAATTGCTGGACCGCACGGTAGAGCGCGGCGCCGGCGACCGCGTCTGCATCGTGACGCCCGCGGAAACCCTGACCTACGCCCAGTTGCAGGAGCGCGTGAACCGCATCGCGAATGTGCTGGTGAAGGATCTCGGTCTGGTGCCGGGCAATCGCGTGCTGCTCCGCTCCGCGAACAACGCCATGATGGTGGCCTGCTATTTCGCGGTGCTGAAAGCAGGCGGCATCGTCGTTGCGACCATGCCGCTCCTACGCGCCAAAGAACTCATCCATGCGATCGAGAAGGCGGAAATCTCCATTGCCTTGTGCGACGCGCGCCTCGCCACGGAAATGGAAAAGGCGAGACCGCTCTCGCCGGAATTGAGAAAGCTCGTGTATTGGGGCGAAGGCGGCCTCGAGCGGCTCATGGCGCAGCCCGGCTACGAGAACTTCGCCGCCAGCGATACCGCCGCGGACGATGTCTGCCTGATTGCGTTTACGTCCGGCACCACCGGCAAGCCCAAGGGAACCATGCATTTTCACCGCGATCTGCTCGCGGTCTGCGACACCTACGGGAAGCACGTGCTGCGCGCGAACGCGGACGACCGCTTCGTCGGCTCGCCGCCGCTCGCCTTCACCTTCGGCACCGGCGGCCTCGTCTTCTTTCCCATGCGCGTCGGCGCCTCCACCGTGCTGCTTGAAAAGGCGACGCCCGACGATCTGCTCGGCGCGATCGAGCAGCACCGCGCCAGCGTCTGCTTCACCGCGCCGACCGCCTATCGCGCCATTCTCGGCAAGCTGCACGGCCGGGATATTTCCTCGCTCCGAAAATGCGTGTCGGCGGGCGAAGCGCTGCCGAAAGCGACCTGGGAGGCCTGGCATGCCGCGACCGGGATCAGAATTCTGGACGGCATCGGCTCGACCGAAATGCTGCATATTTTCATCGGCTCGCCCGAGGAGGACCTTCGCCCGGGCGCGACCGGCAAGCCGGTTCCGGGCTATCAGGCCAAGGTGATCGACGAGAACGGCAATGCGCTGCCGCCGAACACGCCCGGACGCCTCGCCGTGCGCGGGCCGACCGGGTGCCGCTATCTCGCCGACGAGCGCCAGAAGAACTATGTCGAGGACGGCTGGAACGTCACCGGCGACACCTATCTCTGCGATAAGGACGGCTATTTCTGGTATCAGGCGCGCTCGGACGACATGATCGTCTCGGCGGGCTACAACATCGCCGGCCCCGAAGTGGAGTCCGTGCTGCTCGCCCATCCCGCGGTCGCCGAATGCGGCGTGGTCGGTTGCCCCGATGCCGAGCGCGGCCAGATCGTGAAGGCCTATGTCGTCTTGCGCCCGGATTTTGCGGGCGATGCCGCGATGACCAGGGAGTTGCAGGAATTCGTCAAATCCGAGGTCGCGCCCTATAAGTATCCGCGCGCGATCGAGTATGTGGCGAACCTGCCGAAAACGGATACCGGCAAGCTCCAGCGTTTCCGCCTGCGCGAGACCGCGGCAGCTTCCGTCAGCGCAAAACTCGCATCCTGAGAACGATCATGCTCGACAAGAACAAGGCAGAACCCGCGGTGTTGCGCCCCAAGGGCTGGCCCCAGCCCAAGGGCTACGCCGACGGCATGAGCGCCCGCGGCCGCGTGATCGTCACCGGCGGCGTGGTCGGCTGGGACCAGCACCGGAAATTTGCCGAAGGTCTTGCCGCGCAGACGAAACAGACGCTCGCCAACATCGTGGCGATCATCGCCGAGGCCGGCGCGGAGCCGAAGCACATCATCCGGCTCACCTGGTACGTCACCGACATCGAGGATTATCTCGGCGCGCAGCGCGAGATCGGCGCCGCCTATCGCGAGGTCATCGGCAAGCATTTCCCGGCGATGGCGGTGGTGCAGGTGGTTCGCCTCGTGGAAAAGGAAGCGCTCGTGGAAATCGAGGCGACGGCGGTGCTGCCGGAATGATCAGTCGCCCCTGAAGACGGGCCTCTGTTTCGCGACGAACGCCTCATAGGCGCGCTCGAAATCCATGCTCTCCATGCAGATCGCCTGCTCGCGCGCCTCGTGGTCGATGGCGGCGTCGACCGGCATGTCCCATTCGTCGTGCAGGCAGCGCTTGGTCATCGCATGGGCGTAGCTCGGCCCGCTTGCGAGCGTGCCCGCCAACGCCGTCGCATCGTCGAGCACGGTTTCGGGGGCACAAAGCCGGTTGAAGAAGCCCCAGCGCTCGGCTTCCTCGCCGCCCATCGCGCGGCCGGTGTAGAGCAGCTCCGCCGCGCGGCCCGCCCCGATGATGCGCGGAAGGATATTGCACGCGCCCATATCCGCCCCGGAAAGCCCGACGCGCACGAACAAAAACGCGACCTTGCTTTGCGCGGTGCCATACCGAAGATCGGAAGCCATCGCGAGAATGGCGCCCGCGCCCGCGCAGACGCCGTCGATGGCGGCGACGATCGGCTGCGGACAGCCGCGCATGGCCTTGACGAGATCGCCCGTCATCTGCGTGAACCGAAGCAGCCCGGCGCTGTCCCGCTTGCGGCGCATTTCGACGAGCGGGCCGATGATCTCGTGCACGTCGCCGCCCGAGCAGAAATTTCCGCCCGCGCCGGTAACGACGACCGACTTCACCGCTTTGGCATCGTTGAGCGCACGGAAGGTATCGCGCAGCTCGGCATAGGATTCGAAGGTCAGCGGGTTCTTGCGCTCCGGGCGGTTGAGCGTGACGGTGCCGACCCCGCCTTCGAGTTTCCAGAGAAAATGCTGCGGCCTGAAATTCGAGAAGTCCAAGGGGCGTTTCCTTCCTGCGCGCGGCTTTGCATGGGCGGCGGCGCTTCGTATGTTGGCGCAAATTCTAGTCGTTCCACGGCCCAGAGGAAGCGAAATTGAGAATCGCGGTGGTGGGCGGCGGACCCGCGGGGCTCTATTTCGCTTACCTTTGGAAGCGGAAACACCCGGCCGCCGAAATATCGCTGTTCGAGCAGAACGAGGCCGGCGCGACGTTCGGCTTCGGCGTCGTGTTTTCCGATCGCGCGCTGGAGTTCCTGCGCGCGGACGACCCCGAGACGATCGAGGCCATCGCGCCGCACATGGAGCATTGGCGCGACATGACGCTCGTTCATCGTGGCGAGCGGGTTACGATCGACGGCGTGGGGTTTTCCGCAATCGGGCGGCTGGAGCTGCTGAAGCTCCTGCAGGCGCGGGCGGCGTCCGTCGGGATTGCGCCGGATTTTCAAAAGCGCATTGAAAGCGCGGACGAGTTGCAGGCGTTCAATCTCGTCGTCGCCGCCGACGGCGTGAACTCGGTGCTGCGCGCGGCTTCCCCTGAATTTCGGACGCGAACCGATCTCTTTCGCAACAAGTTCATCTGGTTCGGCACGACGAAGAGCTTCGCGACGCTCACCCAGACATTCGTCGAATGCGAGTTCGGCACGCTGAACGCGCATCACTATCGTTACGCTCCGGACAGAAGCACCTTCATCATCGAATGCGATCCCGAGACTTTCGTCCGGGGGAATTTTGGCAATCTTGCCGAAGGCGAGAACCGAGCACTTTGCGAGCGGATTTTCGCGGATACGCTCGGCGGCCATAAGCTCATCTCGAACCGATCCGTCTGGCGCGACTTTCCATGGATCTGGAACGAGCGCTGGTCGCACGGCAACGTCGTGCTGGCCGGAGACGCGCTGCGCACCGCGCATTTTTCCATCGGTTCCGGCACGCGGCTCGCGCTGGAGGATTCGATTGCGCTGTTCAAGGCGTTGGAAGCCGAGCCAGATCTTCCGGCGGCGCTTACGCGCTACGAGCGCGAGCGAAAGCCCGTGGTCGAGAAAATCGTGAAGGCGTCGAAAACGAGCGCCGCCTGGTACGAGAACTTTCCCGCGCACATGAAGCAGGCGCCGCTCGATTTTGCGATGAGCTACATCACGCGCTCGGGCCGCATTGACGAAGCAAAGCTTCGCGAGATGTCGCCGGAATTCATGGCGCGCTACGAGGCGGCGCGGCGCCGATAGATCGCGTCCAGAATCCGCTCGGGCGTTGCCGGCGCGTCCATTTCGACCGGCCCGTGGCCGCCGCTTGCCGCGACCGCGTCGCGGATCGCGAGCCACACAGAGATCGCCAGCATCAGCGGCGGCTCGCCGACCGCCTTGGAGCGAAACACCGTGGCCTCGCGGTTCGGCGCGTTTTCGAGAATGCGGACATTGAAGACGGGCGGCACGTCGCGGCTCCCCGGAATCTTGTAGGTCGAGGGCCCGTGCGTTTTCAGCCGGCCCGTCTCGTCCCACCAGAGTTCTTCCGAGGTCAGCCAGCCCATGCCCTGCACGAAGGCGCCCTCGATCTGCCCGAGATCGATCGCGGGATTGAGCGACTTGCCGCAGTCTTCGAGCAGTTCCGCGCGCAGGCAGCGCATCTCGCCCGTGAGCGTATCGATGACGACTTCGGCCGCCGCCGCGCCATAGACGAAGTAGAAGAACGGGCGCCCGGTTCCGGTTTCGAAGTCCCAGTGGATCTTCGGCGTCCGGTAATAGCCGGCCGCGGAAAGCGAGACGCGGTTCTCCCACGATAGCTGCGCGAGTTCGGGGAAGGAGAGGGAACGGTTCCCGGCGTAGATGCGGTTCGACGCGAAGACGATCTCGTCTTCCGGCACGCCGAAATGCTCGGCGGCGACCGCGCGCATCCGCGCCTTGATCTGTTCCGCGGCGTTCAGCGCCGCCATGCCGTTGAGATCCGAGCCCGAGGAAGCGGCGGTCGGCGAGGTGTTCGGCACTTTCGCAGTCGAGGTCGCGGAGACGCAGATCTTGTCGATATCGACCTGAAAGACTTCGGCCACGACCTGCGCGATCTTCACGAAAAGGCCCTGGCCCATTTCCGTGCCGCCGTGATTCAAAAGCACGCTGCCGTCGGTATAGACGTTCACCAGCGCGCCGGCCTGGTTGAGCGCGGGACGGTTGAACGAGATGCCGAATTTCACCGGCATCGTCGCAAGCCCCTTCTTCAGAATTTTGTTGGCGCGGTTGAAGGCATCGACATCGGCACGCCATTCGTCGAGCTTCACGTCGGCGGCGAGCTCGTCCATCACCTGCGCGGTAATGTTGTCCTCGACCGTCATGCGATAGGGCGTGACGTTCCTGGGCGCGTCGCCGTAATAATTCACCCGCCGTACTTCATCCGGCGCAAGCCCGAGATGCCGCGCGACATGATCGACGATGGTCTCGATCGCGAGCATGCCCTGCGGCCCGCCATAGCCGCGGAAGGCGGTGTTGGAAACCGTGTTGGTCTTGCAGCAAAAGCCGCGGAAGCGGAGGTTCGGCAGCCAATAGGCGTTGTCGGCATGGCAGAGCGCGCGCGTCATCACCGCGGGCGAATGGTCCGCGACATTGCCGCCGTTCGACGCAAGCAGGAGGTCGAGCGCGAGAATGCGCCCGGCTTCGTCGAAGCCCGCGTCGTAGCGAATGAGAAACGGATGGCGCTTGCCGGTCGCGCGCATGTCGTCGTCGCGCGGCAGCCGCAGCTTCACCGGCCGCTTCGCCTGCATCGCGAGCACGGCGGCGATGCCCGCGATCAGCGTTGCCTGGCTCTCCTTGCCGCCGAAGCCGCCGCCCATGCGGCGCACTTCCGCCGTGACGGCGCTGAAGGGAAGCCCGAGCAGATGCGCGACCCCGTGCTGGATCTCGGTCGGATGCTGGGTCGAGCTCAGCACATGAATGTCGCCGCAATCGCCGGGCGTCGCCAGCGCGATCTGTCCTTCGAGATAAAAGTGATCCTGCCCGCCCGCGCGGAATTCGCCCTGCAGGCGATGCTGCGATTCCCCGAATGCGGCGTCGAGGTCGCCGCGCGCCATAGTCTGCACCGGCGAGACATAGGCTTCTTTCGCAAGCGCCTCGTCGATGGTGAGCACCGCGGGCAGCACCTCGTATTCGATTTCCACGAGCTTCGCCGCGCCGCGCGCCTGATCGAGCGTGATCGCCGCGATCGCGGCGAGCGGTTGTCCTTCGTATTCGGCGAATTCTTCGGGCAGGAGCGGCTCGCCGGGCCGGATCGGGCCGATGTCGTTCCTGCCCGGAATGTCGGAAGCCTTGATCGCGGCGGCGACGCCGGGTGCTGTAAGCGCCTTCGTGAAATCGATGCTCCGGATGCGTGCATGCGCGTGCGGGCTCAGCACGAGGGCTGCCTCCAGCCCGGAAGGCGGCATCGGCACGTCGTCGATGTAAAGCGCGCTGCCGGAGACATGGCCCCGCGCGCTGTCGTGCGGCACCGATTGATGCACGCCGCCGCGGATGCGCTCAAGCGGGCGTTTCATAGCGCCTCGATCCTTGCCGCTTGCCCGCCGTCGGCTTCGAGCAGGAAGCGCTGCACGAGGCCGGCGGCCGCGCGCAGGCGATATTCCTTGCTCGCACGGTGATCGGTGAGCGGCGTGAAATCCTTTGCCATCGCGTCTTCGATCGCGGCAGGCGACGGATTGCCGGAACGCAACAGCGCTTCCACATGCTGCGCGCGCCTCGCGCGATCCGCCATGCCGCCGAAAGCCACGCGGATTTCGCTTCCCGCCGCATGGAATGCGCCGATCACCGATGAAATATCCTGGTCGAAGCGCTTGGAAATTTTGTAGGCCGAAAAGCGCGCGCCCTCGCGCACATAGGGAATGCGAATGGCCGTCACGATCTCGTCCGGCGCGAGCGCGGTCTTGCGATAGCCGGTGATGAATTGCTCCGCCGGAACCGCGCGCTCGCCGCGCAGGGACGCGATCCGGATTTCCGCGCCCAGCGCGATCAGGCAGGGCGGCGTGTCGCCGATGGGCGACGCATTGACGAGATTGCCCGCGAGGGTGCCGAGATTCCGGATCTGCCGCGAGCCGATCCGCCGAATGAGCGCGCCGAAGGCGGGAAAATGCCGGTCGATCGCGGAGAGGGCATCGGTATAGGTCGCGGCGCTGCCGATTTCGAGAAAGCCCGCTTCCTCCTTCACGGTGTCCAGACCGGATACGCAGCCGGTGAAGAGGATCTTCGGAAAGACCTCGCGCTCCTTGCTCGCGCGAATGCCGAGATCGGTGCCGCCCGCGAGCAGGATTGCGTCGGGATGTTCCGCGCGCAGTTGGAGCAACTCGTCGAGCCGCTGCGGCGCAAAATATTCCTGCGTGCCGCTGATGTAATTCAGGGAAACGTCGCCGCGTCCGCCACCACCGCCGATTCCGGAGAATTCCGGCATGGGGATTCTTTTGCAGGCTTCCACGATCGCGCGATAGCCGGTGCAGCGGCACAGATTGCCTGCAAGCGCTTCGTGGATATGCGCCTCGTCGCGCGGCTCCTCGCCTTGCGAGAACGCATACATCGACATCACGAAGCCCGGCGTGCAGAAGCCGCATTGCGTGCCGTCGGTCTCCATGAGCAGCTTCTGCACCGGATGCAGCTCGCCGCCTCGGGCAATGCCTTCGACCGTGAGCACGTCGAGCCCGTCGAGTTGCGGCACCAGCATCAGACAGGAGTTGACGGCCCGATAGCGCGGTGCGGCCCCGGCGCCGCGATCGAGAACGACGGTGCAGGCGCCGCAGTCGCCTTCGGCGCAGCCTTCTTTCGTTCCCGTCAGCCGTTGTGCGCGCAGCCAGTCGAGGACCGTCGTCGACGGCGAAACGGCACTTTCTTCGCGCGGCGTTCCGTTCAAGCCAAAACGGATCGCGCTGCCCATTGCCCTAGCCGGCCGCGCTCATCTGCGAGCGGAAGGCCCAGCGCGTGAAATATTGTTCGACCCAGGCGAACAGCGCGTACATCAGCACCCCTTCGAAGGCGAGAAGGAGAAGTGCTGCATAGACGTTCGCCATCCGGAACGAGGCGCCCTCGAGCGCGATCAGGTAGCCGAGCCCCGCATTGGCCCCAAGCGTTTCGGAAACCACGGTGCCCACGAAAGCCAGCGTGATCGCGACCTTGAGCGAGCCGAAGAGATAGGGCAGCGCGCGCGGAATCCCGACCTTGAGCATGATGTCGAGCTTGCCCGCGCCGAGCGCGCGCAGCACGTCCTCGAGTTCCGGCTCCGTGGTGGCAAGACCCGTCGCGACGTTCACGACGATCGGGAAGAACGAGATCAGGAAGGCGGTGATGATCGCCGGCACTTCGCCGATGCCGAACCACAGGATCAGGAGCGGCACGATCGCGACCTTCGGGATCGTGTTGAAGCCGACCATCACCGGATAGAGGCCGCGATAGATCGTGCGCGACCAGCCCACGACCAGGCCGAGCACGATGCCGAAGGCCACCGCCAGCGCGAAGCCCACCATCGTCACCCAGAGCGTGACGTAGGAATGCTTGAGGAACACCATCGGGTGCTGCGCCATCGCGGCGAAGGCGGCCGACGGCGGCTGCAAGATCGCGGTGTTGATGTTGAAGAAGCGGCAGGCCGCCTCCCAGACCACGAAGATCGCAATCGTGAAGAGCCAGGGCGCCAGCTTTTCCGCGGTGTTCGAGCTCATGTCTGGCGCACCTCGGCGATCTTCGCGCGCAATTCGTGGACGATATCGGCGAAGTCCTTTTCGTAGGTCACTTCAAGGCTGCGCGGCCGGGGCAGGTCGACCGTCTTGGCCTGCATGATGCGGCCCGGCCGCGCGCTCATGACGTAGATGGTGTCGGCGAGAAACGCGGCTTCGCGCAGGTCGTGCGTGACCAGGATCACCGTAAACTTGAGCTTCTGCCACAGGTCGCGCAGCACGCACCAAAGCTCCTCGCGCGTGAAAGCGTCGAGCGCCGCGAAGGGCTCGTCCAGCATGAGCAGCGCGGGCTGGTGGATCAAGGAGCGGCAGAGCGAAACGCGCTGCTGCATGCCGCCCGACAGCTCCCACGGATAGCGGTCGGCGAATCCGCTCAGCCCGACGGTCGCAAGCAGCGCTTCCGCCTGCGCGCGGTACTCGGCTTTTCTCCCGCGAAACTGCGAGCGATGCGGCTGCACGATCTCGAGCGGCAGCAGCACGTTGTCGACCACCTTGCGCCACGGCAGCAGGTTGGCGTGCTGGAACGCCATGCCCGCGATCTTGACCGGACCCGTGACCGGCGTTCCCTCGATCGACACGCTGCCGCTGGTGACCTTGTGCAGGCCCGTGACGAGCCGCATCAGGGTGGACTTGCCGCAACCGGAAGGTCCGACGACGGCGGCAAATTCGCCGCGCCGGACCTTCATGGTGGTGCCATTCAAGGCGAGAACGTCTCCCGAAGCGCCGTGGTACTTGAGCGTTACGTTATTGATATCGACAAACGCTTTCACGCGGGCGCACTCCGGACGACGCAGTTTTGCTCAGAACTTCCGCTCGGCTGCCGGCGGCAGGAACGAGGCGTTGAAAAGATCGGCCGGCTTCGGCTTGGCGTTCTTGAACTCGTAGGTGACCGCGATCTGGTCGATCGCTTTCGCCATGCGCTGTTCGTCGATGCCGCCGACGCCGTTCGCCTTCACCCATTCGCTGACGAAGTTGTCGCGCAGCGACATTTTCAGGCGCGCAAGCTCGATCTTCTCGTCGGCCGTTTCGTTGCGCTTCATGACCGACTTGATCGCGGCGTCGGGGTCCTTGATCGTATCGATGACGCCCCGGATGGTGGCCCGCACGAAGCCCGCGACGGCTTTCGGATTCTGCTTGGCGAAATCCGGGTTCACCATGATCGCGTTGCCGTAGAGCACGAGCCCGAAGTCCGACATCAGCATGACCTTGATGTCCTTCTCCGGAATGCCCTTGGTCACGAGGTTGAAATAGGACGAGAAGGAGAACCCGGTGATCGCATCGACCTTGCCGTCGGCAAGCATCGGCTCGCGAACCGGAAACCCGACATTCTCGATTTTCACTTTCGAATCGTCGATGCTGTTTTCCTTCACGAAGGCTTTCCACTGCGCGAAGGCGCCGTCCGGCGCCGGTGCGCCGAGCACCTTGCCTTCGAGGTCTTTCGGCTTGTTGATGTTCGACTTGGCGAGACTCACGATCGAAAACGGCGGCCGGTCATAGACCATCAGCACCGCCTTCACGTCCTTGTCGGGGTTCTGGTCGCGGAAGCGGACCAGCGAATTGATGTCGAAGAAGCCGATCGGATAGGTGCCGGCGGCGACCCGCGCGATGCCGGCGACCGAGCCGGGACCGCTGTCGATCGTGACGTTGAGGCCCTCGGCTTTGTAATAGCCCTTGTCGAGCGCGACGAAATAGGGCGCGGCCGGACCCTCGAACTTCCAGTCGAGTGCGAATTTCACATCGAGTTGCGCGCTTGCGGGGGAAAGCGAAGCGGCGAGCATCGCCCCGGCGAAAGTGGCCAGATGAACTTTGCGGAACATTGTCGAAGACTCCCGTGAAGACAGATTTTGTCCGGGAGAGTGAGACAGCAAGCGCCGTGCCATTTTCTTTTTGGCTTGTCACGCTCTGGCGCGCCGCCCGTCTTACCGGATTGCCTTCAGGCTAGGCGGTTTTCGCGGCCTTGCCTATTCTTGCGGCGGCTTTTCCGCGCCTTTTACGGGGGCTAGCTGCCGCGATAGGTCCCGTAACTCCACGGGGTAACGAGGAGCGGGACATGATAATGCCCCTCCGGCTCCGCGACCGAGAACCGGATCGGCACCACGTCGAGGAAGGGCGGCTCCGCGAGCGGCACGCGCTGGTCCGCGAAATAATCGGCGACCGAAAAGAGCAGCTCGTATTGTCCCGCGGGAACGGGCCGCCCGGAAATCAGCGGCGCGTCGGTCCGCCCGTCGGCGTTGGTCTGCGCGCGGACCAGCAGGCGCGGCTCGTCGAACGCCGATAATTCCCGAAGCGCGAGCCACATGTCGCGGGCCGGGCGCCCCGCGTGGTTGTCGAGGACATGGGTGGAAAGCCTGCCGTTCAGGCCAAGACCGGCATCCTCGATTTTCCGGTCGAGGCGAAGTGCGGCGATCCGGAATACTTCCTCGAGCGCGGTCTCGAACTCCCGGGCGGCGGAATTGTCGAGCCGTCTCGCGAATTGCTTGAGGATCGAGTCCTTCGTGTGCCGTCGCACGCAGACGATGAACGGAATGCCGTGCTTCTTCTGGTAATTCGCGTTGAAGCCCTGAAAGGACTCGAACTCGCGCGCGGAAAGCTGGTCCAGTCCGGCGCTCGCCTGTTCGGCGGTGGAATCCTTCGTGAGCTCTCCGGCGCGCGCGGCCTTGCCCGCGAGATCGGGGTGCGCGCGCAGAAGCGCCGCCTGCTCTTCTTTGGATGCCGATCTTACCGCATCGGTCATGGCATCGAGCAGCGCGCGAACGTCGGCGAAAGGCCGCTTCGGCATGGCGCGTGCCGCGACCCACGGCGAATGCTCGAAGACGTCGCCGAGCGCCGCCACGAAATCCGGCGGCGAGGCGCTATTGAGCGCGTCCAGCGTGAAGCGGGTCATTCCGCGATTTCCCACGCTTCGTCGGCGAGCGCGCGATGCTCCGCATGCCAGTGCTTTGCGATGTCGAGCCGGCTCGCGACCCAGACGCCGTCATGCTCGTCGATATAGTCGAGGAATTTCGCAAGTGCTGCCGCGCGGCCGGGCCGTCCCGCAAGCCGGCAATGCAGCCCGATCGACATCATCTTCGGCGTGGTTTCGCCCTCGGCATAGAGCATGTCGAAGCTGTCGCGCAGATAGGCGAGGAAGTCGTCGCCGTTCGCGAAGCCCTGCGCGTTGGTGAAGCGCATGTCGTTGGCATCGAGCGAATAGGGAACGATGAGATGCGGGCCCTTCGGCCCCCGCACCCAATAGGGCAGGTCGTCGGCATAGGAATCGGAAGAATAGAGAAAGCCGCCTTCCTCCATGACGATCTTCAGCGAGTTTTCCGAGGTGCGGCCGGTGTACCAGCCGAACGGGCGCTCGCCGGTGACTTCGGTGTGGATCGCGATCGCCTCGCGAAAATGCGCGCGCTCTTCCTTCTCCGGCATGTCGCGATAGTCGATCCACTTCAGCCCGTGGCTCGCGATTTCCCATTCCGCCTCCTGCATGGAAGCGGCGATCTCGGGATAGCGCTGCAAGGCGGTCGCGACGGCGAAAACCGTCACCGGCATGTTGCGCTCGGTGAAGGCGCGCCACAGCCGCCAGTAGCCCGCGCGCGAGCCGTACTCGAACATGGATTCGATATTCATGTGCCGCTTGCCGGGCCAGGGCTGCGCGCCGAGCACGTCCGAAAGAAACGCCTCCGAGGCGGCGTCGCCGTGCAGGATATTGTTCTCGCCGCCTTCCTCGTAGTTCACCACGAACTGCACCGCGATCCGCGCATTTCCCGGCCAGCGCGGATGCGGCGGGTTGCGGCCGTAGCCGGTGAGATCGCGCGGATATTTCTTCATCTCGCTCATTCTGGGACGGGCCTCGCGGTAAGCCAAGCGGCGAGCAGCGCGCGTTCTTCCGGGGTCATGCCGGTGATGTTGCCGGGCGGCATCGCGATGGAGCGTACCGCATGAATGTCGATCTGGCGCGCGAATTTGCGGATGTTCTCCGGCGTATCCAGCAGCACGCCGTGGGGCGCGGTCGGGATTCCGAGCCAGACCGGCTGCGCCGCATGGCACATGGAGCAGCGTGAGATCACGATGGTCTCGACGGTCGCGAACTTCGGCGGCTCGCGCGGAATTTCGCTGCGCTGGCTGTCGCGCAGGCCGAGGCCGGAGAGCCACAGAATCGCGATCGTGCCGAGCGCGACCACGCCCCAGGTCCACCACGGGCTTTTCTTCCAGTCCGCGCCCTCGTTCGCGTGACGGAAATTGAAGAACACGCGCATCAGCGGGCCGATCGCAAGCACGATCGCGACGATCAGCCAGTTGTATTTGGTGGCGTGAAACAGCGGATAATGGACGCCCATCATCAGGAAGACGACGGGAAGCGTGAGGTAGTTGTTGTGAACGGAGCGCTGCTTCGCCTGTTCGCCCCAGATTGCTTCCGGCTTTTCCTTCGCGATCAGCCGCGCCACCGTCTTGCGCTGGTTCGGCATGATGACGACGAAGACGTTCGCCACCATGATGGTGCCGATCAGCGCGCCGATCTGGATGAACATGCCGCGGCCGGAGAAGGTCTGCGCGAAGGCATAGCCGAGCGCGACGATCAATAAATAGAGAAAGAGCGAAAGCGCGCCTTCGCTTCTTCCGAGCGGCGAGCGGCAGACGATCTCGTAGAGCAGCCACGCTCCGGCAAGGCCGCCGATGCTGGTCAGGATCGCGCGCGCGGGCGAGATGTCGAACACCGCGCGATCGACGAGATACATCTCCGCGCCGAGGTAATAGACGATGGCGAGCAGCGCGATGCCGGAAAGCCAGGTCGCATAGGCTTCCCATTTGAACCAGGTGAGGTGGTCCGGCATTTTCTCCGGCGCCACCAGATACTTCACAAGGTGATAGAAACCGCCGCCATGGACCTGCCAGGCGTCGCCCTTGGCGCCCGCGGGAAGGCCCTCGCGCGGCTTCAGGCTCAGATCCAGGTGAATGAAATAAAAGGACGAGCCGATCCAGGCGATGCCGGCCACGATATGCAGCCAGCGGACGAGGGCGCCGGCCCATTCCCAGAAAACCACGTCCACGCGCCAGGGCTCCGTGCTGTGGCTCCGTGCCACGCGCGCGGCCAGAATGACAGACCTGCACTACGCTGTTCAAGATACTCTATATAATAGTGCGATTGCAGGAGCAGCGACGGCCTGATGGCAGGGATGGAAACACGCGCAGGCGCCAATACTTTCGGTCCGCGAATCATGTCGCTCGCCGATCATCTGGCGCAGTGGTCCGAGCAGCCGGGCGCGCTGACCGTCACCTATTTCTCGGAGGCGCACCGGAAAGTCGCCGCCGAGCTGGACGGGCTTTTGCGCGCGGCGGGCATGGACGTGCGCACCGACGCCATCGGCAACGTCATCGGCCGTTATGCGGCGGCCAGGCCCGGCGCGAAGACGCTGCTACTCGGCTCGCATTACGACACCGTGCGCGACGGCGGAAAGTACGACGGGCGCCTCGGGATTCTCGTGCCGCTCGCGCTGATCGAGCATCTGCACCGGACCGGGCAGCGGCTGCCCTTCAACATCGAGTTGCTCTGCTTCTCCGAAGAGGAAGGCGTGCGCTTTCCTATCGGCTATCTCGGCAGCCAGGCGATCGCGGGAAAATTCGAGCCGCGAAACCTCGATGCCACCGACGACAACGGGATTGCGCTGCGTGCCGTGCTGGAAGCGGCCGGGGTCGATGTGCGGTCGCTCGCCTCGCTCGCGCGCAAGGCCGACGACCTGATCGGCTATGTCGAGGTGCATATCGAGCAGGGGCCGTCGCTCTTGAATGCGGATGTGCCGGTGGCGATCGTCACCGGCATCGCCGGGGCCGTGCGCCATCGCGTCGTCGTGACCGGCGAGGCGGGGCACGCCGGAACCGTCGCCATGCAATTCCGGCACGATGCGGGCGCCGCCGCGGCGCAGATGATCCTCGCCATCGAGGAGCGCTGCAACGCGGCGCCCAGCCTCGTCGGCACGGTCGGGCAGTTGCTCGTCCCGAACGGCGCGATGAACGTGATCCCCGGCCGCTGTGAATTTTCGACCGACATTCGCGCCGCCACGAACGAGGTGCGCGATACGGCGGTGATGGACGTGCTCTCGGCGTTCAACCAGATCGCGCGCGCCCGCGGCGTGAAGGTCGAGGCGGAGGAAGTGCTGCGCATGTCCGCGGTTCCGCTCTCTCCTTATTTGCAGGAGCGTCTTGCCGCGGCCGCCGTGCGCCTGGGCGTGGAGCCCTTGATGCTGCCGAGCGGCGCGGGGCACGATGCCGCCATGATGTCTTCGCTGACGCAGAGCGCGATGATGTTCGTGCGCTGCGGAAACGGCGGCGTCAGCCATTCGCCGCTCGAAATCGTCTCCGAAGAAGACGCCGATTTCGCCGCGCGCGTGCTGTTCGATTTCCTCATGAACCTTGCCGATGAGCACAATGCTTAAAGAAAAGATCGACGCCTATATCGATGCGAATTTCGAGCGCGAGACGGAGTTTCTCGCCGAACTCGTGAAAGTGCCGAGCGACAACCCGCCGGGCGATTGCGCGCCCATTGCGGAGCGCGCGAAAGCGCTGCTCGAAGGGCTCGGCTTCGCGGTAGAGGTCCATCCCGTGCCGAAAGCGACGGTCGAGGCCGCGGGCATGAAAAGCGTTACCAACCTGATCGTGCGCAAGAAATTCGGCGAAGGCCCGGTGGTCGCGCTGAACGCCCACGGCGACGTGGTGCCCCCCGGCATGGGCTGGTCGCAGGATCCCTATGGCGCCAAGGTCGTCGAAACCCCGCACGGCCCGGTCATGTATGGACGCGGCGTCGCCGTCTCCAAATCGGATTTCGCGACCTATGCCTTCGCCCTGCTCGCGCTGATGGATGCGGAGAAGAACGGCGCAAGGATCAACGGCACCGTCGAACTCCACTTTACGTTCGACGAGGAAGCGGGCGGCGACCTCGGCCCGCTCTGGCTCTTGCAGCAGAAGCTGTCGAAGCCCGATTACGCCATCGCCGCGGGCTTCAGCTATGCCGTCGTCACCGCGCATAACGGCTGCCTGCATCTCGAGGTGACGGTGCTCGGCAAGCAGGCTCATGCCGCGATGCCCTCGACCGGCCACGACGCGCTGGAGGCCGCGAACGGAATTCTCTCGGCGCTTTACCAAAGCCGCGAAGCGCTCACCGAATTGAGGTCGAAGGTGAAAGGCATCGAGTCGCCGACGTTGAACGTCGGCCTGATCGCGGGCGGCATCAACACCAATGTCGTGCCGGATCGCGTCACCTTCCGTCTCGACCGCCGCATGATCCCCGAAGAAAATCCGGCGCAGGTGGAAAGCGACCTGCGCGTGCTGATCGAGAACGCCGCAAGGAAGTTCGCCGGCACCCGCGCCGACGTGCGCCGCATTCTGCTGGCCCTGCCGCTCACCGAGGAAAAGGGCTTCGACAGGATCGTGGCGGCGATCCGGAAGCACGCGAAGGAAGAGCTGAAAGTCGAGGTGCCGTCGAACGGCGTGCCGCTCTATACCGACGCGCGGCATTATTCCTCGCGAGGGATTCCGGCCGTGCTCTACGGCGCGGGCCCGCGCTCCATTCTCGAAGCCAACGCGCATAATGCCGACGAGAACCTGCGGCTGAACGATCTCAAGGCCGCGACCAAGATCATCGCGCTCAGCGTTGCGGATTTGCTTGCCTGATTCGTCATTCCGGGTTCGACGCTTCGCATTGCCCTGAACGACAAAAATATTGACTATATCCCGTGATCGGACTATATTCCTATCGCCGTTTCCGTTCGAGGGCGCGCTCATGAGGCGTCGCGAGTTGCGGGAAGCGGCCGGTGCTTCCGCGCCTGGTTCGCAGCCATGCGCCGGGGCGATGCGGGGCTCCGCCCGGCGGCATTACGACCGCCTGCCAGGAGCATGGCTGACGGAGTAAGCGTTCCTTCGGGGCGCTTCACGAAAAGCGCGGCCCGCGTCGATAAATCGCCGAAGCGGAGCGCTGCGAGACGATACGCGCCCCGCGCATTTTCATCCGGGCAACCGGCGGAAAGTGTGGGCGCGGCAAACCAAGACGTGGCGTCTCGTGGCGCTCCGCAACCCTCGATTCTTTTTCGGGCATGCATTCGCCTGCGCGCTGTTTGGAAACTGAATCGGCAATATCGTTGTCCTCGTGGTGAGGAGCGCGCGACAGCACGTCTCGAACCGCGAGCCGCAAACTGGTTCGCGAGCTTCGCCCGCGCGCCGGAATGACAGGGAAAGACTAATACGTCTCGACGTGGAAGCGGCCTTCGTCGCGCATCTTTGCGCGGATGGCCGCCCAGTCCAGCTTGTGCTCGCGGCATATCGAGGCGAAGGTTTCCTCGACGCCCGTCTCCATGCCGCGCAGGCCGCACATATAAATATGCGTGGTGCCCTTCTGCAAAAGCGCCGCGAGATCGGCGCTTCGCTTCTTCATTCGGTCCTGCACATATTCCTTCGGCTTGTCGGCAAGCCGCGAGAACACCAGTTCCTGATCCAGCAGCGTCTTCGGCACTTTCTGGAGCGGCCCGAAATAGGGAAGCTCGTCCGGCGTGCGCGCGCCGAAGAAAAGATAGAGCTTGCCCTTCGCGTTGGGCATCGAGCGCCGCCGCCGCTCGGTGAAGCCGCGGAACGGCGCCGAGCCCGTGCCGGTGCAGATCATGACGATGTCGGCTTCGGAATCGTCCGGCATCAGGAAGGTGGAGCCGAACGGCCCCGCGACCTGCACGGTGTCGCCCTGCTTCAGGTCGCAGACGTAATTCGAGGCGACGCCTTTGTGCTCGCTGCCGTCGGGGTTTTTCGCGATCACGCGCTTCACGGTGAGCGAGATGTTGTTGGTGTTGGGCCGCTCGCCGTCGCGCGGGGAAGCGATCGAGAAGAGCCGCATCTTGTGCGGGCGGCCGTTCTCGTCGGCGCCCGGCAGCACGATGCCGATGCTCTGGCCCTCCAGCACCGGGAACGACGTGGTGCCGAAATCCAGAATGATGTGATGGATTTCGGCGCTCGCATTGGCGCCGGTGAGCTTCAGGTTGCCGGTGACTTTCGCTTCCGCGGGCTGGCGGCGGCCGAACAAATTGATGCGCGGCTTGCTCGCGGAAGCGGGCGCCTTCATCTGGCCGCCCGCGCCCTTGTGCGCGTCGTCGAGGAGGGCCGCCGCTTCGTCGTCGATCGCTTCCGCGACCGAGATTGCGGGGCCGTCCGAATCCGGAATTTCCTCGATCTCGGGCAGGTCCGACCAGGAGAACTGCTCGTCGAGCGAGAACGGCTCCTTCACCTTGACGAAGTGATTGATCGAGCCGGTCGGGCAGGGCGCCACGCAATCCATGCAGAAATTGCACTTGGTGATATCGACGACGTAATTGTTCGCGTCATGTGTCACCGCGCCGACCGGGCAGGTTGCCTCGCACGTATTGCAGCGGATGCAAACGGCGGGGTCGATCAGGTGCTGCTTGATCGGTGCGGACATTCCGGCAATTGCCCTACCTTGTCATTGTCATTCCGGGGCGTGAGCGAACCCGGAGTGCAAAGCCGCTTGCGCATACCGCCCTGGATTCCGGATCGCCGCTTCGCGGCGTCCGGAATGACAGAAGTGAAATATGCCCCAACTCATGAGTGCGCTCGGCGGCAACAGTTACGCGATCTTCACATATTCGAAGTCGCCGGGCTTGTTGTCGATGCCGACCTTCGGCGGCGCGATCCAGCTCGCGAACTTGCCCGGCTCGACCTCGGTCTTCATCAGGCTTTCGATGAAGTCGCGGTCGGCCGAAGACGGCAGATACTCGTCCTTCTTCTTGTTCCAGACGTCGTCGCCGACGATGTTGCCCTCGACATCCGCTTCCACGGTCGAGAACTCCCCGATGTGGCGGTGGAAGGCGACATGCGGCAGCTTGAGCTGGAACGGGATGTTGTATTTCTCGATCACCTTGTTCCAGCGCGACACGCCGCCCTGGCAGTCGGCGACATAGTCGTCGCGCAGGCGAAGGTTGAGCGCCGAAAGTGCGGGCACGTCCTCGGTAACGATCCTGCCGTCCTTCAGGCGCGTGACCGGATAGGTCGAGGATTCCAGCTTGTGGTCGTCGTCGAGCTTGTCCTCGCGGTAGCGCCCCTTGATGCCGGCATGGAAGGCGCTCGCGGCATTGGTGGAGATTTCGTTCCCGAAGAGATCCAGCGTCAGCGAATAATGCAGGTTCGCCTTCTTCTGGAGCGTCGGCAGATCGATCACGCCGAGCTTGCGCACGGCATCGATGTCGAACGGATCCTCGATCCCCGCCTTCTGCATCTCAGCGCAGGTGCGCTCGATGGTGCGTCCCACGCCGGTTTCGCCGACGAACATGTGGTGCGCTTCCTCGGTGAGCATGAAGCGGGTCGTGCGCGACAGCGGATCGAAGCCCGATTGCGCGAGCGCCTCGAGCTGCATCTTGCCGTCGCGGTCGGTGAAGAAGGTGAACATGAAGAAGGAGAGCCAGTCCGGCGTCTCCTCGTTGAAAGCGCCGAGCATGCGCGGCGTGTCTTCGTCGCCGGAGCGGCGTTGCAGGAGCGCTTCCGCCTCTTCGCGGCCGTCGGTGCCGAAATATTTCTGGAGCAGATACACCATTGCCCAGAGATGGCGGCCTTCTTCCACGTTGACCTGGAAAAGATTGCGCATGTCATAGAGCGAGGGTGCGGTCTTGCCGAGGAAGCGCTGCTGCTCGACCGACGCGGGCTCGGTGTCGCCCTGGATGACGATGAGGCGGCGCAGCATCGCGCGATACTCGCCCGGCACTTCCTGCCACGCCTTTTCGCCGGCATGCGCGCCGAACGGAATCTTGCGCTCCTCCGCCTGCGGCGCCAGCAGGATGCCCCACTTGTAGTCGGGCATCTTCACGTAATCGAATTTCGCCCAGCCCTTCGGATCGACGGAAACGGCGGTGCGCAGATAGACCAGCGACTCCTGAAAGCCGTCCGGGCCCATGTCGTTCCACCAGTCGAGATAGCCGGGGTGCCACTTCTCGAGTGCGGCCTTGACGCGCGGGTCGCCGTTCAGATTGACGTTGTTCGGGATGAGGCCGTCGTAATCGACGTTCATGATGTTCATCGTTCACACCCTTTCGCGATCGAAGGTCGGCGAAATGCCGGTACCGTAAAGTTTGAGAGCGCCCTGTTCGCCCACCGAATTCGGCCGCTGGAAGATCCAGTTCTGCCAGGCGGTGAGGCGGCCGAAGATTTTCGTTTCCATCGTCTCCGGGCCGGCGAAGCGGATATTCGCTTCCATGCCGGTAAGCGCGTCGGGCGAATAGCTCGCGCGCTCCTCGAGCATCACGCGAATTTCGTCGTCCCAGTCGAAGTTTTCATAGGCAAAAGTGACCAGACCGAGTTCGACCGCGTCTTCGCCTTCGATCTTTTCGCCTTGCTTGGCTTTGGCGCGCGAAACGCTTTCCGGCTCGCCGAGAAAGCGCGTCTCGAGGCGGGTGAGCCCGTTGCCCATCGGATAGAGGCCGAAATTGGCTTCCGAGAGCATGATCGCGGCCGGCGGCTTGTTGTCGCCTTCGCGCTGGCCGATCAGCATCAAAGCGCGGTCGGAGGCGAAGACGAGTTCGGCGAGCATGCCCGCGAAGCAGGTGCCGGGTTCAATAAGAGAAACAAAGCTCCTGGAGGTGACATCCACGCGCTTCAAGACGCGCTTAATGTAGTGGCGCACTTCGCGGAGCAACCAGTCCTGCTGGTTGGCGGCGATGAATTTGTCGAAATCGAGCACGCTCTGCGCGTCGCCCTCGGTCCTGAACAGCAAAAGACCGATTGCGGGTTCGTTGAAGCGCAGATGCAGGATCGCATCTTCGAGTTCGCGCGCGACCGCGAGCGGCCAGAATTTGTCGCCCTGCGCGAGCGCTTCCGCCGCGGAGGCGGGCACGGCTTGCCGGGAGGCACGCACCGTGATCGTCGCGAGGCCGCGCGGGCGCTCGATCTCGACCGAGACATGCGGATAGGCAATCGCGTCGCCGTCGATCTTGCGCTTGAGCGGGGTCAGCGCCACGCCTTTTGCGTTCGCCGGCCGGTCGGATTTCGCTGCGAGTTCCTTCGCGCGCGCCTTCACGGCGTCGTTCCATTTCGACTTCGGCACCGTCTCGTCCACGAGCCGCCAGGCAACCGCTTTCTGTCCGCGGAT
>CAZNPX010000017.1:49984-52145 GCA_964575175.1 uncultured Hyphomicrobiales bacterium | reverse complement strand
AGAGTCGGCCTGCTACACGCTGACACTCGCCACCGCCTACCGCATGCTGTTCGGCCACGCGCCGCACACGATCAAGCCCGGCGACAACGTGCTGATCTGGGGCGCGTCCGGCGGCCTCGGCGTGTTCGGAATTCAGCTGGCCGCCGCCTCCGGCGCCCATCCCATCGGCATCATCTCCGACAACGACAAGCGCGATTACGTCCTCGGCCTCGGCGCCAAAGGCGTCATCAACCGCAAGGACTTCAAGTGCTGGGGCCAGATGCCCACGGTGAACACCCCCGAATATAACGAGTGGGTGAAAGAGGCCCGCAAGTTCGGCAAGGCGATCTGGGACATCACCGGCAAGAAGGACGTCGACATCGTCTTCGAGCATCCCGGTGAAGCGACCTTCCCCGTCTCCTGCCTCGTGGTGAAGCGCGGCGGCATGGTCGTGTTCTGCGCAGGCACCTCGGGCTTCAACCTCACCTTCGACGCGCGCTATGTCTGGATGCGCCAGAAGCGCGTGCAGGGCTCGCACTTCGCGCACCTGAAGCAGGCGGCGGCCGCGAACCAGTTCGTGCTCGACCGCCGCGTCGATCCCTGCATGAGCGAAGTGCTGCCGTGGAAGGAAATCCCGCTCGCGCACACCAAGATGTGGAAGAACCAGCACAAGCCCGGCAACATGGCCGTGCTCGTGAACGCCCAGCACCCCGGCATGCGCACCTTCGACGACGTGATCGAGGCGTCGGGCACCCGGGTGTAACGCTCGCTTTCGGGCGCCGGTGGCCGATCGGCTTTCCTATCGCTGCCGCCGCTCCCCGCGGGGAGGCGAGCAGGAATTTCTGCTCACGCAGGACCGCCTGCAAATCCTGGACGGATCGAGCCTCCGCGAAATTCCCTTCGCGGAAATCCGCAAGGTTCGAATCCATCACGTCGAGGCGACCCGTCACAATCTGGCGCACTGGCGCTGCATCGTCTCGCCTTCGCGCGTCCCCGCGGCAACGATCAGCGGCCTGCATTTCGGCGCGGCCTCGAAACTTCAGGAAAACCGCTCGGCCCCGATGCAGGCCTTCACTTCCGAGTTTCTGCTTCGCGCCGCGCGCGCGAACCCCGCGATCGTTTTCATGAGCGGCATTCCGCTTGCGATGTGCGTGTTCTGGCTGGTCGCCTTCTGCGTTCTGCTCGGCTTCATCGGCTTCGGCGCCTATATCTTCGTGGCCGCCTTCATCGGCACGCAGGCGGTCATTTCGGGAATGCTCGGCGTCGTTGCCGGGGCGGCGCTCGTCACCGTCACCGCGACCTCGCTGCTCGGCTGGATCAGGAAGAACTGGCCGGCGCGCTTCGATCCGCTTGACGGCGATCCGGCAAATTCCTGATGCGCCCGCTCACGCTTCGGGCTTTTTCCGCCGCGGCGTCTTCTTCGGCGCTTTCTGGATCGCGAGCGCCTGCCGCGCATCCTTGATGGCGGCGTTCAACTCGCCGCCGTAAATGAAGATCGACGCCGTCGTATAAAGAAACACCAGCGCCACCATGACCGAAGCGAGGCCCGCATAGGTGGTGACGTAATTGTAGGAAAAGCGGCCGAGGTAATAGCCGAAGGCCGCGCCCGCGATCAGCCACAGCACCAGCGTGACGATAATCCCCGGCGCCACGTCGCTGAGCGTGCGCTTGCCCGCGGGCAGCCACATATGGACGACGACGAGCGCGACCACGAGCACCGCCGACGCCGTCGCATAGCGCACGAAGGCGGCAATGCCGCGGAACGGCTCCAGCGCCGGGATGAACTTCACCGTGGTCTGCCATAGCAGCGGCCACAGCACGACGAGGAAGGAGAGCGTGAGCAGCCCCGCCGCGCCGACCAGCACGTAGCCGATGGACTCCAGCCGCAGCCACCAGAAATAGCGCTGCTCGCCGACGCCGTATGCGCGATTGAGCCCGATCCGCAGGCTCTCGATACCGCTCGAGGAGAAGTAGATCGCAAGCACGATGCCGAAGGTCAGCGCATCGGTGCGGATGTTCGTCAGCACGTAGTGGATCTCGTTCGCGATCGGGCCCGCGACTTCCTTGGGCCAGGTATCGAGCAGGAGCTGCGCGGTGTTGTCGGCAAGCTCCTTCGAGCCGAAGAACGCCGCCAGCGACGTCACGAAGATCATGAACGGAAACAGCGCCATCAACCCCGACA
>CAZNPX010000017.1:25852-49884 GCA_964575175.1 uncultured Hyphomicrobiales bacterium | reverse complement strand
GCCGCCAGCGACGTCACGAAGATCATGAACGGAAACAGCGCCATCAACCCCGACAGCGCGATATGGCTGGAGATCGCCCAGCCGTCGTCGTCGTTGAAGCGCCAGAAGGCATTGATGGCGATGCGCAGGAATTTCGGCACGCGGGGCCCCGGCTAGTGTCCTGAATCCGAACTTCGCCTCACTTACCAGAACCTTCGGTCGCGAACTTCGGATTCAAAAGGACACTAGCAAATAAAGATTGCGGTGTGGCTTTGGCTCGCAGTTCCGCCATTGCGCTCGCCGGGAGCATGGCGCGGACGTGCGGAGCCGCACACTGGCTGACTGCCCTCAGATCGCGGGTCGGTGCCGAAAATGCAAGCCGCTTGCTTGCGGCTGGCTCAGGCCGCGCGGACGGCGCCGAGGAAGTCGCGGATCGCGGTGTCGAACTTTTCCGCCTCGCCGCCGAGCGCGATGGCGAGGCTCGCGACTTCGCTCGCCGTCATGGTCGCGCCCGCCGCCGCCGCCTGCACCGATTTCATGGCGCCCGCGCCCGCATCGGCATCGCTCGACGCCCGGCCGACGTTCTCCGCAATGGAGACGACCGCCGCATTCTGCTCCTCGATCGCGGAGGCGATCGAGGAAGCGATCGCGGACATTTCCTCGATCACGGTCGAAACCGTATCGATCGCGGTCGCGGCATCGCCGGAGGCTTCCTGGATCGAGCCGATCTGATGGGCGATATCCTCGGTCGCGCGCGCGGTCTGCGCGGCAAGCGACTTCACTTCCTGCGCGACGACGGCAAAGCCCTTGCCCGCGTCGCCCGCGCGGGCCGCTTCGATGGTGGCATTGAGCGCGAGTAGGTTGGTCTGCGCCGCGATCGACTGGATGAGCCCGACCACTTCGCCGATCCGGGAAGCGGCATCGCCGAGATTGCGCATGATCGCGACCGAGCGCTGCGCTTCCGCGACGGCGCGGTTCGCGACTTCGGTCGAGGTCGAGGTCTGGTGCGCGACTTCGGACACCGAAACCGAAAGCTGCTCGGTTGCCACCGCCGCCTGCGCCACGTTGGCGGACGCGGCACCCGCGGCCTGGCCCGCGCGCACGGCTTCGGAATCCACATTGCCCGCCGTCGTCTCGAGCCGGTCGGCGGCGGAAGTCAGCTTCTCCGAAGCCTGCCGCACCGCGCCAAGACCCGCATCGGCGCGGTCGCCGAAGGTGCGGATGAGTTCTTCGACCAGCCGCACGCGCTCCTCGCGCTGGCTCGACGCTTCGGCCTGTTCGCCTTCGAGGCGCTTGCGCTCGCGCGCGTTGTCGCGGAAGACCACGACCGTCCGCGCCATGGCGCCGATTTCGTCGCGCGCATTGACTGCCGGAATTTCGGCGACGCTTTCGCCCGCCGCCAGCCGCCGCATCGCGTCCGAAAGCACCCGCAGCGGCCGGGTCACGCTCAGGCCGATCAGCCAGTTCAGCGCAAGGCCGAGGAAGATGACGGCGATGCCGACGCTGATGATGATGTTGCGCGTCTGCGCCTGCGATCCTTCGAGCGCCTTGGCGGCGGATGCCTGAAGCTGGTTTGCGTGCATGATGATGCTGTCGGTCGAGACCTGCATATCGACCGTGGTGTTCTGGATCACCGTCGACTGGGTGCCGACCACGCGCATCTGCGAAATCCAGTCGCTGAACTCCTCGCGGTATTTCTCGATCGCCGCGTTAATGTCGTCCTTCAGCGCGGTCGGCAGCGCGGCCTTGCCGAGATGGCCGGAGAACATCGCAAGCTCGCCGTAGATCCTGTAGGTCGCGCTCAGGTCGCCCGAGAGGATGAAATCCATCTCGTAGCGGCGGAGCTGCGAGAGCGCGGCGAGCAGGCGGAGCGAGTCGATCTCCGTCATCTTCGCGATGTCGGAGTTGACGAGCTGTTCGACCTTGTTGGCGGCGTCGGCGAAGCGGCCGCGAATGCCTTCCGTCTCGGCAAAGCCGAGATCGGTTTTCGCCTTGGTCAGATATTCGAAGTTCGAACGCAGCGTGACCAGCGAGCCGCGCAGGTTGGCGATGATCTTCTTGTCGCGCGCCTCGGCGAATTTCTCGATCGTGGTGAGGTTCTCGAGCGCGTTGGAAAGGTGATCGTAGAACACCTGTTTCAGCGTCTTGTCGTTGCCGGCCACGTAATCCTTGACCGAGACCCGCATCGCCGAGAGCGCGCCCTTGAATTCGCGGCTGGCATTGGCGAGGTCGCTGGAATTCTGCACCGTGTCGAAGGCGGCGGCGACATTGCGCTCGCCGTTCGCGAAAAAGATGCCGATGATGATGAGCCCGACCACGGGAATGAGTGCGAGCGAGAATATGCGCGCACGGACCGAGAGCGCCGGCAGGCGGCGCAGTATAAAAGAGGCGAACTGCGGCAACTTCATCCCCAACCCCGCATAGCCGAGAGCGCGGACCGCAACTGTCTCGCCACGGGCCACGCGCTACGAAATTTGCAGTCAGTTAAGCCTCCGGGCGGTTAACAGGAGGTTGCCTCTTGATTTTGTGCATTGCACCAATAAGGATGCGCCGCTTACCACGCTGATAAGGCCACCGATGACCCAAGCCGCCTCCCGCGCCGCGCAAGCCGGCGCCGACCTCCTGCCGCTGCTGCTCGAAGCGAGCGATTCCGTCCAGGCGCTGCTTGCGGAAGCCGCGGCCGGGGTAAGAACGAAGGTCACGGAAGGCGGCAAGCTTTCCCCGGCCCTGCTCGAGCGCGAGCAACATGCGGCGCACGGCTATGCCTGGCTCGCGACCTACGTGGAATCGATCCGGCAGCTCGCCGCCTATAGCGGCCGCATGATCGAAGCGAACCGCTTCGGCGAGATCGAGGAACTGCTGGTCCGGGTCGGCGCCGGCGAATACCTCGCGCAGATCTTCGGCGGCATTCCCATGAGCCAGGGCGAGATGCTGCGCCTCTCCGCGCTCGGCGTCGCGGACGACAAGGCCGCCGCGCGCATGACGCCCGCGATCAGGGAACTGATCGCCGGCAACAACGCGCAGGCGCGCGCGCAACTCGCGGTGGCGATCGCGAAAGCGCAGGGCTCGCTCACCATCGGCGATGCCGGGCTCGATGAAACCCTCGACGCGATGCGCGCGGAAATGCACCGCTTCGCGGAGAGCGAGGTCGTGCCTCACGCGCACGAGTGGCACCTGAAGAACGAATACATTCCGATCGAGATCATCGCGAAGATGGCCGAGCTTGGCGTCTTCGGCCTGACCATTCCCGAAGAATTCGGCGGCCTCGGGCTTGGCAAGGAATCGATGTGCGTCGTCTCCGAGGAACTGTCGCGCGCCTGGATCGGCGTGGGCTCGCTCGGCACGCGCTCGGAGATCGCGGCCGAACTGATTCTCGGCGGCGGCACCGGCGAGCAGAAGCAGAAATGGCTGCCGAAGATCGCGTCGGCCGAGATTTTGCCGACCGCGGTCTTCACCGAGCCCAATACCGGCTCCGATCTCGCTTCGCTCAAGACCCGCGCCGAGAAACAGGGCGACGTCTATAAAGTCTTCGGTAACAAGACCTGGATCACGCATCCGGTGCGCGCCGACCTGATGACGCTCCTGTGCCGCACCAGGCTCGACGAGAAAGGCTATCAGGGCCTTTCCATCCTGCTCGCGGAAAAGCCGCGCGGCGACGACGAGAATCCGTTCCCCGCGCCCGGCATGAGCGGCGGCGAGATCGAAGTCATCGGCTATCGCGGCATGAAGGAATTCGAGATCGGCTTCGACGGCTTCGAGGTGAAGGCCGAAAATCTTCTGGGCGGCGTCGAAGGCAACGGCTTCAAGCAGCTCATGCAGACCTTCGAGGCCGCGCGCATCCAGACCGCGGCGCGCGCCATCGGCGTCGCGCAATGCGCGATGGAGCTCGGGCTGCGCTATGCCCATGAGCGCATCCAGTTCGGCAAGCCGCTGTATTCCTTCCCGCGCGTCTCCGACAAGATCGTCATCATGGCCGCCGAAATCCTGATCGCGCGCCAGCTCACCTATCACGCCGCGCGGGAGAAGGATTCCGGCCGCCGCTGCGATCTCGAGGCCGGCATGGCCAAACTGCTTGCCGCGCGCATCGCCTGGGCCTGCGCCGACAACGCCCTGCAAATTCACGGCGGCAACGGCTTCGCCATGGAGTATCCGGTGTCCCGCGTCCTTGCCGATGCCCGCATTCTCTCGATTTTCGAGGGTGCGGCGGAAATTCAGGCGCAGGTCATCGCCCGCCGCCTGCTCGACGGCTCGAACTAGCCGAGGCAACTCCTTCGCCGCTCTTGCGTTGACGTTGTGCAATGTCACGCTCGCGGAGGATTCCTTGCAAAATCTCAAGGTCGGTAACGGCGCCTGGATCGTGGTCTGCGACGGCGCCAAGGCCCTCATTCTCGAAAACAACGGCGACCGGCAATATCCGGACCTGCGCACGCGCGAAGTGTTCGAGCAGGACAATCCGCCGACCTCCGAGCAGGGCACCGACCGGCCCGGCCGCTCGCATGCCGCCATCGGCCCCGGCCGCAGCGCCGTCGGCCAGACCGACTGGCACGACCAGGCCGAGGCGAAATTCCTGAAAGAGCTTGCGGAGAAAATCCATCTCGCCGTCCACGGCGGCGTGACGAGCGAGCTTGTCGTAGTCGCGCCGCCCCGCGCGCTCGGCATGATCCGCGAGCATTACACGCCTGCGATCCGCGAGGCCCTGCGCGACGAAGTCGACAAGGATCTCGTGAAGATGCCGCTCGACCAGATCGAAAAGCATCTGGTGCACTAGCCGATGAAACCGGCGCTGCGGCTGGCCGCGAGTTTCGCGCTGTGCTTCGCGGTGGCGTGGCTCGGCAGCATCGCGACGACGCCGAAAATTCCGACCTGGTACGCGGCGCTGAACAAGCCGTCCTTCACGCCGCCCGATCTCGTGTTTCCGGTGGTCTGGAATATTCTCTATGCGATGATGGCGTTGGCGCTGTGGCGGCTGTGGGAAGCGCCGCGCGACGAATTGCGCAACCGCGCGATCGCGCTTTTTCTGATGCAGCTTGCGGTCAATCTCGCCTGGTCGTGGATTTTCTTCGGCGCGGAATCGATCCGCGGCGCGCTGTCGGTGATTCTGGCGCTCGACGTTCTGCTGGCCATGACCATCCTGGCGGCATGGCGGGTCGACCGCTTTGCCGCAGGGCTGCTGCTGCCCTATCTGCTCTGGATCGGCTACGCTACGGCACTCAATGCCGAGATCGCCCGGCTCAATCTCTAGCGGCAAGGAGCGGCTGCCATGACCTCATTTCTCCAGACCATTGCCGTACCCGTCGCGCTGCTTGCGGTCGCCGTCGTGCTCGTGCTCGGTCTGTGGAACATGATGAAGGGCGGCTCCGGCAATACCTCGCAGAAGCTGATGCGGCTGCGCGTGCTCCTGCAGGGCATCGCCATCGCGCTGGTGATGTTCACGCTCTGGATGCTCGGGCGCTGATGAAGTTCTGCGCCCCGCAAAAATAGGCTACAACCGGCCTCCCGCAGGAGGTCCCGCGCCTTGGTAGTCCTGAACCGCATTTATACGAAGACCGGCGACGACGGCACCACCGCGCTCGGCTCCGGCGAGCGACGGCTGAAGTCGGATCTGCGCGTCGAAGCCTACGGCACCGTCGACGAAACCAATGCCGCGATCGGGATCGCGCGGCTCCAGCTCGGCGGCGAACCGGAAGTCGAAGCGGTCATGACCCGCGTGCAGAACGACCTGTTCGACCTCGGCGCGGACTTCGCCGTGCCGGAGAACGACAACGCGCCCAAAGAGCGGCTGCGCGTGGTCGAGGCGCAGGTGACGCGGCTCGAGGCCGAGATCGACAAGCTGAACGCTTCGCTGAAGCCCTTGCGCTCCTTCGTGCTGCCCGGCGGCGAGCCCGCGGCCGCCTATCTGCATCTCGCCCGCACCATATGCCGCCGCGCCGAGCGGATTGCCGTGCTGCTCTCGCAGCAGCCGGGCGAGAAGGTGAACCCCGCCGCGATCCGCTATCTCAACCGTCTGTCGGACTTGCTCTTCGTCGCCGCGCGCTACGTCAATGGCCGCGGCGAGCGCGACGTGCTATGGGTTCCGGGCGCAAACCGCTGAGCCGATGACATGGTTTTTCTTCCGGTCTACGACTACAACCAGCTGCGCTTCATCAAGCGCCCTTACGTAACCTGGGCGCTTCTGGCCTCGAACATCCTGATCTACTTCCTGTTCCAGTCCGGCCTCGTGCTGAACTGGGATGACGTGCTGAACAAGACGTTCGGCTTCATGCCGGCGTCGATCCTCGCGAACGCGCGCATGCAGGCCGATGTGCCGGCGCTGATCGCGCAGGTGCCGGGCATCAAGCTCTTCACCTACATGTTCCTGCACGGCGATCTCGCGCATCTGTTCGGCAACATGATTTTCCTCTGGGTCTTCGGCGACAACGTCGAGGACGCCATGGGCCGCTTCCGCTATTTCCTGTTCTACATCGCCTGCGGCGTCGCCGCGGGCCTTGCGCATTTCCTTTCGGCATCGACCTCGCAGGTGCCGCTGATCGGCGCCTCCGGCGCGATCTCCGGCCTGCTCGCGGCCTACCTCATCCTGTTTCCGCGCGCGAAGGTCTGGGTGCTGTTCTTCACCCGTATTCCCATCAAGCTCCGCGCCTATTGGGTGCTGCTGATCTACCTCGTCTTCAATATCTTCATGGCCTATGCGCGCGACATGGATAACGTCGCCTGGTGGGCGCATATCGGCGGCTTCGCCGCGGGCATCGTCCTCGTCGTCATGATGCGCCGCCCCGAGGTCCGCCTCTTCCAGGGCGAGCCGGAGACGGTGGCCACCGTGGCTGACGCAGCGACCGTATCGCCTGTCGCCCCCGTCGAGCGGGGCACGACCGAAGCGCCGGTCGCGCAGATCGACGCGCCGACGGTCATCGTTCGCGTTGACAGGCCTAAGGAGCAGCCATAGTTTGCCCGCCGCACCGCAACAAAATGGGGCGCGGATGAAAATTCTGGTCGCAGTCAAGCGTGTTATCGACTTCAACGTAAAAGCGCGCGTGAAGCCCGACGGCTCCGGCGTCGATCTCGCAAACGTAAAGATGTCGATGAACCCCTTCGACGAAATTGCCGTCGAAGAGGCGATCCGCCTGAAGGAAGCCGGCAAGGCGACGGAAATCGTCGCCGTTTCCGTCGGCCCGCAGCAGGCTTCCGAAACCATTCGCACCGCGCTCGCGATGGGCGCCGACCGCGGCATCCTTGTAAAGCACGATGGCGCCGTCGAGCCGCTCGCGGTTGCCAAGATTCTCAAGGGCATCGTCGATGCCGAGCAGCCGAACCTCGTGATCCTCGGCAAGCAGGCGATCGACGACGACAGCAACCAGACCGGCCAGATGCTGGCGGCCTTGCTGAACTGGCCGCAGGGCACCTTCGCCTCGAAGGTTGCGCTGGAGAGCGACAGCGTGAACGTCACGCGCGAAATCGACGGCGGCTTGCAGACCGTGAAGCTCAATCTTCCGGCGATCGTCACCACCGACCTGCGCCTGAACGAACCGCGCTATGCGTCGCTGCCGAACATCATGAAGGCGAAGAAGAAGCCGATCGACGAGAAGAGCCCCGGCGATTACGGCGTCGATGTCGCGCCGCGCCTGAAGGTACTCAAGACCGCCGAGCCCGCGGGCCGTAAGGCCGGCGTCAAGGTGGACTCGGTGGCCGCCCTCGTCGATAAACTCAAGAATGAAGCGGGAGTGATCTGAAGATGGCAACACTCCTCATTGCCGAACACGACAACAACACGCTGAACGCCGCGACCGCGAAGGCCCTGACCGCCGCGGCGGCGCTCGGCGGCGACGTCGACGTGCTGGTCGCGGGCGAAGGCGCCAAAGCCGCCGCCGATGCGGCCGCGAAACTCGCGGGCGTCAGGAAAGTGCTGCTGGCCGACAACGCCACTTACAAGAACCGGCTCGCCGAGCCGATGGCGGCGCTGATCGTGAAACTCGCGGACGGCTACGACGCGATCGTTTCCCCGGCCACCACTTCGGGCAAGAACTTCATGCCGCGCGTGGCGGCCCTGCTCGACGTCATGCAGATTTCGGAAGTCATCAAGGTCGAGAGCGCCGACACCTTCCAGCGCCCGATCTACGCCGGCAACGCGATCCAGACCGTGCAGTCCACCGACAAGAAAAAAGTGATCACCGTCCGCACCTCGACGTTTCAGGCGGCGGGCGAAGGCGGCGCAGCGGCGGTCGAGAACGCGGAAGCGGCCGGCGATCCGGGGCTTTCCTCCTTCGTCGGCGAGGAGCTTTCGAAGTCCGACCGCCCGGAACTCGCCTCGGCGCGCATCATCATTTCCGGCGGCCGGGCCATGGCGAACAAGGAAAATTTCGCGAAATACATCGAGCCGGTGGCCGACAAGCTGGGGGCCGCAATGGGCGCCTCGCGCGCGGCCGTCGATGCAGGCTATGCTCCGAACGACTGGCAGGTCGGCCAGACCGGCAAGGTCGTGGCGCCCGAGCTTTACATCGCGGTCGGCATTTCCGGCGCGATCCAGCATCTGGCCGGCATGAAGGATTCGAAGGTGATCGTCGCGATCAACAAGGACGAAGAGGCGCCGATCTTCCAGGTCGCCGATTACGGCCTCGTCGGCGATCTCTTCACGGTACTACCCGAACTCGAAAAAGAACTCAGCAAATAGCGAGTAGCCCGCGCGATGAAAGCCTTGAACAGAATCGGTGTGATCGGCGCGGGCCAGATGGGCAACGGCATCGCTCATGTCTGCGCGCTCGCGGGCTATGACGTGAAGCTGAACGACATTTCCGAGGACCGCATCAAGGCGGGGCTGGCGACCATCAACGGCAACATGCAGCGCCAGGTCTCCAAGGCGCTGATTTCCGAGGGCGACCGCCAGACCGCGCTCGCGCGCATCGTTCCGGCCGCGGCCTTCAAGGATCTCACCGACTGCGACCTCGTGATCGAGTCGGCCTCCGAGAAGGAAGAGGTCAAGAAGAAGATTTTCATCGAGCTGTCGCAGCTCATGCCGAAGGACGCGCTGCTCGCCTCCAACACTTCTTCGATTTCGATCACGCGCCTTGGCGCCTCCACCGACCGCCCGGAAAAATTCATCGGCATCCACTTCATGAACCCGGTGCCGCTGATGGAGCTGGTCGAGCTCGTGCGCGGCATCGCCACCGACGAAGACACCTTCGAAACCTCGAAGGAATTCGTCACCCGCCTTAACAAGACCTATGCGGTCGCCGAAGACTTCCCGGCCTTCATCGTGAACCGCATCCTGCTGCCGATGATCAACGAGGCGATCTACACGCTCTATGAAGGCGTGGGCTCGGTCGAGGCGATCGACAAGGCCATGAAGCTCGGCGCCAACCACCCGATGGGCCCGTTGCAGCTCGCGGACTTCATCGGCCTCGATACCGTGCTTTCGGTGATGCAGGTGCTGCACGAGGGCCTCGCGGACTCGAAATACCGCCCCTGCCCGCTGCTGGTGAAATACGTCGAAGCCGGCTGGCTCGGCCGCAAGGCCAAGCGCGGCTTCTACGATTATCGCGGCGAAAAGCCGGTCCCCACCCGCTAAACCAGCACTAAGCGTTCCTTAACCCGGGACCGTCAGGTTGCCGGGCATGACCGTTTCCGCCATCGCCGGGGCATTCGTCGCCTCCAAGGCCGCCGAGGCCCAGCTCGCGCTCGCCGCTAGGTTCGCGAAAATGAACGCCGCGAGCGAGCAATCGATCGCGCAGCTCCTCGAAGCCGCGAACCAGAACGCGCAGAAACTTGCCGACGCCGCGGCCGGCCTCGGGCAGAACCTCGATATTCAGGTCTGAGTTTTTTCACGCATGGTTCGAGACCCGCAGCACACAAGTCGGCTTTAGCCGACTTGTGCATTGGGCATGCAGACGTCGGGCTTACCCGACATCTGTTGCTGCGCTCCTCACCATGAGGATGAAAGTGTAACGAGCCTCATCCTGAGGAGCGAGCGATAGCGAGCGTCTCGAAGGATGAAGCGTCAATTCCCCGCCAGCGCCGCGCGGATCAGGGAGAGCGCATCCTCGCTCGCCCACTCCGCCGGGCCGGGCATGAAGCCCAGTTCGCACCCCTGCCGGTCGATCAGGATCGTCGAAGGCAGCCCCGGCGCGCGGCCCGCGGCCTTGAGCTTCTGAAAGACATTCGTGGTCGGGTCTTCGTAATAGATCAGGTGCTTCACCTTGATCTCTTCGAGGAATTTTTTCGGCTTGTCGCCGCCGCGCTGGTCGAGATTGATCGCGAGCACCGTGAAATCGCGCCCGCCGAGCTTTTGCTCGAGCTCGTCGAGCGCCGGCATTTCCTTGCGGCAGGGCACGCACCAGGTCGCCCAGAGATTGATGAGCACGACCCGGCCCTTGAAATCCTCGAGGCTGACGGTGCGGCCGGCGCCGTCCTTGAAATCGATCGCGGTCGCGCGGCGCGGGCGCTCGTTGGGCGCGAAAGCCGCGACTTCGCCTTGGGAAAGCGGCATTAACCGTTTGGCGGTCAGGCTCGCGTTAACACAGGAAGGGTCCGGAACGACCCCCGCGTTGCGTTGCAGGCCGCCGGTCAAGTATACCCCCGCGAACCCCGCAACCGTGCCGAGGCAGGCCGCAAGCAGAAGATAGCGTGCGCGGCGCAGCCAGTTTACGCGAGCGGTCGTTTCGGGGATTGGAGCGGTCATTTTCCGGCGGCCGTCAGGGTTCGAGCATGAGCAACAGAATGTGGGGCGGAAGGTTCGCGGCGGGCCCCGACGCGATCCTCGAAGAGATCAACGCCTCGATCGACTTCGACCGGCACTTGTTCGCACAGGACATCGCCGGCTCCAAGGCGCACGCCTCGATGCTGGCCGCGCAAGGCATCATTACGGCAGCCGACGCGGACAAAATCACGCAGGGCCTCGACACCATCCTGGCCGAGATCGAAAGCGGCAAGTTCAAGTTCTCGCGCGCGCTCGAGGACATTCACATGAACGTGGAGAGCCGGCTTGCCGAGCTGATCGGCCCTGCCGCCGGGCGGCTGCACACCGCGCGCTCCAGGAACGATCAGGTCGCGACCGATTTCCGGCTCTATATCCGCGACACCATCGACGGCCTCGACCGTTCGCTTGCGGACCTGCAACGCGCGCTTGCGGAGAAGGCGCAGCATTACGCCGACACCGTGATGCCGGGATTCACCCATCTGCAGACCGCGCAGCCCGTCACTTTCGGCCATCATCTGCTGGCTTATGTGGAAATGCTTTCGCGCGACCGCGGCCGGCTTGCCGACGCTAGAAAGCGCATGAACGAAAATCCGCTGGGGAGCGCGGCGCTCGCCGGGACTTCGTTCCCCATCGACCGCGATGCGACGAGCAAGGCGCTCGGCTTCGACCGCCCGACCGCGAACAGTCTCGACGCGGTTTCGGATCGCGACTTCGTGCTGGAGACGCTCTCTGCCGCCTCGATCTGCGCGATGCATCTTTCGCGCTTCGCCGAAGAGATCGTGATCTGGACCACGCCGGCCTTCGGCTTCATCGCGCTGTCCGACAAGTTCACCACCGGCTCCTCGATCATGCCGCAGAAGCGCAACCCCGACGCCGCCGAGCTCGTGCGCGCGAAGGCGGGCAAGATCATCGGCGCGCTGGTGCAGTTGCTCGTCGTGATGAAGGGGCTTCCGCTCGCCTACGCGAAGGACATGCAGGAAGACAAGGACGGCACCATCCGCGCGCTTTCGGATTTCTCCGTCGTGATCGCGGCCACCGCCGGCATGACCCGCGATCTCGTGGCCGACGAGAAGCGCATGAAGGCCATGGCGGGCGACGGCTATTCCACCGCGACCGACCTTGCCGACTGGCTGGTGCGGGAACTCAACATCCCGTTCCGCGAGGCGCATCACATCACCGGCAGCATCGTCGCCAAGGCAGCCACCGCAAATCTGCCGTTGCACCGGCTGCCGCTCGCCGACATGCAGGCGGTGGAGCCGCGCATCACCGAGGATGTGTTCTCGGTGCTTTCCGTCTCGAAATCCGTCGCCAGCCGCGTGAGCTATGGCGGCACCGCGCCGAAAAACGTGCGGGTCCAGGCCCGGCGCTGGCTGAAAAAGCTGGGTCCCGACCCCGAATGACGCCGGGTTCCCGGCCTCGCTTTGGCCGCGGTTTTCCGATACGCAAATCCCGCCGCTGGAGAGAATTCCTTTGACCGCTCGATCCGCCCGAACGCTGCCGATCGCCCTGCTCGCAGGCGGCCTTGTGCTCGCCGGTTGCGGCGTGAAGGGCCCGCTGGAGCCGCCCGTGGGCGCCGAAAACATCGCGAGCCCCAATCCGCTCCAGACCTCGATCGTGCCCGACAGCCCCGGCAGCTCGGTCACCTCGACGCAGACCCAGACCTCGTCCTCGAAATCCTTCACCAATCCGATTGCCAAGGAAGAGCCCAAGAAGAAGCGCTTCCGCCAGGGCGGCGTCCCCATCACCACCGAGCCGGTGAAACCGGATCAGCCCTTCATCCTCGACCGTCTGCTCTGATACGCTCGCCAGCCAGCCGATGCACCATTTCGCCTACCGCAACGGCGTCATGCACGCCGAAGACATCGATCTGACCGCGCTCGCGCGCGAGGTCGGCACCCCCTTCTATTGCTATTCGACCGCGACGCTGGAGCGCCACTATCGCGTCTTCGCCGAAGCGTTTGCGGACGTGCCGTCGCTGGTCTGCTTCGCGCTGAAGGCGAACTCCAACCAGGCGGTGATCGCAACGCTGGCGAAACTCGGCGCGGGCGCCGACATCGTTTCCGGCGGCGAACTCACGCGCGCGCTGGCCGCGGGCGTGCCCGCGAACAAGATTGTCTTCTCCGGCATCGGCAAGACCCGCGAGGAAATGGCGGCGGCGTTGCACGCCGGCATCTACTGCTTCAATGTCGAAAGCGAGCCGGAGCTGCGCGTGCTGTCCGAAGTCGCGCAAGGCATCAACGTGAAGGCGCCGGTCTCCGTGCGCGTGAACCCCGACGTCGACGCCAAGACCCATGCGAAGATCGCGACCGGAAAGAGCGAGAACAAGTTCGGCATTCCGATCTCGCGCGCGCGCGAGGTCTATGCGGAAGCGGCGAAGCTTCCCGGCATCCGCGTGGCCGGGATCGACATGCATATCGGCAGCCAGATCACCGAGCTTTCGCCCTTCGATAACGCGACCGCGCTCCTGGCGGAGCTGGCGCGCGACCTGCGCGCGGCCGGCCATACGATCGAGCATCTCGATCTCGGCGGCGGCTTAGGCATTCCCTACAAGAACGACAACACGCCGCCGCCCTTGCCTTCCGAATACGCGGAAGTCGTGAAGCGCCACACGAAGGATCTCGGCGCGAAGCTCGTCTTCGAAGTCGGCCGCATGATCGTCGGCAACGCGGGGATCCTCGTGAGCCGCGTGATCTACTGGAAGCAGGGCGAGGCGAAGAACTTCCTGATCGTCGACGCCGCCATGAACGATCTCATCCGCCCGACGCTCTACGAAGCCTGGCACGAGATTCTCCCGGTGACGGAACCCGCACCGGACGCGCCCTGGCTCACCGCCGACGTGGTCGGCCCGGTCTGCGAATCGGGCGATTACTTGGCGCTCGACCGCCGCCTGCCGCGGCTGAACGAAGGCGATCTCGTGGCGGTGATGACCGCGGGCGCTTACGGCGCGGTGCAGGCCAGCACCTACAATACCCGCGCGCTCATTCCCGAAGTGCTTGTGCGCGAAGGCGAATATGCGCTGGTGCGGCCGCGCTTCGATGCCGCCGCGATCATCGGCCTCGACCGGATGGCGCCCTGGCAGGGCTGACTGCCGCGCTGCCGCAAAAGTCATTGGCTGCGGCCATGATCGCCCGGTAGAGTCGCTGCCGGGCATGGGGCGACCCGCGAGGAACCGTCCATTTGAGCGGCGCACCTGAGAACGAAAACCAGCTTCCCTCCGGCATGGTCCGCGAAGCGCTTGCGGCGCTTGCGCTCGCCGTCGCGCGCACGCGCCAGGCGCTGCTGTGGGAAAAAGTATGGCCCGTGCTGGCCGCCGTGCTTTCGGTTCTCGGAATTTTTCTCGCGCTCTCCTGGGCCGGGCTGTGGATCTCGCTGCCGCCTTACGCGCGCATCGCCGGCGTCGGCCTTTTCGCGCTCCTGATCGTCGCGGTCCTCGTCCCCGCCATTCGCATCCGCATTCCGGGACTGGGCGAAGCCGTCTCGCGCCTCGACCGCTCGAATCCCGCGAGCCACCGCCCCGCGACCGCGCTCACCGACAGGCTCGCCACCAAGGCGGAAGATCCCATGGCGGCCGCGCTCTGGCGCGCGCATCTCGCCCGCACCGCGGAGGCTGCGAAAAAACTTCGCGCCGGCATGCCGCAGCCGCGCCTCGCGCGCCGCGATCCCTTCGCGTTCCGCGCGCTGATCCTGCTCGGCGTCGTCGCCACTTTCTTCATCGCCGACAGCGACCGCACCCGCCGCCTCGCCGCCGCCTTCGACTGGAGCGGCGCGCTGACGCCGCGGCTCTATCGCGTCGATGCGTGGATCACGCCGCCGGTTTACACCGCGCGCGCGCCGGTGCTGCTCGCGGGGATCCGGCACGACGAGGCCGCGCCCGGCGAGGTGCCGCAGGTTTCGGTCCCGGCCGGCAGCGTGCTCATCGTGCGCGGCACCAATCTCGAAGCGCTCGATCTCGTCATCGGCGGAAACCTCAAGGAAGAGCCGCCGCAGAATCCCGACGCCGCGAAAGCCGATGCCAGCAAGGCCGGCATCGAGCGGCATTTCCGCATCACCGAGGACGCCACGCTGACCGTGCGCGGCCTTCCGGTCGGGGAAGCGAAGTGGTCCTTCCGCGCCATTCCCGATCGCGTTCCGTCCATCGCGCTGGCGAAGGACCCGGAAATTTCCGGCCGCAACGCGCTGAGCCTGTCTTATGTCGTCGATGACGATTACGGGGTGACGCAGGCCGAAGCGCAGTTCGAGCGCGTGACCCGGCCTCCGTCCAGGGAACTGCCGGAATTGTCCAAGGCGCTGCCGCCGCGCCCGCTCGTGGAAGCGCCGAATTTCCCGCTCTCGCTGCCGCAGGCGCGCACCCGCAACGGCACCGGCCAGACCGCGAAGGACCTCACCGAGCATCCCTGGGCCGGCGCCGTGGTGCGGCTGACCCTCGTCGCCCGCGACGAAGCCGGGAACGAAGGCAAGAGCCAGCCGCGCGATACGCGGCTGCCGCAACGCTCGTTCCAGAAGCCGGTCGCCCGCGCGCTGATCGAGCAGCGCCGCGAGCTTGCCTTCGACGCCAATGCGCGCGGCCGTGTGCAGCACGCGCTCGATGCCCTGATGATCGCGCCCGAGCGCTTCACCCCCGAAGCCAACGTCTATCTGGGCCTGCGTACGGCGAGCACGCGCCTGAAGATCGCGCGCACCGACGACGACCTGCGCGGCGTGATCGACTATCTCTGGGAAATCGCGGTGCTGATCGAGGACGGCACGCTCTCCGATGTCGAGCGCGACCTGCGCGCCGCCGAGAATGCGCTGCGCCAGGCGCTCGAGCGCAACGCCTCGGAGGAAGAGATCAAGAAGCTGATGGACCAGCTTCGCGCGGCACTCAACCGCTACTTGCAGGCGCTCGCCGAGCAGCAGCGCCGCGACAACAACAATACCGACCTGCAACGGCCCGACCCGAATACGCGCGTGGTGCGTCCGCAGGACCTGAAGAACATGCTCGACCAGATCGAGCGCATGGCACGGAGCGGCGACCGGCAATCGGCGCAGAAGCTGCTCGATCAGCTGCAATCGCTGATGGAGAACCTGCAAAAGAACCGCCGCCAGGCCGGGCCGCAGCAAAATCAGGACAACCCGCTCGACCAGCTCGGCCGGATGATTCAGGAGCAGCAGCGCCTGCGCGACCGCACCTTCCGGCAGGGACAGGAAAACCGCCGCCAGCAGCAGCAACAGCAGGGTCAGGGCCAGAAGAAGAACGGCCAGAACCAGATGGGCCAGTTGCAGCAGGGTCAGGGCGACCTGCGCCAGCAGCTCGAGCGCATGCTCGAACAGCTTCGCAAGCGCCAGCAGGGCCAGCAGCAGGGCGAAGGCGACCAGCAGGGCGCCGGCAACGATGCCGCCGACGCGCTCGACCGCGCCGAGCAGGCCATGCGCGACGCCGAAAACGCGCTCGGCAACGGCGACGCCGACGGCGCCGCGGATTCACAGGGCCGCGCGCTTTCCCAGTTGCGGCGCGGCGCGCAGGCCATGGCCGACGCCATGCAGCAGAACGGGCCGGGCGACGGTCAGGGCTTCCCCGAGGGGCCCGAAGCGGAATCCGCCGAGCGCACCGACCCGCTGGGGCGGCCGGTACGCAATCGCGAATTCGGCGACGACTACACCGTCAAGGTGCCGGACGAGATCGACACCCAGCGCGCGCGCCGCGTGCTCGAGGAATTGCGCCGCCGCCTGAGCGATCCGACGCGGCCCCGGCTCGAGCTCGATTACCTCGATCGCCTGTTGCAGGATTACTAGCGCGCGCGGACGAAGCGGGCGACGAAACCCTAGGCCAGCAGCTCGCGGATTTTCGCGCGCACGTCCTCGATCTGGAACGGCTTCACGATCACGCCCTTGATGAGCGCATCGAGGCCGCTCGCGCGTTCGCGCTGATCGGCAAAGCCGGTCATCAGCAGGATCGGCAACGCGGGCCAGTCGCGCGAGACGCTCAGCGCCAGTGCGATCCCGTCCATCAGCGGCATGGAAATATCGGTGAGCAGGAGGTCGGCTTCGCCGCCGCCTTGCAGGTGCTCGAGCGCCGCCGCGCCATCGGCGACCGCGTGAACGCTGTGGCCGTCGAGCTCGAGCGCGCGCGCGAGCAGCACGCGCGCCACCTCTTCGTCTTCCGCGATCAGGATACGGGCCACGCGACGCCCCTTCTCGTTACGATGCAGATCCGGTCGGCTTCGTCGGGCTAGCGCAGGCTGGCCGTCAGATCGCCGCGCGTCAGAAACCGGACCATGATTTCCTTGCCCGCCGCCGGCGGCGATGCAAGCCGGCTTCTGAACGGCACGCGCTCGTGAGGATAAAGGATCGATCGCGGCAAAAGCGCGGTCCAGGAATAGATCTCGACGCCGTTGTCCCCAAGAACCGAGAGCCGCACGCGCGGAAGCTCCACCGCGCGGTTGGCGATATTCTCGACCTCGCCTTCGATGGAGAGCACGGTGACCCCGTCCTGGATTTCCTGCTTGGTGCGGATATTCTGGAATTCGAGCCCGCGCAGGTTCACCGGGAACCCGATCGCGGCATAAAGACTGGCAAGCTCCGGCGCCGCGCGCACGACCGACTGCCGGTTGACGATGCCGAAGGAAACCACGCAGACCAGCAGCACTGCGACAAGGCCGAGCGGCTGTCGCCGTTTCGGCTTCTGCGCGGCCGGCGCGAACTGCGTCACCGATTTGCGCCGGAGCGCGGGCGGCGGGCCTTCCTCCTCCACCGGCGCGATGGAAGGCGCGTCCTCTATCGCGACGATCTCGGCATCCTCCACGGCGCTGTCGCCGGTAAAGGAATGCCCTTCGTGATGCGCGCGGTCTTCCGCGGTTACCGCGGGCGCGGACATCGGTGCGGACACGGGTGCCGACATCGACGCGGACATAGGCGCGGACGCCTGCGCCATGCTGCCGTCGGCAAGCACGAGGCCGGGCGCGGCGGCGAACCATGTGGTCTTGCAGGAAGCACAGCGCACGGTGCGTCCGTTCGGCTCCAGCACCGAAGGATTGACATCAAAGCCAGCCATGCAGGACGGACATTCGATACGCATCGCATCCTCACTCAACTCAACTGGCAGCCATGATGCCCTAGACCCGTTAAAGGATCGAAAACCGTAACCGGCGGCGCGGCGCGCGGAAAAAGCCTTGTTTCAAAGGGGGTAGCAACGCCGCGCCCCGAAACGGGACAGGTCCGGGGCCATGCGCGACGAATTGGCCGCCGGGCGCGCGGGCCCCCTGCTTGCCGTAATTCGCAATAGCATGCTCGATATGAACGGGATGATGAGGGGGAGCGATCGGCGATCTCCGCCGGAGGCGGAAGCAGTGCCCGCGCGCGCGCGGCGCGGGCGGAGCTTTCTGTCGATCCTGGTCTGGAGCGCCGCCGGCGGCCTGGTCGCGGCCCTCGTCGCCGGCTTCGCCGTCTATCTGCATGAGATTTCCGCGACACAAGTGCGGACCTCCCGCAACGCCGACGGCATCGTCATCCTGACGGGCGCTGCGCAACGGATGACGGACGCAATCGAATTGCTCGCTAACAAACGCGGCCAGCGTTTGCTCGTCTCGGGCGTCAATCCCGCGATCACTGCCGACGAATTGAAGAAGCAGGTTCCCGATTTCTCGCGCCTCTCGGAATGCTGCATCGATCTCGGTCACGAGGCGCAGAACACGCTCGGAAACGCCGTCGAGACTGCGGCCTGGGCGAAGAAGCATGGCTTCAAGACGCTGCTCGTCGTTACCTCGGCCTGGCATATGCCGCGCGCGCTCGTGGAGCTCGAGCGCGAAACCGACGGCATCGAACTGATCCCCTATCCGGTGACGACCGAGCGCATGCGCGAGCAGAGCTGGTGGACGAGCCCGCCGGTCGCGCGGCTTCTCGTTTTCGAGTATCTGAAATATCTTGCCGCGCTTGTCCGCGCAGCCTGAGATTTTCGTAGCGGCAGCCAAGGCAAGGAACAACGTCGTGCAGGTCTTCCGCTCGCTTCTCTTCAACGCCGCATTCTATCTGAACACCTTCATCCAGATCATTTTCTACATGCCGGTGCTGCTCCTGCCCCGGCGCTACATCTGGATTCCGGTGCGTTCTTGGGCGGCGGGAAACCAGTTTTTCCTGAAGTGGATCTGCGGCATCGAACACGAAGTAATAGGCGCGGAGAAAATTCCACCCGGCGGCATCATCGTCGCCTCCAAACATCAGTCGGCATGGGAGACCTTCACCATCGCCGCGATGATGCCTGACCCCACCTTCGTGCTGAAACGCGAACTGCAATGGATCCCGCTGTTCGGCTGGTACACGATGAAGGCGCGGCTGATCCCGGTGAACCGCGGCGCGAAGCAGGCGGCGCTCGAGCAGATCGCCCAGGGCGCGCGCGAGAAGATGAAGGACGGCCGTCAGATCATCATCTACCCCGAAGGCACGCGCCGCGCCATCGGCGCGCCGCCCACCTACAAATACGGCGTCGCGCATCTCTATGGCGAACTGAACGTACCCTGTGTGCCGGTCGCGCTGAATTCCGGCCTCTACTGGCCGCGACGCTCGCTGCGTTTCACGCCCGGCAAGATCCGCATGGAATTCCTCGATCCGATCATGCCCGGCATGGAGCGGCTCGCCTTCCTGAAACACCTCGAGGCCGAAATCGAAACGGCGACGGCGCGCCTCGTAGAAGTGGGCCGGGAGGAAATCGCACGCACGAGAACTTGATTTCGCTCGTTAAGTTGACATTAACGATTGATGTTCTAGTTTTGTTCTCATGACGCGATTCGAACGAGCGAAATACGCGGGAGAGCTCGCCGCGACCAGATTTCCCGACCTTGCCAGCCGCTTCCAGTTCTGGTGCGGCGGCTCGGGCCGCCGTTACGCCACCAGCCGCTACGCGCCGGGGCAGACGCCGGCCTACGACCTCGCAATCTCGCTTTACGTGAAGCGGACCGCCGAGGGCCCGAAAGTCATCGCGATTTCGGCGGGTCCTGCCGATCAGGCCGCACCAGCGGACACCGACGAAGTGCATGTGCATGTTGTCGAGCGGATTGAAGCGCTTGCCTTCGCCCACCGGGATCTTCGCGCGCTGCTCGATGACGACCATGCATCCGGTGATGCCCCTTCCGAAGCACCGGCGAGCAACATTATTCCCTTCACTCCGCGTCGCGCGGCGTAAACGGCCGCTCGTATTTCAGCTTGTCCGCGAGCCATTCGAGGCTGCGGTCGCGGATGCCGAGAGAGCGCAGCGCCTCCACGGTTGCCAGCACATAGTCCGGATTGTTGCCGGACTTGCCGTGCCCGCGCTTCACGTAGGCGAGTTGTTCTTCGAGCGAAAGCGCCCCGGAATATTGCGCGTGACCACGGTCGACGAGATAGCAGAGCGCACTGACGCGCGTCCGGTCTCCATCGAGCAAGTCGACGAGACGAAATTTCTCCAGATAGACGCTCGTTACCTGTTCGCGCTCCCGCAGATATTCGATGACCTGCTCGCGATCCTTGCTCGCCACGCGAAAAGCGATGCCATGACAACTGCCGCCGCGGTCGAGCCCGAGCACCAGCCCCGGCTTGTCCGGCGTGCCGCGATGAACATGCGAGATCACGCAAAGCGCGCGATGCGCGCCGTTGAGCCGAGCCGGATGCCGTTCTACAAACTCGAAACCCGGCCGCCACATCAGCGAACCGTAGCCGAACACCCAGAGATCGTCTCTCATCCGCGGTAACTTCAGTCGTCGCCATAAGGCCGCGCGAGCGGCATCGTATCCTGATGCTCGCGCTTCGGCGCCGTGACCGAGATATGTTCCTTCTCGATCACCTTGCGGCGCGTGAGCCGGCTCTTCGAAAGATCGTCGACGATCTTCTGTGCGTCGCCCTCCTCGATCGCCTGCGCGAGTGCGGCGAGATCCGCATTGAACTGCTTCAACGCTTCGAGCACGGCTTCCTTGTTGTTCAGGAAAATATCGCGCCACATGGTCGGATTCGACGAGGCGATGCGCGTGAAATCGCGAAAGCCGCCGGCGGAATATTTCATGACTTCCGACTGCGACACTTCCTCGTGCTTCAGGCCGGTATGGAAAATCGCGAATGCGATGAGATGCGGCAGATGGCTCGTGATCGCGAGCACCTTGTCATGCTGCGCGACACTCATCACCTCTACTTCCGAGCCAAGCGCCTTCCAGAAGGTGCGCATGGTTTCGACCGCGCTGCCATTCGCGTTCTCGAGCGGCGTCACGATGCACCAGCGATTCTCGAAAAGATCGACAAGGCCGGATTCGGGGCCGGAATGTTCCGTCCCCGCCAGCGGGTGCGCGGGCACCAGATGCACATGCGCCGGAAGATGCGGGAGCATGTCGCGCACGACCGCGCCCTTCACCGAGCCCACATCGGAAAGGATCACGCCGGGTTTAAGATGCGGGCCAATTTCCTTCGCCAGCGCGCCATATTGGCCGACCGGCACGCAGGCGACCACGAGGTCGGCATCGCGCACGGCTTCGGCGCTGGTCTCGACCACCTTCGCGATTCCGAGGCCAAGCTCCGCGACCGTCTTGCGCACCTTGGGCGACGCATCGGTCACCACGATCTCCCGCGCAACGCGGTTCGCGCTCGCGGCACGCGTGATCGAGGACCCGATCAGTCCCTGACCGATGATCGCAAGGCGGTTTACGACCGGTTCCATGATCCGAACGGCGTCACTTCAGAAACTCCGAAAGCGCCTGCACCACGGCCTTATTCTGCTCTTCGGTGCCGATGGTCATGCGCAGCGCATTGGGGAGCTTGTAGGCCACCATCTGCCGCAGCACGATGCCGCGCGCGACCAGGAACGCATCCGCTTCCTTCGCGCCCTTGCCCGGCTTCGAGGGGAAGTGGATCAGGATGAAGTTGCCGACGCTCGGCGTCACTTCGAGGCCGAGCTTCTTCAATTCGTCGCTGACCCAGGGCAGCCACTTCGAATTATGCGCAACCGCCTGCTCGACATGCGCGAGATCGGACAGCGCCGCCACGCCCGCCGCGATGGAAGGCGCGCCGAGATTGAACGGCCCGCGCGTGCGGTTGACGGCATCGATGATCGCCGCGGGGCCATACATCCAGCCGATGCGCAGCGCCGCGAGGCCGTGAATCTTCGAGAACGTCCGCGTCATGACGACGTTTTCGCTCGCGCCGGCAAGCTCGATCCCGGCTTCGTAGTCGTTCTTGCGAACGTACTCGGCATAAGCCGCGTCGATCAGGAGAATGACGTTGCCGGGCAGCGCCGCGTGCAGCCGGCGCACTTCCGCGATCGGCGTATAGGTGCCGGTCGGATTGTTCGGGTTGGCAAGGAACACCATCCGCGTCTTCGGCGTGACGCGGGCGAGAATGGCATCGACATCGGTCGCGTAATCCTTCTCCGGCGCGATCACGGGTGTCGCGCCCGCCGACAGCGTGACGTTGCGATACATCAGGAAGCCGTGCGTCGTGTAGATCGCCTCGTCGCCGTCTTTCAGGTAGGCGCGCGCGAGCACCGCAAGCAATTCGTCGGAGCCCGCGCCGCAGACGATGCGGTTGGGATCGAGGCCATAGGTCCGGCCGATCGCCTCGCGCAGATCGGTCGCGCCGCCATCGGGATAAAGCTCGAGCGCGTCCGCGGCCTTGCGATAGGCTTCCACCGCCTTCGGGCTCGGTCCCAGCGGCGTCTCGTTCGACGAGAGCTTGATCACCTTCGCGACGCCCGGCGCATGGCTGCGGCCCGGAACGTAGGCGTCGATTTCCATGACGCCGGCGCGCGGCTCTGGGCGGAGGGACTGGCTGGAAGCGCTCATGATCTTGAACCTTGAAAAGCGAAATCAGGCTTTGGGCGGGACGGTATAGCGGGTCGCATGGCCGCCGACGAGAGCCGACGCGCGCACGGAAGCGCCCGCTTCCTTCAGCGAGACCAGGATCTGGTCGATTTTCCGGCCCTGCGGCACCGAGATCAGCAAGGCCGCGCTGTCGAAACCGCTGTCGGGCTGCGCCACGACTTCCGCAAGCGGCGCCAGCGCGCGGGCGACCGACGTATTCCAGCCCGCGACATGCACGCTCCAGACTTCGACTTCGCTCGCCGCGGCATCGGCGGGCAGCGGCTTCGAAACCACGAAGAGGGGAAGTGCGGCCGGATGATCGCCACGCTCGACGAAGGGAAGCCGCGCGATGATCTTCGGCTTGCCCTCGCCTTCGAGCGCGCGCCACCACGCCTTGCCGCCGGCGACCGCTTCCGCGCGCACGAGCCCGAGATCGCCGCGCGAAGCGGCGACCGCTTCCACCACCGGGGCCGCGCCCACATGCTGCACCACCGGCACCGTGTAGCCGAAGTGGAAGCGCACGGAGTCGCGCACCAGCGTGTCGCCCGAAGAAAGGTCCACGTGCACGGCGTATGCCTGCTGCACATAGGTGAAGGTCGCGATGATGACGCGCCAGATGCTCTCGACGGTATCGAGCGGAAGAATGCCGCGATGGCGCTCCACCAGAAGCCGCATCATCGAGGCCTCGCGCGCGGGCCGGAACGCCGAGCCGGTCTCGTTGGATTTCTTGACCGAAATCAGCGTGTCGACAATGCCCGAGCGCTCGATCAGGAGCTCGTGCATCGCCCGGTCGATCCGGTCGATCTCGGCGCGCAGGTCGGCGAGCGTGGGCGCTTGCCCAGCGTCAGGCTTCGGATTCGGCGGATTAACCATGGCGTGGCGCCGGAGCTGTTAGGATCGGGCCCGTGATAGCGCGGGCCGGCCGCCAAGCAAAGAATTCATTGACCGTTCAGGCAGCGCTGCCTACCTCCCTTTTGCCCTGATATAGTGGCATAGGACTAACCAAGGTCGTCATGAGTATCCTTCGCGTCGAGCGCGATCAGAAGAACAGCCGGGCGGAGATCATCCGCCGCGAGGCCGATGAACCGCACTCGAAGGTGGTCCAGTTCGGCGCGGACAAGCCGCTTCAACTCGACGCCGGCGTCGGGCTCTCGTCCTATCAGGTCGCGTACCAGACCTATGGCGAGCTGAACGCCGACCGCTCCAACGCTATCCTGATCTGCCACGCCCTCACCGGCGACCAGCACGTGCATAACGTGCATCCCGTCACCGGCAAGGAAGGCTGGTGGGATTCCATCGTCGGCCCCGGCCTGCCGATCGACACCGACCGTTTCTTCGTCATCTGCTCGAACGTACTTGGCGGCTGCCTCGGCACCACCGGCCCGGCCTCGAAGAATCCCGCGACCGGCGAGGCGTACGGCCTCACCTTCCCCATCGTCACCATTCGCGACATGGTGCGCGCGCAGGCCGCGCTCGTCGATCATCTCGGCATCGACCAGTTGCTCTGCGTGGCGGGCGGCTCCATGGGCGGCATGCAGGTGCTGCAATGGGCGGTCACCTATCCCGAGCGGATTTTCTCG
>CAZNPX010000017.1:0-25842 GCA_964575175.1 uncultured Hyphomicrobiales bacterium | reverse complement strand
CTCGGCGCTGCCCATCGCCACGGCCGCGCGCCATTCCGCGCAGAACATCGCCTTCCACGAAGTCGGCCGTCAGGCCGTGATGGCCGATCCGGACTGGCGCAACGGCAAGTATCTGGCCGAAGGCACCAACCCGCATCGCGGCCTCGCGGTCGCACGCATGGCCGCGCACATCACCTATCTTTCCGACGCGGCGTTGCACCGGAAGTTCGGACGCCGCCTGCAGGATCGGGAGCTGCCGACCTTCGGCTTCGACGCCGATTTCCAGGTCGAGAATTATCTTCGCTACCAGGGCTCGAGCTTCGTCGAGCGCTTCGACGCGAACAGCTATCTCTACATCACCCGCGCGATGGACTATTTCGATCTCGCGGGCGAACACGGCGACGTGCTCGCGAACGCTTTCCGCAAGCTGAAATCCCGCGTCTGCGTGGTTTCCTTCACCTCGGACTGGCTCTTCCCCACCGAGGAAGCACGCCAGGTCGTGCATGCGCTGAATGCGGCGGGGGCGCCGGTTTCGTTCGCCGAAATCGAAACCGACAAGGGCCACGACGCCTTTCTTCTGGACGAGCCTGAATTGTTCGCGATCGTGCGCGGCTTTCTCGATTCCGCCGCGACCAAGCGCGGCGTGAAGGCAGCGAAGTGACATGTTGACCAGCACCAATCCCGGCACCTTCACCGCGCAGGCCCTGCCCAGGACGCCGCGTCTCGATCTCGTCGTCGTCGCCAACATGGTGGAGCCGAATTCGCGCGTGCTCGATGTCGGCTGCGGCGACGGCGAACTGCTCCAGCTTCTCACCGAAACCCGCAATGCCGACGGCCGCGGCATTGAAATCTCCCGCGACGGCGTGAACGAATGCGTGGCGCGGGGCCTCGCCGTGATTCAGGGCGACGCCGACACCGATCTCGTCGACTACCCCGACGACACCTTCGACTATGTGATCCTTTCGCAGACGCTCCAGGCTACGCGGCGGCCGCGCTGGGTGCTCGAGCAGATGCTGCGCATCGGCAAGCGGGTGATCGTCTCCTTCCCGAATTTCGGCCACTGGCGCATCCGCGGCCAGCTTCTGTGGCTCGGACGCATGCCGATCACGCAGAACCTTCCGGTGAGCTGGTACGACACGCCGAACATCCACTTCTGCACCATTCGCGATTTCGTCGAGCTCACGCGCGAGCTTGACGTAAAGATCGAGCGCGCGGTGGCCTTCGGCCCGAGCGGCGGACGCGTGCGCTTCGATGCGCCGTGGTGGTTCTGGAATCTGTTCGGCGAGCAGGCCGTGTTCCTGCTCTCGCGGAAGAACTAGTCCACGGCCCGCGACGCCTCAGAAATTCAATCCGCACGCGCGCCGGATTGCCGTCTGCACCGGCGACGGCGGCTTTGCCGGATCGAACTCCCCGTTTGGCAATAACGGCGGCTGCGCCATGAAGCGCGGGCGCGTGCCGCGATGGAGCTGCGCTGCGTGAACGAGAAACGGATGGCACAGATACACCGTGCCGGCCGCGCCCGTTGCAAGCACTTCTTCGCGTGAAGCGGACTCGGCGAAATCGTTGCCGGCAAGCTGTCCGAGCGTCATCCCCTCTTCGCCATGCGGCAGCAGGCGACGCGCTATATCCATGTGCGAGCCCGCGCGAATCTTGGTGGGCGCATCGTCCGGCCCGACGTCCGAGAACAGAAACAGCATCAGCAATGCGCGGCCTTTGCTTTTCACGTTGACACGCCACTGCATGAAGTCCGGGTTTCCGGTGCCGAAGCTCACATCCACATGCCAGCCGGTGTCGCCGGGGTTGTCATGCGAAGGAAAGCGGATCGGGAAGGTGCCGAGCCCTTGCGGACGCAGCCAGCGGCCCGCGCCGGCGAGCGCGTCATAGGCCGCATGCAGCCGCGGCGTATTCGCGGCTTCGACGAAGGGCCGCGCGGTCATGAAGCCGAGGCGAACGACCGGCTGGCGCCATTGCGTCGGCTCGTCCGGCGAAAGTTTCATGGCGTCCCAAAGGATGTTGCGGCCTTCCTGCGCGAGTTCGTCGCTGAAGGCGTGTTCAAGTTTTAGATAGCCGTGTTCGATGAATTGCTCGATGTGAGCGCGATCCAGGCCGGATTGGCTGGCGGTTGGCATGTCGGAGTTCTCCGTTCGGCGGCCAGATGTGGCGCCGTCAAAACCTGCTGAGCGTGCGCGGCAGCGCACGCCGGCGAAACTTGCCGGTCAGGTCAGCGGAAAAAACGGGAACATGAACATGATGGGGTATCGATAAGACGGCAATTGCGTCGAGACAAGGGACTCACGCCGGCGCCGTTCCCGGCGCGAACACCGGCACCCGCGCGCGCGATTTCTTCACCGGCACCGGCCGCCAGACCTGCTTGGTCGCCTCCACGATATGCAGGCCGTAGAACGGCAGCGACAGCGTGCCGCCGACACGCTCCCACATGGGGGCTGCGCGCAGCAGCCACTTGCGCTCGACCGGCGGCATCCACAGCGCCTCGTGCCATCCCACCGGCGTGAACAGCGCTTCGCGCAGGAGCGAGATGAGCTGCGTGCGGGAGAACGGCTGGCCCTGCCCGAAGGGCGTGCGGTCCATGCGCGCCCACGGGCCCGCGCGATTGGGCACCACCAGCAGCAACTGGCCGCCGGGCGCGAGCACGCGCCAGACCTCGCGCAACATGTCCGCGGCATGCGGCGTCATTTCGAGCGCATGCACGGCAAGCACGCGATCGATCATCGCCTCGCGCACCGGCAGCGCCGTTTCGGAAACGAGCGAAGAGCGTGTGGGCGACGCCGTCGGCCATTTCACGACCCCCTGCGCGCCGGGCATGAAGGCAAACGTGCGCTCGCCCTCTTCGCGGAAGAGGCCGAGATAGGGCGTCACGTAGCCGAGCCCGAGCACGGACCTGCCCTGCGCCTCCGGCCAGCGCGCACGGATCGCCTGCGACAACAGCCGCCGCGTCACGATGCCCAGCGGCTGTGCGTAGAAGGAACGCAGGTCGACGACGTCGAGGAACATGCAGGCTCCGCTTACGTTAGCTTCGAGACTAGCCTTGCAAGCCTGCGACCGAAAGCGCGTCTTGCGGCTGGCATGGGGGGCGACTACGGTCCATTGAAATCGAAAAAGCGGAGCAAGTTATGGCGGTGGAAGTCCGGCTGATCCCCTGTCTCAGCGATAATTATGCGGTGCTCGTCCATCACGCCGACAGCAAGACGACGGCTCTCGTGGATGCGCCGGAGGCGGCGCCCATCCTGAACGCGCTGGCCGAGGAAGGCTGGGCGCTCACGCATATCCTGATCACCCATCATCACCCCGATCACGTACAGGGCATCAAGGAAATCCGCGCGAAATATCCGGTGCCGGTCTATGGCCCGCGCGCCGAGGCCGACCGCATTCCCGACATTTCCATCAAGCTCGGCCATCTCGATATCGCGGAGGTCGGGCCGCTGCGCGCCGAAGTCATCGACACGCCGGGCCATACCGCGGGCCACATCGTCTATCATTTCCCCAGAGAGCAGCTTTTGTTTGCGGGCGACACGCTGTTCGCGCTCGGCTGCGGCCGCCCGTTCGAGCGGCCGGCGGAAGTGCTGTGGCAATCGCTGCTAAAGCTGCGCGAGCTGCCGCCCGAAACCAAGATTTATTGCGGTCACGAATACACGCTTTCGAACGCGAAATTCTCGGTGACCGTCGATCCGCACAACATGCAGCTCAAGGAACGGCTGAAGCAGATCGAGGCGATGCGCGCGAACAACGAACCGACCGTTCCTTCCACCATGGAAGAGGAAATCTCGACCAATCCCTTCATGCGCGCGGACAATGCCGACGTGCAGGAAGCCATCGGCATGAAGGGCAGCGATCCCGGCGCGGTGTTCACGCAACTTCGCGAACTCAAGAACACCTTCAAGGGATGAGCGGCGAAACCCAGTCGGCGGACGACATCATCCGCCTTCTCAAGCTGGAGCCGCATCCCGAGGGCGGGCACTTCCGCGAAATGTTTCGCGATCCCTGCCAGATGGAAGGGCGCGCGGCATCGACCGCGATTTACTTTCTGCTGAAGAAAGGTGAGCGCTCGCACTGGCACCGCGTCGATGCGGCCGAAACCTGGCATCACTACGCGGGCGCGCCGATCGCGCTGCATGTCGCGGAAAGCGAGAAGTCGAAGCCTTCGACCAGGATGCTCGGCAAGAACCTGGCGGCCGGCGAGCGCCCGCAGATCGTCGTGCCGGAAGGTCACTGGCAGGCGGCAGAAAGCCTCGGCGAATGGACCCTCGTGGGCTGCACGGTCGCGCCCGGCTTTGAATTTTCCGGCTTCGAGCTTGCGGGGAAAGACTGGTCGCCGGGTGCGTAGCAGCGCTCGCGCCGGTCAGGGTTTCTTCCGGACGAACATTTCCTTCGCGGCGACCACGCCGCCGAGTGAAATCAGCACCGCGGCAAGCGCCAGCGTCCAGCGCGGCTCCGCGTAACCGGCCGCGACCAGAAAGATCGTCGACAGCAGCGGTGCCGCATAGGACGCGGCACCGAGCGCGCGGATGTCGCCGAACTTCACGCCGCGATCCCATGCGTAGAATGCAAGCCCCACCGGAAATACGCCGAGGGCAAGAATGCTGAGCCATTGCCGCGCGCCTTGCGGCCAGACGGTCTGCTCGAACAGCAAGTGGCAGAGCAGCGACAGCGCCGCGGTCGCAAGACAGAAGCCCGCGACCGCATCGCTCGGCACGTTCCTGAACGGCCGCGACAGCACGGAATAGCTCGACCACGCCAGCGCCGCGCCGAGCGCGCAAGCATAGCCCAGGATATATTCGCGGCTGATCTCGACCCCGCGCATTCCGGCGATCAACACCAGCGTGCCGGCAAGCCCGAGCAGCACGCCGAAGATGTGATGCGATTGCAGCTTCTCGTCGGGCAGGAACGCCGAGAACAGCACGATCAGCAACGGCCAGAGATAGTTGAACAATTGCGCTTCCGCGGGCGGCGCGAGGCGCAGGGCCGCGAAGTAAAGCGCGTGATAGCCGAACAAGCCGCCGACCCCGAGCAGCCACACCACAAGCGGCTGCTGTAATGAGCGCGCCGCATGCGGCCGCACGATCCAGCTCACGACGCCGATCGCGCCGCCGATGGCGAAAGTGATCGCCGCCAGTTGAAACGGCGGCATCGTCCCGCTCGCCACCGTCAGCAGCGACAGGAACGACCACATGAAAACGGCGGCGAGGCCGGTAAGCGTCGCCGCCGTCTGCGTAGATGAAGACCGCATATTACGTGATGTATTGCGCACCGTTCACGGTGAGCGTGGAGCCGGTGATGAAGCCGGCGTCGTCAGAGGCGAGAAACACAACGCAGCGCGCGATTTCGTCCGCCTCGCCGAGGCGGCCGACCGGAATCTGCGGGAGAATGTTCTTCTCCAGCACTTCCTTGGGCACTGCCTGCACCATTTCGGTATTGATGTAGCCGGGACAGATCGCGTTCACGGTGATGCCGGCCTTGGCCGATTCCTGCGCGAGCGCCTTGGTGAAGCCGATGTCGCCCGCCTTCGCCGCCGAGTAATTGGTCTGGCCCATCTGGCCCTTCTGGCCGTTGATCGACGAGATATTGATGATGCGGCCGAACTTGCGCGCGCGCATGCCCTCGATCACCGGGCGGCACATGTTGAAGAGCGAATTCAGGTTCGTGGTAATCACCGCGTTCCACTGGTCGGCGGTCATGCGGTGAAGCATCGCGTCGCGCGTGATGCCGGCATTGTTCACGAGCACCTCGACCGGGCCGAGATCGGCTTCGACCTTCTTGATGCCTTCGGAGCAGGCCTCGAACGAGCTGACATCCCATTTATAGACATTGATGCCCGTCTCGCCCTTGAACTTCGCGGCCGCTTCGTCGTTGCCGGCATAATTCGCGGCAACCTTGTAGCCCGCCGCCTTCAGCGATTTTGCAATGGCGGCCCCGATTCCGCGGGTACCACCGGAAACCAACGCAACGCGTGCCATTTCCTTCCCCTGTTTCCTGTCCCGGCGGATCGCCGGAACGCTTTCTCCCAAAGCCCTTCTTCAAGACGAAGATGCCCGGCAGCCAATGTCGAGTCTACTCGACATTGGCCAAATAAAAATAATGCCCAAGTTGGATAAATCCAACTTGGGCCAAGGCATCGCGATATTCAGTCTTGTGCAGTGCGCTTTACTGCCGCTCGACGCACAGGGCGATGCCCATGCCGCCGCCGATGCAGAGCGTGGAAAGGCCCTTCTTGGCGCCGCGGCGCTCCATTTCGTGCAGGAGCGTGACCAGCACGCGCGCGCCCGACGCCCCGATCGGATGACCGATGGCGATGGCGCCGCCGTTCACGTTCACCTTGGCGGGATCCCAGCCCATGTCGCGGTTGACGGCGCAGGCCTGCGCCGCAAAGGCTTCGTTGGCTTCGACCAGATCGAGGTCCTGCACGTTCCAGCCGGCTTTTTTCAGCGCCGCGCGCGAAGCCGGGATCGGGCCCGTGCCCATCACCGCCGGATCGACGCCCGCCTGCGCCCAGCTCGCGATGCGCGCAAGCACCTTCTTGTTCTGCTTCTTCGCTTCGCTCTCCCGCATCAGGATCAGCGCGGCCGCGCCGTCATTGATGCCCGACGCATTCGCGGCCGTCACCGTGCCTTCCTTGTCGAAGGCGGGCTTCAGTTTTGCGATAGCGTCGATGGTGGTGCCGGCGCGGATATATTCGTCGCTGTCGAACACTACGTCGCCCTTCTTGGAGGCGATGGTGACGGGCGCGATCTCGTCCTTGAACTTGCCGGCCTTCTGCGCGGCCTCGGCCTTGTTCTGCGAGGCGACGGCGAATTCGTCCTGCTGCTGGCGCGTGATCTGCCACTGCTTCGCGACGTTCTCCGCGGTGCCGCCCATGTGATAGCCGTTGAAGACGTCCCACAGGCCGTCCCGGATCATGGTGTCGATGAACTTTACGTCGCCCATGCGGTGCCCGGCGCGCAGATGCGCGGCATGGACCGAATTCGACATCGACTCCTGCCCGCCCGAGATGACGATATCGCTGTCGCCGTTCATGATCGACTGATAGCCGAGCGCAACCGAGCGCAGGCCCGAGCCGCAAACCTGATTGACGAGCCACGCCGGCGTCTCGTTCGGCAGGCCTGCGGCCTTGGAGGCCTGACGCGCCGGGTTCATGCCCTGGGCCGCGGTCAGCACCTGCCCGAAAATGAGTTCCGAAATCTGCCCCGGTTCCACGCCCGCGCGCTGGAGCGCCGCCTGGATCGCAACTTTACCGAGTTCATGCGCGGGTGTGCCTGCGAGCGTGCCATTGAAGGCTCCGACCGGGGTACGCGCTGCTCCGACAATGACCACTCCGTCCGCCATTTCCTGTTCCTCGCTAATCGCCTTGTTTTTTACTGACTTTTCGCCGGCCCGGCCCGTATTGGACCCCGGCCCGGGGATGCTTGCCAAGCCTATATAAGCCGAATGCTGCTGTGCGTCATTCGTTTACCGGCAATGCACAAAGCGGTAGCCGCACCGCGGAAAACCCCCTAAGCTTTTGAATGTTCAGCGGGGGAAACGCTGTGTAAGCGTGAGGGAGTAGCGAATGGTCAAGCCGCAAGAGCCCGTAACGATCAAAAAATACGCCAACCGGCGGCTCTACAACACGGGCACCAGTGCCTATGTCACGCTGGAAGACCTCGCCGTCATGGTGAAGTCGGGCGAGGACTTCGTGGTCTATGACGCGAAGACCGGCGAGGACATCACCCGCTCGGTGCTGACCCAGATCATCTTCGAGCAGGAAGGCAAGGGCGGGCAGAACCTCCTGCCGATCAACTTCCTGCGCCAGCTCATCCGCTTCTACGGCGATTCGATGCAGCTTCTGGTGCCGCGCTATCTCGAGACTTCGCTCTCGCACTTCGCGCAGGAGCAGGAGAAGTTTCGCGACCAGATGGGCAAGACCTTCAACCTTCCGGGCTTCGGCGCCTTCGACGAGCAGGTGAAGCGCAACATGGAGATGTTCCAGCGCGCCTTCACGATGTTCCTGCCGACCGCCAAGGACAATGTCGCCAACTCGCCGTCGGAGGCGTCCGGCGACGACATCGACGCGCTGAAGCGCCAGGTGTCGGAGATGCAGAAGAAGCTCGACAAGATCGGCGAGTAAGCGATCCGAAAATCGAAACGGAAAAGCCGGCTGCTTCAGCCGGCTTTTGTTTGCGTTTGCGCCTGCGGCGCCGCGCGCGGCGGCTGATAATCGACAAAACTGCCCTGGCCGGCGGCCCTTGCCTGCTCCAGCGCGATATTCGCATAGGCGATGATTTCGCCCGCATTCCTCGCATACCGCGGCGCGACCACGCCGCCCGCGGTGACCGAAAGCGCAAGCGCCCCCGCCGAGGTTTCGAAGGGCGCTTCGCGCACGGCGCTCACGAAGCGGTTGCCCGCGACGAAAATGTCCTCGAGCGAACACTCGTGCAGCACGATGCCGAACTTGTTGTCCGAGAAGCGGCCGATCAAATCTTTCCCGCGCTTGTGCGTGCGCAACCGCTCTGCGATCGCGGCAATGGCCTGATCGCCGACGCCGAAGCCGTAGGTCTGGTTGCAATAGGCAAGATTGTCGATCGCGGCGATGATGAAACCGAAGCTCGTCTTGTATTTCGTGGCACTCTCGAATTCCTCGGCGATGGCTTTCGTCAGCACCGCGCGATTGAGTCCTCCGGTGAGCGGATCGGACTTCGAAAGCCGCGCCAGTTCCTGCTCGTGGCGGTGGCGCTCGGTAATGTTCCGGATGATGCCGTCGGCGCGCGCGGGCTTGCCGTCGGCGCCGGCGAACCAGCGGCCGACATCTTCAATCCAGCACACCTGGCCCGGAACCGTCTGTTTCAATGCGTAGCGAATATCGTAAGCGACGCCGACGCCGGGGTCCTTGCGCTGATCGCCAAAGACCGCGTCATGGCGGTTCTGCGTGCTTTCAGGAGCGAGCAGCGTCGCGAACGCCCGGCCCGAGGAAATCTGGTCCATCGAAACCACGTTGAGAATGGTCGGCGCGTTGCCGCTCCATTCGAGCACGTCGGTCGCGCAATTCCAGCTATAGGCGGCCTCGCCGCTCGCAAAAAGCACCGACGCGATCCGCTCCGGCGACAACATCGGCGTGGCCAACGGTTTGTGTTCGCCATCAACAGGCGTTGGGCGCGCGGCCCGCGTGGACCCAGTCACTGTCGCTTCCCCGGTCTTTTTCTTCGGACGGAGCGATAACGCGCGCCGCTTAATGCCGTGTCACCGCAGGCGGCGCTTCGACCGCGATCCTTAACGGGACGTTACGGCTGGTTCGGCGCTTGCACTGAACCAAGTGCAACGAAGCGCGTTGTCCCGTTCAGAGACATGTCATGAAGTTTGAAGCGCAGATCGAAGCCGAAAGAACCAGCGAATGCCGGGCGCTGGTGCCGTTAACCGTGGCGCGCGAAAGCTGCGCCGGCGGCTACAGTCTCGCGGACGCGGCGTTCGTCGTGCAGCTGTCGGCCAACGTGAAAGGCTTCTCGCATTTCCGCGTCAAGCGCCGCATCCAGCCCGAAGTCGGCGCGATGCGCTACCGCACCACGATCGCGGCCGCGCTCGCCTGCAAGCCCAAAGGGACGAAACTGAATTACTGTGCGTGAGGCTCGATCGAGAAATCGCGCCGCGCCGTCCGCACCGCGACCGACCATCCGCCGAGCACGTCGACCAGCGCGATAATCAGCAGAATGGCGAAGGTGGAGGTGCCGGCCTCCGGCACCAGCAGGAATTCCACGAGCGCGCCGATGAAGATCAGCGTGGAAAGCACGTGATCGAAGATCGAGCGCGCGGTGTTGCGCGCGGCCTTCAGCACTTCGAAAAACAGAAGAAAAAGCGAGAAGGCGATCAGGAGGTCGCCGGCGGAAATCGCCCATTCTGCCCCGGAAGGCATCCGGAGCGCGAACATCGCCGCGTTCCAGGACGTCCCCGGCAACAGGAACGCGACCATGTTGTAGATCGCGAAGGAAATCAGCAGCAGCGGAAACGCGACCATGATCGGTTCTCTCCGGCGTACTGCTGGCCTCGGGAAAAAGCTCAGTTTTCGCTCTTCGCCTTCAGAACCTGGCGGCCTTTATACATGCCGGTCTTCAGGTCCAGGTGATGCGGACGGCGCAGCTCGCCCGAGTCCTTGTCCTCGACATAGGTCGGCGCTTTCAGCGCATCGGCCGAGCGGCGCATGCCGCGGCGCGAGGGCGAGGTTTTTCGCTTGGGAACGGCCATTTTCGTCTCCGGAAACGGCCCTCGGTCTGGAGACGGGGCCGGGAAAAGGGTTCTGGAAGCCCGGGCTTATAGAGGATTGATCCGGCCGCGGCTAGCCGGTTCTAGCGCCCCGGAATCACGCAGGAAGTGGCTGCGGAGCCGTTCTTTGCGGCAATCCGCTGCCGGGCCTGGGCGGCCCGCGCGAGCTGCGGCCCCGGCTTGCGGGGATCGCGCAGGATCGGGTTCGGCAAGGCCCCGGCCAGAAGCGCCGCCTCCGCGGCGGTCAGGTCCCGGGCGCTTTTCTTGAACGCGCGGCGGGCGGCGGCCTCGATGCCGAATTCGCCGTCCGGCCCCCATTCCGCGATGTTGAGATAAATCTCCAGCATTCTCGTCTTCGACCAGACCGCGTTCATGAAATAGGCGAGCGGAACTTCCAGCGCCTTGCGGATCACCTGCCGCCCCGGCCAGAGAAAAAGGTTCTTCGCGGTCTGCATTGGAATCGTGGAGGCGCCGCGCGCGTCGCCGAACTCCTCGTAGTCCTCGAGCACCGTCTGCAACTCCTGCCAGTCGACGCCCCGGTGCGTGCAGAAGCGGCCGTCCTCGCCCGCGATCACCATGCGCACCACCGCGGGAGAAATTTCCGAAATCGGCGTCCAGACCCGCTCCACCCGTTGCAGCGTCGCCCAGCGCCACAGCATCAGCGTCGAGACCGGCGGCACCAGCGCGTAAAGCGGGACCAGGATTGCGGGGATCAGCACGACGACGAGTGCCGCGCGCAGCAGAAGTCCGAGGATCGAGCGCTTCGGCTTCGCGCGCGGCTTGTGCTGCATCGGATACTCGTCGCTCACCGGATTGGAGGCAGGCCGCGGCGCCGGGTCGTTCGCCTGCTGCGGTGGCGTATCGGGCAGGCGATCCTGATCCATGCGGGCCGCATTAGAGCCATCGCGGCAAGCCGCCGCAAGCGCTGTTTGACGGCGGCACGACGGTGCGGCACCACAGGGCCACCATGTCCGCCGGCGCAAAATCACAACCGCCAAGCCAGTTCGAGCAGCGCCTCGCGCGCCATGCCGACGAATGCGAGACGCTCTTGTCGGCGCTGCTCGCCGACGAACCGCTCCCCAACGAATATGCGCGGCCCGCGCGCCTGCTCGAAGCCATGCGCCACGCCGCGCTCGGCGGCGGCAAGCGGTTCCGCCCGATGCTGGTGGTCGAAACCGCTTCGCTGTTTGGCGTGAGCGAAGCGCAGGCGATGTATGCGGGCGCCGCCTTCGAGCTCCTGCATTGCTATTCGCTGGTGCATGACGACCTGCCGGCGATGGACAATGACGATACCCGGCGCGGCAAGCCGACGGTTCACAAGGCCTTCGACGAGGCGACCGCGATTCTCGCGGGCGACGCGCTCCAGACGCTCGCCTTCGAGGTGCTCTCGCGCGAGAACACCCACGCCGACCCCGAAGTGCGCGCCACCCTCGTGCAATGTCTCGCGGCGTCGAGCGGCATCGGCGGCATGGCCGGCGGCCAGATGCTGGATCTCGCAGCCGAGGGCCGCTTTGCCGCGAACCGGCTGCCGCCGCCGCTGACCATGGCCGACGTGGAAAAGCTCCAGCGGATGAAAACCGGCGCGCTGCTTCTGGGCTGCTGCCGCGCGGGCACCATCCTCGGCCGCGCGGGCGAAGAGGCGAGCGGCGCGATCACGCGCTACGGCCGCGCGATCGGCTTCGCGTTTCAGCTTGCCGACGATCTCCTGGATGCCGAAGGCGACGCCGCCGAAGTCGGCAAGGCCGTCGGCAAGGACGCCGCAAGCCACAAGGCGACCCTGGTTTCCATGCTTGGCGCGCGCGCGGCGCGCAGAAAACTTACCGAGCTTGTCGACGACGCCAAATGGGCGCTTCGTTCCTTCGGCAACCGCGCGGAATGGCTGATCGCCTGCGCGGAGTTCGTGGCGGCGAGGAAATCGTGATCCTGAAAATTCCGGCGAAACGGCCGAATAGCGCCTTGCAACGGCAGTTCTTCGCCCACGCGCGCCTGCTGGCCGCAATCGCCGCGGGCATACTGGTCTGGTTTGCGGCTCATAATTTTCTGCCCGTCACGCGCTTCCTGATTGCGTGGAATGCGGGTGTCTGGCTGTTTTTGGCCTTCGTCGTGAAGATGATGGCGAGCGCCACCGTCGCCGACCTGCGCAAGCGCGCGAGCCTCGAGGAAGAAGGGCGCGTCGCGACGTTGATTCTGGTCACGGCCGCGACCGCCGCGGCGCTGATAGCGCTCGGCCTTGAGCTGTCCGACGCACTACAGGCGAAAGCGCCGGATCAGCCGCTTCGCGTCGCCATCGCCCTTGCCGCGATCTTCGGCTCCTGGCTCTTCATGAACGTCTCGTTTGCGCTCCATTACGCGCATGAAGTCTATCGCACCAAACTGAGCCTGGATTCGCTCGGCTTTCCGAACGAGAAGGAGCCCGACTATTGGGACTTTCTCTATTTCGCAATGGTGCTCGGCACCACCTTCCAGACTTCCGATGTCGAAATCCGCTCCCGCGTCTTGCGGCGAACCGCGATGGTGCAGGGGCTGATCGCGTTTCTCTTCAATACCGCGATCATCGCGCTCACGGTGAGCGTCGCTTCGAAACTCGTGGGCGGGTAATAATTGGGCGGCTGATTATTCCGCGGCCGGCTTCTGTATGGCGCCGCCGAAACGCCGCGCCACATAATCCTCGACGATGGCCTTGAAATCGGCGGCCAGCGTCGGCCCGCGCAGCGTCATCGCCTTCTTGCCGTCGATGAAGACGGGTGCCGCCGGCGCTTCGCCGGTGCCCGGCAGCGAAATGCCGATATCGGCGTGCTTCGATTCGCCAGGCCCGTTGACGATGCATCCCATCACCGCGACGTTCAGCGTCTCCACGCCGGGATATTTCTTTTTCCATTCCGCCATGCTGTCGCGAATGAAGGACTGGATATCGAAAGCAAGCTCCTGAAACACGGTCGAGGTCGTGCGCCCGCAGCCGGGGCAAGCCGCGACCAGCGGCACGAAGGTACGAAAGCCCATGGTTTGCAGGAGTTCCTGCGCGACCTTCACTTCCAGCGTGCGGTCGCCGTTGGGCTCCGGCGTCAGCGAAATGCGAATGGTATCGCCGATGCCCTGCTGCAACAGGATGGAAAGCGAAGCGGCGGAAGCCACGATGCCCTTCGAGCCCATGCCCGCCTCGGTCAGCCCGAGATGCAGCGCGTAATCCGAGCGCTGCGCGAGATCCATGTAAACCGCGATCAGATCCTGCACCGCGGACACTTTCGCGGAGAGAATGATCTGCCCGCGCTTCATGCCGAGTTCTTCGGCGCGCGAAGCGGAAATCAGCGCCGACTGCACCAGCGCCTCGCGCGTGACCGCGCGCGCTTCCACGGGCTTCGCGGACTTGGCGTTTTCGTCCATCAGGTGCGTGAGCAGTTCCTGATCGAGCGAGCCCCAGTTCGCGCCGATGCGAACGGGCTTGCCGTGGCGAAGCGCCATCTCGATGATCGAGGAGAACTGCTTGTCGCGCTTCTCGCGAAAACCCACGTTGCCGGGATTGATGCGGTATTTCGCCAGCGCTTCCGCGCAGGCCGGATGATCGGCGAGCAGCTTGTGGCCGATGTAATGAAAATCGCCCACCAGCGGCACGTTGAGATTCATGCGCGCAAGCCGGTCGCGGATATGCGGCACCGCCGCCGCCGCCTCGTCGCGATCGACCGTGATGCGCACGATCTCGGAGCCGGCATGAAAGAGATCGGCGACCTGCTTCGTGGTCTTTTCGATATCCGCGGTATCCGTGTTGGTCATCGACTGCACGACAACCGGCGCGCCGCCGCCGATGACGACGCCGCCAACATCGGCCGGCACCGACACCCGACGCGACGCGGCGCCGAAAACGATCTCGCCTTGCTCGCGCATGTTCATCGCCGGGCCTTCTTGCGGCACGGCTCGCAGATGCCGCTGACTTCGATGATCGAGGAATGCGCCTCGAAGCCCGCGGCCTTGGTCGCCTTCGATACGTCACGGCCGAACGACGCGGCCGGCATCTCGGCGACCGCTCCGCATTTCTCGCACAGCAGAAACATCACCGGCTCCGCGCGCTCGTGCCCGGTGCTGCATGCGAAGAAGGCATTCCGGCTTTCGATGCGATGCGCGAGATTCTCGGCGGTGAGAAAATCAAGCGCGCGATAGACCGACATCGCGGGCGCGGGCTCGCCGGATGCGGCGAGCTTCTCGACGATCTCATAGGCTCCGACCGGCGCGTGGCTCTGGGCGAGAATTTCGAGCACCCGCCGCCGCAGCGGCGTGAGCCGCAGGCCGCGTCCGCCGCACGCCTTCTCGGCGCGGGAAAGCGCGTCTTCCACGCATTGATCGTGGTCGTGTCCGGGATCGGGGAAAGCCTTGTGCATGGATACAGAATATCAGGCCAAAGGCGGCTAAAACCAGCCCTTGCACTTTATGTTGCGCTGCACAATATATCCCGGATGCTGCGCTCGGCAAAGCCCGTGAACCTTGCGCTTCAGGGCGGCGGCGCGCACGGCGCCTTCACCTGGGGCGTGCTCGACCGGCTCCTGGAAGAGAGCCGCGTCGAAATCGGCGCGATCTCCGGAACCAGCGCCGGGGCGATGAACGCGGTCGTGCTGGCGAGCGGCTACCAGAAGGGCGGCCGCGACGGCGCCCGCGCGGCGCTCGAAAAATTCTGGCGCGCGGTTTCGCGCGATGGACGCCTGAGCCCGATCCAGCGCGGGCTGATGGATCGGCTGCTCGGCAACTGGTCGCTCGACCAGAACCCGTTCTTTCTCGCCATGGATGTCGCCACCCGCTTCGTGTCGCCCTACGACTTCAATCCCTTCAACATCAATCCGCTGCGCGACGTTCTCGAGCGCGAGGTCGATTTCGAGGCGCTCGGCAAAGGCCGGGGCATCGGCATATTCCTTTCCGCCACCAATGTTCACACCGGCAAGGTGCGGGTGTTTCGCGGCAAGGAAATCACCGCCGACGTGGTGATGGCTTCCGCCTGCCTGCCGTTTCTGTTCAAGGCCGTCGAAATCGACGGCACCCCCTATTGGGACGGCGGCTATGTCGGCAATCCGCCGCTGTTTCCCTTCTTCCGCAGCGGCGAAGGCGGCGACATCATTCTGGTGCAGACCAATCCCGTGTTGCGCGCGCAAACGCCGCAAACCGCGCGCGACATCCTCAACCGCATCAACGAAATCACCTTCAACGCTTCGCTCGCGTCCGAATTCCGCGCCATCGGCTTCGTCAACCGGATGCTCGGCCATCGCCTGCTGCGGCGCTTCACCGGGAAGACGAACCCCGAAGTGCGGCTGCATCGCATCGAGGCCGGCGAGAACCTGCTTCAGCTTACGTCGAGCTCGAAATTCAACATCGACTGGTCCTTCTTCGAGCACCTGCGCGACATCGGCCGCGAGGTCACCGGAGAATTCCTGAAGCGCCACTACCGCGCGATCGGCAGGCGCTCGACCCTCGATCTTCGCAAGGAAGGCGGCTGAGGTCGCAATGCCCGCGCGCCCGCGCTAGGCTCGGCGCATGACGACGCGCTTCGAAATCGTCACCGGCGACATTACGAAACTCGCTATCGATGCCATCGTGAATGCCGCGAACAATTCGCTGCTCGGCGGCGGCGGCGTCGACGGCGCGATTCACCGCGCGGCCGGGCCGGAGCTGCTGACGGAATGCCGGGCGCTGAACGGCTGCGCCACCGGCCACGCGAAAATCACCAAAGGCTATCGCCTGCCCGCGCGTTTCGTAATTCATACCGTGGGTCCGGTTTGGCAGGGCGGGAACGAGCACGAGGATGCGCTTCTGGCTTCCTGCTACGAAAAGTCGATCCGGCTCGCCCGCGCGCACGATCTGACCTCCATCGCTTTCCCCGCGATTTCGACGGGGGTTTATCGCTTCCCCGCGGATCGCGCGGCGCGCATTGCCGTCGCAGCCGCGCAGCGCGAGGCTGGAGCCGGGGCGCAACCTTCGCGGATCGTCTTCTGCTGCTTCTCCGAAGGCTCCACCGCGCATCACCGCGCAGCATGCGGGGAATTGGGCATCGAGATCTGATCCCAACTTTGGCGCAATCGCCCGCGATCATCGCGATCCGTTCCGCTTGATGCATGCTTGCAGCGCGGAGCCAGATTGCCTTCTATGCCCGCAACCTTGAATCGCACGCGGAAATCCGGATGAACATTTGCAAGAGCCTTTTTCTGTTCGCGCTGCTGCTCGCTTCCCCCGCTCTCGCGCAGGAGCGGCCGAAGCTGCAAACCAACCAGGAATATATCGAGGAGCTGAACCGCGGCTTGCAGGCGCCCACGGCGGACAAGAAGGAAATGCTCCGCTTCGTGCTGCAAGCGTTACCCGACCGCGTGAAGGTCTATCCCACCGAGAATTACTACTACTTCCGTTTCTTTTCCGGCAGCGTGGGGTACGCCGGCAATATCCGGCTCGACACCAGCGACCGCGACAAGGGCAAGCTTCACTTCGCCTATTATATCGACAACGTCGACTGGAAGGCCGAGCAGCCGGTGACGTACGCGGTGATGGATGCGGCCGACGGCGTCACGGTGGAGAAGGTCGAGCGCTTTCTTTATCGCGTCACGCTGGACGGCCGCAGCGTGCTGTTCGAGCTGAACGATCTCTCCGGTGTGCGCCCGCCGGAAAATGCCCTCGATCCGGACGAGCGCTTCATCGGGCCGGTCTTCGACGAATCCGGCATCCGCTTTTTTCTCGTCTACAACGCCAAGCTCAAGCTGTTTCACTATATTCTGGACGAAACCGTCGCGGTCGCGGACAGCCTGCACCGCATCAAGTCCACCGACCGCATCCTGCTCGGCGCGCGCACGGGCTTCGCTTACTACCGCGACCTCAAGCGCGAGCGTAAAATCCTGATCGGCGTGTTCGAGGGCAACATCCTCGCCAACAATTATTTCGACGGGCCGTTCGACCAGTTGCCCGACAATTTCATCGAGGGCGACGATCTCCTGAAGGCCATTCTCGAAGTCGCACCGAACCTCAAGGGCACCATCGACCGCTTCGGCGGCAGCTTCGACGGCTCCGAGCGCTACCTGATCGCGCCCTACATGATCTATCGCCGCGAGGAAGACCTTTTCTCGGTGCATCGCTGCGCCAGCGGCCCGCAGGGCAAAAGCGCTCGTTATTACGAGTGTTTCCTCCTCGACGGCGAGCCGCAGCCCGCGAGCAAGACCAAGGCCGCGCCCAAAACCTCGCCCAAGACCCCGCCGCGGGGCAAGGCCGCGCCGAAATAGCTGCCCTGCGTCCGGCGCCTTCTTGGCGGGGCCGCTTGGGGCTACAATCCGGCGCTATCGTGCAGGAAACAAAGGAGCGCGTCATGCGACAGGAAGATCTGCTTGGCACGGCCGCGGCCTGGCGCACGGCAGGCCGCAAGGTCGCGCTCGCAACCGTCACCGAAACCTGGGGCTCGGCGCCGCGCCCGGTCGGCTCCAACCTCGTGATCGACGGAGACGGAAATTTTCTCGGCTCGGTATCGGGCGGCTGCGTCGAGGGCGCGGTGGTCGCGGAAGCGCTCGACGTGATCGAGAGCGGCAAGCCGAAGCTCCTTTCCTTCGGCGTCGCCGACGAGACGGCCTGGGAAGTCGGCCTTTCCTGCGGCGGGAAGATCTCGGTCTATGTCGAGCCGGTGAGCTGAGATGGCCGCGACCGAAGTCCTGCTTGCCTTCGCGCTGGCAACGGCGCTGTTCGCCTATTTTCCGGGCCCGGCGCTGCTCTACACCGCCGCGCAGACACTGGCGCGCGGCCGGCGCGCGGGGCTCATGGCCGCGCTCGGCATCCATGTCGGCTGCTATGCCCATGTGCTCGCGGCAACGCTCGGGCTTTCCGCGGTCTTCCGCTATGTGCCGGAGGCCTACACCGCGCTGAAAATCGCGGGCGCCGCCTATCTGGTCTGGCTCGGCATCGCGATGCTGCGCGGCGGCGGCAACACGCAGACGCCGAACGTCGCGCCGAAATCCCCGCGCCGCGCCTTCGCGGAAAGCATCATCGTCGAACTCCTGAACCCGAAGGTCGCGATCTTCTTCATCGCCTTCCTTCCGCAATTCGTCGATCCGGCCGGCGCGCTTCCGGTCTGGCTGCAATCGCTAATTCTCGGCGTGATCGTGAATCTCGCCTTCTCTTCCGCCGACCTCGTGACCGTATTCGCCGCGAGCGCCGTGGTGTCGCGCCTGCGCAGATCCGGCACGGCCGAACGCGCGGCCCGCTGGATCGGCGGCAGCCTTCTGATCGGCCTCGGCCTGAAACTCGGCACGGACAAGACCTGAGCCATGCAACTCGCGCTTTTGCAGGAGCTGAACAAGGAACGCGCCGCGCGCCGCGCCGCAATCGTCGTGACCGCCCTTGGAAGCGGCGAGCAGCGTCTCGTGAAGGCCGCCGAAGTCGCAGGCGACGAATTGCGTCCCGCGCTGGAAGCGCGGCTGCGTTCAGGGAAAAGCGGCATCGAGGAAACCCCGAGCGGAAAATTTTTCCTGACGGTGTTCGTGCCGCCGGCGCGGCTTGTCGTCACCGGCGCGGTTCATATCAGCCAGGCGCTCGCGCCCATGGCGCAACGCCTCGGCTACGACGTCACGGTCGTCGATCCGCGCACGGCCTTCGCGACGCCCGAGCGCTTTGCCGGCATCCGACTGATCGCCGATTGGCCCGACAAGGTGCTGCCGGGGCTCGAGATCGACGCCCACACCGCCTTCGCGGCCCTCACCCACGATCCGAAAATCGACGACCCCGCGCTCCTGCACGCGCTATCCAAGGGCTGCTTCTATATCGGCGCCCTCGGCTCGAGAAAGACCCACGCCGCGCGGCTCGCGCGCCTGAAGACGCAAGGCGCGAGCGAGGCCTCGCTTGCGCGCATCCGCGCGCCGATCGGGCTCGACATCGGCGCTGTTTCTCCGGCAGAAATCGCCGTATCCATTCTCGCGGAAATCACCGCCAGGCTCCGCCTCGCTGAGGCATGAAGACATGAAATTTGGCTCCTTACCGCTCGACGAAGCACTTGGCGGCATTGCCGTGCATTCCATTCGCAAGGACAAGCTCGTCCTGAAGAAGGGCACGCGGATCGGCAATGCCGAGGTCCTCGCGCTGCGCGCCGCCGGCATCGAGAAGATCGTGGTGGCGAAGCTGGAGCCCGGCGACATCAGCGAAGACGAAGCGGCGCAGGCGCTCGCGAATGCCGCAGGCGGCGAGAATGTCCGCGTCGACGAAGCCTTCACCGGCCGCGCCAACCTGTTCGCGGAGAAAGCCGGCGTGCTGGTCGTGAACAAGGCCGCGATCGACCGGCTGAACGTGATCGACGAGGCCATCACCTTCGCCACGCTGCCCGCCTTCAGCATGGTTGCCGAAGGCCAGATGATCGCGACCGCGAAAATCATTCCTTTTGCGGTCGACAATGCCGCCTATCGCATCGCGCTCGACGCCGCGAAGGGAGCGAACCTCGTTCGCGTCGCGCCTTACCGCATCAGGAAAGTCGGCGTTATTTCCACGCGCCTGCCGGGACTCGCCGACAAGGTCATCGAGAAGACGCTCCGCGTCACCCGCGAGCGCCTCGCGCCTGCGGGCGCGGAAATCATCGCCGAGAAGCGCATCGGTCACGACACCGCGGAGCTTTCGCGCGCGATCGACGAAATCCTCGCCACGGGCGCAGAACTGGTGCTCGTTTTCGGCGCCTCCGCGATCGCGGACCGGCGCGATGTCATTCCGGCCGCGATCGAGAATTCCGGCGGCCGCATCGAGCATTTCGGCATGCCGGTCGATCCCGGCAATCTCATGCTGATCGGCGACATCGGCGGCAGGCCGGTATTGGGCGCGCCGGGATGCGCGCGCAGCCCGAAGGAAAACGGCTTCGACTGGGTGCTCGCGCGATTGCTCGCGGGACTTGCGGTCACGCGCGAGGACATCGCGGGCATGGGCGTCGGCGGCCTGCTCATGGAAATCGTGACGCGCCCGCAGCCGCGGGAGGAAATTCCCGTCGAAACCAGGAAGCAGGTCGCCGCCATCGTGCTGGCCGCCGGCCGCTCCAGCCGCATGGGCGGCCCCAACAAGCTGCTCGAGGAATTCGGCGGCAAGCCGCTGGTGCGCCGCGCGGCCGAAGCCGCGCTCGCCTCGGTTGCATCTTCGGTCATCGTCGTCACCGGCCATGACGAGATCGCGGTTCGCAAGGCCCTCGAAGGGCTAAACCTTCGCTTCGTGCAGAACCCCGACTATGCCGAAGGGCTTTCGACTTCGCTGAAGGCGGGCATCCGCGCCCTCGACAGCAGCGTCACCGCCGCCGTGGTCTGCCTTGGCGACATGCCCGGCGTTTCCAGCGCGCTCATCGACCGGCTGATCGCCGCCTTCGAGCCCGAACGCGGCGCGCTGATCGTGGCGCCGGGACGCAAGGGGCTGCGCGGCAATCCCGTGCTGTGGGCGCGGCGCTTCTTCCCGGAAATCCTGAAGCTCGAGGGCGACATGGGCGCGCGCAAGCTCGCCAGCAGCTATGCCGAAGGCGTGGTCGAGATCGAGGTGGAGGACGACGGCGCCTTCCTCGACATCGACACGCCCGAAGCGCTCGCCATCGCGCGCAAGGCCGTCAGCTAGAAAACTAGAAGGAGTGCGGCTCGCTGACCGGCGTGTCCTGCCGCGCCTGCACGAGTTGCACCATGCGCTGCGCCTCGCGCAGGGACGGCCGGATCCAGTTGCGGATTTTCGAGCGCGCATCCAGCGAAAGATAGGCGAGCGGAATCTGCGTCTTCTCGCCGGCCGCGGGCTGCGCGCTGCCCGGCGCCGAAACTTTCAGGAACTCGGCGAGCGAAACCCGCTCGTCTTCCATGAGATTCATGTTCATCGTATCGAGCAGCGGAATCATCATCCGCAGCGGATGCGCCCGCAACGCCCAATAGGCGTCGACGCCGTGCAGGCTCTGCGGCGGCGTGCCGAGAAACGCATTCTCCGCCAGCACGAATTCGCAATCGAACTGCTCGCGAATCCTGAAGCCGCGCTCGAAATCCTCCGCCTCGTAATGCGGGATATAGACGATCACCGGCTCGACGTTATTGGCGCGCGCTTCCGCGATGAAGTCAATGTCGCGTATCAGCGTGAAGAACGACGAGAAGCCCCGGCTCGTGACATCGACGATCTTCGGCACATGCGCGCGCACGGGCAGCGTATCGAAGAGCCGCATCTGCCCTTTGGTCGCGCCGAGATCGACCTGCTCCACGCCGGAAAAATATTTCGAGAGCTTCGGCTTCGAGGCATCGGTATCGAACAGCAGCGGCGCATCGCCCGCGAGCCGGAAGAATTCCGCGAACAACCGCGCGATCAGCGTGGTGCCGGAACGTTCGTGCGGCGAGACGACAAGAATGGCAAGGCTCTTTCCGAGCATTGTCGCCCTTTGCTACGCGCGGGCAGGCCGCGCGAACCCGATTACGAAGCCTGCGCCCCGTCGGTCGCCCACTCCATCAAGCTCGCGTCGTCGAACTGCCCGTGGATGGCCTTCTCCCAGGTGCGCACATAGCCGCGCAGCACGAGCGAATAATCCGCCCGCTGGTTCTTTCCGTTCTTGTTCTGGCCGAAAGCGAGGAACGGAACGCCCGCGACCTCGACCTGCTCATAGGCCATCTCGTTCAGCTTCGGAATGGCGATCTCGTGCGCCGAACGCCGCATCTTCTTGAAGTAGCGGTCGTAGGTCGCCTGATCCCATTCGAAGAAGTTGGTGTCGTTGATATGGTTTTTCACGACAAAATATTCGGCGTTCTGGGTATAGGGCAGCATCTCCTCGATTTCGTTCAGGGAGGCCACCGACGGCCCGAGCACATGGAACAGCCCGAACTTGAACTCGCCGTTCTCGACCGCATCGAAGAAGCCGATATCGGTCATGTCTTTCAGCGTGCGCGAAAGCAGGCCCGCGCGCACGTCGATGATCGAGACTTTCACTTCGCTCGAATGCAGCGTGTCGAGCACCTTCATCTGGTCCGCGACCTGCGTGAGATCGACCACCTCGGTGACTCGCGGGTGAAAGCGCTTGAGCGTGCCGCGCGGGCTCTCGGTATCGAAGGCGCGGGCCAGCACGTTCTTGCTGCCGAAATAGTCGAGCATGGTGCGGGCGACGGTGGTCTTGCCGACGCCGCCCTTGTCCGCGCCGACAATGATGACTGCCGGCTTCTGCTTGCCGCTGCCTCGTTCGGCCTTCTTCGATTCTTTCGCCACGCGCGTCCCCTCGATTCTAAGGCGGCGGCCCGAATCGGAACGCGCGCCAGCCATCGCCAAAACGGGCGCTACAGTGCTGCCTTTTCACGATAATCGCAAGGCTCGGAACGCTCGGTCGCGTCCGCATGCACCGCTACGGGCATGACGTCAGGAGCGGGCGAAGCTCCCGCGCGATCCCCTTGAGCGGAATCTCTTCGGCGTAGCTGCCGACCGTGACCACCAGAGTTCCGCCTTCCGAAAGAATGCGGCGCAAATTGGGACTCATGCGGATTTCTCCCTTGAAGAAGAAAGCGTCATCGAGTTGGGAGCGGTCACCGGCCGCGGGAATATCGACGCTGAGGCCTGCATCCCGGCCGCGCAGCGAAAGCCGGATCGTGCCCTTCATGCCGTCTTTGGCGTCCTTCGGCTCGTGCTCGAAATGCACCACGATGTTTCGCGTCTTCCGCTCGCAATGGAAGTCGAGCCGGATACCGTCGCTTTCCGGAATTGCGTAGCGCAACGCCGCCCCGTCTTCCGTGATCTGGCCGATCCATTTGTATTCGCTGGCCGACGCCGCGGAAGCCGCGGCTGTTGCGAGCAGGAGAGAAGCAAGAAGGGTGATTCTTTTCATTGACCGCGTCTCGTGAAAGGCCGGAATGTAAGCGGCGGATATAACGCGCGTCAAAATTCGCGCCGTCGCGAACGGCGCAGGCGACCTGTCCGGCCCAGCGCAACAATCGGAAACTTTCTTCGCCGGGATTAACGTAGCCGAAGCCTTTCGCGGCTAACGATTCCCGCATGCGAATCGCCCTTCCGTTCCGGCGGCAGAGAAATATCCTGCCCGGCCTCTGGCTTCTGTTACTCGCCGCAGCAGGCGCCGCCGGCTATTATGGATTCTCGAACGGCGGCGCGGCGCTCCCGCAGCCGGCCGCGAAGGCCCAGCAGTTCGGCACCTGCGGCTACCTTTCGCGCGACAACTGCGTGATCGACGGCGACACGTTCTACCTTGCCGGCGAGAAAATACGCATCGCCGACATCGACGCTCCCGAAACGGGTGGCGCGCGCTGCGCGGCGGAAGCCGAACTCGGCGCCCGCGCGACCCGGCGGCTGCGCGAACTGCTCAACCAGGGTCCGTTCGAACTGCGCGGCTACCAGAGCCGCGACCGCGATCAATATGGCCGGCAATTGCGCGTGATCGTCCGCGACGGCCGCTCGCTTGGCGATACGCTGATCGCCGAAGGGCTGGCGCGGCGCTGGAACGGCAAGCGCCGCTCCTGGTGCGCCTGAGCCGCACGCTCGACTTTCATGCAGCCATAGCGTTAGGTTCCGGCTCCCTTCGCCCGGTTAATCCTCAGGCAAATTCCCCGGCAACCTCCAAGTTAAAATCCCGAAGCCATGAGTCTTGAATCCGTCCGCGCCTGGTTCGCGCAGCATGCGCCAGATATCGACGTGCTGGTGACCGAAACAAGTTCGGCGACCGTTACGGAAGCCGCGAACACGCATAACGTCGCCCCGGCGCAGATCGCAAAAACCATATGCGTGCGCGCCGGCGACAGGGTGCTGCTGGTCGTGACCAGCGGCGCCGCGCGGCTCGACAACAAGAAGTTCAAGAATGCATTCGGGGTCCGGCCGCGCATGCTCGGCGCGGAGGAAGTGCTCGCGCTCACCGGCCATCCGGTCGGCGGCGTCTGCCCGTTCGGGCTCGCCACCCCGCTTCCGGTCTATTGCGACGTATCGCTGAAACAGTTCGACATGGTCGTACCCGCGGCCGGCGCCGGCAACGCGGCCGTGAAAATCAAAACCGCGCGCATGGTCGAATTGATTAAGGCCGAATGGGTCGAGGTCTGCTGAGCGCAGACGGCTTCACGCGCGAAGGCAACAAAAAAGCCCGCAACGCGCGGGCTTTTCTGTTTCGTAGTGCCACGACATCTTACCAGGGACGGAAGATGCTCGGCCGCGGGGTGTAGTGATAATACGGGCTGTAGTGGCGATGACGATGATACTGGCGCGAATGATGGCGGTAGTGCCGCTGGTGACGGCGACGGTACTGCACTTCGCTCGTGTTGGTATCGACCTGCGGCGTACCCGTCGCAGCCGGAGCCGCAGCGACCGGACTTACCGAAGCCGCCGCCAGGATGAGACCGCCTGCAAGCGCGCCAAATAGGGTCGTTTTCAGCATGGAGCTTTCTCCCTTTTCTTCTGTGTCAGGGGAGAGAACGTGCCGATGCTCCGTTCGTTCCGGGGTGCGGCAAGAGAGCCGCAATCCGCCCGGGACGGGATTGTTCCGGCTGGCAATGAATTGAAATCGAAGTTGCGCTAGCGCGGACGCGCGCTGTTGACGCGAAAGCGGTCAATGTCGTCCGGGGCGTTCTGCCGGATGAATTTTTTCGTTTGCGAGAGCCGGTCGTCGATCTCGCCCGGCGTCGCGCCCTTTTCGCCGAGCGATTTTCGCGCAGCCGCCTCCAGATCGCCGCACGCGCCGAAAGCCCGCTCGATCACCACATCCTTGGCGATCGGCGGCATTTCCAGTGCCAGCTTCTTTGTCTCGTTGGTCACACAAAGGACGTAGGCCAGCGAGCCCGGATCGAACGCCGTCTGCGCGTGCGACGGCGACGATGAAAGCGAAGCCGTCAGCAGAATGAGAGCAAAACGGATCATCGGCGGCGCTTCAGGATTGAACGCCGGTGCCGCCACAGCGCTGGCACTTTACTTTGCGGTCGCCGCTCTTGATGAGCCCTTTGCCTTCGCAATTCTTGCAGGGCTTCTTCTTGTCTTTCGCCATGACATCCCCCGATCCATGCAACGCTTGCTTCACGGCAGCACTGGCTGCATCGCTACACGACCTCTTCCCGAATTCCGAATCCACACTCTTCTGCGCCAGCCGCAAAGGAGCGGGATAGCGCGAAGCCGCCTACTCTTTTCGGTCGTATTCGATCCGGTGCGCCTGTTTGTGGCGGCGGCTCCGGACCAGCCAGAGGCAGATCGCACCGGCAAAAACCACGCCGACAAGACCGAAGGCCCAGAGGGGATGCGTCAACATATCGATGTCGTAGAAGCGTCCGAACAGGAGCAGAGCCAGCCCGGAAAGGACGATCCCGACTGCGGCATACATCGCAAGGCCGCTCTCGGGCCGGGGCGCATATTCTTGCGCGGCCTGTCTTGCCGCCTGCCGCCGCGCATCATCCTTCATTCCGCCGCCTGGCTTCCCGTTCGCTGTTCGAGGTTGTGCGCTCCTATGCAGCGGGCACGCGGCGGATGTGGGGCGCAGGTGCGCCGCCCGCGCGGCGATAGCGAGAGCGTTCGAGCCCGCTCAGACGAAGCGGATGAAAACGGCGGAGGGTTCGCAACGAAGTTCGAGCCCGGATTCACGCGCGCAGGATCGGCGTGGCGGCGGCGCGCAAATGAAAATGGCGGAGAGGGTGGGATTCGAACCCACGGTACGCTTGCACGCACAACGGTTTT
>CAZNPX010000016.1:0-52393 GCA_964575175.1 uncultured Hyphomicrobiales bacterium | reverse complement strand
GGTGCGCTCCAGTTCGTCGAGCACGGTGCCGAAGATCATGGCGCCGGTCGCACCCAGCGGATGGCCCATGGCAATCGCGCCGCCGCTCACGTTGATCTTGTCGCGCGGAATGTTGAACGCCTGCATATAACGCAGCACGACAGACGCGAAGGCTTCGTTGAGTTCGAAAAGGTCGATGTCGTTGACCGACATCTTCGCTCTCTTAAGCAGCTTCTCGGTCACGTCCACCGGACCGGTCAGCATGATCGCGGGCTCCGAGCCGATGTTCGCGAATGCGCGAATGCGCGCGCGCGGCTTCAATCCCGCCTTCTTGCCCGCCTCTGCATTGCCGATCAGCACGGCCGCCGCACCATCGACGATGCCGGATGAATTACCGGCGTGATGCACATAATTGATCGCTTCCACTTCCGGGTGCGCCTGGATCGCGACCGCGGAAAAGCCGCCGAATTCGCCCATCTGCGGGAACGAGGGCTTGAGCTGCGCGAGCGACTGCATGTCGGTCGAGGGGCGCATGTGCTCGTCGTGATCGAGAATGGTGATGCCATTCACGTCCTTGACCGGCACGATCGAGTTCTTGAAGCGGCCTTCCTTCCAGCTCTGCGCCGCCAGCTTCTGGCTTTCCACCGCATACTGGTCGACGTCGTCGCGCGAGAAGCCGTATTTGGTCGCGATCAGGTCGGCCGAAACGCCCTGCGGCATGAAATAGGATTTCACCGCGATCTGCGGATCCATCGGCCAGGCGCCGCCGGAAGCACCCATGCCGACGCGCGACATGGATTCGACGCCGCCGCCGATGGTCATGTCGTGCTGGCCGGACATCACCTGCGCCGCCGCGAAGTTCACGGCGTCGAGACCCGAAGCGCAGAAGCGGTTGATCTGCACGCCGGGGACGTGATTGCCGTAGTCGGCGGTCAGCGCGGCTGCGCGCGCGATATCCGAGCCCGCCTCGCCGACCGGATCGACGCAGCCGAGCACGACGTCGTCAACAAGGTGGGTGTCGAGATTGTTGCGCTCGCGGATCGCTTTCAGCGCCGTGGTCGCGAGCGAAAGCGTGGATACTTCGTGCAGCGAGCCGTCTTTCTTGCCGCGGCCGCGCGGCGTGCGAACTGCGTCGTAAACAAATGCTTCGGTCATTGGCGTCTCCCGTTTCTCCGCACAAGCGTCAGAACGCTTCCGCGGGCATATCCATCAGGTTGTCGGCGCCGGACTGGATGCGCTTCAGGTGCGCGGCCGTCTCCGGCAACATGCGTTCGACGAAGAACTTCGCGGTCAAGAGTTTCGCGTCGAGTTGGGGCGCGGAACCGTTGCCGTTCTTTTTCGCGAGCGCGGCCTTCGCCATCTGCGCCCACATATAACCCAGCGCCACGAGCCCGAAGAGGTGCATGTAGTCGTAGGAGCCTGCACCGGCGTTGTCGGGCCGCTTCATCGCATTCTGCATGAACCACATGGTTGCGCCCTGCAGATGCTTCAAGGATTCGCCGAGCGGAACCACGAAAGCCTTCATGCTCTCGTCGGCTTCGTTTTCCTTCACGAATCCAGAGACTTCGTTGAAGAATGCAGTAATCGCACGGCCGCCATCCTTCGGCAGCTTGCGGCCGACGAGGTCGAGCGCCTGGATGCCGTTGGCGCCTTCGTAGATCATGGCAATACGCGCGTCGCGCACGAACTGTTCCATGCCGTGCTCGGCGATGTAACCGTGGCCGCCGAATACCTGCTGCGCCATGACCGCATTCTGGAAACCGAGATCGGTCATCACGCCTTTCAGGACCGGCGTGAGAATGCCCATGTGATCGTCGGCGACCTGCCTGGTCTTTTCGTCGGGTGAGCGCGAAAGCAGGTCGGCTTGCAGCGCGAGATAAATCATCAAGGCGCGGCCGCCTTCGTTCACCGCCTTCATCGTCATCAGGTTCCGGCGAATGTCGGGATGCACGATGATCGGGTCGGCGGGCTTTTCCGGGTTTTTCACGCCGCCGATGGAGCGGCCCTGCAAGCGGTCCTTCGCGTAGATCACCGCGTTCTGGTAGGCGACTTCGCCCTGCGCGATACCCTGAATGCCGACGCCAAGACGCGCATCGTTCATCATCACGAACATCGCGGGCAGGCCGCGGTTTTCTTCACCCACGAGCCAGCCGGTCGCGCCGTCATAGTTCATGACGCAGGTCGAGTTGCCGTGAATGCCCATCTTGTGTTCGATCGAGCCGCAGATCAGCGAATTGCGCTCGCCGACGCCACCCTCTTTGGTCGGCAGGAATTTCGGCACGACGAAAAGCGAAATGCCCTTCACACCTTCCGGCGCGCCTTCGATGCGCGCGATCACGAGATGCACGATGTTCTCGCTCATGTCGTGCTCGCCGGCGGAAATGAAAATCTTGGTGCCGGTGATCTTGTAGGAGCCATCCGGCTGCTTCACGGCCTTGGTCTTGAGAAGACCGAGATCGGTGCCACAATGGGGCTCCGTCAAATTCATCGTGCCGGTCCACTGGCCGCCGATCATCTTCGGGAGATAAGTGTCGCGCTGTTCTTCGGTGCCGTGGATTTTCAGCGCCCGCACCGCGCCGAGCGTGAGCCCGGGATACATCGCAAAAGCCATGTTGGCGCTGCTCATGAACTCGTTCATCGCGGCGCCGATCACGAAAGGCAGGCCCTGCCCGCCGTATTTTTCGTCCGACGAAAGGCCGATCCAGCCGCCGTCGGCCATCTGCTTGTAGGCTTCCTTGAAGCCGGTCGGCGTGGTCACCGAACCGTCGGCCGCGCGCTTGCAGCCTTCGCGGTCGCCGACCTGGTTCAGGGGTGCCAGCACCTCCTCGCAGAATTTTCCGCCTTCGCTCAGGACCGCCTCGATGGTGTCGGGCGTCGCTTCGGCAAAGCCGGGCAGGTTGTCGTAGCGCGCGATGTTGAAGACGTCGCGCAGCAGGAACATGGTGTCTTCGACGGGGGCTTTGTAAGTCGGCATCTTTCGGCTCCGCGTAGCTTATTTTCGGATTACGCGGCGGAGGCGCCGCGCTCTTTCAACATTTCCGCGAGCGACTGGGTCGCGCGACGCATAGCTTCGATCGCTTCGTCGATCTCGGCGCGCTGCTGCTGCAGGCGCTCGATGCGCTCGTTGAAACGGGCATAGGTTACCTTGAGTTGCGTGACGCGGCCGTCACCGAGATCATAGAGATCGAGCATGGAGCGGATTTCTTCGAGCGAGAACCCGACCCGCTTGCCCATCAGGACCAGCTTCAGGCGCGCGCGATCCCGGCGGGAATAGAGGCGCTCCTGCCCCTGCCGTTCCGGCGAGAGCAGCTCTTTCTCTTCGTAAAAACGCAAGGTTCGGGCGGTAACCCCGAATTCGCGGGCGAGGTCCCGGATCGTGAAGACCTGCTGGCCCGGGCGGTCGGAACCGCCGGTGTGCTTGTCGAATTCTGCCCAAAGGTCACGCGACTGCGTGTCCGTCGGTGCTGCGGCTTCGAGTGTCTGCGCTTGTCCCATTCGGTCGCTCCCTTGGCGTATGGCCGGAAGGGTCGGCCATAGGGTCCGCATACCCTAACTCAGTTTACGTAAACGTCAAGCAGAATCTTAACGCCGGACAAGCCCGGCCGGAACTTTTCGGTGACGGTTCTTAAGGAAATGCAGCCGGACGCGGGAAAATTAACCCAGCATTTACCGTAACTAACAAGATTCAAGGCGGCGGAGCGGCGCCGCCCGAGACCCGGCCTACACCCTATTGGCGCCCCGCAGGATGGATCGGCAATGAGCGCAAGCGTGCCCTGGAGCGTGAGCGCGGTGGACCCGGATACCTGGGACGCCGCCCGGGAAGCTGCCCGGCGCGAAGGCCTGTCCGTCGGCGAATGGTTAGAGGCCGCGATCCGCGAAAACGCGCGCGGCGGTCACGGCCGCGGCCGCAATCCGGCAACCAATTTCGACCATCGGCTCGACGACCTCGCCGAGCAGATCAACATGCTGGCGCGGCGCAACGTGCAGGCGCGGCCGGAGCCGCACATCCAGCCGGCAGCCGAGAGCGGCAGCGGGCAGATCGTGGCGTCGCTCGACGCGCTGACCGACCGCATCGACCTGATGCTGCAAGGCATGGAGCGCGCCGAGCGCAACAACGGCCGCGACGAAATCGGCGCCGCCATCCGCAAGCTCGATTCCAGAATCGAATCGATCCTGCTCGACCGCCCGGCAAAGGATCAGGATTCCGAGGTCGAAACCAAGCTCGACGAAATGGCGGGCCTGATTTCGCAGATGAGCGAGCGGCTGGAGCGCGAAACCGCGACGGGCCGCGCCACGCTGGTGCCGCACATTCCGACCGCCGACGAACTCGATGCCGCGGTAGCCGAGATCATGGAACGCCAGTCCATGCTCGACGGCACGCCGATGCGCCGCATGCCTTCGCGCGCGGCGGCACACGCGGCCGCGCCGGCGGCGCCCCCCTCGCCGCAATTCGCGAACCTCGAGCGCCAGCTCAAGACCATCGCCGACGAAATGCAGTCGATCCGCAAATCGAATGCGAAGAACGCTTCGGCGCCGATCATGGAATTGCGCCGGGACATCGCGGAGCTCGCCCGCTCCATGACCGAGCTCGCGCCGCGCCGCACGCTGGAATCGCTCGAGCACACCGTGGAAGCGATCGCGCGCAAGGTGGACCGCGCCGCCGCAAATCCGCGGCAGGACAACCGCTCGGCGCAGGCGGTGCTTACCGCGCTCGACGAAATCCGGGTGGCGCTCGCGAACGTGCGCCCGGCCGAATCCTTCATCTCGGTCGAAGGCGACCTCAACGCGCTTTCGGCGAAGCTCGACGTCATCAACGCCAAGAGCATCGACGGCACCACAGTCGCGCGCATCCAGAACCAGATCCAGGAGGTCCGCGACCTGCTTTCGAACGCGCTGCCGGCGGAGAACCTTCAGGCCGTGGTCGCGCAGATCGAGACCATCGCGGGCAAGGTCGAACGCATTTCCGCGCCCGACGACAGCGGCGTGCGCAACATCGTCGGCGCGCTCGAGCAGCGCATCGACGCGCTCGCCGAGCGGGTGGAGATGGGCGCGCATGCCGCGCAGAACTCCGAAGCCTTCGAACGCATCCACCAGCGCCTCGACTCGCTGCAAACGGCGCTCGACAAGGCCGAGAACCCCATGGGTCTCGAAGAGACCATGCGCAGCGTGGTCGACCGGCTGAATGCGTCCGAGGAAAAGCTCGCCAACCTCGGCGCCATCGAGCGCGGCATTTCGGATCTTTCGACGCAGTTCGACAAGGCCCGCGCGAACGCGATGGATGTCGCGGAACGCGCGGCGAAGACCGCGCTCCGCGAACTGAACGCCGCGCGCCAGACGATGCCGCAGCAGGTCGCCGCCGCACAGCAGCCGCTGCCCGTGCAGCCGGCCGAGCCGATGGCGGCACCCGCTCCGAAACCGCTTGCCGGCGATCCGCTGCCGCCGCGGCCCGTCACGCAGATCGCGCCGCCGGCCGAAACGCAGCAGCGCTTCACGCGCAGCGCCACGGTCACCGTGCAGTCGAAGGACGAATTCGTCGCCACCGACGGGCTGCCCGCCGACTACCCGCTCGAGCCCGGCTCGGGCGCGCCGCGCAGCCGCCCGACCCCGGTGCAGCAGCGGATCGCGCAATCCGAGGCGGCGGTCGCCGACATCACGCCGCGACCCAACGACGCCAATGCCCGGACATCGGATTTTATCGCGGCCGCCCGCCGCGCAGCCCAGGCGGCGGCAGCGGAGACGCCCGCGGAGCCGGCTGGTGAGGAAACCAAAAAGGGTGCGTTGCGTGGAATCTTCGCGCGCTCGCGGCGCGCGGTATTGCTCGGGCTCGTGGTTGCGATGCTCGGCTTCAGCGCGGTTCGCTTCTTCGACATGGGCCTGATCACGCAACTGGTGCAGGGCACCGGCCCCGCACCGGCGGCTCCCGCAAAAGCCCCGGCGGCGCCGGCACCGGCGCAGACGCCCGCGCCCTCGCAGACCCCCACTTTCGCGCCCGATCAGCAGCGCTCGGTGCTGCCGGGTCTCGACGACCAGTTCGGCACGCTGCCTCCCGCGGCGGGCGATATCACGCCGCAGCACATGGTTTCGCTGTTCGCGCAGCCCGACGCACAACTGACGACGCAGAGCACCCCGCAAGCGCCGCGCGCCGCGCAGCAGACGCCGTTGCAGGCGCAGCCCGCCGTCGCGGCGCCGCAGCCGCCGCGCAAAGCCGCCACCGAACAGATCGCGGGCATCAACGCCGCCTTGCAGCAGGCCGCGAACAACGGCGACGCCAATGCGGCGTTCGAAATCGGCGAGCGCTACATGACGGGCCGCGGCGTCGACACCAACGTGTCCGAAGCGCTCAAATGGTTCGAGAAAGCGGTCAGCAAGGGCTCCGCCGCGGCGGCCTTCCGGCTCGGCATGGCTTACGAAAAGGGCCAGGGCGTCGCGCGGGATCGCGCACGCGCGCGGACGAACTACGTGCTCGCCGCCGAAAGCGGGCATCTGAAGGCGATGCATAACCTCGCCGTGTTGATGGTCGAGGACGGCGGCGCCAAGCCCGACTATACGACCGCGATTCCGTGGTTCCGGCGCGCCGCCGAGCAGGGCCTGCGCGACAGCCAGTACAATCTCGGCGTGATCTACGCCCGCGGCCTCGGCGCGGGTCAGAATCTCGCGGAATCCTTCCTCTGGTTCTCGCTCGCCGCGAACCAGGGCGACACCGATGCCGCCAAAAAGCGCGACGACGTCGCCGCCCGGCTCGACCAGCAGACGCAGGTCGCGGCAAGGCTGGCGGTCCAGACGTGGACCCCGAAGCCCGCCGACGAAAGCGTTAACGCGCCGCGCACGAAGCCCGAATGGCAGAACGCGGCGGTCGCGCCGAAAAAGAAGCAAAAGAAGTAACTCTGCTTCGCTCGCGTCATTGACAAGCGCGGCGCCCGACATGTTGATGCCGTAGTGGTGCCGCTAAGACAGCGGTCACACGAGAGCGCGCGGAAGCCAAATTGTCGATCTACCTTCCGATAGCCGAACTGCCGGTCAATATCCTTCTGATATTCGGGCTGGGGATCGCGGTCGGCTTCATTTCGGGGATGTTCGGCGTCGGCGGCGGCTTCCTGATGACGCCGATGCTCATTCTGGTCGGCATTCCGCCTTCGGTCGCGGTGGCGAGCGTGCCGAGCCACATGGCGGCCTCCTCGCTCACCGGCGCATTTTCCTACTGGCGTAAGCAACTGGTCGATAGCGGGCTCGGGCTCGTGCTGCTCTCGGGCGGCCTTCTGGGCACGGCGGCGGGCGTATGGGTGTTTTCGCTGCTGCGCCGCCTGGGCCAACTCGACCTGTTCATCAACCTCGCCTACATCGTGCTGCTCTCGGTCATCGGCACGCTGATGATCGTGGAAAGCATCCGCGCGCTGTGGCGCTCGATGCAGGGGCAGCAGGCGGTCCTGCGCCGCCCCGGCACGCATTCCTGGTTTCACGGCCTGCCGCTGAAATTCCGCTTCCGCCAATCGCGCATCTACGTTTCCGCGATCCCCGTCACCGCGATCGGATTTTTCGTAGGTTTTCTCGGCGCGCTCATGGGCATCGGCGGCGGCTTTCTGCTGATCCCGGCGCTGATCTACCTGATGCGGGTGCCGACCGCGGTGTCGGTCGGGACCTCGCTGTTCCTGACGCTTTTCACGATGCTCGCGGCGACCGTGCTGCATGCGGTCGAAAACCGCTCGGTCGACGTGGTGCTTGCCTTCACGCTGATGATCGGCGGCGTCATCGGCGCGCAATCGGGTGCGCGGGCCGGCCAGGCCGTGCGCGCCGAGCAACTGCGCTTTCTGCTGGGGCTGCTGGTCTTCGCGGTCGCGGCCCGGGTCGGCCTCGACCTGCTCACGCAACCGGCCGAGCTTTTCTCCGTGATCTCGACGGAGGCCGGCCGATGAACTGGCGCAAATCCGCAGCCGTCGCCGCGACCGCACTGATGATGGCGCCCTTCCTCGCGCCGCTTGCGCAAGCCGAGCGGCTGGTGACGTCGCTTTCCACCCATCGGGTGCTGATCAGCTCGAACTTCACCGGCACCTCGCTCGTGCTGTTCGCCTCCATCGAGGACAGCGACGCCACGCGCGACAAGCCCAAGAAGTACGACATCGCGATCACGGTGCGCGGGCCGGCCATGACCTTCACCACCCGCAAGAAGGACCGCATCCTCGGGCTGTGGGTGAACTACGAATCACGCCGCTATCCCGACACGCCCTCCTATCTCGCGGTGCTGACCAACCGGCCGCCGACGGAATTCGGCCCGCTCGAATTGCAGACCAAATACAAGCTCGGCCTGTCCTTCGCGGCGCTGCCGCCGACCATTGCCGCGGACGAGGAATTCGGCAGTGCGCTGCTGCGCGTGAAGAAGGCCGAGGGCCTGTTCCACGAGGAAACCAACGCCGTCACCTTCCTGACGCCGACGCTGTTCCGCGCGACCCTGCCGATCCCCGGCACCGCGCCGACCGGCCCCTACGAAATCGACGTGCAGGTGTTTTCCAACGGCACGCTGGCCGCGCAGCAATCGACCGCGATCGAAGTGGTGAAAACCGGCTTCGAAGCCTTCGTGGCGCACTCGGCGCGCGATTCACGGCTCAACTACGGGCTCGGCGTCGCCTTTCTCGCTTTTGTTGTCGGAACCTTCGCGGGTCTGATATTCCGTCGCAACTGACGGATTCGAGGAGTTTTCCATGGCGAACGACGGACTGCGGCGCTTTCTCGGCGGCTCGCCATTTGCCGTGTTCATCAAGCTCGCGCTGCTTTCGATCCTGGTCGGCTTCGTGCTGACGGTGCTCGGGCTCGATCCGCGCAACATTCTGTGGAGCATCGAGGCCTTGATCCGCAGCGTGCTGAATCTCGGCTTCGATGCGTTCGAAGGGCTGTGGCGCTATCTCTTGCTCGGCGCGGTGATCGTGGTGCCGATCTGGCTGATCGTGCGGCTCGTGCAGTCGCGCAAGAGCTAGAGCTAGAGCTAGAGGGTTTTCGCCGAAGCCGAGGCCTGCACGGCATCGCGCCCCACGAGATCCTGAATCGAGCGGTGCCGGCCGCGATCCAGAAACAGGCTCAGGCCGCGCTTGATCTCGCGCGCGATGCCGAAGCCCTTATAAGCCATGCCGGAATAGAGCTGCACGAGCGTGGCGCCCGCGCGGATTTTCTTCCACGCGGTTTCGGCGGAGTCGACGCCGCCGACGCCGATGATGGGAAAGGCACGCTCCGCGCGCAGATAGGTTTCCGCGAGTACGCGGGTGGAGAGCTCGAACAGCGGCCTGCCCGATAAACCGCCCTGCTCTTTCGCAAACCCGTCGCGCAGCGACGACGGCCGCGTGATCGTGGTGTTGGAGACGATCATGCCGTCGATCGCGCGCTTTCTGGCGATGCGGACGATGTCGTCGAGATCGGCAAGCGAGACATCGGGGGCGATCTTCAGGAGGACCGGCTTCCTGCCGCTGCCCTTCTGCACCGCGCGTTCCCGCGCATCCAGCACGCGCTTGATCAGCTCGTTCAGCGTGTCCGCCGATTGCAGGTCGCGCAGGCCCGGCGTGTTCGGCGAGGAGACGTTGATGGTGAGGTAGCTCGCATAAGGCGAGAAGGTTTCGACCCCCGCGGCATAGTCGGCGATGCGGTCTTCCGAATCCTTGTTGGCACCGACGTTGATACCGACGATGCCGTTCGGCCGGCGCGAGGACAGCCGCGCGACGGCGGCGTGAAAGCCCTCGTTGTTGAAGCCGAGGCGGTTGATGACGGCTTCGTCGCGCAAGAGCCGGAACACGCGCGGGCGCGGATTGCCGGACTGCGGCTTCGGCGTCAGCGTGCCGACTTCGGCGAAGCCGAAGCCGAGCGCCAGCACCGCATCGGGCACCTCGGCATTCTTGTCGAAGCCTGCCGCGACGCCGAGCGGGTTCCTGAAGTTCAGGCCGAAGGCAGAAACCGCCAGGCGGGGGTCGTCGGCCGAAGGCGCCGGTTTCGGCATCATGGACAGCGCGCGGATCGCGAGCCTGTGGGCATCCTCGGCCTCGAACAGGCGCGAAAACGGCAAGGCAAGATCGAGCAGAAATGACATCCGTGCTTCCCAAAGTTCCGGCGGACGCTAGAGGCGGCCTTTCTGCGCCGCAAGCGGCGGGCGGGCCTTGTCATGCATTATTCAGATGATAAACCGGAGATTGGGTATAAAATCCTGACGTTCGAATCGGAGAGGCCGATGCTGACCCATAGTCAGGTCTGGGGCGCGGTGGACCGTATCGCCGCCCGCTACAGTTTCTCGCCTTCGGGGCTTGCCCGGGCGGCGGGGCTGGATCCCACGACCTTCAACAAGTCGAAGCGCGTGACCGCGGACGGACGGCCGCGCTGGCCTTCGACCGAGTCGATCGCGAAGGTGCTGGATGCGACCGGCGCGACGATAGATGAATTCATTTCGCTGCTCACGAAGAAGCCGAAGAAGCCCGCGCGCCCGGTGCCGCTGATCGGTTTCGCCGAGGCCGGCTCCGGCGGCTATTTCGACGACAGCGGCTTTCCGGTCGGCTCGGGCTGGGACGAAATCAAGCTGCCCGATGTCGACGACGATCATGCCTATGCGCTCGAGGTTTCCGGCAATTCGATGGAACCGCTCTATCGCAAGGGCGACGTCATCGTGGTTTCGCCGGCCGCCGCGCTTCGCAAAGGCGACCGCGTGGTGATCAAGACCCGGGACGGCGAAGTGCTGGCGAAGGAACTCAAGAAGAGGACCACGAAAGCGGTCGAGCTGAAATCGCTCAACCCCGACCACAAGGATCGCGTGCTGCCGATGAGCGAAGTGGTCTGGATCGCGCGGATCGTGTGGGCGTCGCAGTAATCGCAAAAGCGAAAACGCAACTTGCCATCCCGCTTTCGCCGATGGCCATCGGAGCAGGACACATGAACCGACGCGGCATGCTCAAATCCATGGCCGGACTCATGCTCTGCCCGATCTGCATGCCGCGGGGACTGCGCGCCGAGGAAGCCCGCTGGAGCTATGAAGGCGCACGCGGCCCGCAGCAATGGGGCGAGATCGACGCCGCGAGCAAGACCTGTGCTGCCGGAATGCAGCAATCGCCGATCGATATTACGGAGTCCGTTTCCGCGAACCTGCCGCGCCTGCGTTTTCGCTGGAGCAAGCCCGCGAGAACCATCGAGAACAACGGGCACACGATCCAACTGAATTTCGACGAGGGCAGCGGACTACGGATCGGCAACGGCAGCTACGCGCTCGTGCAGATGCATTTTCACCACCCGAGCGAGCATCGGATCGGCGGCAAGGCATTTCCGATGGAAGCCCACTTCGTCCACCGCAACCGGCAGGGAAATCTTGCGGTGGTCGGCGTGTTGATGACCGGCGGCGGCACGAACGCCACCTTCTCGAAGATCGTCGCGACGATGCCGCGAGAAAAAGGCGAGGCGCCGGCGGATCGGGCGATCGACGCACGCAGGCTCCTGCCCGCGCGCCATGGCCACTATCGATATTCGGGTTCGCTGACCACGCCGCCATGCAGCGAGATCGTGGACTGGCATCTCCTGACCACGCCGCTCGCGGTTTCGGATGCCGATATCGCGGCTTTCGCGAAACTCTATCCGCGCAATGCGCGGCCGGTACTGAACACGAACCGCCGGTTCGTGCTTCGCTCCGGCTGATTACGCGGAACGCGCGAGCGCGCCGTCGATCATCGCCACCGTGTTCTCGAGGCCATAGACCGCCGCAAAAGAGCCGAAGCGCGGGCCCTTCTCCTGCCCGAGCAGCACCTGATAGAGCATGTTGAACCAGTCGAGCGAGACGCCGGGCTTGCCGTCTTTCGCCGCCTTCTTGTGATCGAGAAACGGCTCGCGGCGGCCGATTTCATAGACCACGTCCTGAATCGCTTCCGCGGTCGCATCCGCCGGGAGCTGCGAAAGCGCATCGCGCAGATCGGCGAGCGCCTTGCGCTCGGTTTCCGTCGGCTCGCGGAATTTCTTCGTCGGCAGCACGAAGTCGCGGAAATAATGAATCGCGTATTCGACGAGATTGCCGAGCTTCGGATGCGTCTCCTTCGTGACTCCCGGCCGATAGCGGCCGATGAAGCCCCAGAGCGTTTCGGCGTTCTCCGCATTCGAGGACGAAACCAGCGTCAGCAGCATCTGGAAGGTGACGGGCATGTCCGGCTCCGGCGGATTGCCGGAATGAATGTGCCACACCGGATTGCCGAGCCGCTGCTTCCAGTCGGTCTGCTTGCGGTAGCCTTCGAGAAACTGCTGATAATCGTCGACGTTGCGCGGGATCACGTCGAAATAGAGCCGCTTTGCCGACTTCGGCTCGCGATACATGAACAGCGAGAGCGATTCCGGGCTCGCGTAATGCAGCCACTCCTCGATGGTGAGGCCGTTGCCCTTGGACTTCGAAATCTTCTGGCCCTTCTCGTCGAGGAAGAGCTCGTAATTGAAGCCTTCGGGCGGCGTGGCGCCGAGCGCGCGCGCGATCTGGCCCGAGAGCTTCACCGAATCGATCAGGTCCTTGCCGGCCATTTCGTAATCGACCCCGAGCGCGGCCCAGCGCATGGCCCAGTCGGGCTTCCATTGCAGCTTGACGTTGCCGCCGGTGACCGGCGTCGTCATGCGCTCCTTCGTCTCCGGGTCTTCGTAGGTGATCGTGCCGGCCTTCACGTCGTGATCGACGATCGGCACCTGCAACACGACGCCCGTGCGCGGGCAGACCGGCAGGAACGGCGAATAGGTCGAGGCACGCTCCTCGCGCAGCGAGGGCAGCATGATCGCCATCACCGCTTCGTAGTTTTGCAGGACCTTCAAAAGCGTCGCGTCGAAGCGGCCGCTCTTATAATACTCGGTCGAAGACGCGAATTCGTATTCGAAACCGAACTGGTCGAGAAAGGCGCGCAGCCGCGCGTTGTTGTGCTCGCCGAAGCTCGGATGCGTGCCGAAGGGATCCGCAACCTGCGTCAACGGCTTGCCGAGATCCTTCTCGAGCAGGGCCTTGTTCGGCACGTTGTCCGGAACCTTGCGCAAGCCGTCCATGTCGTCGGAGAAGGCGAGCAGCTTGGTCCTGATCCTGTCGTCGGTGAGCACGCGGAAGGCGTGGCGCACCATGGTGGTGCGCGCCACTTCGCCGAACGTGCCGATATGCGGCAGGCCCGACGGGCCATAGCCCGTCTCGAACAGAACCTCGTCCTTCGGCTGTTTCTTCAGGCGCGCGACGATCTTCTTCGCTTCCTCGAACGGCCAGGCGTTCGAGGTTTCCGCCACTTCGCGCAAGTTTGCTGCCAGGGCAGCCGTATCGGACGCCATTCTTCTTCTCTTCAGGGATCAGTAAAAGCCGACGGGGAAATAACGCAAATAGAGGTCGGTGAACACCCCGCGTTCCCACAGCCGGTAGAGCGCGTGGTTCAGTGCGCGGAGCAGCACATCGTTGCCGGGCTTCACCGCGATGCCGACGCCTTCGCCGAAGAAGCGGCTCTCGGTGAAGGGACCGCCGCGAAAGTTGCAGCAGCCCGCCGAGTCCGAGCCGTTGAGCCAGAAGGCGAGCGCGATGCCGTCGCCGAAGGCAAGGTCGGCCTCGCTGGATTTCAGCGCTTCGAGCGCCGCCGCCGCGTTGGGAAAGCTCTTGATCGCGGTCTCGGCGAAGAACGTGCGGATATAGGCTTCGTGCGCGCTGCCGGCCACGACCGCAACACTCCTGCCCGCGATCAGCTCCGGCGAAATCTCGCGAAGGGGCGAGTCCTTCTTCGCGGCGAAGCGCGCGGGCGTCCGGTAATAGCGGTCGGTGAAGTCGGCTTTGGCGCGCGTCTCCGGCGTGATCGCAATCGAAGCGATCACCGCGTCGCCCGCGCCGGCTTCGAGCGACGCCAGCAAGGTATCGAAGCGGCGCACCTGCACGGTGCAGGTCACGCCGAGTTCGTCGCAGATCGCGCGCGCAAGATCGACATTGAAGCCGATCGGCAGTCCGTTCGGCGCGCGAAAATGGAACGGCGGATAATCGTCCTCGGTCAGAAAGCGGATGGTGGTCATGCGGCCGAGCGTGGGCTTTTCCGGCCGCCGCTTCGGATCCCAGAAGCGCGGCACGAATACTTCCTGCGCCGCGGCGCTGCCGGTGAAGGTTGCAGTGCACGGTACAAGCAGCATTGCTGCGAGCGCATATATAAAGCCGTTGCGCAGCCGCCCACGCACGAAGCAAGATAGCCGCCGGGGATCGCTCATTATTGTAACCGCTTGCCGGCGCGAACGCCGGGGGACATGCGGCCTTGTAAACGAGCGATCCGGGGCGGGTAAAGTTGGCATTGGAGCCCTCGGGCCATGCGGCCAGCGCCGGAACGCCGGGGGACGAAAGCGAGGCATTCCAACCTTCGCCATCGCCGCGGGCAATGCCGGGATTCGCGGAATCGAGCGCGCTGTTTCGCGCGGTTCTCGATCTGCCACCCGAGCTCCGCGCGCTGCAAGGCCACGTCGATCCGGTGTTCCTGCGCTATGCCGCCGCCCGCGCCGAAGCGCTCGGCATCGGGGCGGATGCGGTGGTCGCGCGCAGCGGCGTGATCCATCCCGATGCGATGCTGCAAGCCTATGCGGCCGACCTCGGCACCGGCATCGACCTTCTCGAGGAAACCGCCCCGGAACCGGTCGAGGTCGAGGAGATTCTTGCAGGCGGCTTCCTGCGGCCCGGCAGCATCGGCGGCAAAGACCATCCCGTCATCGCGCTAGGGCAGCACACCCGGCAACTTTATGCGCTGCTTTCGCAACAACCGGCGCTCGCGGAGCGCATCAAGCTCACATCGCCGGAGCGGCTACGCGCCTTTGCGGCGCGCGCGAGCGCAGACCGGCGGGCCCACGCGGCGGCGTTCGGATTGCTCGAACGCTACCCTGCGCTATCGGCCGAAGGCGCGCATCGCGCGCTTTCCCGCAGCACATTGCTTGCGCCCCTCGCCGCCTGCGCGTTCGCGCTTTATTTTTTCCCGAGGCTTACGCTTTTCGCGATCGAGGCGCTGCTCGCGGGCATCTTCATTGCCTGGGCGATGCTGCGCCTGTTCGCGTGCTTCTCTGGGCGTCGCTCGGGCAACGCCACCGCGATCCGCGACGACGCGCTGCCAGTCTATACGATCCTGGTGCCGCTGCATCGGGAGGCGCGCGTGGCCGGGGATCTGGTGCGGTCGCTCTCGGCACTGCACTATCCGCGGGAGAAGCTCGACGTAAAACTCATTCTCGAGACGGACGACGCGGAAACCATCGCCGCCGTGCAGGCGATCCAGCTCGATCCCTGTTTCGAAATCGTGTTCGCGCCGCCCGTGGGCCCGCGCACCAAGCCGAAAGCGCTGCGCGCGGCGCTGCCGTTCGCGCGGGGCGAATTTCTCGTCATCTACGATGCCGAGGATCGCCCGCATCCGGACCAGCTACGCATGGCCTGCGAAAAATTCGCGGCGGGGCCGCCGGAGCTCGCCTGCGTGCAGGCAAAGCTTGCGGTCGACAATATCCATCCGGGATTTCTGACCGCGCATTTCCGCGCCGAATATTCCGGGCTGTTCGAAGTGCTGCTTCCGGCGCTGGCGCGGCTGCGCCTGCCGCTTCCGCTCGGCGGCACCTCCAACCATTTCCGGACGCGGGTCTTGCGCGAGGTCGGCGCATGGGACCCCCATAACGTGACCGAAGACGCCGATCTCGGCATCCGGCTCGCGCGCTTCGGCCACAGGACCGATGTCGTGAACTCGACGACATGGGAGGAAGCGCCCGCGCGCCTCGGCGCCTGGCTGCCGCAACGAACGCGCTGGATGAAGGGATTTCTGCAGACCTACGTCGTGCACATGCGCGCGCCGGGGCGATTGCTGAAGGAGCTCGGCCCGCGCGGCTTCCTCGCGTTTCAGCTCCTGATCGGCGCGCCCGTGCTCGCAGCACTCGTGCATCCGGTCTTCGTCGCGTGGCTGATGATCGACGCCGCCTTCGGCCCGCTGCTCGCGCCCGCGGATTCGGTTTCGCAATGGCTACAGAAAGGGCTGGTCTTCGTTACGCTTTTCAGCGGCTATCTCGCCTCGGCGCTTCTCGCCTTTACCGGCATGCGAAGATGCGGAGCCTATGCTTCGGCGCTCGTGCTGCTCACCATTCCGGTTTACTGGCTGTTTCTTGCGGCGGCGGCCTGGCGCGCGCTCTGGAAATTCATCGTCGCTCCCCATCAATGGGAGAAAACGGCGCACGGCATCGCCCGGCGCAGGGAATTGATCCGCTAGGACCGCTCCTGCGGCGCGAGCACGGGCAGCGGCGAAAACCCGATGCGGCCGAAGCCGGGCAGCTTGATCGCCGGGCTTCTGAGATCGAGCCCGACCACGAGGCCCATGAAATTGACCTCGAAACCTTCGACCCAGCCGAGCTTCACGCCGGCATAGCCCCAGAGATTGAGTTCGGCACCCGTGCCGCTGTCGGTGAGCCCCGCATAAAAGCCGGGGCGAAAATCGCGCCCCACTGCATTCGCGGGCAGCACCGCGCCCAGTTCCGGCGCCGCGCGGAGAATCGCGGCAACGAAACTGTTGGAATTCGGGCCGGGCCAAATCTTGTAATCGCCCGCATTGCGCCAGCGATAGTCCTTCACCGCCGCTTCGATACGCGGGATCAGTTTCTCGGCCGCCTCGCCCCGCACATCCGCGATCACGGAAGGCGGCACGCCATACCAGCGGCCGTCGGGCGCCCAGCCGTTCATGCGCACCGGATTGCCCCAGCCGACGACATCGTAGCGCGTCCATGCATTTGCATCCGCGCGTTTGAACACGACCCAGCTATGGGTTGCGACCACGCCCTTCCAGCCGCCGGTGCGCCCGGAGAGAACAAGAATGCGCGCCTGCGGATGATTGCCCGCGGCGGGCAGCGCGCGCACGCTCGACCAGTCGGCGTCGCGCCAGCTCAACGGGCGATCTTCGAAGGCAAAGAGTGCTGCGCGCGCGGCGAGCGGCAGCAACAGCGCCGCAAAGAAAAGCAGGATCACGGTTTTGCGGAAGCGGCGGCGTCTGGTTTCGGCCATGACCGGCAAATAGTTTCGGAAATCCGGCGGATCAAAGGCGGGTCAAAGCCTGCGGCGCAGGTCCGCGGCGGCCGCATCGGCGTCGCGCTTCAAATTGAAGGGAGCGATGAACTTGCCCTCCTTGTCCATCAGATAGACGATCGAGGTATGGTCCATCGTATAGCTGCCGCCCTCAAGCGGGACCCGCTTGGCGTAAACGAAATAGGCTTTCTTGATGGCCTCGACCTGCGCTTCCGAACCGCTGAGCGCGGAAATCTGCGGATGAAAGCTGGAGAGATAGAGCTTTAGCTTTTCCGGCGTGTCGCGCTCGGGATCGACGGTCACGAAGATCGCGTTGACCTTTTCTGCGTCCTTGCCGAGGCGATTGAGAACCTCGGAAACCTCGAACAGCGTGGTCGGGCAGATGTCGGGGCAATGGGTGAAGCCGAAGAAGACCAGAAACGGCTTGCCGCGATAGTCGGCGTCGGTCACCGTGCTGCCGTCCTGATTGACGAGCGCGAAGGGGCCGCCGACCGACGAAGGCCGCGTCTTCTCGGCAGGCGCAAACACCATGACCCCCGCCGTCAGCGCGAATGCGCCCGCGACGAAAGCAGCCAGGACAACGAGGATGCGGACGGAACGGCTCATGGCGGGCTTCAAAAACAATAGGCGATGCCGGCCGCAACCATTTCGAAGAACAGTTTGGTTCCGAACCAGGCCCACATGATCCCCGCCATCGCGGCGAGCGCACCGAAGAATACGGCGGCACCCAGCACGAGCGGCCGTGTGGAAGGCGCGATGGCGTTGTTTGCGGGCTTTGCCATGGCCCTTAGCTAGGGTTCGGAGGCGCTCGCGTCAACAAAGCCGGTTCCGGCTTCCGTCCCTTCCCGGCGCATGTTCCCGAAGCCCGTGTTGCATAGTCTCCGCTGGTGGGGCTGCGGAAACTTGGCTAGCCTTTGGAAAAGGCAGGCCCGTCGTCCGGTTGTCGCAATAGGGAGAACCTGCCGCGCTAGGATTCGGAAGAAACCCCCAAGGCGAGTGTCCCGTCATGAAACTTCCAAAACTGCTTTTTGGCTTGCCCCTTCTTGCCGCCGCGCTGCTTTCCACGCCTGCTGCCGCGCAAATTGAAATCCAGTGGTGGCACGCGCTCACGGGCGCGAACAACGACGTGGTCGTCCGCCTCGCCGACGAATTCAACAAATCGCAGAGCGATTACAAGGTCGTTCCGAGCTACAAGGGCGGCTATGCCGACACGATGAACGCCGGCATCGCCGCGTTCCGTGCCGGCAACGCGCCGCACATTCTTCAGGTTTTCGAAGTCGGCACCGCGACGATGATGGCCGCCAAGGGCGCGATCAAGCCCGTGCATCAGATGATGCAGGAAGCGGGCGAGAAGTTCGATCCGAACGCCTATCTGCCGACGATCACCGGCTACTATTCGACGCTGAAGGGCGAGATGCTCTCCTTCCCCTTCAACTCCTCGAGCACGGTGATGTGGTACAACAAGGACGCCTTCAAGAAGGCGGGCCTCGATCCGGAGTCGCCGCCGAAGACCTGGCCGGAGGTTTTTGCCGCCGCCAAGAAACTGAAAGCGGCGGGCCACGACACCTGCGGTTTCTCGAATGCCTGGGCGACCTGGGTGAATGTCGAGCAGTTCTCGGCCTGGCATAACCTTGCGATCGGCACCAAGGGCAACGGCATGGACGGCTTCGACACCGTGCTGACCTTCAACAACCCCACGCTCGTGCGCCACCTCGAAACGCTGGTCGCGTTGCAGAAGGACAAGACCTACGACTATTCGGGCCGCACCAATTCCGGCGAAGGCCGCTTCACCAGCGGCGAATGCCCGATCTTCCTCACTTCGTCGGGCTTCTTCGGCAATGTCGCGGCGAATGCGAAATTCAACTGGGGCAACGCGGCGATGCCGTATTACCCGGATGTAGCGGGCGCGCCACAGAATTCGATCATCGGCGGCGCTTCGCTCTGGGTCATGGGCGGCAAGAAGGCGGAAGAATATAAAGGTGTTGCGAAATTCTTCTCGTTCCTCTCGCGCACCGACAAGCAGATCGAGCTGCACCAGAAATCGGGCTATCTGCCGATCACGAAGGCGGCCTACGAGCAGACCAAGGCTTCTGGCTTCTACAAGGAAAAGCCCTACCTCGAGACGCCGCTGCTGGAGCTGACCAACAAGGCGCCCACCGACAATTCGCGCGGGCTTCGCTTCGGCAACATGGTGCAACTGCGCGACATCTGGAGCGAGGAAATCGAATCCGCGCTCGCCGGCAAGAAGAGCGCGAAGCAGGCGCTCGACGACGCGGTGAACCGCGGCAACCAGCTCCTGCGCCAGTTCGAGAAGACCGTCTCCCGATAAGGCAAGGGCAGGCGCATGCAAAAGCGGGCGATCTTCGGGGGCAAATCGCTCCCCTATCTCCTGCTTTTGCCGCAGCTTTTCGTGGTCGCGGTCTTCTTCTACTGGCCCGCGAGCCAAGCGCTGTGGCAGTCCTTCCTGTTGCAGGATGCGTTCGGGCTGAACACGAGCTTCGTCTGGTTCGAGAACTATCAGGAGCTGTTTGCCGATCCCGGCTACTACCAGACCATGATCACGACCGGCGTGTTCGCGATCATGGTTGCCGGACTGTCGCTGTCGCTCGCGCTTCTGCTTGCGGTGCAGGCGGATAAAAGCATCCGCGGCGCCGGCGCCTACAAGACGCTTCTGATCTGGCCTTATGCGGTCGCCCCCGCCGTCGCCGGCGTGTTGTGGATTTTCATGTTCCAGCCGTCGCTCGGCGTGCTCGCGCAAGGCATGCGTTCGCTCGGCATCAGCTGGAATCCGCTTCTCAACGGCAACGACGCGCTGATCCTCGTCGTGCTCGCATCCACCTGGAAGCAGATCAGCTACAATTTCCTGTTCTTCCTCGCCGGGCTGCAATCCATTCCGCGCGCGGTGATCGAGGCGGCGGCGATCGACGGCGCGTCGCGCACGCGGCGGTTCTGGACCATCATCCTGCCGCTGCTGTCGCCGACCATGTTCTTCCTCGTGGTCGTGAACATCGTCTATGTGTTCTTCGACACCTTCGGCATCATCGACGCCATGACGCAGGGCGGCCCCTCGAAGGCGACCGAAACGCTCGTCTACAAGGTGTTCTTCGACGGCAGGCTCGGCGGCAATCTCGGCTCCTCCGCCGCGCAATCGGTGATCCTGATGATCATGGTGGTGGCGCTTACCGCCGTGCAGTTCCGCTTCATCGAACGCAGGGTCGCCTACTGATGGTCGAGCATCGCGGGTTCGGCCGCTTCCTTCCGCATATCGTTCTTCTGATCGGCGTCGCCATCGTCGCCTTCCCGGTTTACCTGTGCTTCGTCGGATCGACGCATCCCCAGCACATCATTGCGAACGGGCAGATGCCGCTGGTGCCGGGGCCGCTCTTTTTCGAGACCTATTACAAGACGCTGTTCATCGGTTCGTCGGGAAGCACGCGCGAGCCGGTTTCGACGATGCTCCTGAACAGCTTCATCATGGCCTGCGTGATCGCGCTCGGAAAAATTTCGATCTCGATCATTTCCGCTTTCGCGGTGGTCTATTTCAAGTTTCCGTTCCGGATGGCGGCGTTCTGGCTGATCTTCATCACCCTGATGCTGCCGGTCGAGGTCCGCATCTATCCCACCTACAAGATCGCGGCCGACCTGAACCTGCTCGACAGCTTCACCGGCCTGACCGTGCCGCTGATCGCCTCCGCGACGGCCACGCTGTTCTTCCGGCAGTTCTTCATGACGATCCCCGACGAACTCGCGGAAGCCTCGAAGCTCGACGGCGCGGGGCCCTTGCGGTTCTTTTGGGATACGGTGCTGCCGCTTTCGCGTACGAACATCGCGGCGCTCTTCGTTATTCTCTTTATCTATGGTTGGAACCAGTATCTCTGGCCGATCCTGATCACGACGCGCGACGACATGCAGACCATCGTGATCGGCATCAAGAAGATGATCGTGACCGCGGATGCGCTGACCGAATGGAATGTGGTGCTCGCCACCGCGATGCTCGCGATGCTGCCGCCGGTGATGGTGGTGGTGCTGATGCAGCGCTGGTTCGTCAAGGGCCTCGTAGAAACCGAAAAGTAAGCCAGTGATCCGGTTCTGACATTCGTATCAAATCCTCAGCGGACTCTTTTTACGAATGTCAGAACCAAAGGATCACTGGAAATATAATTTGCTAGTGTCCTTTCGTATCCGACGTTCGGTCGGGACACGCGGTAGAGTGAAAGCGAACGTCGGATACGGAACACCAGATGGCGACCGTCGAACTCGCGAACATCCAGAAAATCTATCCCGGCGGCGTGGAAGCGGTGCGCGACGTTTCGCTGACGGTGCCGAACGGCTCCTTCACGGTGCTGCTCGGCCCGTCGGGCTGCGGAAAATCCACGTTGCTCCGCATGATCGCGGGGCTCGAAACCATCACCTCCGGCACATGCAGGATCGGCGAGCGGGTGGTGAACGAGATCGAGCCGGCCGACCGCGACATCGCGATGGTGTTTCAGAATTACGCGCTCTATCCGCACATGAGCGTTTACGAAAACATGGCCTATGGCCTGCGCAACCGCGGCACCCCTAAGCCCGAGATCGACCGGCGCGTGCGCGAGGCTGCGGCCCTGCTCGCCATCGAGGAATATCTCACGCGCAAGCCGCGCGCGCTTTCCGGCGGCCAACGCCAGCGCGTCGCCATGGGCCGGGCGATCGTGCGCGAGCCGCAGGTGTTCCTATTCGACGAGCCGCTTTCCAATCTCGACGCCAAGCTGCGCGTCACCATGCGGCTTGAAATCAAGCGGCTGCATAACCGGCTCAACGCGACCTCGATCTTCGTGACCCACGACCAGGTCGAGGCCATGACGCTCGCGGATCAGGTGGTGGTGATGAATGCGGGGCGCATCGAACAGATCGGCGCTCCCGGCGAAGTGTACCGCCAGCCGGCGAGCCGTTTCGTCGCCTCCTTCATCGGCGCCCCGGCGATGAACCTGATGCCGGGCACCATCGCGGCACCCGGCAAGGTCGAAACGCCGGGCGGCACGCTCTCCTTCGATGCCGTGCGTTTCAACGCTGCGGGCGACGTCGAGATCGGCATCCGGCCGGAAGACATCCGCATCACGTCGGATGCCGCTGGCATCGCCTTCACGCCGGAGCTTGTGGAAGAACTCGGCGCCACCCGGCTCCTGCACGGCAGCTTCGGCGGCGTGCCGATCATCGTCGCGGTGCCCGCATCGGGCACCGTCTACGAGAACAAGGAAGTGCGGCTATCGGTGGACCCCGCCGCGGTGCATCTCTTCGACAATACATCCGGCCGCTCGTGCGCGCTGCCGCGCTGAGCCGTTTCACTTCCGGAAAATCTGGAGCGGGCGATGGGAATCGAACCCACGACATACAGCTTGGGAAGCTGTCGTTCTACCACTGAACTACGCCCGCGTTCCGTCGCGTAAGCTACACCATCCGCGCGGAGGGAGGAAAGGATACGGGCGAAGGACCCGCTTCCATTTCATTCCATCGCCCAATCTTCGCAGGTTATGCGGCCGACCGAAGGCGCCGCGCCCACCCGCTTGCTTACGGATATTTCCCTGATTTAATGCCGCCGCAGAAGTACGGCGGGGCATTTCCGTGGCAAAGCGTGCAAATTCCAAGCGTCTCATCCGGGCAACCTGGGGCGGCGAGGCCATCGAGCGTGGCCGCAATTTCATCGAACACCCGACCACGGAACGGATCCTTGCAGGCCTCATCATCCTGAACGCGGTCGTGCTCGGGCTTGAAACCAGCCAGACGCTCATGAAGCATTACGGATGGCTGCTCGAGCCGCTCGACCACACTCTGCTCGGCATTTTCGTCGTCGAAGTTCTGATCCGCCTCGCGGTCACGGGCCGTGGCTTCTTCCGCGATCCGTGGAACGTGTTCGATTTCATCGTGATTACGCTCTCGCTGATGCCGCAGACCGGGCCGCTCTCGGTGCTGCGCGCCTTGCGCATCCTGCGCGTGCTACGGCTGGTTTCCGCGGTGCCGACGCTGCGCCGCGTGGTCGGCGGGCTGATCCAGTCGATGCCAGGCATCGGCGCGATCGCATTCCTGCTTTCGCTGGTCTATTACTGCTTTGCCGTCATGGCGACGAACCTTTTCGGCGAAGCGGTGCCGGAAGCCTTCGGCACCATGGCGCGCTCGGCTTATTCCCTCTTCACGGTCATGACGCTGGAAGGATGGAACGAGCTCGCCAACAAGGTGATGGAGACGCATCCTTATGCGTGGCTCTTCTTCATTCCCTATATTCTCACCACCACGTTCACGGTGCTGAACCTCTTCATCGCGATCATCGTGACGGCGATGCAGAACGAAGCGGAAAAAATTCGCGAGGCCGAGATGAAGGAGCACCGCGAGGAGCAGCAGGCACTGGAAGAACTGAGCGAGAAGGAATCGCGTCTGCTCACTGAAATCCGCGCGCTGCGCGCGGAAGTCCGCGCCTTGAGCGGCAAAGGCGCAGCAAAGAAGAAGGCCTAGCGCGGCAGAGGCTTGAAATGCTTCGAGAGCTTCAGGCCCTGGGCCTGATAGTTCGAGCCGACTTCGCCGTATAGCTTTTCCGGCCGTTCGGTGAGGCGCTCATAGACGAGGCGGCCGACGATCTGGCCGTCCTCGAGAATGAAGGGCACTTCGCGCGAGCGCACTTCCAGCACCGCGCGCGCGCCGTGGCCGCCGGCCGCGGCATGACCGAAACCCGGATCGAAGAAGCCCGCGTAATGCACGCGAAATTCGCCGACCAGCGGATCGAACGGCACCATCTCGGCGGCGTGATCCGGCGGCACGTGCACCGCTTCCTTGGAAGCGAGAATGTAGAAGGCATCGGGATCGAGCACGAGGCGGCGCGAGGGATGCGCCGGGATCGGCTCCCAGAAATCCATCACCTCGTAGCCCGCGCGCTTGTCCACGTCGATGAGGCCGGTGTGGCGCTTGGCACGAAAGCCTGCATAGCCGTTGCCGAAGTCCGACAGGTCGACCGAGACGGCGACGCCGCCGCGCAGGTCGGGCTCCGCCGCGTTCACCAAGGTTTCGCGCGCCTGCAAAGCCGCGAGTTCTTTCATGTCGAGCTTGGCTTCGCCGCGGCGGAAACGGATCTGCGAGAGGCGCGAGCCGCGGCGCACGAGAATCGGGAAGGTGCGCGGCGAAATTTCGAGATAAAGCGCGCCCTTGTAACCCGCCGGAATCGTATCGAAGGCGGGGACGCGGTCGCCGATCACGCGCGTAAAAACATCGAGACGGCCGGTCGAGCTTTTCGGGTTGGTCGCGGCGGCGATGTCGGCGGGAAGCGCGAGCCGCTCCTCGACTTCGACGATGTAAACGCAGCCCGTCTCCAGCACCGTGCCTTCGGCATTCAGCGAGATCGAATGCAGAGCGAGATCTTCGAGGCGTTCGGAGATCGGGGTTTTCGCGGAAGGCAGGAAGCTCGCGCGGATGCGCCAGGCGCGGGCGCCGAGCCGCAGGTCGAGCGAGGCCGGCTGAATCTGGTCCGCGTCGAAAGCCCGCTCCGCCGTGATCGCGTTTGCTTCCGCCAGCGCCGCGATCGCCCGCGCGGGCAAAATCCCTTGCGCGGATTGCGGCAGACGATGAACAGCGGCGGTTTCCATCAGCGACACCTAGGCCACGCGGAGCTTGACGCCAAGCGCGCGGGCGGCATAATCCCCGCACTTCGTGGTCATTTGAGCCGGCCGGCTTGCAGCCACGTAAAATAAGTCGCTAAAAGGCCGGGGACGCGTGTACCCGGTCTATGGGCTTCGGCCCCGGCCGGGTTTTTTGTTGGAAGGACCGCGTCAATGACCGTAAAGACCCCCCGCCCCGTTCCCGATGCCGCCTCGCTGCGCCCGGAATCCCGTCTCATTCATTCAGGCATCCTGCGCTCGCAATTCGGCGAAAACGCCGAAACGCTCTATCTGACGCAGAGCTTCGTCTATGACACCGCCGAGCAGGCCGCCTCGCGCTTCCGCGGCGAAGACGACGGCTTCATCTATGCGCGTTTCTCGAACCCAACGGTCGCGATGTTCGAGGAGCGCATTCGCGCGGTCGAAGGCGCCGAAGCCTGCCGCGCCACCGCGACGGGCATGGCGGCGGTCACCGCGTCGCTCCTGTGCTTCCTGAAAGCGGGCGACCACGTGGTCGCGGGACGCGCGCTGTTCGGCTCCTGCCGCTACGTGATCGAGGAACTGCTGCCGCGCTTCGGCATCGCGGCGACGCTCGTCGAAGGCACCGACCTGAAGGCCTGGGAAAACGCCATCCGCCCGGAGACGCGCGCCTTCTTCCTCGAAAGTCCGACCAATCCGACGCTGGAAATTCTGGACATCGCGGCGATCGCGAAACTTTCGAAACGAGCCAATGCGGTTCTCGTCGTCGACAACGTCTTCGCGACGCCGCTGCTGCAAAGCCCGCTCGAGCTCGGCGCCGACGTGGTCTGTTATTCCGCGACCAAGCACATCGACGGACAGGGCCGCTGTCTCGGCGGAGCGATCCTCGCTTCCGAACAATTCGTCAAAGATCACCTGCACACCTTCATGCGCCAGACCGGCCCCTCGATGTCGCCGTTCAACGCCTGGGTGCTGCTCAAGGGCATCGAGACGCTCCAGATCCGCGTCGAGAAGGCGCAGGACAACGCCGCGAAAATCGCGGACGCGCTCGCCGGCCGGCCCAAGCTGAAGAAGGTGCTCTACCCCTTCCGCAAGGACCATCCGCAATACGAGCTAGCGAAACGCCAGATGAAGGGCGGCAGCACCCTGCTCGCATTCGAGGTCGAAGGCGGGCAGGAAGGCGCGTTCCGCTTCGCCAACGCGCTGCGGCTCATCCGGATTTCCAACAACCTGGGCGACGTGAAGAGCCTGATCGTTCACCCGAGCACCACGACCCACCAGCGTTTCACCCCCGAAGCGCGGGCGGAAATGGGCATCGGCGAAGGCTTGTTGCGGCTTTCGGTCGGGATCGAGCACGTAGACGACCTGATCGAAGATCTGTCTCGCGGACTTGCCGCCGTCTGATACAATCGGCGGCATGTATCGCGCGACGACCCGCAACGTCCAGATCACGGTGACGCCGGAATATTCGGCCGAGCGTTCCTCGCCGGAGGAAGGCGAATATTTCTGGGCCTATACGATCGAGATCGTCAATCTCGGCGGCGAAGCCGTGCAGCTCATTTCGCGCCACTGGAAGATCACGGACGCGAATGGGCGGACCGAAGAAGTGAAGGGTGCCGGCGTCGTCGGCAAGCAGCCGCGGCTGAAGCAGGGCCAGCGCTTCGAATATACGAGCGGCGTGCCGCTCACGACCTCGTCGGGGCTGATGTCCGGCACCTACCAGATGGTGACGGAGGACGGCGAGGATTTCGACGCCGTGGTGCCCGCCTTCTCGCTCGACAGCCCGGCGGCGAAGCGGGTGATGCACTAGCTTTAGCAACACCGTCATTCCGGGTTCGCGAGCTGACGCTCGTGCCCCGGAATGATGGAGATTATTTTTCCGTCTCCACCTCGCCCGGCTCGAACGGATAGACCCGCCCGCAAAATTCGCAGGTCACGACGATCTTGCCGTCCTTGACCATGTCGGCGCGGTCTTCCGGCGTGAAGCTCTTCAGCATGTCATAGACGCGGTCGCGCGAGCAGGAGCAATGCGCCTGCACGGGAAGCGGGTCGAACACGCGCACGCCGCGCTCGTTGAACAGCCGCCACAGCAGCCGCTCGCTGGAGAGCGAGGAGTCGAGCAGTTCGTGATCCTCGATGGTCTCCACCAGCGACTTCGCCTCGATCCAGGCGTCATCTTCGTCGACTTCGTGCTTGGGCGTGCCTTCGGGCGCGTCTCCCGGATCGATGTCGCCCTGCTGCGCGCGCGCAGCCTCCGGCGGCAGGAACTGCACGAGCAGCCCGCCTGCGCGCCAATGCATCTTCTCGCCCGCGAACATTTCCTCGCCGACCGCGATGCGCACGCGGGTCGGAATCTGCTCGGAGTTCTGGAAATAAGTATGCGCGGCTTCCTCGAGGCTCGCGCCGTTCAGCGCGACGATACCCTGATAGCGCTGCGCCTCGCCGCCGGCCTCCACCGTCATCGCGAGATGACCGTTGCCGAGCAACTGGCCGGTGGTGGCCTTGCCGGCATCGGCAAGGCGCTGGCGGTTGAAGCGCGCGTAAGCGCGCACCTTTTGCGGCGCCACCACATCGACGACGATGAAATCGATCACGCCGTCGGTCTGGGTTTGCAGGATAAGGCGCCCGGCGTCCTTCAAGGTGGAGCCGAGCAGCACCGCAAGCGTGATCGCCTCGGAAAGCGCGCGCGAAACCTGCGGCGGATAGCTATGGTTCTTCAGCGCGTCATCGAGCACATGGCCGAGACGGACGGCGCGGCCGCGCACATCCAGCGGCTCGACCGCGAAGGGCAGGACCTTGTCGTCGTCGGGTTGCTGGCTCGGCAGACGCGCGACTTCCGGCGCACTCATGCCGCGGCCACTCCCATGCACCACGCCAGAATTCCCTTCTGCGCGTGCAGGCGGTTTTCCGCTTCGTCGAACACGACCGACTGCGGCCCGTCGATCACCTCGTCGGTGACCTCCTCGCCGCGGTGCGCGGGCAGGCAGTGCATGAAAATCGCGCCGGGATTCGCATGCTTCATCAGCGCCCGGTTGACCTGATAGGGCTTCAGAATGTTGTGGCGGCGCTTGGCCTCCTTGTCGCCCATCGACACCCAGGTGTCGGTGACGATGCAATCCGCGCCTTCGACCGCGGCCTCGGGGTCGCGCATGAAGCGGATCGCGGCGCCCTGCTCTTTCGCCCAGCGGGTCACGGCGGGCTTCGGCGCGAAATCACGCGGCGTCGCCACGTTCAGCTCGAATTCGAAACGCGCAGCGGCATGCACCCAGGAGGTGAGCACGTTATTGGCGTCGCCGGTCCAGGCGACGCGGCGACCCTTGATCGAACCCTTGTGCTCCTCGAACGTCATGACGTCCGCCATCACCTGACAGGGATGCGAGAACTTGGTGAGACCATTGATGACCGGCACGGTCGCGTGCGTGGCAAGCTCCTGCAACGACTTGTGGTTGAGAATCCGGATCATGATCGCATCGACATAGCGCGAGAGCACGCGCGCGGTGTCGCCGATGGTCTCGCCGCGGCCGAGCTGCATCTCGGCGCCGGTGAGCATGATCGAATGACCGCCGAGCTCGTGCATTGCCACGTCGAAGGAGACGCGGGTGCGGGTCGAGGGCTTCTCGAAAATCATCGCAAGCGTGCGGCCGGCGAGCGGCTTCTTCGGCTCGCGCGCGCGCTTCGCCTTGAGGTTCGCGGCAAGCGAAAGAATTTCGCGCAGCTTCGCGCCGGAAAATTCCGAAAGATCGAGGAAATGCTGCACGCCGTTCGTCCTCATCACGCGGCTCCCTTGGTGGTCGCCGACTCCAGCTTCCGGCATGCGGCCGACATCTTTGCAATCGCTTCGTTGATTTCCGTTTCGGTGACGATCAGCGGCGGCAGCAGCCGCACGACGTTCTCGCCGGCCGCCACGGTCAGCAACCCTTCGCCGATCGCGGCGCTGACGAAGTCGCCGTTCGGCACGACGGTCTTCAGACCGAGCAGCAGTCCCTCGCCGCGGATTTCCGAAATGATCGACTTGTGCGTGTCCTTGAGTTCCGCGAGCCGCTGCTTCGCGAACAGGCTCATTCTCTGCACGTGCTCGAGAAAGCCCGGCGCCAGCACCTGATCGAGCACCGCATTGGCCACCGCCATCGCAAGCGGATTGCCACCGAAGGTCGAGCCGTGGGTGCCCGCGGTCATGCCCTTGCCGGCCTCGGCGGTAGCCAGGCAGATGCCGAGCGGGAAGCCACCGCCGATCCCCTTGGCGACCCCCATGATATCCGGCGTCACACCCGACCATTCATAGGCGAACAGTTTTCCGGTGCGGCCGACGCCGGATTGGACTTCATCGAAGATCAGCAGGAGGCCATGCTTGTCGCAAAGCTCGCGCAGGCTTCTCAGGAAGCCCGGCGGCGGCACGCGGATGCCGCCCTCGCCCTGGACCGGCTCGATCAGGATCGCGGCGGTTTCGTTGGTGATCGCCTTCTTGACGGCTTCGAGATCGCCGAACTGCACCTGCACGAAACCGGGCATGCGCGGGCCAAAGCCTTCGAGATATTTCTCGTTGCCGGTCGCGGAGATGGTCGCGAGCGTGCGGCCGTGGAATGCGCCGTCGAAGGTGATGATCTGGTAGCGCTCGGGCCTGCCGGACACGGACTGGTACTTCCGCGCCATCTTGATCGAGCACTCCATCGCCTCGGCGCCGGAGTTCTGGAAGAAGACGGTATCGGCGAAAGTGTGCTCGATCAGCCGCTTTGCGAGCTTTTCGCCCTCCGGGATCTTGTAGAGGTTCGAAACATGCCAGAGCTTTTGCGCCTGCTCGGTCAGCGCCGCGACCAGCGCCGGATGGGCGTGGCCAAGCGCGTTCACGGCGACGCCGGAACCGAAGTCGAGATAGCGTTTGCCGTCGGTCGCGGTCAGCCAAGCGCCTTCGCCGCGCTCGAAACTGACGTCGGCGCGCGCATAAGTGGGTAGAACGGGCGCGATCATGGCATGCGCCTCCGGTTTTCCTCGTGGCCAACCCCAAAACGAAATCTGCCGCCCATTATGAGCGGCGCGACGGACCATCGTGGGGCTGTTGCAACCTGTTTACAACGCGGGCGAGGCCCGTTCAACCAGTGCCCTGCCGACTCGAAACCGTCACAACTTGTGGGGAAAACACCCTTACGGGCTGCGGACTCTTGTAGGGCCGAGTCTGCCTATTGTAGCGTTTTATCCGTCGAATACGACATATCGCGGCGGACGACCCCAAGCGTAGCGTGAAAGGCCACATCCGGAACCCGGGCAAGACCCGATTCCGGCGAGCGCGGAAGGATTCCGCCCGAGGCCCCAAGCGGCGGCGCCTGAAGAGGAAAGAAGAAAATGAGCTGGACCGATGAAAGAGTGGAGCTGTTGCGGAAGCTCTGGGCCGACGGCCTGTCGGCGAGTCAAATTGCCGCGGAACTGGGCGGCATCACCCGCAATGCGGTGATCGGCAAGGTACACCGGCTCCAGCTTTCGGGCCGCGCCAAGCCGTCGTCCTCGGTGCCGCGCATCCGCAAGCCCCGGGCCTCCAACGGCAGCGGCGTGATGCGGCCGCGCATGCGCTATTCCGGCAACAACGCCCTCGCCCCCGACTATGTCCGCGAGACGGAACGCGATCTCGATCCGCTCGCCAACGTAGTGCCGATCGGGCCGCGCATCTCCATCACGGAACTCAACGAAAGCACCTGCCGCTGGCCGGTGGGCGATCCGGGCGCCGACGATTTCGGTTATTGCGGTGCGAAGCCGAAGACGGGCGTGGTCTATTGCCCCTACCACGCGCGCATCGCCTATCAGCCGCTGGCCGACCGCCGGCGCGAACGCCGCGCCGCGCAGGCGCGCTGAAGTTTCTTATAAAGGCGTGATCCGTTCCGAAAACCGCTTCACACTTTTCGGGATCACGTTTTTATCTGAGCGTGATCTGCCCCGAAAACCGCTTCACACTTTTCGGGATCACGCTTAAGCCGCGCTTTCCGCGAACCGTTCGTTGAAGGAATAACCCGATCCGCGCACCGTGCGGATCGGATCGGCTTCCCGGCCGCGCGTCAGCGTCTTGCGCAGGCGGCCGATATGCACGTCCACCGTGCGCTCGTCGATATAGACGTCCCGGCCCCAGACCGCGTTCAGCAACTGCTCGCGCGTAAACACCCGGCCGGGCGACATCATGAGAAACTCAAGCAGCCTGAACTCGGTCGGGCCGAGATGCACTTCGCGCTCGCCGCGATGCACGCGCTTTTTCTCGCGATCCAGCTCGATGTCGCCGGACTTGAGCTGCTGCGCAACCTGCTCGGGGCTCGCGCGGCGCAGCAGCGCGCGCACGCGCGCCACGAATTCGGGCACCGAGAAGGGCTTCACCATGTAATCGTCGGCGCCGGTGGAAAGGCCGCGCACGCGCTCGGCCTCCTCGCTCCTTGCCGTCAGCATCAGGATCGGCAGCCGCTCGGTCTCGGCGCGGGCGCGCAGGCGGCGGCAGAGCTCGATGCCGGAAAGCCCCGGCAGCATCCAGTCGAGCACCACGATATCCGGCAGGTTTTCCTTCAGCCGGATCTCGGCCTCGTCGCCGCGATTGACGGTTTCGACCTCGTAGCCTTCGCTTTCCAGATTGTAGCGAAGCAGCACCGAGAGCGCTTCTTCGTCTTCGACCACCAGAACTTTCAGCTTCATGCGGGCTGATCCCGGTTATGCCTTGGCTTGCGGATAGGAAATACTGGTCAGGCTCGAAGCATCGGACTTTGGGCGCTCGTCGACAAGCTGCTCGCCGACCACGAGATAATGGACGGTTTCCGCGATATTGGTGGCGTGGTCGCCGATGCGCTCGACGTTCTTGGCCGCGAACAGCAGATGCGTGCACATGGTGATCTGGCGCGGGTCTTCCATCATGTAGGTGAGAAGCTCGCGGAACAGCGACGTATAAAGGTCGTCCACCGCGCCGTCGCGCTTCCAGACCGCCATGGCGCGGTCCGCATCCCGCGCGCCGAAGGCATCGAGCACTTCCTTGAGCTGCTCGAGCACGATCTCGCTCATGTGCTCGACACCCCGCAGGAGCGCGGCCGCCTGATACTCGCCCTTGAGCGCGAGCACGCGCTTCGCCGTGTTCTTGGCAAGGTCGCCGACCCGCTCGAGATCGTTGCAGATGCGGATCGCAGAGACGACCTCGCGAAGATCGACCGCCAAAGGCTGCCGCTTCGCGATCAGGATGATCGCATCATTCTCGATCTCGCGCTGCAACTGGTCGAGCCTCGCGTCGGCGGCGATGACGCGCTGGGCGAGAATGGTGTCGCGCTTGATCAGCGCGTCGATCGAATCGACCACCGATTTCTCGGCGAGGCCGCCCATTTCGGCGACCTGGCGGTTGATTTCGCGGAGTTCGTTTTCGAATGCGGTAACGATATGGCTTGCCATGATGATCCTCGCCGGCCTTAGCCGAAGCGCCCCGTGATGTAGTCGAGCGTGCGATTGTCTTTCGGATTGGAAAACATCGTCGTGGTCGGGCCGGCCTCGACCAGATCGCCGAGATACATGAAGGCGGTGAGATCGGCGACGCGGGCGGCCTGCTGCATGTTGTGGGTCACGATCACGATGGTGAAGTCGCGCTTCAATTCGTCGATCAGGTCCTCGATCTTCGCGGTCGAGATCGGATCGAGCGCGGAAGTCGGCTCGTCGAAAAGCACGACCTCGGGCTTGATGGCGACCGTGCGGGCGATGCAAAGACGTTGCTGCTGTCCGCCGGAAAGACCCAGTGCGGAAGTGCGGAGGCGATCCTTCACCTCGCCCCAAAGCGCGGTGCGCTTGAGCGACGATTCCACGATCTCATCCATCTCCGCGCGCGACGGCCGCATGTAAAGCCGCACGCCGAAGGCGATGTTGTCATAGATCGTCATCGGGAACGGCGTCGGCTTCTGAAACACCATGCCGACTTTCGAGCGCAGGAGATTGGCGTCGAGTTTCGGGTCGAGAATATTCTCGCCGTCGAGCGTGATCTCGCCTTCCGCGCGCTGGCCCGGATAAAGCTCGTAAATCCGGTTCAGGATGCGCAGAAGCGTGGACTTGCCGCAGCCGGAGGGGCCGATCAGCGCGGTGACGCGCTGTTCGTAGAGCGGCAGCGTGATGTTCTTCAACGCCTTGTTGTCGTCGTAGAAGAAGGACACATCCTTGATGTCCATTTTAGGCCGGGCGTTCGACAGCGAATCCGCCGAAGCGTGAACTGCAAAATTGGCCATTAGTCTGCCTTTCTCGATACCAGGACGCGCGCAAGAATGCTGAGCGTCAAAACAGCGGCGGTGATGAGCAACGCGCCGGTCCAGGCGAGGCGTTGCCAGTCTTCATAGGGCGATAGCGCGAACTGGAAGATCACGACCGGCAGACTGGGCATGGGCGCCAGAATGTTCGTGCTCCAGAACTGATTGTTCAGCGCGGTGAACAGCAGCGGCGCGGTTTCGCCGGAGATGCGTGCAATCGCGAGCAGAATACCCGTGACGATGCCGGTCTTTGCCGCCTTGTAGCTGACGTAGCGAATGACGGTCCAGCGCGGCGCGCCGAGTGCCGCCGCCGCCTCGCGCATCTGGTTCGGCACCAGGAGCAGCATGTCCTCGGTGGTGCGCACGACAACGGGCACGACCAGGATTGCAAGCGCGACCGCGCCGGCGAGTCCCGAGAAATAGCCCATCGGCCGCACCATGATGCCGTAAACGAACAGGCCGATCACGATGGAAGGCGCCGAGAGCAGAATGTCGTTGATGAAACGGACGACGTTGGTGAGCTTCGAATAGCGGCCGTACTCGGCCATGTAGGTGCCCGCGAGAATTGCGAGCGGCGTGCCGATGGCCACACCGAGCAGCGTCAGGATCAGGCTGCCGACGATCGCATTCAGCAGGCCGCCATCGCTGCCCGGCGGCGGCGTCATTTCGGTGAAGACCTTGAGGTTCAGGCCGTCGATGCCCTTGTAGAGCAGCATCGCGAGAATGAGCACGAGCCAGACGATGCCGAAAGCCGCCGTCAGCACTGACATCGTCAGGTGAAAGCGGTTGCGGAGCCTGCGGCGCTGATAAAGGCTGCTGTCCATCCTAGCCTCCCGCCCGCTTGTTCAGGCTCATGAGCAGAAGCCGCGCCGCCGCAAGGACGATGAAGGTGATGACGAAGAGGATGAGGCCCAACGCCGTCAGCGACGACGTATGCAGTTGCGCCAGCGCTTCGACGAACTCGTTGGCGATGCTCGCCGAAATCGTGGTGCCGGGTTGCAGGATCGACGCGCTGATGCGGTGCGCGTTGCCGATGACGAAGGTGACGGCCATGGTCTCGCCGAGCGCGCGGCCCAATGCCAGCATTACGCCGCCGATCACGCCGGCGCGCGTATAAGGCAGCACGATCTTCCAGACCACCTCCCAGGTGGTGGCGCCGAGACCGTAAGCGGACTCCTTCAGAACCGGCGGCACGGTCTCGAATACGTCGCGCGTGATCGAAGCGATGAAAGGCAGCACCATGATCGCGAGAATGAGGCCCGCGGTCAGGATTCCGATGCCGTAGGGCGGCCCCGCGAACAGCCAGCCGATGCCGGGGACGCCGCCGAAGGTGTCGATCAGGAAGGGCTGCACATAGCGTTGCAGGAACGGCGCGAAGATAAAGAGGCCCCAGATGCCGTAAATGATCGAGGGAATGCCCGCGAGCAGCTCGATGGCGATGCCGATGGGCCGGCGCAGGAATTGCGGGCAGAGTTCGGTCAGGAAAATCGCGATGCCGAGCCCGACGGGAACCGCGACCAGCATGGCGATGAGGGATGTGATGACGGTGCCGTAGATCGGCGCGAGCGCACCGAAGCGCTCCTTCACCGGATTCCAGTCTTCCGTCCAGAGAAAGCTGAGGCCGAAGTGGTTCAGCGCGGGCAGCGAGCCTTCGATCAGCGTGGCGATGACGCCGAACAGCAGGATCAGCACGAACAGCGCGGAAAAGCCGGTGAGCTTCCTGAAAATCGTGTCGGTCAGAATAAGGCGCCCGAGCGAGGCGCGTCGCGGGTCGCGCTGTTTCTCGTCTGCGCGCGTCTCCGCGGGATCGAATGTCAACTCAACCATGTCCGCCCCTGTTGGCCGCAATCGGGTATCGTGATCGTCGTTGTTCTTGTTTTCGTGCATTGCGAGCGAAGCCGCGGGAGCCGGTTAGCGGCTCCCGCGCCACGTGACGACGGGTTACGAACCCTGATTGTAGAGCGGCTTGCCGTCCGCGCCCTTGATCTCGCCCCAGGCCTTGCGGATGAGCGCGATCGTGTTGTCGGGGAGCGGCACGTAGTCGAGTGCTTCCGCTTCCTTGGCGCCGTTCTTGTACGCCCAGTCGAAGAACTTGAGCGCGTCGGTCGCCGCGGCCGGATTGGCCGGCTGCTTGTGGATCAGGATGAAGGTGGCACCCGCGATCGGCCAGGTCTTTTCGCCGGGCTGATCGGTGATGATCAGGTTGAAGCCCTTCGCATTGGCCCAGTCCGCGCCGGCAGCGGCGGCCTGGAAGGCGGCGATGCTCGGCTCGACGGTCTTGCCGTCCTTGTTGACCATGTTGAGGTGCGTGAGCTTGTTCTGCTTGGCATAGGCATATTCGACATAGCCGATGGCGCCCTTGGTCTGCGCGACCGTATTGGCGACGCCTTCGTTACCCTTGGCGCCGATGCCCGCCGGCCACTTCACGGCCGTGGAGACGCCAACCCTGTCGTCCCAGTCCTTGCTCACCTTGCCGAGATAGTTGGTGAAGAGGAACGTGGTGCCCGAGCCGTCCGAGCGATGCACGATGGCGATCGCAGTGCTCGGCAGGTTCACGCCGGGATTGAGTTTGGCAATCGCACCGTCGTTCCAGGTCTTGATGTCGCCGAGGAAAATCTTCGCGAGCGTCGGGCCGTCGATCTTGATCTGGCCCGCCTTGATGCCGTCGATGTTGACGACCGGCACCACGCCGCCGATCACGGTCGGGAACTGCACGAGGCCGTTCTTTTCGAGGTCGGCGTCCTTCATCGGCGCGTCGGTCGCGCCGAAGGTGACGGTCTTGGCGATGATCTGCTTGATGCCGCCGCCGGAACCAATCGACTGATAGTTCAGATTGACGTTGGCGGATTTCTTGTAGCTGTCGGCCCATTTCGCATAGACCGGATAGGGAAAGCTCGCGCCGGCACCCGAGATGTCGGCGGCGAGGGCATAGCCGGCGACGGTGACGCCGGTGAGCGCGATGGCCGCGCCAAGTGCGAATTTCGAATGTTTCACGGAGATTTACTCCTTCCTGTGAACACTTCGTCCGGGCGGCAGCCCTGCTGCCTTTCTTTTCCTGACCGGACGCGGCGACTCCTAGGGGCGCCACGTCTCGCTTCTATGACGACGCCATGACGCCTGGATGACAGTGTAAGGTGCTGGAATCGCTCGGAAACCGGCTCGTCAGCCGGTGGATAACGGGAAGCGGATTTCGAAGCGCGCGCCCTTGCCCGGCTCGCTCTCGATCGAAAGCCGCCCGCGGTGCCGGGCGGCGATGTGCTTCACGATCGCAAGCCCGAGGCCGGTGCCGCCCTGCTCGCGGCTTTGCGTGGCATCCACCCGGTAAAATCGCTCGGTAAGCCGCGGCAGGTGCTCGGGCGCAATGCCGGGGCCGAAATCACGCACCGAAAACACGGCCTCGCTGCCTTCCGCGCGAAGCTTGAGTTCGACGCGCTTGCCGCCGGTACCGTATTTCAACGCATTCTCGACGAGATTTTCGATGAGCCGGATCAGGTCATCGCGTTCGCCGCGCACCATGACCGGCGCCGACGGCGCTTCGAGCACGATGTCCACGCCCCGGTCGTGCGCGAGCGGCGCCAGGGAATCGCGCACGTGGGCTGTCAGCGGAACCAGATCGACCGCGGCTTCGAGCGGACGATGCACGTTCATCTCGATGCGCGACAGCGACAACAGATCGTCGATCAGCCGCGACATGCGCCGCGCCTGTTCGCTCATGATGTTCAGGAACTTCTCGCGCATGACCGGATCGTCGCGCGCAGGACCGCGCAGGGTGTCGATGAATCCCGTCACCGAAGCCAGCGGCGTGCGCAATTCGTGGCTCGCATTTGCCACGAAATCCGCGCGCATCTGATCGACGAGCATCGCCTGCGTAAGGTCACGGAACACGAGCATCACCAGATCGGGCGGGCCCGCCTTGGCGTCGCGATCGAAATGGATCGGAAGCACGTGCGCCTCGAACGAGCGCTCGACCGGAACGCGAAGATTGAAAGCGACCAGCCGGGACGCTCCCGAAACGCCGGCTTCGCGCACCGCCTCGACCACCTCCGGCGCGCGCAGCGTGAGCGATACCGGCGTGCCGGCGCGCGGCTGCCCGAGCAGAGTTTCGACGGCGTGGTTGCTGCCGAGCACGATGCCGGCGCGGCTCAACAGCAGCGTCGGCTCCGGATAGGCCTCGACCAGCGCCACCAGCCTCGGATCGAGCTTCTGCCCAAGACCTTCGCCCGGCAATGTCGTGTAATAGGAACTGTCGCTCATCGAGAGACTCTATTAGCGTGGCGTGACCGCGCGGGGAACTGCCGGCCGGAATGGCAGCCGCAGCGCCGCCATGGTATCGAACCCGATCCACGACCAAGGACCTCCACCATGTTTCGGGCCCCGGCGAGAGCAGGCTTGTGTTTCCTTGCGATGGCATGGGCGCCGTTCGCACCGGCGAAGGCCGAGCCGGTGCCGCTGCCCAAGATCGATTACGAGGCCACCGCCAGACTTTTCAACGAAGGCACTCTTTTCATTCGGCACGCCAACGGAAAAATGCGGATCGAGATGCGGATGCCGCAGTTCAAGGAGCCCGTGGTCGGGTTCATCGACCTGAGCCGCAAAGTCATGGTCATGATGCTGCCGATCCCCGGCGCGCAGGATACCGCGATGGAGGTCGAGTTCGGGGACGACGCCACCTTCGGCCAGGTGCTCGGCCAGGGTCAGCGCGCGGGAGAAGCCACGGTGGCGGGCGAGCGCTGCACGGTCTGGAAGGTGATCAGCGCGGGCGACGAAAGCCGCGCGGCGGCGTGCCTTACGGACGACAGCGTCGCGCTGCGGACGCAGGTTTCGATCGAGGGAAAGACGCGGACTATCTTCGAAGTGACGGACCTGAAACGCCGGCCGCAAGATCCGGCGGACCTGGAAGTGCCGTCCAACGTGAATGTCGTGAAGCTGCCGAAGGGGCTGAAGGGAATTCCGGGCTTTCCGCGCTTCTAGGTAAGCGCTCCCGGGTTTACCGCCCGCAATTACGGCTTGCGGATTTTCTGGATCACCTGCTCGTAGGACTTCGCCGCCTCGCCGTCCTTCTTGCAGGCGTCCGGCAGTTTCTTTTCGAACGCCAATTCCACCTCCTCATAGAGCAGGTCCGCGGCTTCGTCCTTGAGGCCGAGCTTTTTCTGCAACGCGGTCGCCGTCTGGATGATGCGGTCGGCTTCGGTTTCGCTGAGCGGGAAGTCGCAGCGATCGGCTGCGATCGACGCAAAATAGAGCGTCATCAGTTCGCGGCGATCCTGATCGGCCTGCGCATGGACGCCGGAAAGCATCGCAAGCGATGCCGTCATTGCGATCCAGCCTGCATGGATGCGTTTCATCGTCACTTCTTCGCCGGCGTTCCGGTGATTTTCGCCACGACCTTCGAAGCACTCACGTCATGCGGAGCCGGCTGCTTCTCGGCGGGGGGCTTGATGTCCAGCACAAGCTCCCGGATCGCGATGATGATCAGCGAAATCGCAAAGGGCGTGATGAAATAGAACAGCCGGAACAACAGCAGCGACGCCAGCAACTGCTCCGGCGCGAACTGCGGCAGGGCGATCAGCATGGCCGCGTCGAATACGCCAAGCCCGCCCGGAGAATGACTGGCGAAGCCGAGCAGCGTCGAGGAAACGAAAATCACCGCAAGCGAAATGAAATCGATCTCGGGCGACGCCGGCATCAGCACATACATCGCGAGCGCGCAGCAGGTGAGATCGACGATGCCGATCGCGATCTGCAAGATGGTGAGCCTGCCGGCCGGAAGCGTCACGCTCCAGTTGGCGCGGCCGATCTTGCGCGGCTTCACACTCACCCAATAAGTGTAACCGCAAAGCCCCACCAGCGCCGCAATGCCGATGACCCTGTTCACGGCGGGTGGGAGCTGATCCACCATCGAAGCGGCTTCGGGATGGATCGTCATGCCGATGCCGAGCACGGCAATGTTGCCGAGCCAGAAGGTGAGGCCGGCGATGAAGCAAAGCTTCGCAACCTCGATCGCGTTCAGCCCGCTCGATGCGGAATAGATGCGGTAACGCACCGCGCCGCCGGAGAATGCCGTAAAGCCGACATTGTGGCCGATGGAATAGCTGGTGAAGCCGCCGATCGCCGCGATGTGATAGGGCACCTCGCTGCGGCCGATCGTTCTGAGCGCGAAGAAATCGTAGAAGGTCAGCGTCAGGTAGGCCATCGCCACGAAAAGCCCGGCAAGTCCGAGCTGCGTCCAGGTCACGCTCGAAAGCGCGGTCCCGACGTCGGCGATGCTGATATTGCGCAGGATGCGATACAGCACGAAGGCGGCAATCGCGAATACGGTCACCCCGACCGCCAGTCCCACACGATGCCAGCCGACTGTTTTTTCGAACCAGTTCGACAGGTTCTTCAAGGCCCGCAGCATTTCCTTCCCTTGTCTTTCTTGGCCGGATCCCCCATCCGGCGAACGCGCCAAAGCCTCTAGCAGAGGGCCATGACGGGCGCGACTCTGTCGTCAGGTAAGCACCTTTCGGCGCCGTTCAACACGGCGCCGGCGCTTGCCGCCGGCCGCGGACAAGGCGATTTAGTGGCGTTTTGCCGCGCGCAATGCCGCGATTGTGGCACGGGTCGAGATTTGCTCGGGATCCGTCATCAGTTCGAGTACGGCCGCCTTGCCCGATTTCACGGCACGCTCGAAGGCGGGCATGAAGTCGGCGGTCTTTTCGACCCGCTCGGCATGGCAGCCGAAGGATTTGGCAAAAGCCACGAAATCCGGGTTGACCAGATCGGTGCCGGATATGCGCTCCGGAAAGTCGCGTTCCTGATGCATGCGGATGGTGCCGTACATGCGATTGTTGAACAGCAGCACGATCGGCCTGCCGCCATGCTGCACGGCGGTGCCGATCTCCTGCCCGCTCATCAGAAAGCCGCCGTCGCCGACGAAGCTCACGACCGTGCGCTCGGGATGCACAATCGAAGCTGCCACCGCCGCCGGGACGCTGTAGCCCATGGCGCCCGAGGTCGGGCCCAATTGACGGCATGGGCGCGCGTAACGAATGAAGCGATGCGCCCAGCCGGAAAAATTCCCGGCGTCGATGGTGACGACGAAATCCTCGGGCAGCGCCGCCGCGAGATCGCTGATCGCCTTGCCCATATCGAGCGGGAAACTGACCGCGGGAATCCTGACCGACTCCAGATAATCCTGCCGCGCGGCCGCGCGCCAGGCTTTCCATTTTCCGCCGTCGAGTGGCTTCAACGACGCGGCCGCGGCAGCGAATGCCGACGGCGATGAAACGATTGCAAGATCGGGGACATAGACGCGGCCGATCTCGTCGGCATCCGGATAAACGTGAATCAGTTTCGGCCTGGGGGTCGGCGATTCGATCACGCGATAGGCCTGCGTCGTGATTTCGCCGAGCCGCGCGCCGACGACCAGCAGAAGATCGGCTTCCTTCACGCGCTTCGTGAGCGATGGCGCCACGGAAGTCGAAAGGTCGCCGATATAGGAATCGGAAGTGTTGTCGAATACATCCTGACGGCGGAAGGAGCAGGCCGCGGGAATGCCATTGGCTTCGGCAAAGGAAACGATTTCCCTGCACGCGCGCTCGGACCAGCCGCTGCCGCCCACGATCATCAGCGGGCGCTCGGCATTCGCGAGCAGTTCGCGCATTTCGTCCATCTGCGCGGTGCCGGTCATGGCCTGCGCGCACACATAAGGCTTCGCATCCTCGACGTCCGACATTTCCGCTAGCATGTCCTCGGGAAGCCCGAGCACGACGGGACCGGGCCTTCCCGATGTCGCGACCTGAAAGGCGCGGGCGATATATTCGGGGATGCGCGAAGTGGTTTCGATTTCTGCCGCCCATTTCGCGACGGGGCCGAACATCTGGCGATAGTCGATTTCCTGAAACGCCTCGCGGTCGCGCGTGCCGCGCGCGATCTGGCCGACGAGCAGGATCATGGGCGTCGAATCCTGATAGGCGGTATGCACGCCGACCGCCGCGTGGCACGCGCCCGGCCCGCGCGTGACCATGCAGATGCCGGGCTTGCCGGTGAGCTTGCCGTAAGCCTCCGCCATGTTGGCGGCGCCGGCTTCGTGGCGGGCGTTCACGAGCTTGAAGCGGTCGCGCACCTCGAACAGCGCGTCGAGCACCTCGAGATAGCTCTCGCCCGGCACGCAGAATGCGAGGTCGGCGCCGTGCACCAGAAGCTGGTCGACAAGAATACGCCCGCCGGTGCGGGCGTTGGATTTCGGTTTAGCGGAATTGGAAGAAGCGCGTTCCTGAACTGTCATGCCGCCATTTTGGCATTGCGTTCCGGCCGCCGCAACGCGGGGCGTGCGATCACGCCGGAAGCCGGCGCCGCGAGACGGCTCAGGATGCGACCCCCACCGAAACCAGCGCCGCTTTCAGGCCGTCCAGGTCATAGGGCTTGCCGAGGACCGCGACCTTTTCGGCTTCGCGCAGCTCCTTCGGCAGCGAATCGCTGCTGTGGCCGGTCGCCACGACGATCGGCAGATCGCTGCGCAGCTTGCGCAGCTCCGCCGCCAGCACGTCGCCCCTTTTGTCGGGCAGGCCGATATCGACGATGACGGCCTTAAGGCTGGCCGCATCCTTCGTGGCGTGATCAAGCGCCGCTTTTGCGCTTGTCGCCTCGATGACCTCGAAGCCGATGTCGCGCAGGTTTTCCGCGGCGATCGCAGCCACCAGAATCTCGTCTTCGACCAGGAGAATTATGTTCTTTTCTTTTCCATCAAACACGGCGCGCACCTTGGTTGAGAGTTCATCGAACGTGAAAGGCTTGGTCACCACCTGCGCATTGGCGTCGAGACGGCCCTGACGGAGAATATCCGCCCGCGCATAGCCGGTCGTATAGAGCACCCGCAAATACGGCCGCCGGCGGCGCGCTTCGTCCGCCAGTTCCTTGCCGTTGTAGTCGCCGGGCAGGCCGACGTCGGTAAACATGAAGCGCACTTCGGGCCGCATTTCGAGAATGCGCAGCGCCGCCGCGCCATCGGCGGCCTCCAGCACGCCATATCCCATTTCCCGGAACAGGCTGACGGTATAGAGCCGGACATCGTCGTCGTCCTCAACGATGAGCACGGTGTTGCGGTCGTCTTCGTTCGTCTGCGACTTGCGGCCGCTGTTCAGGTCGGCGCCTTCGCCGAGATAGCGCGGCAGATACATCGTCGCCTTGGTCCCCGAGCCGACGATGCTTTCGATATCGATATGGCCTCCCGACTGCTTCACGAAGCCGTAGATCTGGCTGAGGCCGAGGCCGGTGCCCTGCCCCGCAGGCTTCGTGGTGAAGAAAGGCTCGAACACGCGCGCAAGCGTTTCGGGCTCCATGCCGATGCCGGTATCGCTTACCGTGATCGCAACGTATTCGCCGGATGTCACCGCTTCGTGCTTCGCGGCATAGGCCGCATCCAGCTTCACGTTCGAAGTCTCGATGGTGAGCGAACCCCCTTTGGGCATCGCGTCACGCGCATTGACGACGAGGTTGAGCAGCGATGCCTCGAGGTGGTTGGGATCCGCCTCGACCGTCCAGAGGTTCTCGACGATGGCGGTCTTCAGCGATACTTTCTCGCCGAGCGTGCGCGCGAACAATTCCGTCATGCTGGCGACCAGCGCATTTGCGTTGACCGGCTCGGGGTCGAGCGGCTGACCGCGCGAGAAGGCAAGCAGGCGCTTCGTCAGCGCGGCTGCGCGCTTCGCGCCCTGCATCGCGAAGTCGGCATAATTTCTGATTTTCTCGTCGCCGCCGTCCTTCAGCTTGCGCTGCATGGCTTCGATATTTCCCATGACGACGGTGAGAAGATTGTTGAAGTCATGGGCAAGACCGCCGGTAAGCCGGCCTACCGCCTCCATCTTGGAAGCCTGCCGCAACTGCTCTTCGACACGGCTGCGCTCATGGATTTCGGAGCGAAGGCGTTCCTCGGAAAGCGCGTGTTCGAAGATTTCCTCGCGCAGCTTTTCGTTGGCCGCCGCCATTTCGGCGGTGCGCGCGACGACGATCTCGGTAATGTCGGTCGCGGTGCCGAACCAGCGCTCGATTTCTCCTTCGTCGTTATGGACCGGCAGCGCGCGGGCGAGAAACCAGTGATATTCGCCGTGCCTGTTCCGGAAGCGATACTCCATCTCATAAGGCTCGCCGGTCGCAAGCGAATGGAGCCAGGCGTCGCGCGTGCGGTCATAATCCTGCGGATGCAGAAGATCCTTCCAGTCCGCGTCGGGAGGCGTGCCCGCGAACTCGACACACTGGTCGTTGTAGAAATCGAAGGTGCCGTCGGGGCGGTTGGACCAGACCAGTTGCGGCATGGCGTTCGTAACCACGCGGAATTTCCGCTCGCTCTCCGCCAGCGCCCGCTCCGCCTTCTTGTGCTTGGCGATGTCGAGGAGTGCCACGCCCACGACTTCCACCTCGCCGCGCTCGTTGCGAACCGGGAAGAAGCCGGCGAGCCAGGCGCGCAACGCTTCCGGATCGCCGTCCGCGGGCTCGCGCACAAGCTCAAGATTGGAGATCGACTCGCCGCTTTCGAAGACCTTGCGGATCGCGGCGATCGCAGGTTTCGTATTCAGCGGCGGAAACTCCGTCACCGGCCTGGCGGTGATGTATTCGTTCCGCACGCCGAATATGCGCGTGAGCTCGCCGTTCACCTGGGCATAGGCATAGTCGCGATCGACAAAGCCGTAGCCGATCGGCGCATGGGCGAGCACGGCGTCCAGCGTGCGGAAGAATTCCTGCCGCTCGTCAGAAATGAGCTGCTGCGAATCCTCGGCGCGGCGGCGGCGGATCATGGCGTTGCGAAGCGCGGCGGCCGCCAGCGCAATCAGCCCGCAGTTCACGAAGAACACGCCGATCGTGAAGAAGTAAGGCAGATGATCCTTCGTCGGCATGTCGCGCATGCCGAGAAAAAGATAGGACGAGATCGCAATGGAGAGGATGGTCGCAAGAATTCCCGACAGCAATCCGCCGGTTGCGGCGGCGATCAGGACGGCGGGGAAATAGAAGCCGAAGGGAACGAGGGTCGTGGTCGGAACGAAATATCCGAGCACGAAACGGACGGCCGTGGCGGCAGCCAGCGCCGCGAGCATGATTGCGACTGCACGAAAAATCGACCGCGGCTGTGCGATCCAGTGCAGAAAAGCCGTTCCTGCGTTCAAACCCTGACCCCCGCTTTATAACGCAATCGTACCATAAGCCGGCCATACACGCATGGCGAAGGCGCCGCATAAGCGGCGCCCTGATCTTCATCTTACGGTTTCGAGTTCTTCAGTTCACTTGCTCTTAATTCACCGCCGCGAAATTGATGGAAGCGGGAAGCTGCGTGATGCAACGGCTCGGCACGCGGGCAAGCGCTTCGCCCGCCGTATGCGCCGTTACCGCAGACTCGCAGCCGTCGCCCGGCGCGGTCGGACTCAAGGTCGGACGAACGCCTTCGAGCGGCACCACCTGCACGGAGGAATCGGCCAGCTCGCGAATGGTAACTTCGGGCAGCACGACGCCCTTGGTCACGACCGTCACGTTCGTGAGCGGATCGGTTTTGAACAGGATGTTGCCGTCGCGATCGCGATAGACGATGGCGGCATCCTCGACGCCGACGACTTCGACGGTCATGATCCGCTTCGGCGCCTGATTGCGGGCGACCGTGGGAAGCGCATCGCTTTTATTGCTGCGGTTGATTTGCGTGCTCTGGGTGGGCGCAAGCGTGACGCCTTCCCGTGCGGACGGATTAAACCCTGCGCTCACAAGCGCAGTCGTGAGAAGGGCACCGGCGGCAATTGCGCCGGCAATGCCGGTAGCTTTGCGCAGCATGGAACCTCTCCCGCATCCCGGATCGATTATCCTTGAGCAGCGCCCCGCCATGGGGCGTTTCTGCCAAGTAAAACGCGATTATGCCTGAAAGGTTCCTAGGCGACGGCGGGCTGCTCCAGGGGTGCGAAAAGGTGGTGTTCTGGGATCGTGATGGTGCAGGACACGCCATCCGCCGCGAAACTGAGATCCACGTCGGCTTCGAGCGAGCGCGAAAGATTGCGCTGGATCGCGAGGGTGCCGAAGCCATGTTTCTTCGGACGCTCCACCGCCGGCCCGTCGCGCTCGATCCAGCGGATCACGATGTCGCCTCCCGCCGGCTCAGACTCCTCCCAGATCACATCGACGTGCCCCTTGGGCACCGACAGCGCACCGTATTTCGCTGCGTTCACCGCAAGCTCGTGCAGCGCGAGCCCCAGGCTTTGCGCGGCCTCGGGCTTGAGATGCACCGGCGGCCCCTCGATGCTGATCTGGGACTGGTCGCGATCGATGTAATGGCCGAGCTGCGAGCGCACGAGTTCGAGCAGCGAGGCCGAATGCCATTCTTCCTGCACCAGCAGATCGTGCGAGCGCGACAGCGCCTGCAAGCGGGCGCTGAATTCGTCGAGGAAACTGTCGAGCGAGCCGGCATGACGCGACGTTTGCCGCGCAAGCGCCTGGATGACCGCGAGCAGATTTTTGGAGCGGTGGGTCAGCTCGCGCATCAGAAGCCGCAGGTGTTCTTCGCCCGCCTTGCGCTCGGTGATGTCGACGGCGGCGCAGGTCAGTCCGACCACCCGGCCCTCCGCATCCCGCAGCGGCTCGATATGAAAATCATACCAGCGGCTCGCGGCAGGGCCTTTCAGCCGCAGTTCGGCATCGACCGGCTCGCCGCTCGAAAGCGCCTGCTGCTTCAGGGCGACGATCGTGGGGCGATCCGAAACCGGGACCACGTCGTCATCGGTGAGCCCCACGATCTGATCGACGCGGCGGCCCAGGAACGCATTGCTGATCGAGGTATAGCGAAGGTCGCGGTCCTGCGTGAAAACCGTCACATTGGATCCGCGCAGCGCAATCTCATAGCGGTGCAGCGCGTTGCGCAGTTCTTCCGCAAGCCGGCGCTGCTCGCCTTCAAGCGACCTGATCCGGGTAATGTCTGCCGCCGCGCAACGCACGCCGGCGATATTCCCGTCGAGATCGTGCATCGGCTCGATATAGAGCGCAAACAGCACGCGCCCCTCGGGCATGTCGTACCATGCCTCGATCTCCGCGGCCTCCTCGGTTTCCAGCACCTTGCGCTTGATCGCGGTGATGGCGTCACGATCGGGCGCGACCAGAACTTCGTCATCGCTGCGGCCGAGCATTTGCATGCTCGCATCTTCGCCGCGCGGCCCGAATACGCCCACGTAACGCAGGTCGCGATCCTGTGTGAACAAATAAACCTTCGCACCGCGCAGGCAGGTGTCGAGGCGGCTCGTCACCTGTGCGAGTTCGCCGGTCTTGTTCACGAGCGTTCGCTCGAGTTGCGCACGAAGACTGTCGGCCTCGTCGGCGCGGCGGCGCTCGACTTCAAAGTCGCCTTTCGCCTGCTCGCGCGCGGCCACGAGTTCGGCCGCCGAAGGCACCGTGGTGATCCGCCGGAACAAAATCCATAAAAGGATGAGCCAGATCAGGCCCGCGACCACGCTGGTCGCGGCCAGTGCGTCTGGCGTCGGAAAGGCATAGACCTTGCCGAGCGGCATCGACAACTGCCAGGCCGCAAAGGCAAAGCTGAACAGGAAAAGCGCGGCCGCAAGAAAGCGCGACAGCGCCGGAAGATCGGGCCGGCGCCAGGCCACCCAGACGACGCCCGCGGGAATCAGAAAATAGGTAAGCGCGGAAACCCAGGTCGCAATCGCGAGTGCCGCGTCCGACGGCGCCTGCCTCCAGAACGCCATGTCTGCCGGGATTGCCTCACCGAGTTGCGCGAGCCAGGCGAAAACGCCGTCCATTATGATTTCTTCCCTGCCCGCCGCACGCAATCACTCAATTCGGAGCACCCTGTCGCCTTGCGCGCTGAATCCTGCGCGTAAGAACAAACAGGCAGTAACCAGTCCGGTTCCGGAATGTTTCAGTTTCGGCCTTTTAACGGCGTCTTTGCAACCGGTGGAACTATGCCGCTCACTCCGCGTTCTGTTCATGCGACCGGCCACCCCACCAGCCCTCCCCCGTAACATGGCCGGTTGTAACGGGCGCAGATGGCGAAAGCTGTCTGCGCCCGAATTCTTTTGCGCGGCATCGGACACAGGAACAGAGCCACGAAGTGTGCGTTTCATCCGCGGCAACTCGCCAACCTCAAAACATAACCTGAGAGGAGTTCGGCAATGAATTGGGATCGCGTTGAAGGCAACTGGACGCAGTTCAAGGGCAAAGTGCAGGAACAGTGGGGCAACCTCACGAATGACGATCTCGACAAGATCGAAGGCAACCGGAAGCAGCTCGCTGGCCGCATCCAGGAGCGTTACGGAATTGCGAAGGATCAGGTCGAGAAAGATATCGACACATGGCTGGACAAACAGAACTGATCGAAGCGCTGAAAAAGCCCCGGAGAATCTCCGGGGCTTTTTTTTAATTATCCGACGGCCTGCTGCTTGCCCTTGCCCTGCGCCTTGTTCTGGAAGAACAGCGCCTGGCTGATCACCGCCGAAACCGTCGCCGGTTGATAGGGCTTCGGAATGAGGAATGCCGGTTCAGGCCGCTCGCCGGTGAGGAAGCGCTCCGGATAGGCGGTGATGAAAATCACCGGCACATCGAAGGATTGCAGAAGCTCGTTCACCGCATCGAGACCCGAGCTGCCATCGGCGAGCTGGATGTCCGCGAGGATGAGGCCGGGGGTCTGTTTTTTTGCAACCTGGATCGCTTCCGCATGCGTGCGCGCAATGCCGATGACGCCGTGGCCGAGATTTTCCACGAGGCCCTCGATATCCATGGCGATCAGCGGCTCGTCCTCGATGATGAGAACGTCGGTGGCGATTTCGGTCGCGAGCTCGCGGCCGGCGCCTTCCATGAGATTGCGAATGGTCGGCACATCAACGTCGAGCACGCGCGCGGCGTCGCTCTCGCCGAAGCCTTCGAGCGCAATCAGCAGGAAAGCCTGCCGCGGGCGCGGCGTGATCTGGGTGATCCGCTGCTCCGCCGGCAACTTCTTCGCCCCCGGCTCCGAGGCCCCGTTCACGGCCATCGAATTCCAGAGCTTGGTGAAGGTGCGATAGAGGCCGACGCGGGGGTCGTCCTCCGTCTCCACTGCAGAGGGGTCTTCGATCAGGACTTCCAGCACGGCCGCCACATAGGCGTCTCCGGACTGCTGGTTGCCGGTCAAAGCCCGGGCATATCGGCGTAAAAACGGCAAATGCGGCGCAATCGTCTGCGATAGGGACACTACGGCCCTCCCTCTGTTCCCAGCGTGTTTCGCCATCCTAACCCGGCTTGCGAAGAAAAGTTCCATGCCGTGGAACCCCAACCCGCCTAGGGGGTTATAGATCGTCGATGCGTGGGGCAGCGCCTGAAATCGGACAGTGCCTGGGGTGGGAAAAGAGTATGTCGCAAAAGGCTAAAGGACCGGACCCGAATATGAGCAACGAAGCAGTCGCGGGAGCCAAGCCCAAATCCGGGGGCCTTGACCGCCAGGTGCAAGCCAAAATCGGCCAGCAGTTGCGGGCCATGTACGATGACGTCGTCGATCAGGGCGTCCCCGACCGTTTCGCCGAGCTTCTGCGGAAGCTCGATGGCGCACAGAGCGCTCCGAAAACGGAGGAGGAGTAGCGCTAATGAAAACCGATCCGGCGACCATGCAGACGATTATGGCGATCGTGCCCAAGCTGCGCGCGTTTGCGATTTCGCTGAGCGGCAATGTCGATCGCGCGGACGATCTCGTGCAGGAAACGCTCATGCGCGCGATTGCGAATATCGACTCTTTCGAGCCGGGCACGAATATGCAGGCGTGGCTTTTCACGATCCTGCGCAACCGCTTCCGCTCGGAATATCGCAAGCGCCGCCGCGAAGTTGAAGACGCCGACGGCCACTATACCGACAGCCTGATTTCGCAGCCGGAGCAGACCAGCAAGCTCGAATACAAGGAATTGCGTGCGGCGCTCGACAAGCTGCCTTCCGACCAGCGCGAAGCGCTGATCCTGGTCGGCGCTTCGGGTTTCTCCTACGAAGAAGCCGCCGCGATCTGCGGATGCGCGGTCGGCACCATCAAGAGCCGCGTCAACCGCGCACGCAACCGACTGGCGACCGAGCTCGACGTCAAATCGTCGGAGGACTTCGGCCCCGACCGCAATACGCGCGCGGTACTTACCGCGAACGAGCGCCGATAACTTTCGGAACTAATTTCCGGACAATCCGGTTTTATTCGCGGAAGGCGCGCACTCTGCGCGTCAGCAATATCCGGAGTGAACCATGATCGGCTGGGCAATTACCTTCCTCATCATCGCGCTGGTTGCGGGCCTGCTCGGCTTCGGCGCCATCGCCGGCACCGCAATCGAATTCGCGAAGATCATCTTCTTCGTAGCCATCATCCTGTTTGCGATCTCCGCCGTGGTCGGGCTGGTGCGCGGACGCGCACCGAATGTGCCGTAAGCACGGCCAGCACTTCCTTCCCGTCGCATAACTCTCAAACGCAAGGAACTCCTCACGGCGCCAAGCCGTTGTGAGGAGACTTGCATCCTGCATTCATTGCCAACAAACCGATGGAGCAACTTATGAAATCGAGCATGCGCGTTCTTTCGAGCGCAATCGGAGCCGCGGCCATTTCCGCAGTCGCGCTGACTATGGCCCTCGCCCAACCGCAGGACCGCGTGCAGGCCGGCGTACTCAATTGCGACGTCTCCGGCGGGCTCGGCCTTATCATCGGCTCGCAGAAGGAAGTGACATGCCAGTTCCTTCCGGCCGATGCGAACAGCCCGCGCGAAGTCTATGTCGGCGTCATCAACAAGTTCGGCCTCGACATCGGCGCGACCACGCAGGGGCAACTCGTCTGGAACGTATTCGCACCCACGTCGCGGCCGGTCTCGGCGCTCGCCGGCGACTATGTCGGCGCTGGCGCGGAAGCCACCGTCGCCGTCGGGCTTGGCGCAAATGTTCTCATCGGCGGGTCGAACCGCACGGTCGCCTTGCAGCCGGTTTCGATCCAGGGACAGACCGGCCTGAACATCGCAGCCGGCGTCACCGAACTTCGGCTGCGCCCGGTGAGATAAAGCCGGCCAAGCGATCGAGAATGCAACGGCCGCCCCCACACCGGGCGGCCGTTGCTGTTATGGAATTTCTCGATACTCCCCAGACGACACTGCGCCTCACGCCAACCGGGGAACTGCAACCTAGCGTGAAGCGGCTTCCGGAACGATGTGCGAATACGCAGGGTTTTCTTCTGTCCGTGACTTTTCACGCAGACGGGAGAAAGAACCATGAACCATTCGCTCAAAGCGCTGCTCTTGAGCGCTGCCGTACTGTCGGTCCCGGCAGCGGCACTCGCGCAAACGACGACCATCACTACAACAACGCGAACCGAACGCGGGCCGCTCGTGCTGACGCCCGATCAACGCACGACGGTTTACAAGCGCGTCGTCCGCGAGCGCGTGGTCACGCCGCGCGGCGAAGTCATCGAATATAACGTCGGCACCCGCGTGCCGCGCGAAGTCGAGCTTCACGCCTTCGACGACGAAGTTTATGTCGAAGCGCCTGAGTTGCGGCGCTATCGCTACATGCACGTGAACAACCAGCTCGTGTTGGTGGATCCCGAAACAAGCGAAGTCGTCGAAATCATCGCAGACTAAACTGCTGCGTAAACTCCGGGCCTCGGGCCCGGAGTTTCGCTGTCAGGCTTCTCTACGGCTTGGCCGGCTGGGTATCTTCGGCGGCTGACCCGGCCGGCGCGGATTTTCCGGTCACCGCCGCGAGATTGCCGCGGATGAGCTGGCGGCCCGCATAGATGCCGCCGACGATCTGCATTTCGAAGCGCTCGATGTCCTTGCGCCTCACGTCTTCCATAACTTCTTCCGCCTCTTCGTCCGGAACGCCGAGTTCCTGCAACGTGGTTCGCGCGAACACGAAAGCGGAATGCATGACTTCGCGAACCTGATAAGTAACGCCCGCGCGCACCAATTCGATCGCGTGTTCGCGGTCGAAGGCGCGCACGAGCACTTTCACCAGCGGGAATTCGGCCTTGATCAGCTCGACGATCTTGTTCGCCGCGGCCCAGTCGTTGATGCAGACCAGAATGGCCTGCGCACGGCCGGCACCCGCCGCATGCAGCGTGTGCAACTGCGTGCCGTCGCCGTAATAGACCTTGAAGCCGAAATCACCGGCGTCCTTGATGATCTGGGTCTGGTTGTCGATGATCGAGATGTCGATACCGCGCGCCAGCAACGGCTGGCTCACGATCTGACCGAAGCGACCGAACCCGATGATGAGCACGTTGCCGGACAGATCCTCGGCGGCCTCGATGCCGTCCATCGATTCCTTGTCCTTCGGCATGACCCACCGCAGCCCGAATACCAGCAGCGGCGTGAGCGCCATGGAGACGATCACGGCCGCCGTCATTATCGCGTTCACCTGCGTCGTGAAAATTCCGGCCTGGGTCGCGGCGGCATAGAGGACAAACGCAAATTCGCCGCCCTGCGCCATCATGGCCGCGCGGTAGAGGCCCTCGCCATGCTTGCTGCGCAGCCGCGCGATCGCATAGATGCCGATGCCCTTCACCAGCATGAAGGAGAGCGTGCCCGCGAGAATGAGCGGCCATTGCTGCGCCATCAGCATCAGGTCGATCGACATGCCGACGGCCATGAAGAACAGGCCGAGCAGAATGCCGCGAAACGGCTCGATGTCGGCTTCGAGCTGGTGGCGGAAACTCGACTCCGAAAGAAGCACGCCCGCGAGGAACGCGCCCATGGCCATGGAGAGGCCGCCGAGCTGCATGCCGAGCGCGGCGCCGAGCACGACGAGCAGCGCCGCCGCGGTCATCACTTCGCGCGCCTGCGACGCGGCAAGAAAACGGAAAAACGGATTGAGGAGCCACAAGCCCGCCGCGACAAGGATCGCAAGCGAAGCGCCCGCGATTCCGATCGCCTGCCAGTATTCGCTTGCCGCGAGCTTCGCGGCACCGGGCGTGAGCAGCGTCACCAGCACGAGCAGCGGCACGATCGCGAGATCTTCGAGCAGCAGGATCGAGACGATGCGCTGTCCGCGCGGCGACGACACTTCCCGCCGCTCGTCGAGCAATTGCATGACGGTCGCCGTGGAGGTCAGCACGAAGCCCGCAGCCGCGATAAAGGAAACCACCGGCGGCAGTCCCCAGAGCATGCCGATCCCGGTGAGCAGCAGGCTGCAAAACGCCACCTGCGCAACGCCAAGCCCGAAGATCTCCCGCCGCAGGCTCCAGAGCCGCGACGGCTGCATCTCGAGGCCGATCACGAAAAGGAACATCACGACGCCGAGCTCGGCGATATGCAGGATCGCCTGCGGATCGGAGAAGAGACGCAGGCCGAAGGGGCCGATCACGATGCCGGCGGCGAGATAGCCGAGCACGGAGCCCAGACCGATGCGCTTGAAAATCGGCACCGCGACCACGCCGGCGGCGAGCAACGCCACCACCTGAACGAGATGGGTTCCGTGCTGGGCGTCCGCTGCCATCGCGCTTTCTCCAATCCAATAGGGCGCGGCCCGCTACAGGCGGCCCGGCCGGAATCTCGGTTTCATTATATGCAGGGAGAAATGGCGCGCTCGGAGAGATTCGAACTCCCGACCCCCAGATTCGTAGTCTGGTG
>CAZNPX010000015.1:0-53141 GCA_964575175.1 uncultured Hyphomicrobiales bacterium | reverse complement strand
CGACAACGGCATCAAGCTGTTCGGGCCGGACGGCTACAAGCTCACCGATGCGATCGAGCGGGACATCGAAGACCTGATCGACAGCGATCTCTCGAAGCGTCTCGCGCAGTCGGCCGATCTCGGCCGCGCCAAGCGCATCGACGGCGCAGTCGAGCGCTATATCGAATTTGCCAAGCGCACGCTGCCGCGAAACCTTTCGCTGGAAGGCATGCGCATCGTGGTCGATTGCGCGAATGGTGCCGCCTACAAGGTCGCGCCCGCGGGCCTGTGGGAGCTGGGCGCCGAAGTGATTTCGCTCGGCGTCGATCCCGACGGCTTCAATATCAATCGCGAAGTCGGCTCGACCGCGCCCGAAGCGCTGTCCGCCAAGGTTCGCGAGATGCGCGCGGATATCGGCATCGCGCTCGACGGCGATGCCGACCGCGTGGTGATCGTCGACGAGAAGGGTCATCTCGTGGACGGCGACCAGTTGCTCGCGCTGATCGCGGAGCGCTTCCGCTCGGAAGGGCTGCTCGCGCGCGACGGCGTGGTCGCGACGGTCATGTCCAATCTCGGGCTGGAGCGCCACTTCGAGGAGCTCGGCATCGGTTTCGAGCGCACGCCGGTCGGCGACCGCTACGTGCTCGAGAAGATGCGCGAGACCGGATACAACGTGGGCGGCGAGCCCTCCGGCCACATCATTCTCGCGGATTACGCAACCACCGGCGACGGCTTCGTCGCAGCGCTTCAGGTGTTGGCGATGGTCAAGAAATCCGGCATGCCCGTGTCCGAGGTTTGCCATCGTTTCGATCCGCTGCCGCAGGTGATGAAGAACGTCCGCTATTCTTCCGGCAAGCCGCTCGAGAATTCCTCGGTCGCGAGCGTGATCGATGCCGCGCAGCGCCGCCTCGGCAAGACCGGCCGCCTCGTGATCCGCCCGTCCGGCACCGAGCCGGTGATCCGCGTCATGGCGGAAGGCGACGACCGCGAGCTCGTGGAAGAAGTCGTCGACGTTATCGTCGCGGCAGTCGCGAAGGCGGCGGCGTAGAAAAGCCGCGGCGTTAATCTCTCGGCAATCTCTTCTTCAGCTTTCGTCAACCTCTTTCCTAACGCGCGTTAACGCATGCGCGAGCAAAACGTTGTGGCCCGTCTTTCCGTCGGCAACCGCGCGCAAGGTTCATTAAAAATCACGGTTAAGAGTTAAGGTTAAGCGCTCTTTAAACACTCGCAGCGATATTCGCGTCGTCAGTCATTGGCGCGAGTACGATCGAGTCCGCTCACGCCTTTCGAAAAAGGATTTCGTGAGATGGGCAGCGTTCGTATTGCCGCTCTTGCCGCCGTAGCGGCAGTTGCCTTCACCAGTCAGGGCGCGACCGCGGCCGATTATTCTTGCCCGCCGCCGCAGCCGAATGGTCCGCCGCCCCCGCCGCACTGCATGACGCCGCCGCCTCCGCCACCGCCGCCGGTCATCGAAGAGTTCGGCGGCTGGTACATCCGCGGCGACATCGGCATGACCAATCAGGCGGTGAACAAGCTCGACAACGTGCTCTACGCCACGGCAACGGACCTGCGCGTTATCGACAAGAACTTCGAGTCTGGAATGCTGTTCGGCGTCGGCTTCGGCTACAAGTGGAATAGCTGGCTGCGTCTGGACGTCACCGGCGAATATCGCGGCGAGACCGGCTTCCACGGCATGGACGTCTATACCGACGGTGGTCCGCGCTTCAACAATTACACCGCCAAGAAGTCCGAGTGGCTCTATCTCGCGAACATCTATGCCGATCTCGGCACCTGGGGCGGGATCACGCCGTTTATCGGCGCCGGCATCGGTCTTGCGCGGATCGGCATTCACAGCTTCCGCGACGCCGGCATCGACGGCTTCGGCGCGCCGACGCTGGCTTACGCCGAGTCCGACTACAAGTGGAACGTCGCCTACGCGCTTCACGCCGGTTTCGCCTACGAGGTGTCGAAAAACCTCACGCTCGAGATGGCCTATCGCTACGTCTATCTCGGCCACGGGCAGAGCGGCGACATCATCGCCTATGACGGCACCAACACCATCCGCAATCCGATGATCTTCCGCGATATCGACTCGCACGATCTGAAGCTCGGTATTCGCTACCAGTTCGCAAGCACTCCGTATCAGCAGCCGGTCTATCAGCCGCAGCAGGTGTTCCAGCCGCTGATGCGCCGGTTCTGAGCAGGCAATTTTGAAACCGGCGGGCGCTGCGTGCCGCGCCGGTTTCCCGACAAGACGATCGCGCGGGCGCGCGGTGTGAAAGAAAGGTATCTCGTATGAAAAAATTCGCTCTCGCCGTCGCTGCCGCGATCGCGCTTCCGCTCTCCTCTGCTGCCGTCAGCGCCGCCGACATGCCGCCGCCGATCCTGCGCGCGCCGCCGGCGCCGTGGGTCGAGCTCGGCTCGAACTGGTATCTGCGCGGCGATTTCACCTATCGCAGCTTCGACGTACCCGGCGCGAACGGGCCGGAAGATGCGGCCGGTCTCGGTGTCGGCGTCGGCTATCAATACAACGCCTGGCTGCGCGGCGACATCACGCTCGATTACCAGTTCGGCAGCCGCTTTCCGATCGGCGACAATCCGGACGTGGCCAACGCGAAGCTGTGGTCCTCGGCGCTGTTCGCCAACGGCTATATCGATCTCGGCACCTGGTACGGCGTCACGCCCTATGTCGGCGCCGGTGTGGGCACGGCCTATAACCATGTCGCGCAGGATGGCCGCTGGAATTTCGCCTATGCGCTGATGGCGGGCGCCGCCTATCACCTGTCGCCGAATCTCTCGGTCGATTTCGGCTACCGCTTTGCCGATCTCGGCACCGGCTATTCGTACAGCAACGCGCAGATCGAAATCTATTCGCACGAGTTCAAGGTCGGCTTCCGCTACAAGCTCGACTGAGCTTTCGAAGACGCGGGTTGGCTCTCGCGAACTAGGCCGCGATCTCAGGATCGCGGCCTATTTTTATTTGCGCATGATCCTGTCCGAAAGCCGGTCCCCGCTTTTCGGGGATCGTGCGTCTGGCTCCGCAGCGATGCCGGGCCTGTTTCTTCGAGGGCGTGCCGTTCGGTTGGCATGCCTCCCATGCCAAAGAATTATTGCACTGCACTTGACCGGCCGGAATCTTCTGGTATCCCCGCCAGTGGGACACCCCTCCCCAACGAGGGGCTTCTATCTGGAAGGATAGGTTATGACCGCACAGCCTGCCGCGCGCCCGCGCGTGAACCAATTTTCGTCCGGCCCCTGCGCCAAGCGCCCCGGGTGGAACCTCCAAAACCTCGAAAAGGCACTGGTCGGCCGCTCGCACCGCTCGAAGCCGGGCAAGGCGCGCCTGAAATACGCGATCGAGCTCACGCGCGAAGTGCTTGGCGTGCCCGCCGATTATCTCGTCGGCATCGTGCCGGCCTCCGACACCGGCGCCGTGGAAATGGCGCTGTGGTCGCTGCTCGGCGCACGCGGCGTCGAGGTGCTGACCTGGGAGAGTTTCGGCGAGGGCTGGGCCACCGATGTGGTCAAGCAGCTCAAGCTCAAGGACGCGAAGATCACCAAGGCGCCCTATGGCGAACTGCCCGATCTCGCGAAGGTCGATTTTGCGAACGACGTGATCTTCACCTGGAACGGCACCACCTCGGGCGTGCGCGTTCCGAACGCGGACTGGATCCCGGCAAACCGCGAGGGGCTCACGATCTGCGACGCCACCTCGGCGGCATTCGCGCAGAACCTCGATTTCGCCAAGCTCGATGTGGTGACCTATAGCTGGCAGAAGGTGCTCGGCGGCGAGGCCGCACACGGCATGCTCATTCTGAGCCCGCGTGCGGTGGCGCGCCTCGAGAGCTACACGCCGGCCTGGCCGATGCCGAAGATTTTCCGCATGACCAAGGGCGGCAAGATCATCGCCGGCATTTTCGAAGGCGAAACCATCAACACGCCGTCCATGCTCTGCGTCGAGGATTATGTCGATGCGCTGGAATGGGCCAAGGCCGCCGGCGGCCTGAAGGGCTTGCAGGCGCGCGCCGACAAGAACTTCGCGGTGCTCGCGAACTGGGTCGCGAAGACCCCGTGGGTCAGCTTCCTCGCGAAGAAGGAAGCCGAGCGCTCGAACACTTCGGTCTGCTTCGAAGTGGTTGATCCTGCGATCAAGGCGCTGCCCGCCGACGCGCAGAATGCCTTTGCGAAGCAGCTCGCCGCGCTGCTCGAAAAGGAGAGCGTCGCGCTCGACATCGGCCACTATCGCGATGCGCCTCCGGGCCTTCGCATCTGGACCGGCGCGACCATAGAGGCGTCCGACCTCGAGGCGCTGACGCCGTGGCTCGACTGGGCTTTCGCGCAGGCCAAAGCCGCGCTGCCGAAGGCAGCCTGAACGATTTCGTCATCCCGGACGGCGGCAAGCGCCGATCCGGGATCTCGCTCCCATAAAACGCAAAACGATCCCGTCTTCGCGCGGCTCCCGCGCCCTCCCGGGATAACGAGGATGAAAACCATGGCCCCCCGCGTTCTCATTGCAGACAAGCTTTCGCCCACCGCCGTGCAGATCTTCAAGGATCGCGGCGTCGAGACCGACGTGAAGACCGGCCTCGATCGCGACGAGCTCATCAAGATCATCGGCGACTACGACGGCATCGCCATCCGCTCGGCGACCAAGGTGACCTCGAAGGTGCTTGAAGCCGCGACCAGGCTGAAGGTCATCGGCCGCGCCGGCATCGGCGTCGATAACGTCGAGATTCCGGCGGCGACCGCGAAGGGCGTGATCGTGATGAACACGCCGTTCGGCAATTCGATCACGACCGCGGAACATGCGATCGCGCTGATGTTTGCGCTCGCGCGCCAGATTCCAGCCGCCGACGCCTCGACCCAGGCCGGCAAGTGGGAGAAGAACCGCTTCAACGGCGTCGAGATTACCAACAAGACGCTCGGCATCGTCGGCTGCGGCAACATCGGCTCCATCGTCGCCGACCGCGCCATCGGCCTCAGGATGAAGGTGATCGCCTTCGATCCGTTCCTCTCGCCGGAGCGCGCGCTCGATCTCGGCGTCGAGAAGGTCGAGTTCGACGAACTGCTCGCCCGCGCTGATTTCATCACCTTCCACACGCCGCTCACCGACAAGACTCGCAACCTGCTCGATGCGGCGGCGCTCGCGAAAGCCAAGAAGGGCGTCCGCATCATCAATTGCGCGCGCGGCGGCCTCGTGGACGAGGCGGCGTTGCGCGCGGCGCTGGACAGCGGCCATGTGGCGGGCGCGGGCTTCGACGTTTACGTGACCGAGCCTGCGACCGAGAACCCGCTGTTCGGCCATCCGAACGTGGTCTGCACGCCGCATCTCGGCGCTTCGACTTCGGAAGCGCAGGAGAACGTGGCGCTCCAGGTCGCGGAGCAGATGTCGGATTACCTTGTGCGCGGCGCGATCTCGAACGCGGTCAATTTCCCATCGATCACGGCGGAAGAAGCGCCGAAGCTGCGGCCCTATATCGAGCTTGCGGAAAAGCTCGGCTCGTTTGCGGGGCAACTCACCGAAACCGGCATCACGCGCGTGCAGATCACTTACGCGGGCGCGGTCGCCAGCATGAAGATCAAGGCGATGACCTCGGCGGCGATCGCGGGGCTCCTGCGCCCGAATCTCCGTGACATCAACGTCGTGTCCGCGCCGGTGATCGCCAAGGAGCGCGGCATCATTGTCGAGGAAACCACGCGCGAGGCGGTCGGCGACTACGACAGCCTGATTACGGTGACGGTGACGACCGAGAAGCAGACCCGCTCGATTTCCGGCACGGTCTATGCCGACGGCCGCCCGCGGATCGTGAACATCAAGGGCATCCGCATGGACGCCGAGTTCGGCAAGTCGATGATCTACGTCACCAACCAGGACAAGCCGGGCTTCATCGGCCGTTTCGCCAGCACGCTCGGCGACGCCGGCATCAATATCGCTACCATGCATTTCGGCCGCGAGGCGCCCGGCAGCGACGCGATCGCGCTCGTGGAGATCGACGGTTTCGCGCCGGACGAGGTGCTGGCGAAGATCACCAAGCTGCCGCTGGTGCAGCGCGTGAAGACGCTGAAGTTCTAGGTCCTGCCGGGGCGCGCCTGCGTCCTAGCCGCTCATCTCGGGTAAACCCGGGATGAGCGCGTCCCGATGAATATTCCCGCGATCACGAAGGCGTAGCCGACGGCGTGGAACAGTTCCGGGCGTTCGCCCAGGAACACGATCGCGAGGATCGAGCCGAACACCGGAATCAGGTGGTAGAACGGCGAGGCGCGGTTCGGTCCGATCAGCTCGTTGCCGCGATTGAAGAACAGATAAGCGAGCAGCGTCGGAAAAATAATGATGTAGCCGAGAATCAGCACGGCTCGCAGGTCGAGGGTGAAGGTGTTGCCCAGCGCCACGTCGGCGGCATAGGCCGGCGCCAGCATCAGGGCGCCCGCGCCGACGGTGAAGGTGAGAAACGAAAGCTGGTTTATCTTCGGGCGGCTGAAAAGCAGCGCCGTATAGAGAGAATAGACCGCCTGCGCCGCGAAGAAGACGATATCGCCGATATTGAAGCTGATGTTTCTGAGCGCCGCCAGATCGCCGCGCGCGATGACCACGATCACGCCGGTCAGGGAGAGCAGCAACCCGAGCGCCTGCCAGATGCTGAGGCGGTGGCGATAGAGAATGAAGCTCCACACCGCGACGATCATGGGATGCACCGACGTCAGCAACAGCGCATTGATCGCTTCGGTGTATTGCAGGCCCCAATAGGCGAGCGTGTTGTAGAGCGCGATGCCGGTGAAGCTCAGCAGCAGCAGCACGCCGAGATGCTTGCGGATCTGCGGCCAATCCTGCTTCAGCAGCGGCAGGGCGATCCCGATCAGGATGAGGAAGGCCGCGGTCCAGCGGATGAAGGCGATGGCGACCGGCGGCACGTGGCCCGCCGCATAGCGGCCGAGCACGACATTGCCCGCCCAGAACAGCGACGTCAGCGACAACAGAAGATAGGGCGCGTCGAACAGGCGGCCGAAAAAGGTGCGGGCGAGAGACTGCATCGGAAGGCCGCCAGAAGAGGGAAGGCGCTCTTACGAAAGCGATCTGGTGCGGTCAACGTCCGCAAGGGGCGGAGCGCCATGCGGCTTGCGTATGGCGCGACGCAGCCCGCTTCCCAAGCCGGCTCATGGCCGGCCTGAGCATATCAGATTTTCGGGCGAACCGGGGATGCGCGCGTGCCCATGAAAATCCCGGCGAGCACCAGCGCGTAGCCGACGGCGTGATAGATCTCGGGCCTCTCGCCGAGGAAGACGATCGCGAGCGCCGAGCCGAAAATCGGAATCAGGTGATAGAACGGCGCCGCCCGGTTCGGGCCGACCAGTTCGATCCCGCGGTTGATGAACAGGTAAGCCAGCAGCGACGGAAACACGATGATGTAGGCGAGAATGGAGATCGCCTTCAGGTCGAGCGTGAAGGTGATGCCCATCGCCACTTCGGTCGCGTAGGCCGGCGTAAGGAAAGCGACGCCGACGCCGGTGGTGAATGCCAGAAACGAAATCGGATGGATATTCGGCCGGCTTTTGACCAGCGTCGCGTAGAAGGCATAAACGACCTGCGCTAGGAAGAAGATCAGGTCGCCGATATTGAAGCGCACGTCCCTGACCGCGCTCAGATCCCCGTGCGTCAGAATGGTCAGCACGCCCAGCAGCGAAAGCGCGATCCCGACGGTCTGCCAGACGGTCAGGCGCTCGCGATAGAGAATGAAGCTCCAGCCCGCGACCAGCAGTGGATGCGCGGACGAGATCAGCAGCGCGTTGATCGCCTGCGTATGCTGCAAGCCCCAATAGGCCAGCGAATTGTTGACCGCGATGCCGGTAAGCGCGAGCACAATCAGGATCGGCAGATGCCTCCTGACGGTCGGCCAGTCGCGCTTCAGAAACGGCCAGGCAAAGGCGATGAGAATGACAAACGTGCCGGACCAGCGAATGAAAGTGATCGCGAAAGGCGGCACGTGCCCGGCGGCGAAACGGCCGAGCACGACATTCCCGGCCCAGAACAGCGAAACCAGCGACAGCAGCACATAAGGCGCGTCGAACAAGCGGCCGACAAGCGCGCGGGCGAGGGATTGCATCGAAAAAGCCGCCTTCGGAAGGAGGGCGGCTCTTACGAAAGCACTAGGTAGGGGTCAACGCACCGGAATGAAAAACAGCAATGCGTTAGGACGCTACTCCCCCGCCACCGGCAGGCTGACATTGGCGTAAACGATGCCGCCGTCGACCGCGATGGAATTGCCGACGACGTAGTCGCCGGCGCGGGATGCGAGATAGATCGCGATTCCCGCCATGTCCTCGTCGGTGCCGATGCGGCGCGAGGGGATGCGCTTGGCGATTTCATCGGCGTGGTCGCGCGCCGCCTGGTTCATGTCGGAGGCGAAGGCGCCGGGGCAGATCGCGGTGACGCAGATATTGTCCCGGATCAGCTTCGCCGCCATGCGCCGCGTGAGATGGATCACCGCGGCCTTGCTCGCCTGATAGGAATAGGTCTCGAGCGGATTGACGGAAAGGCCGTCGATGGAGGCGATGTTGATGACCTTGCCGGGGCGTTCCTTGCTGGCCGCCGCGCGCAGCGGCTTCGCCAGCGCCTTCGTCAGAAAGAACAGCGACTTGACGTTGAGGTTCATCACCTTGTCCCAGCCGCTTTCCGGGAATTCGTCGAAGTTCGCGCCCCATGCCGCGCCCGCGTTGTTGACGAGAATGTCGATCTTCGGCTCGCGCCGGATCAGTTCAGCGGCGAGCATGTTGCAGCCCTCGACCGTGGACATGTCGATGGGCAGGGCAATGCATTCGCCGGGATATTTCGCGGAAAGTTCTTTCGCGGTGGCGTCGAGCGGGCCGGCCTTGCGCGCGGTGATGTAAACCTTCGACGCGCCGTAAGCGAGATAGCCGCTTGCGATCATCTTGCCGATGCCGCGCGAGCCGCCGGTGACGACGGCGACGCGATCCTTGAGCGAGAACAGATTTTCGAACATGCAGGCCTCCCGGATTTTCGCGCCAAGCTAGAGCCGCCGGGCAGGCCCGAGTCAATAATGTCCGGTTTTGTGTTTCGCTCTGCGGTCAGAGAAGGCCGGCAATCAGCTTGGCCGTGGCCTTGGCCGAGAACGGGTTCTGTCCGGTTACCAGGCGGCCGTCGGCGATGGCGTAAGAAACAAATGGGATCAGCGCCTTTTCATAACGGGCGCCGCGCCGCTTCATCTCTTCTTCCGCGTTGTAGGGCACCTTCTTGGCGACGCCGGCCAGCACTTCCTCGCGCCAGGAAAAGCCGGTGACCCGCTTGTTCGCAACAAGCAGCGTGCCGTCCGACAGTTGCGTATTCAGCAACCCGCAATACCCATGACAGACCGACGAGACGATTCCGCCGCGTTCATAGATAGCGCGCGTGATCGTCTTCAATCCTTCGCTGTCAGGGAAATCCCACATCACGGCATGACCGCCCGTGAAATAGATCGCGTCATAGTCCGCTGGATCGATCTCGTCGGGGCGCGCGGTCGATGAAAGCAAATCCATGCGGGCCTTGTCGGCAAGCCACGCCCTGGCTGACGCATCCAAGAGCGGCCACTTCAGTGCACGCGGCTCAAGCGGGCTGACGCCGCCTCTCGGGCTTACCAGACGCTGCTCGTATCCGCGGGCCGCGAAGACGTCATAGGCGTGCGTGAGTTCCGACAACCACAAGCCGGTCGGCTCGGCCGGATCGTCGTAGTGAGCGACGTTCGTCACGACGTGGAGAATGCGCTTGCTCATGCTTCAGATTCCCTCCGGCGGCCTCTTCGCAACCTTACACGATCTGGCCCGCTGAACGCTAAGCCTGCAAGCGAGGTTCCGTCAGGAGTGCAGCCGAACCGAAACGCGCGTGCGCCACGGATCGGCGAACTCGAAGCCGCCGTCTTTCGGCTGCGTGCTTATGCCCGCGCTTTCGAGCCGTGCTTTCAGCGCCTGCATCGATGCATCGTCCGGCAGTTCGATCGTCATGCGCGACAGCCCCGCGGTATCGGGCGAGGGCGGCGGGCCGTTGCGGCTTTCCCAGACATTCGTGCCGACGTGGTGATGATAGCCGCCAGCTGCAAAGAATTGCGCGCCGGGCATGCTTGCGGTCGGCGAGAAGCCGAGCACGTCGCCATAGAACGCCCGCGCTTTCGCAAGGTCGTCCACTTCGAGATGGATGTGGCCGATATCCATGCTGTCGCCGATCATGTCGGAGTTGGCGAAGTGCACGACGTCGCGTTGCGACAGCAGTCCCGGAAAATCGAGCGGACGGTTGGCCATCTGCACCTGATCGCCGATCCAGGTCCATTCTTCCCGTGGACGGTCGCGGTAGATTTCGATGCCGTTGTTGTCCGGGTCCCAAAGATAGATCGCTTCGCTGACCAGATGATCGGCGGCGCCGAGTTTCACCCCGTGCGCGTTCAGGCGGGCGATGACGGCACCCAGCACATTGCGCAATCCGACGCGGATCGCGACATGATAGAGCCCGGTTTCCTTGTAGTCGCGCGGTTGGAGGCCCGGCTGAAAATCAAGGTGCAGGACTTCGCTGTGCCTCTGGCGGCCGCCGAGCGTGGCGCCGGTCGCCGTCCGCTCCAGAAGATGAAGCCCGATCTTGTTCACGTAGAAATCGAGCGCGCGGTCGGCATCGGACACCCTGAGCGCTGCGGGGCCGAGTCGTAATCCGTCGGGAAGTCCGGTGGTCATGGCGTCTCCTTTACGGGGAGATCGTACTCCGGGGACCGGGGAACAAGGGGCCCGATTGCACGAAAACCCTTGCAAATCGGCAACTCGCGCCTTCCGCATGGCCGCCTTGTGGATGCCGGAAGGCCCTTTTTCTTGCCTGCGGGTGGCCGATTGGCTACGTACTTTTGCACACCCCGGCCAGCCTTGTGCCGGGGTTTCTCTTGCGCGGTTCGGAGTAAATCTGTGTCGAATGTGGTGGTCGTCGGCTCCCAGTGGGGCGACGAGGGCAAAGGTAAGATCGTCGACTGGCTATCGGAGCAGGCCGACGTGGTGGTCCGTTTCCAGGGCGGCCACAATGCCGGCCATACGCTCGTCATCGGCGGCAATACCTACAAGCTCTCGCTGCTGCCTTCCGGCGTGGTGCGGCCGAACAAGCTCGCGATCATCGGCAACGGCGTGGTGCTCGATCCGCACGCGCTGATGGCGGAGATCGACCGGCTCGCGGGGCAGGGCGTCGAAATTTCCCCGAAGAACCTGCGCATCGCCGAGAACACCGCGCTCATTCTTTCGCTGCATCGCGAACTGGACGGTCTGCGCGAAGGCGGCGGCCCCGGCCTGAAGATCGGAACCACCAAGCGCGGCATCGGTCCCGCCTACGAAGATAAAGTCGGCCGCCGCGCGATCCGGCTCATGGATCTCGCCGAGCCCGCGCAGCTCGACGCCAAGCTCGACCGCCTGCTCGATCATCACAACGCGATCCGCCGCGGCCTGAAGCTCGAAGAGATCGGGCGCGACGTTCTGCGCGACGAATTGCTTTCGGTGGCGCCGCGCGTGCTGCCGTTCATGGACCGGGTCTGGCACCTGCTCGACGAATCGCGCCGCCGCGGCGACCGCATCCTGTTCGAGGGCGCGCAGGGCGCGCTCTTGGATGTCGATCACGGCACCTATCCCTTCGTCACCTCGTCGAACACGGTGGCGGCGCAGGCCGCGACCGGCTCCGGCCTCGGCCCCGGCGCGGTCGGCTACGTGCTCGGCATCACCAAGGCCTATACGACCCGCGTCGGCGAAGGCCCGTTCCCGACCGAGCTGAAGGACGAAATCGGCAAGCGCCTCGGCGAGCGCGGTCATGAGTTCGGCACGGTCACCGGCCGCCCGCGGCGTTGCGGCTGGTTCGATGCGGTGCTGGTGCGCCAGTCGCTGCGCACCGGCGGCGTACAGGGCATCGCGCTCACCAAGCTCGACGTGCTCGACGGCCTGAACCCCCTGAAGGTTTGCGTGGGGTATCGCCTTAAAGGGCATGATATGGATTATTTACCGGCGAGCCAGGGCGCGCAGGCGCAGGTCGAGCCGGTCTATGAGGAGATCGAAGGCTGGCAGACCTCGACCCGCGGCGCGCGTTCCTGGGCGGATCTGCCGGCGGCGGCGGTCAAGTATGTGCGGCGAATCGAGGAGCTGATCGATTGTCCGGTGGCGCTGGTTTCCACCAGCCCGGAGCGGGAAGATACGATTCTGGTCCAAAATCCGTTTCAATCGTAAGGCAACGATTTCTTGGGTATTGCGTTGAGATAACCGGGGGCAAATGACCGATTATCGTCCATTGCTAGCGCGAGCCATCGCGGCCCTCGACCCCAACACGGGCGAGGCACGCCGCGCGGTCTATGACCGTGCGCGGACGGCACTGGTCAATCAGCTTCGCGGCATGAACCCGCCGCTGGCGGAAGCCGACATCACCCGCGAGCGCCTTTCGCTGGAAGACGCGATCCGCAAGGTGGAGAGCGAAGCCACGGCGCCACCGGCCCCCGCGGCTCCCCCGCCGCCGCGTCCCGAGCCGCGGCCGCGTCCCGAATTGCCGCAGCGCATGGCGCCGCCGCCTCCGGCCGCTCCCGCGCCGCGCCCGCAGAACGCCGTGCCCGCCGCGCCGGAAATCCCGCAGGACGAATCCGACGGTGTGGCGCAGGTTTCTCCGCCGCCGCGCGATCCACGGGGCCCGCGCCGTCCCGATCCGCGCGACGGCGAGCAGGCGCCGCGCGAGCCCTCGCTGCGTCCGCGCCCCGGCCGCGGCAGGACGCCGGCCGATTACGCGCGGGAGGACGCGCGCCGCCGCTCCCGCACCCGGCTCGTGGTGTTCGGCATCGTGCTTGTGCTGCTGCTGCTCGCGAGCATCGTCGGCTACGTGCACCGCGAGCGGATTCTCTCGATCGTGGCGGGGCTCTCGCTCGGCACCGAGCAGGAAGCGGAGACGCCCGCGCCGCCGCCCCCTTCGCCGGACAAGGCCAACGACCGCGTGCCGCAACAGACGCAGCAGCAAAGTCCGCTGGCGCCCACGACCCAGCCCGTCAGCGGCGTGCCGCGCGCGTTGCTGTTCGAGGAAAATCCGGGCACGCAGCAATTCACTTCCATCAACGGGACCGTGAGCTGGCGCACCGAAACCGTAAGCCCCGGACCCGGCCGCTCGCCGGAACTCGCGGTTCGCGCCGAGGTTGAGATTCCCGACCGCAAGATGAAAGTCGTGTTCTCGATCCGCCGCAATCCGGAGACTGCCGGCTCGGCGAGCCACTATGTCGAGATCCAGTTCGTCGGCAACGACAGCTTCGGCGGCATCGCGCAGGTGCCGGTGGTGCGTCTGAAGAACAACGAAGCCGCGCAGGGCTTTCCGCTCGCCGGCATCAGCATCCGCATCGTGCAGGGCCTGTTCCTGATCGGCCTGTCGGCGCTGGAAGCAGACCGCGACCGCAACGTGCAGGCGCTGCGCTCGCAGCCCTGGATCGATATTCCGTTCATCTACGACAACGGACGGCGCAGCGTGATCGCCTTCGAGAAGGGTGCGGCGGGCGAAAAGGCGATGGCGGAAGCCTTCGCCGCCTGGGGCAGCTAGCGCCTTCGCACATGAAATCGAAAAGACTGGAATCGAAAAGGCCGGGCTTTCGACCCGGCCTTTTTTATTGAAGCGGCGTTGCCGTTACATCGCGGGCAATGCGGCGCGCGGCGCTTCGATGGTCTGCATCCGGTCGACCACCGCCTTCTGCACTTTCTCGAACGCGCGGACCTCGATCTGGCGCACCCGTTCGCGCGACACGCCGAATTCCTCGGCAAGCTGCTCGAGCGTGATCGGATTGTCCGCGAGCCGCCGCGCCTCGAAGATGCGGCGCTCGCGCTCGTTCAGCACGGTCAGCGCGCCTTCCAGCGCCTGATGGCGGTTCGACTTCTCTTCCTGCGCGGCCAGGATTTCTTCCTGGCTGTCGCTGTCGTCGACCAGCCAGTCCTGCCATTCGCCGGTTTCGGAGTCCGCGCGGATCGGCGCGTTCAGCGAGGTGTCACCGCCGAGACGGCGGTTCATGGAGATCACCTCGGCCTCGGTGACGCCGAGCTTGGTCGCGATATGCTTCACGTGCTCGGGCTTGAGGTCGCCTTCCTCGAGCGCGGAAATCTGGCTCTTGGTTTTGCGCAGGTTGAAGAACAGCCGCTTCTGCGCGGCGGTGGTGCCCATCTTCACGAGCGACCACGAGCGCAGGATGTATTCTTGAATCGAGGCGCGGATCCACCACATAGCGTAGGTGGCGAGGCGGAAGCCCTTGTCGGGCTCGAAGCGCTTCACCGCCTGCATCAGGCCGACATTGCCTTCGGAAATGACTTCGCCGATCGGCAGGCCATAGCCGCGGTAGCCCATCGCGATTTTCGCGACGAGGCGGAGATGGGATGTGACGAGTTGATGCGCGGCGTCGCGATCGTCGTGTTCGCGCCAGCGCTTCGCAAGCATGAATTCCTGCTGCGGTTCCAGCATCGGAAATTTGCGGATTTCCGAGAGGTAATGCGACAGGCCGCCTTCGGTGATGGCGGGGAGATTGCCGGTAGCAGTACGGGCCATTGAAGTCCCTCCATTTCGGTTCCCGTTCGGCGAACCGTTCCGCCGCCGCTCCAGATGAGCCGACGGCAACGAACACATATAGGGAACGTCTTGGCGGCTTTAAGGTCCCGCAAGTGAAATATTTTTAACCCGGCGCGGGCGCCCGGCCGCGGCTCCCGGGCCCCTGCGTTTCAGGCCTTTTTGAAAGATTTCTCAAGTACTGCGAGCTCTTTCGGCAATTTGCTTTCAAAGGCGAGCAATTGACCCGTAACCGGATGTGAAAAGGCGAGGCGGAAGGCGTGCAGCGCCTGGCGGTTGAGGCGTTGCAGCGCCGCCTGCGCCTTCTGCGGCAGCAGCACGGCCTTGGACTGAAACCCCGCGCCATAGACCGCATCGCCCAGCAGCGGGTGGCCGGCGCGGGCAAGATGCACGCGGATCTGGTGGGTGCGGCCGGTCTCCAGTTCGCACTCGATCATCGCCGCGACGGGCTTGTCGTCGGTGCCGAGATATTTGCGCAGCACCTCGTAATGCGTGATCGCTTCCTTGCCGCCCTTGCGCACCGCCATCTTCACCCGCGAGCGCGGATCGCGCGCGATGGGGGCGTCGATGGTTCCGCGCTCGGGCTTCGGCACGCCCCAACTGAACGCGAGATAGCCGCGCGACAAATCGCCGGTGCGGCCGTGGTCGGCGAATTGCGCGGAGAGCGAGCGGTGCGCGCGGTCGTTCTTCGCGACGACGAGCAGCCCGCTGGTGTCCTTGTCCAGCCGGTGCACGATGCCGGGGCGCTTCTCGCCGCCTATCCCCGAGAGCGAAGCGCCGCAATGCGCGATCAGCGCGTTCACGAGCGTGCCGCTGCGATTGCCGGCGGCGGGATGGACGACGAGCCCCGCGGGCTTGTCGAGCACGATGAGGTCGCCGTCTTCATAGACGATGTCGAGCGGGATTTTCTCGGCGCCGGGTTTCGCCGGTTCGGCTTCCGGCACGGTCAGCGTGACCCGGTCGTCCGCGTTGACCCTGTATTCGGGGTCTCTTACTGTCCGCCCGCTCACTTCGACTTCGCCTTCAAGGATCAGCGCTTTCAGCCGGGTGCGGCTCAATTCCTGAATCCGGGCCGCCAGAAAGCGGTCGAGGCGCATGCCCTTGTCCTCCGCGCCCGCGGAAACCTCGAAATGCTGACCGTTCTGATCTGTCATGGCTGCCAAGAATAAGAATCCCGATCCTCAGGATACCGAAGTCCCGCTCGATCCGCAGCAGGAAGTGATGGTGCGCAAGCTCAAGCGCATGGCCGTGTTTTCCTCGGTGCTGATGATCGGCGGCTTTCTCGCAGTGTTCGGCGTGATTGCCTATCGGCTCTCGGGTTCTCCCGCGCCGGCGCCGCAGGCGGCGGCGATCCCCGCGATCACGAATGCGCTGCCCAAGGGGGCCCGTGTGGTTTCCACCGCGGTCAGCGACGGACGCATCGTTGTCACCATCGATCGCGACGGTGTCACGGAAATGCGCGTGTTCGACCTCTCCACGTTGCAGTTGCGCGGCACGCTGCGGCTCGAGCCGCAGTAACGAAGATGCCGCGCTACGTCGCCTTGCTCCGGGCCGTCAATGTCGGCGGCACCGGCCGGCTGGCGATGCGCGACCTGAAGGCGATGTGCGCGGATGCCGGCTTCGCGAATGTCGAAACCTATATCGCGAGCGGCAACGTGGTGTTCGACAGCAGACTTCCGGCGAAGGCGGTGAAAGCGGCGCTCGAAAAGCGGCTTTCCGCTCACGCGGGCAGGAAGGCTGTGGTGCTCGTGCGCACGGCTTCGGAAATGAAGGCGGTGCTTGCGGCCAATCCCTTTCCGAAGGCGCCGGTAAAATTCTGCGTCGTTCATTTTCTCGACGGGAAACCGGCAGCGGATGCGCTGAAGCAGGCGACCGGCGTGAACGACGAGCAGATGCGCCTCGGCAGGCGCGAGATCTACGTTCACTATGTCAGCGGCCAGGGAAGATCGAAGCTGAACATTCCCGCCGCTGCCGAAGGCACCGCACGCAACATGAATACGGTCGCGAAGCTCGCCGCGATGGCGGCGAGGGAATAGCGCGTGGACCCGATCGTCTTTTTCGCCGTGCTCGCGGGCGCCGTGATGCATGCGGGCTGGAACGTGCTCATCAAGGTCGGCCTCGACCGCACCGCGTCGATGTTCCTGCTCGCCTTCATGCAGGGCGCGATCTGTATCGCGCTGCTCCCTTTCTTCGCGATTCCCCTTGCCGCAAGCTGGCCGTGGCTCGCCGTCTCGGCGCTCTTGCACAGCGGCTACAAGATTTTCCTGATCCGCGCCTACGAGCATGGCGATCTTTCGCAGGTCTATCCGCTCGCGCGCGGCTCGGCGCCGCTGATCGTGGCGCTGGCCGGCATCTTCGTCCTCGCCGAAGGCATGACCGCGGCGAAGTTCGCGGCGGTCTGCGCCATCGGCCTTGGCGTGATGCTGATGTCGTCGCGCATCGGCGGGTCCGAAGCCATGCCGAAGAAGGCGCTGCTTTACGCGCTCGGCACCGCGCTGTTCACGGCGAGCTATACGCTGGTCGACGGCGTCGGCGCGCGGCTGTCCGGCACAGCTTCCGGCTTCACGCTCTGGATGTTCGTGGGCGACGGAATCCTGATGACGGTGTACGCGCTCTGCGCGCGGGGGCGCGGGCTGTTCGCGGCGGTGCGGGGAAATCTCGGCAGCGGTGCCGCCGCGGGCGCGCTTTCGCTCGGCTCCTACTGGATCGCGATCTGGGCGTTCACGCTGGCGCCGATCGCGCTGGTCGCGGCGCTGCGCGAAACCAGCGTGCTGTTTGCCATGCTGATCGCGGTCTTCGTGCTTGGCGAGAAGGCGTCCGCGCAGCGCTGGTTCGCGGCGGGGCTGATCGGCGCGGGCATCGTCCTGATGCGGCTTTAGCGCTGCGCTTGATCCTGGGGCGGACCCGCTGCTAGAACGGACGCCACGCTCCCTTCGTCTAGCGGTTAGGACGCGGCCCTCTCAAGGCTGAAACACGGGTTCGATTCCCGTAGGGAGCGCCAATAATCTCAACGCCTTAGTATTCCGATCGTAGTTCGGCGGACGCATTTCTTCAATATTTCTCTAAGTCTCGGGGTACGTACGGACCCCTTTCGCAGAAGCACACACTTTCTCAGCACGATTGCCGCGCAAACCTGCTCGCTTAAAAAGAGCCGGGGTCTTCCTAAGGAAGTATCAGCGCCCGCCTATTGTGGCCGGCCAATCGCGCGGTCTCGTTTCAAGAATCTCTATTCTGTTTCCCTCGTCGTGCAGGCACCACAATTGCCCGCGCGGATCACGCTCGTTTGGATTTCGGCGGCAGTAGGTGATTGCTTGGGCTATCAATTGCGACGGCATGCGCGGGGCGCTCGGCTTGCACTTTGTCTAAAATCCCTCAATTCTTGGTGCTGCACGTCGGGGGGAGCAAATGAGAGCGTCGATAGAGTTAAACGAGGGAAAATCTAGATTACACAAAATATTAAACGATCGACCGCCCGACAGCGCCGAATGGAACGAGGCGCAAAACAGGTTCCAATTCATCGATCGATTTCTCCTCGAATGTTTGGGATGGGAGCACAATCTTATCAAGGTCGAAGACCCTGATACCGCCGGTGGCAAAATTGATTACTCTCTCGGGAATCCACCGCGTGCCATTTTGGAGGCGAAACGCGAGTCCAAGCTGTTCGAATTTCCTGCCGGCATTCAGCCGAACAGAATTGTGAAGCTCGCTACTCTTCTTTCTTCCTGCAAAAATTTCCGAGAGGCTTTTGATCAGATAGTCCCGTACTGCGCTATGCGTGGCGCGCCTACTGCGATTATTTGCAATGGCCCGCAGCTCGTTATTTTCCCTGTCCTAGTGCCGGGCGTCGATCTCATTGATGGAGAATGTTACGTCTTCGACGGTTTCAAAGTGTATTTGAATAATTTTCAAATCCTTTGGAATCTTCTTGCGCCGGAGTCGATTGATGAAAATCGGGCTTACAATCGACTTTCGTTGCATCGTAATCCTCGTCTTCCACCGAAGGCATCGATCGCGATTACCGAGCCGATGCGATATCGCTATCGTTCGGAGTTTCAGGAACACCTCAGAGACATTTCGAACTTACTCCTGGATGGATTAGAGTCCGATCCGCAGTTCAAGGCTGATTTCTATAGCCAATGCTACGTTCGTACCGATGCAAATAGTCGCTACTTGCTTCTGAGTAAAAGAATTATCGACGCAAGATATAAAAGGGTCGCCGATGATGGCGTGGCGCCGCTCGCGCTAGATGAAATAGCCACATTGGATGATCAAGGGACCTTTCAACTTAAAGACGACGCTGCGGCAACGTTTTTTAGTTCAAAGCCGCTTGTCGTGGTTGGCGATGTCGGCGTGGGGAAAACGACCTTCTTTGAAAATATATTCAAAGGCCTAGACGACACAGAGAAGGCTGAGACGTATTTCGTTCACATCAATCTTGGCGACAAAGCAAATCTTGCAAATGACATCAAATCTTTTGTCATTGATGCAATCGCGAGTGTCCTCAAAAACACCTACAACATAGACATATTCTCTTCGGAGTTTGTGAACTCAATCTATTATAGTGAATTGCAAGGCTTTGATCGTCAGCCAAGTGGAAAATTAAAGGGAGTAGACGACGCGGCCTACTTAAAGGCACGCGTGCAATTCTTAAACGACTTGATGTCGCGACGAGATAATCATCTTCACGCAACTTTGGGGCACTTAAACAAGGGTCGGAAGAAAAGGATTATTCTTGTTATCGACAACGCCGATCAAAGAAACTTTCAAACTCAGCAAGACGCTTTTCTGATAGCGCAAGAGCTCGCGGCGACTCGTAATCTAATTGTTTTCATCGCATTGCGGCCGAGTACCTTTTATCAATCAAAGATGTCGGGTTCACTATCGGGATATCAAAATCGGTTGTTGACGATTTCGCCGCCGCCGGCAGATCAGGTGATCGAAAAGCGCCTATCCTTCGCAATTAAGATCGCGACAGGCGATCTTTTTCCGGGTGCCTTTGATAGTCTTAGGGTCTCGTTCAAAGACGCGGTTGTTTTCTTCAAGGCAACTCTGAGGTCGATTAAGAGCAACGACGATATCAAACAATTTTTGAGTAATATTACGGGCGGCAACACTCGATCCGTAATTGAGTTGGTTACGGGCTTCTGCGGAAGCCCTAATGTCGACTCTGAGAAAATTGTTGAAATCGAAAGGACCGACGGAGACTATAAAGTCCCCCTTCATGAGTTCACAAAGCATGCGCTATTGGGCGACTATTCTTACTTCAACGAATTGTCGTCGAATGTTGCTTGTAATGTTTATGACGTCAGCACCACTGATCAAAGAGAGCATTTTCTTGCGTCGCTGATAGTTGGATATCTCGCATCACCGACAAGTATGCGCGACCGAGATGGGTATGTTTCCGGTGCTGCTATTGTTGCGGAAATTGCGACGCTAGGTTTCACCGCGGATCAAATTAGATTTTGGCTACGCAAACTAGCAAGCAGGCGGCTAATAGAGACTCCGCACGCGCATTTTCGTGAAGTCGAGGTGTCAGAAGAAAAGAGTACGGACGATTTTCATTTCCGCGCTACTTCGATCGGAATCTATCACATTCGGTATTGGGGCGGAAACTTCGCCTTTTTGGATGCCACGTCGACGGACACTCCGATATTTGATGCAGAAATACGCGGTGCAATTTCTCAGATGGCCCAATCGTTCGAAATCGGGCCGCGCTTCCGTAAGACGGAAGCTTTCCGAGGCTATTTGCTCGCTGTTTGGCACAAGGCCAACTTCAAAACCAATTACTATGATTTCGCCACGCTAATACAGGTTGGCAATAGTAGTTTCGTAAGCGTCGATCGAGCTCTCAGTAAGTTTAGGAAGCCGGGTATTTTTAATAAGTGGCGTCGGAAATGATGTCACATGTCCATTGGATGAGGTGAAGACCGTTATGCCGTTGCGTGACGCCCTTGAGCGGGTGCTATCTAATTGGACGCAAGCGAGAGCTGAGCAATTTGCGCAGCACGGTTTGGCAAACTTTATTAGAGACGAAGCAAAAACAATTGTCGGAAGTTCTTTAAATAGACCCGCGGGTCTTGATGTAAAAGGCAGTGCAGGTGCGGGGCAGTGGGCTGCGGTGCCGTGGATCGCCGTGTTCGATCAAACCGTAACAGATACTGCAACGCAGGGTTATTACGTAGTTTACCTGTTCAACGCACGTGGCAACGCTGTAAGCCTTTCTTTAAATCAGGGAACCACAGCGACGCGCGCCGAATTTCGCGATCGTACTCGCGAGGCATTGAAGGATCGTGCCGCTTCGATGCGAATGCGCTTAGCCGACTTCATCGCCGATTTGCCCGATCGCGAGATTGATTTGGGTTCAACAGCACAATTGCCGGCAGACTATGAGGCCGGTCATTGTTTGGGGCGGACATATTACGCAGACAATCTTCCCACGGAAGAAGTTTTACTTCGTGATCTTAATCGCGCCGTCGAGGCTTACCGTGCGTTGACGTTTCGTGGCGGATTAGTGCCATCTGTCGAAGTTAGTCAAGACGATGATGTACCCGAGATCATTACCGAACTAATCGAGGTGCGGCGCTACAAAATGCATCGCCGTATCGAGCGTAACGCCCGCGCCGGTAAATTGGCAAAGCAACATCACGGGTTTGAATGTCAGGGTTGTGGCTTAGACTTTGCGCGGAAGTATGGACCGATCGGTAATAATTACATCGAGGCACATCACTTGAGGCCGATCTCGTCTCTCGATGAGGGTGTTGAGGTCACCTACAACGTTGAAACAGATTTTGCGGTGCTATGTGCCAACTGTCATCGCATGATTCACCGAACCGATGATCCTTCAAACGTTATCGCGTTTAAGGCGCTGATCCGCGAGTAAGTTCGGAGCTAATGCAACCGAGTGTCCTTGGGGCGCTGCGCGACGTACCCCGGCCCGACTTCATACGGCTCTTGTTTCTCTAAATAGCGCGTCGCTGTATCAAGGCGGCGATCTCGTCCAAGTTTCTTCGCGAGCTGCCAACGCACCTTTCCTAAAAATCGAGCGTGCTTGTTGTCGCCTGCTTGTTCGGCTTCGCGGCAGTCCGTACGACACTGCTCGTACGCGCGTTCGCCATAGGCCTCGAGATACTCGTCCATCTCTGCTAGAACGCGTTTGCGGAATGGGGGCCACCACATCATCAAGTGAGCTTAGCCGGCCGAAGTTATTCATCAACAGGCAATTATCCGAAACAGGTGCGAAGGCGCACCCACTGCACCGTTATAGAGATCGCAGAGCCGGCTTAGTGACAATCAGGCCGGCGGAGTGCGGAGGGGTTTTTCCAAAGGCCTCTACGGCCCTCTAAACGCTCCATAGAGACAAATTCACTGAAAAAACGGGTTTGCTTAGCGGACGACACCGTGGCTCATCATCGATTTAATATTCGTTCGGGGCTTTCTTTGGTTAGGATTTTGCACAAGCCTACGCGCGCGTGAGGTTCAAAAGCGAAACCGACTAAGTGGCGCAATTGCACCCATTGTCACTGCGGCAAGTGACGGCAGCGTAGAGAATACCGATGTAACAGCAAGCGAAGCCACCGGCGTTGTGGGTGCCACATCGCAACAGCTCTATATATCTCCACTCTATCACTACCGATCTGCGTGTCTTTCTCGCAGGTTTCTACTACGGCGGTGCTTCTTGCGGATCAGTCGAAGTCTTTCACGCAGGTATTGAACTTCAACCCGCTTCCAATTCTTCGTCGCCTCGTAGCCATCCACCGATAGCCATGTCAGCGTGAATGCATTCGGTCGGCGGCGTTCCGGCGATGCGAACGAGCCTTGATCAAACTTGATTAATCCCGCGGCCTCGAGACTCTCGATTGCCGGTTTGACACTCTGTCGGCGTACGCCATGCCGAGCGAAGTCTGAATACGTCACCGTCAGCCGACCGTTCTCTGTGCCGCGGTGGTCGATATGCTCGAGAATGATCCGATCGAGTACGAGCCGGGCAGCTCTCGACATGTCGCGCAAATGCTTCGAGGCAAGTAGCTCTTCGGTCATCCAAAACCACCGTTCGTCTTGTGGCGGCCCTTGAAATCGACGTTGCCGCTTACTCGCTAAGCGGATAGCGGTCGGAGAATCGGGATCGAGTGGGGATTGATCGGGTCGACGCTTGTGATTCGACATGGCTATTCATTCTGTCGTGCGCTTAGCGCAGACGGTGGGTTTTTACCGAGAGAGGATGGGAGCAATGCGAAGCGTCGAGACTCCGCCGGTGGCAAATCTATCCGGGGGGCTTGAACGTCTTCACGTACGCAAGAAGGTCGTCGTGAAGGACCCTCGTACTTCGATTTCGTTTAACAACACGAAGCTTTTTCGCTTTGATGTCGTTGTACAGCGCAGTACGCGAAACGCTTGCGAGGTGTGCTGCGTCGTCAAGGCGATAAGCCATGCGAAATTGTGGCCGTTCGCGCTTTTCGCGAATGTCCATGATGTCATGTCCACTAGGTCAGGAAACTGATCAAACGGGAGTTCGGTCACCGAAGGCCCGCGGAAGCTGACAGTACAGCACGATCATTGTTGCCCGTCATCTAGAAAAACAGCGAGCGATGAAAATTTTTCTCAGCGGGCGCGAATAAGCGGCGCGAACGTGCGCCGCTTACTATGGGTTGTAAAATAACGCGCCGTTTCATTCGGTCGCCATGACTCCCTTCAATATTCGCCGTGCTGTTGCAGCGAAGTCATCGCTTCTTTGTGCGCATCGGGCCTTAGGCGAGTTAGTGGGTGCGCATCCGTCTTTATTTTCGCTGTGAATGCGATCTCGGGGAAATGCGCGCGTAGGGCGCTTGCGACGTAAGATGGCGTTAGGTGTGCATAGTGCTTCTCGGTTATTCGCGTGTCGCTATGTCCCAATGCCTCTGCGATCACACGCATCGGAACGCCTTGTTGTGCGAGCATGGCAGCGAAGGTATGGCGCAAATCGTGAAACGACACGGCGGGAACAATGCCCGCATTTTCGCAGCCCCGTAGCAATGGCCGGGCCTGTTCTGCCGTTCTCCATGCACGTCCCGGCGAACGTGTGAAAACAAGGTCCGTCGGCTTCCTACCTTCAATCGCATTTCGAAAATGGCCGATCGCGTCGTCGACAAGCGGCACGAAGCGGGGCTTGCCGTTTTTGGTAATGCGGAAAAGAACTGTGCGAGCGGTCAGGTCGACATCGGCTACCCTGAGCTCGGTAAGTTCTCGATATCGCCCGCCCGTAAAGATCGCCGCACGATAAAGAGGGCGGAAGTTTTCCATTAAAGCATCGTCTAGCGCAGCGATTTGATGACGTTGTAGATATCGCACGCGCGGCGCGCTCGTATTCGGGAATGGGCGTACGCGCCTCCAAGCATCGTCACTCGTCGCGCGACCCTCTCGATATGCGAGGTTCAAAGCGGCCTTCAAAACGCTCACTGTCCGGTTTGCTGTGGCTCTACGTGCTCGGCGTATCGAATGTTCGTCTAAGTTGCCGCTTTGCCTCTCTATGGGTTTTCCGGTTCGCCCAAGGCGTGGAGAGTTCGCCAACGCTGCTTGGAAGTCTGCGATGCGCTTTGCGGTGAGCTTCGCTACACGTTCGCGACCGAGCGCAGGGCGGATGGTGGCGTTGATCTTTCCCTCCGTACCTTTCAGGCCGCGCGAACCCTTTGTAGTTAGGTGTGCAACGTAATCGTCGAGCGCTTGATCGATTGTGTAATATTCTGTCGGGAAGCTCTCACTTGTCGGGCAGTGGAGCGCCGCCAAGCGCCATTCGCGGGCTTTGTCTACGGCGTCCGCGTAGGAAAGTACCTTGTGGCCATCGCGGTCCGTTGTGTCGTCAGCGACGCCTATAGATTCGGTCACGTATGTGCCGTCTACCGCCAAACGGCGAGCGATCCACATCCCGCCGGTCCTCCCTTTACGATAACCAATCGCGAAGCCGGGTTGGATGGAAGCAAAGTAGGGCGCGCTGCGCGATCGAAGGTCGGAGCGCGCGGTGCGAGTATCTATTTTTTTGTTGCGAGGTAAGCGTGCCATCTGATCTCTCCAAGATTTCTCTAGAATGCGGTGGTCGTCCGTGCGGGTGCACAGGCGTTTCCCGACTAAGGGCACTCTGAAATCATTGGCAAAAAAGAACGGTGGTGGACGCCTGTGGATGGGGTCCTTCCGCTCTCAAGGCTGAAACACGGGTTCGATTCCCGTAGGGAGCGCCAATCATTTCAGCGGACTAGTGAAGTTCGATCGTTTCGGCCGCCGCCGGAGCGTAGATGCGCGCGCGGCGCCGTGTAGCGGAAATCCGGCTACATGACGCCGCGGCGCTAGTCGATCTTTCAGCTTTCCGCTTTCCGCTTTCCGCCTTTCAGCTCGCCGCCTTGCGGTTGACGCCACGGGATTGCGCGACCGTGGAGAGTTTCTTGTCGGCGGCCTTCTCTTCATTGAGGTTGGTCGTCAGCAGCCGGGCGACGTCGTCGCGGCCGAGTTCGTGCGCCCAGGCGATCAGGGTGCCGTAGCGCGTGATTTCGTAGTGCTCGACGGCCTGCGCCGCGGCAACGATGCCGGCGTCCAGCACCTGCTTGTCGTCGATCTCGCCGGTAAGGTCTTTCGCTTCCTTCAGGATGCCGTCGATGGCGGGGCAGCTCGTGCCCTGCGATTCTTCTCCCAGCAGCTTGAAGACCTGATCGAGACGGCCGATCTGCTTTTCGGTTTCGTCCTTGTGCGCGCGCAGGCCGGACGAAAGCTCGCGGTTGGTCGCAAGTTCGATCATGTCGGGCAGCGCACTCAGGATCTGGTGTTCCGCATAATAGACGTCCTGCACCACATGCAGGAAGAGATCGTCCATCGTCTTGATGTCTTTCGAGAAAAGTCCCATCGCGCGCTCCTGTCCGGTTTTGCCTGTTCAAGCCTGCTTGCGGTCAAACCGGCGGACGGCAACTCGGTTCCTGTTTCCCGCGCCGGGCGCCGAAGTTTTTAGTCAGGCGTCACGCCCGCGGCTTTTTGGAATTGGGCGAATTGACAAGTCCTGCCGCCGGGTAATGATCTCGTCGGGGTTGCTCGAGGGGTGTCATGCATTGCATTCGGATTTCCTTGCTTGGCGCGGCGATGTTTCTTGCCGCCACGGCGGTTGCGCTGGCCGGGCCTTATGGCGCGCTTGCTACCAGCCCGGATGCCGATTTCGGCTATTCCTATAATTTCGATTCCTCGCAGGACGCGCGTGCGCGTGCGCTTCAGGAATGCCGCCAGCACTCCCGCGAGTGCGAGGTGAAACAGACGTTCCAGAACGTCTGTGTCTCGGTCGCGAAGGCGTCGAACGGCGCGATGGGCTGGTCGTGGGGCTTCGGTCGCGAGACCGACGACCGCAATGCGGTGACAACCTGCCGGGAAAACAACGGTCGCGATTGCGAACTGAGCGTGCGTTTCTGCACCGGCAATCCCGAGAAGGACTGACGGCCGGCCGCCGCCCGGCAGCCGCAACCCGCCGCCACGCCCGGTTGTGTGCAAAAATATTCTACTTACCGGGTGCAACCTGCGCCTGAATCTTCGCGCTTCGCACTGGCGCCGCCGCAAAGCTCTTCCTAGATCGCGCCATCGCCCGATTCCGGGTGGGGAGAGCGCCGATGAACGTTGCCGCCAATGTTCGCGAAGAAACGATCACGCTGAATCAGGCCAAGAAGCTCGTGCAATGCATGGCGCAGGAGCAGAGCTTTCTCCTGCTTTCGCCGCCGGGCGTCGGCAAATCCGAGATGGTCTATCAGGCGGCGGCCGAAGCCGGGCTGCCGTGCCGCTCGCTCCTCGGCACCCAGATCGCGCCGGAGGACGTTTCCGGAATCCCGCGCATCATCGGCGAGCGCTCGGTTTTCTGTCCGCCGCGCGTGCTGCTTCCCGAAAATCCCGAACCGTTCTGCCTGTTTCTCGATGAGCTTCCGGCCTGCGCGCCGGATGTGCAGAAGGCTTTCTATTCCCTTCTGCTGGAGCGCCGGCTCGGCGAACACGCGTTACCCCAAGGCACGTGGGTCGTCGCAGCCGGCAATCGCATGCAGGATCGGGCGCTGGTTCGTGCGATCAGTTCTGCGCTCGTGAATCGCGTCACGATCCTGCATCTGCGCGTCGATGCCGGCGAGTGGCTGGCTTGGGCCGCGAAGAATTCGATCCGCGAGGACGTGCGCGCGTTCATCACCTATATGCCGGACGCGCTGATGCGGCCGGTGCCTCCCGAGCCGGCGCCGTTCTCGACCCCGCGCGCCTGGACGCTGTTCGCGCAGGCGCTCGACATGGCGGAAGCCTCGGGCATTCTCACGAACGAGACGCGCCGTGCGCTCGCCTTCGGGCGGCTGTCCGCCGAGGACGCGGCGGTGTTCTGCGCGCTTGCGGAAGAGGCGATCGGCAAAATGCGGCCGATCGACGACTACATCCAGGCGCCGGATCTGCTGCCGAAGACCGACGCCGCGCGCTGGTTCGTCCTCAACTGCATCCGCCAGAACGTGCGCGAAGGAAAGCTCTCCCACCTGAAGCCGAAAGCGGTGAACCGCTTCCTCGGCAGCCTGCCGCCCGAAGGCCAGCTCACGCTGCTCACCGAGCTCGTGGAGCAGTGGGGCGCGCTCGGCGCCGACAAGTCGATGCTGAAGTTGCTCAAGGAAGTCACCGCGATATGAAGCCCGTTCCCTCCGCGGAAGAAACGCTCGCGCGCATCGAGCGGGGCCTGCGCATGGTCACGGTGCCGCTGCCGCATCTCGCGGGACTGGCGGCGGCGGTGCGCTGTTCGATCGACGACCGGGTGCCGACCATGGGCGTGTTCGCCTCCGGGCGCATGGTCGCGAACCGCGAATTCGTGGCGAAGCTGAAGGAGAACGAGCTCATCTTCGTGCTCGCGCACGAGCTTCTGCATCTCGCGCTGCGCACGCACGACCGCGCCAAGGGGTCGGGGCGGCTCGAGTTCAACTATGCCCACGACTACATCATCAACGACATCCTGCGCGCCGAGCTCGGCTTCACGCATGTGCCCGCGGGCGGGCTCGACATGCCCGGCGCCAAGGAGAAATCCGCCGAGCGCATCGTGATCGAGATGCGCAAGGACGGCGACAAGATGCGCTCGAAAACGCAGGTCTGGGACGGGCAATCGGTTTCCGCGCGCGGCGCGCTCAATGACGCGGGGCGGAGCCGCCGGGCCGCGGACAATGCCGGCGACGTCATGGACGAGGCCAAGGAGCGCGAGCTCTTTCCGGAATGCAGGAACGGCCAGCCGGGGCAGACCGAGCAGATCGAGCGGGAGGCCGCGAAATCCGCGGCGCTCGGCCGGGCGATGGGCAAGATGCCGGGGCGCGGCGTGGAAGCCGGCGACGTCACGCAGACGGTGATGGCGCTGCGCGGCATGTACAAGACGCCGTGGGAGGTGGCGCTCCAGAAATGGATCGAATCCGTCTCGCCCGGCGAGCGCACCTATCTGCGTCCGTCGCGGCGCGAAACCGGCGGCGACATCGTGCTTGCCGGCCGCAAGCGCGAATCCTGGATGCTGAACGTCGTGCTCGATACCTCGGGGTCGATGAGCGACGAGATCCCGCGTGCGCTCGGCGCGATCGCGGATTTCTGCGAGCGGGTGTCGGTCGATGAAATCCGCCTCGTGCAATGCGACGCCGAGGTCACGAGCGACGAGACGCTCTCGCCCGATGCGCTTGCGAACTATCAGGTCAGCGGCTTCGGCGGCAGCGATCTCACGCCCGCCATGCGCGCGCTCGCGCAGGACGAGCGCGTCACCGCGGCGGTGGTGATTACCGACGGCGACATCGCCTATCCGCCGGAAGAGATGCCCTATGACGTGCTGTGGGTGGTCACGGCGAGCGTCTATGCAAGTTTCAATCCGCCTTATGGACGTATCGTCCGGATGCAGGGAGGCCGCGCATGAAAGTCGTGCAGGAACTGGTGAGTTATTTCGACCGCCGCGGAGCGCTTTCGCAGAGGCAGCTTCGCGCGCTCCTGGATCAGGGCTTCCTCGCGGCGGATGCCCCGCCGAATATGCTGGAGCTGTGCCACGACGTCGGCGCGAATTATTATTTCCGCGTCCACGGCGATACCGAGGGCCAGGTCTGGGGCACGGACGTCTATACCGGGGACTCGCTGCTTGCGGTCGCCGCCGTCCATGCCGGGCTGGTGAAGCCGGGCGACACCGCGGTGGTGAAGGTGACCGTGACCGCGCCGCTTTCGCAGTATCAGGGCAGCATCCGCAACAACGTGAAGAGCCACGATTTCGGCCGTTACGGCACGGCCTATAAACTGTCGGCGATCTGATCTTCCCGCGATACCGGCCGGCCCGGAGCCGGGTTTGCGCGGCCCCGGCCAATTAAAAACCCAATTAAAAACCCAAGTCAGCGGAAGCTGACTTGGGTGGCCGGCGTTTTCACAAGATGCGTCTGCGGTCAGGCTGCCGGAGCGGGCTCGGCCTTGGCTTCCGGCTTGGCTTCCGACTTGGCGCGGCGCTTGATGTCCATGCCATGCGCGCGCTTGTAGGACTGGATGTCCTTGAACTTGCCGCCCGCGTCGCGGACCGCATAGAGCTTCTTGCCCTTGGAGCTGTAGAGGACCGTGCGGCGGCCCTTCTTGCGCTTTGCCGTCTTCTTCTTGGCTTTCTTCGCGACCTTCTTTGCAGTTTTCTTGGCAGCCTTTTTGGCTACCTTCTTGGTTTTCTTCTTCGCCTTCGCCTTGGATTTCGCCTTACGCTTTTTCTTTGCCATATCCGTTCCCCTTGCCGGTTGCCGCTAATCGGATAGCGGACATTAGCGTCTGCGCCCGTTACCTCGTCAATGGCGATTCCATTGCTTCCCCCAATTGATGCGCGGGTTTGGCAAGGCTGCGGTGCTGACGCATACTCGCGGCATCATCATAAAAGCAGTTCGCAGGGAGCTTCGACCCAACGCCATGCCCGCAAATCAGAACCGCCGTATCGTGCTTGCCGCCCGCCCCGAAGGCGAACCCGGACCCGAGCATTTCCGGCTGGAAACCGCCGCCATTCCCGAGCCGAAGGACGGCGAAGTGCTGTTGCGCAATCTCTGGCTGTCGCTCGACCCCTACATGCGCGGCCGCATGAGCGCGGCGAAGTCCTATGCCAAGCCGGTCGAGATCGGCGAGCCGATGGTGGCGGGCACGGTCAGCGAAGTCGTCAAGTCCAGCCGGCCGGAATACGTGCCGGGCGACATCGTGCTCTCCTATACCGGCTGGATGGACTACGCGATTTCGAACGGCTCCGATCTGCGCAAGCTCGATCCGAAGCAGGCGCCGGTGCAGACCGCGCTCGGCGTGCTCGGGATGCCCGGCATGACCGCCTATATGGGCATGCGCAACATCGGCATGCCCAAGGAAGGCGAGACCGTGGTGGTCGCCGCGGCCTCGGGGCCGGTCGGCTCCTTCGTCGGGCAATATGCCAAGCTCAAGGGTTGCCGCGCGGTCGGCGTCGCGGGCGGGGCGGACAAGTGCAAATACATCGTGGACGAGCTCGGCTTCGATGCCGCCATCGACCACCGCGACCCGGACATGCCCAAGAAGCTGGCCGCGGCCTGCCCGAAAGGGATCGACATCTATTTCGAGAACGTCGGCGGCAAGGTCTTCGACGCGGTCTTTCCGCTCTTGAACCAGTTCGGGCGCGTGCCGGTATGCGGGATCATCGCGCATTACAACGACGTGGCGCCGCCGCCGGGGCCGGACCGCACCGGCATGCTGCTCGGCGGCATCCTGCGCCGCAGCCTCACCATGCGGGGCTTCATCGTATGGGATTTCGCGGCGCAGGCCGGCGACTTCTATCGCGAGGCCGGCCAGTGGCTGCGGGAAGGGCGGATCAAGTATCGCGAGGACGTCGTGAACGGCCTCGAAAACGCGCCCGAGGCCTTCATGGGGCTCTTGAAGGGGAAGAACTTCGGCAAGCTCCTGGTGAAGATCGCCTAGGCACGGCTCACGGTTCGGGACGCGCGGCGCACACGGGGTTGCCGCGCCGTCTCGAAGGACGAGGCGACTACCGCTTCTCGATCCCCGTCACCCGCCCGTTGTCGATCTTCACGATGGTCTGGGCGAGGCGTTCGATCTCGTCATGGGCGTGGCTTACATAGAGTATCGGGGTCTTGGTGCTCGCCACGAGCCGCGTGAGATAGGGAATGATCTCGTTCTTGCGGCCGGCATCGAGCGAGGCTAGCGGTTCGTCCAGCAGCAGCGCCTGCGGGTCGGCTAGGAGCGCGCGGCCGATGGCGACGCGCTGGCGTTCGCCGCCCGAGAGCTTGCGCGGGCGGCGCGCAAGCAGGCTCTCGATGCCGAGAAGCGCGACCACCTCGTCGAACTGCCGGTCCCGCTTCCCGCCCGCGAGCCAGCGCCCGAACATCAGGTTCTGGGCGACGGTGAAGTGCGGAAACAGCCGGCTTTCCTGAAATACCACCCGCATGCCGCGCTTGTGCGCGGGGACATCGATCCGCGCCTCGCTGTCGAACAGCACGTTGCCGTTGATGGCGATCCTGCCGCGCGCGGGCCTGAACAGGCCCGCGATCGCCGCGACGATGCTCGACTTGCCGGAGCCGGACTGGCCCGAAAGCGCGGTGACCATGCTGTCGCTCCGGAACGCGGTGTCGATCTGGAACTCACCCAGTTGCGAGGCAACGGAGACTTCGAACATCGCTCAGCCTTCGATCCGCGCGGCGGTCCTGCGCGCGAGCACTTCGGAAATCACGAGCGCGCCGAGCGCGATCACCATCGCCACCGCCGCGAGCCGGAACGCACCGGCGTCGCCGCCGGGGACCTGCGTGAAGGTGTAGATCGCGGTCGGCAGTGTGCGCGTTTCGCCGGGAATGTTGGAGACGAAGGTGATGGTCGCGCCGAACTCGCCCAGCGCCTTGGCGAAGGAAAGCACGAGGCCCGCGATGATGCCGGGCAGGGCGAGGGGCAGCGTCACGAGAAAGAAGGTCGTGGCCCGGCTCGCGCCCAGCGTGCGCGAGGCGTCCTCGAGCCGCCGGTCGGAATTTTCCAGCGACAGCCGGATTGCGCGCACCATCAGCGGAAAGCCCATGACCGCGGCGGCGAGGGCGGCGCCGGTCCAGCGGAAGGAAAACACGAGGCCGAAGTTCTGATCCAGCCAGGCGCCGATGGGTCCCTTGCGGCCGAACAGGATCAGGAGAATGTAGCCGGTGACCACCGGCGGCAGTACCAGCGGCATGTGCACGAGGCCGTCGAGCAACAGCTTGCCGGGAAAACGCCAGCGCGCGAGCGCATAGGCGACGAACAGGCCGAACGGCAGGCTCGCCAGGATGCCGATCGACGCGACCCACAAACTCAAGCGGATCGCGTCGATTTCTTCTGCGGTAAATTCGAACAAGGGATCAGCCGATCGGTCAGTCCACGCCGACCATGACGTCGGAGGCCTTGATGATCGCCTTGACCGCGCTGCCGGCTTTCAGGCCGAGCTCGTCGACCGCCTCGTTGGTGATCGAGGCGGTGATCGTGGTGCCGCCGATGTCGATTTTGACATGCGCGGTGGTCGCGCCCTTGGTCACGGCGGAAACCTTGCCGCTGATCTGGTTGCGTGCGCTGATTCTCATCGGCGTTCTCCTGTTCAGTTGGTTTTGGCGGCGGCCAGCACCGAGAAACCGTGTTTGGTGAAGACTGCGCGCGCCGACGGCGCGTTCAGTGCACGCAGGAATTCCGCCGCCTTGGGATTCTTCGAGGCTTCAAGCTGCGCGACCGGATAGACGATCGGCGGATAGGAGCCGTCGGGGAAGGTGCCGGCGACGATCACCTGCTTTTCCGAGGCCGCGTCGGTACCGTACACGATTCCGAGCGGGGCTTCGCCGCGCGCGACATAGGCGAGCGCCACGCGGACGTTCTCCGCCTGCGCGAGCTTGCTTTCGACGGATTTCCAGATGCCGAGCTTCTCGAGCGCGGCCTTGGCGTAACGGCCGGCGGGAACGGAATCGACCGCGCCGACGGCGAGCCGCTCATTGCCGAGCAGGCCGGCGAGGTCGAAGTTCGGGGCGATCTTGATGTCCTTGAACTTGCCGTCGCGGCGCGCGATCAGCACGAGCGTGTTGCCGAGCAGGTTCTGCCGCGTATTGGCGCGAAGCAGCTTGCCCTTCTCGACATGGTCCATCCATTGAAGGTCGGCCGAGATGAAGATGTCGGCGGGGGCGCCGCTTTCGATCTGCTTGGCCAGCGCCGAGCTCGCGGCGTAGCTGATCTTCACTTCGGTCTTGTTGGCCTTGGACCATTCGGCGGCGATTTCGTCGAGCGCATTCTTCATGCTTGCCGCGGCGAAAACGACGATGGACGGGTTGTCCTGCGCCTTCACCGGCGCGGTCAAGGGGAGTGCAACAGAAAGGGCGAGCGCACATAGCGCAGCGCGCAGCAGAAGCCGTCGCTTCATGACAATATCCTCCGGTGGCACGGAAAGTGCCGGACTGTTTTCTTTGGAAGCGCCGCGGCTATCTGCTTCATCAAGCAGCAAACGGGGCGAAAGGCCGCCTTCTCCGGCGGGCCGCATTGAGCGGTATCAGGACCTTACGCGGAAAGGGGGGCCACCGCTAGGCGGCAGACTATCGCGCCCGGCTTTGCAGGTTGCGGATGCGCTGTGCCAGCGAGACGCGGCCATCGCCGGCCGCCGCGGGCGGGGAGCCCTTGCGGCGTCCCTTCTTGTGGCCGTTCGCCGGGCTCTCGGTCGCGAGCAGTTGCTCGATCTGCGAGCCGGAGCCTTCGAGGTTCATCGCGAGCCGCGCCACTTCCGCCGCGACATCGTTGATGCGCTCGCGCAGGAGCGCGCTTTCCATGCGCTCCTCGGCCCAGGACTTTTCCGCCTGCGCGCGCAGCGACGCGGCTTCGGCGCCGGTGCGGTCGCGTTCCTCGCGGACCTGCGCCAGCGCGCCTTCGAGCTGGGCCTTTTCGGATTTCAGGATTTCGAGGGAAGCCTGGAAGGCTTCGGCCTTCTGCCGGAGTTCATCGCGCAACGCCTGAGCCTCGCTCCGGCTGCGCTCGCGCTCGCCGGTGACGGCGCTCAGCTTCTGCGCTGCTGACGTGAGTTCCGTCTGCAATTCGCTTTCGCGCCGTTGCGCGGTGGCGAGCAACTCGCCTTCCCGCTTTGCCAGCAGCGCCGAGAGCTCGCGCTCGCGCTCGGCGAGCCGCGCCTGCAACTCTTCCTCGCGCTTGTTCGCGAGTTCGGCGGAGTGCTGCTGCTCCTGCTTCATCTGATCGATGGTGGCGGCGAGCGCTTCGGTTTCGCGCCGCGCGTTCGAGAACAGCGTCTCCATCTCGCGAAGGCGGGACTTCAGGTCTTCGGCGTTGCCTTGCTCCAGTTCGAGCGACTCTTTCGCCCGCGCCGCGGCATCGCGCTCCTGCGCCATGCGCTGTTCGGTGGCCGCGATCTCGCGCTCCAGCATCTCGACGCGGCTTCTGAGCGTGTCGCGCTGGGTCTGCAACGCCACGATCTCGACCTGGCGGCTCGCGGACTCGGTCGTCACCGATCCGATGGTGCGGCCGGCGTCGGCGAGTTCCCTTTCCTTCGCCGCAAGCGCGGCCTCGGCGTCGTGCAGCATGCGCGACTTGGAGGACAATTCCTCCTCGGTGGAGTTCAGCCGGTCGCGCAGCGTGCGCTCCTGCGCTTCGAGCGCGGTCACGCGCGCGGTCTTGGCTTCGACTTCGTTCTTCAGGAGCCGCACCGCTTCGCTCTTGCGGCCGATCTCGGCAAGCTGCTCGGAGGTCTTGAACTTCAACTGCTCGACGCTGTTCTCGAGCCGTCGCGTCGACATCGCGAACTCGGCGCGAAGCTGATCCTTGTCGGCCTGGATCTCGACCATGGAGAGGGGGATCGCGCCTTCGATGCGCCTCGTGGTCAGCCGCACGGCGCGGTGCCAGACCGCGGAGAGCGTGACCAGCGCAATCAGGGTCGCGCCGAGGAAGCCGAGCGCGAAGAACATGATCGCTTCGATCATGTCCGGCTTCCTTTATGTGCTTCGCAAATCACGCCGATCCCACGCAAAACGCCACCACCCGCCGTCACCTTAGATGAAGGCATTGCCCCGCGCCACGGCGCGAAGGCGCCGCGGCGGGGAAGGGTTAAAGGAGGCGGCTTAGAGCGGGAACCAGGTCGCGGTCGGCGTAAATTTCAGATAGCCGACATTGGCGCCAAGGCGCAGGCCCACGCCCGTCCGTATCGGAACGATGACAACGCGGTCCCATGTTACCGCGGTCATGCCGAAGCCGCCGATGAAATAGGCAGAACCCGACACGCCCACAAAGCGGTTATAGAGCGCTTCCAGCGCGGGCAGATTGTAAACGAGCATCATCACGCGCGCGCCTTCGCCGCCGACGTCGAAGCCGATCGAGGGACCCTGCCAGAAGATGCGGCGATCGCCGGCGTTGCGTGTATAAAGCGTGCCCTCGCCATAGCGCAGGCCGATGGTGATCGCGCCGCCGGCCTCCTCGCCGAGGATGTAGCCGTTCGGCTGGCCCCACTGGCGGGTCGCGCGCTCGACCAGAAGCGCGAGTTCCCGCGAGGTGGTGCCGAAGAAGCGGTGCCCCGCGTCGAGAATCTCGTTGTTCGAATATTGCTGCCGGTAATTGTTGGGCTGCGGTTGCTGGGCCTGCGCCACGGTCAGCGTCGCGAGAAGTGCAGCAAGAGCGAGAAAGGTCGTGCGGAATGTCATGGTCGTCTCCGGCGAATGAACTCGCGGGCAGATGGCGCAGGAATTGCGCCATTTTGAGGCCCGGACGGCGGCCTTAACCCGACGCACACCTGCGGGCCCTAGCCTCCGAATCAAAGCCCGGCGGCCGGAATCTTGATCGCTCGCGGGCGATTAGGGAAGCGCGCATGACGCGGAGGCGCATTTTGGCCGGATTGCTGGCGGGCTGGCTCGCGGCCGGTGCGGCCGTCTTTCCGGCGCAGGCCGCGACCACCGAGCGGATCGTGAACGATCCGCGCAACGGCATCGCGCTCTACGGCTACGATCCCGTCGCCTATTTCATCGACAAGGCCGCGCGGCCCGGCGCGGCCGCATACGAACTGCGCTTCGCGGGGCTGACGTGGCGCTTCCGCTCGGAAGCCAATCGCGCGGCGTTCACGCGCGCGCCGGAGAGTTTCGTGCCGGCGTTCGGCGGCTACGACCCGGTCGCGGTGGGCGAAGGCGTGCCGCTCGAAGGCAATCCCGCTTTCTTCGCGATCAGCGAGGGCAAGCTCTTTCTGTTTGCGCGCGAGGAAAGCCTCGCGAAGTTTCTCGCCAATTCGAAGAACCTGCTCGAAGCGGCGGAAGCCGGCTGGCCCGAAGTGCAGAAGAAGCTCGTGCCCTAGAACCGCGCGCCGCCCGACGCGATGAAGCCCGTCACCTCGTAGCCGTCTTTCTTCTTGCCATAATGCAGCGGCGTGCCGTCGGGCGCGCGCACCGCGCCGCCCGCCGCCATCAGGATCGCGTGACCGGCGGCGATGTCCCATTCGCTCACCGGCGCGAGCCGCGGATAGACGTCCACCTTGCCTTCGGCCACGCGGCAGAACTTGATCGAGGAGCCGGTCTTTACGGTTTCGCCGATGCCGCGCTGTTTCAGCCAGGCTTGCGTGCCGGCATCGAGATGCGAGTGGCTCACGGCGGCAACGAGGGTCTTCGCGGGCGCGCGCACGCGGATGGGCTCGGGCGAAACATCGTCCGGCCTTGCGCCCGGCGTCAGCGCGACCCGCACCGCGCCGCTGGCGCCGCCCGCATAAAGCTCGGCAAGCGCGGGCGCATAGATCACGCCGAGCGCGGGCGTGCCTTCGACGAGAAGGCCGATGTTGACGGTGTATTCGGGGCGCCGCGCGATGAATTCGCGCGTGCCGTCGATGGGATCGACCAGAAAAAAAGTGCGGCCGGGCTTCTTGTTCGAGCCGCCCGCGACCGCTTCCTCGCCGATCATCGGCACGCCGGGCATGAGCGCGTGCAGATGCTTTTCGATGATCGCTTCCGCCGCCTCGTCCGCGTCGGTAACCGGGCTTGCATCGGCCTTGGAGCGGGCGACCACGCCGGTCGCCGCCATTTCGCGGACCCTGGTGCCGGCGGCGGCCGCCGCCGCGATCATTCCCGCGAGCAATTTCGTGCGTTCTGCGCGATTCACCTGAGCGCTCCCTGCGGCTTCAGGCTCTATCATGCGTGAAGCGCTCGACCAAAGCGCGCCGAATCGCATAGGGCTTGGTTATGAGCGCTCCCGTCGAACTCTCCGCCCTCGATCTTTCCGCAATGCTTTGCTCGAAGGTCTGCCACGACGTCATCAATCCGGTGGCGGCGATGGAAAACGGCTTCCAGCTCCTCGAGATGGACCAGAAGCCGGAGTCGCGCGAGGAGGCGATGAAGCTGATCCGTCACAGCGCGGTGCAGGCGACGGCAAAACTGAAATATGCCCGCATCGCCTTCGGCTCCTCGGGCTCGCCCACGGCGCAGCTCGATGTCGGCGACGCCGGCGATCTCGGCCGGCAACTCTTCGAGCCGGACCTGAAAGTGGATTTCGGCATCCCGAAGACGCTGATCGCGAAGAACCGGGTCAAGCTGCTCCTGAACCTCATGCTGATCGCCGCCGGTTTCGTGCCCCGCGGCGGCACCATGAAGATCGACCTGATCGGCGCGGGCGAGACCATGGGCTTCACGATCCGGGTCGAGGCGCCAATGGTGCGGGTCCATGCGGCGGTCGAGAGCCTTCTGGCCGGCACCCCGGCCGAGCCGGTTTCGGCCCAGACCATCCAGCCGTTCTATGCGGGCGTGCTGGCGCGCGCCGAAGGCATGACGGTCACGGTCGCCGCGGACGCCGCCGGCGCCACCCTGACCGCGCAATAAGCAAGTAAAATCGGGCTTTCCCGCGGTAACGGAGTGCCGCCGCGGGAGCGCCGTTTTAATCAATCTTAACCCTCCCGAACCGATACTTGCCGTTGCATCGCGGACCGGGCCTTGAGCAGAGGCCGAGGCCCGCCATTGGGATATGCGCGGCCGCCATGGAAGACCTGCTTCGGGAATTTCTGACCGAGACGAACGAAAGCCTCGATGTCGTCGACAACGAGCTCGTCCGCTTCGAGCAGGAGCCCAACAACGCCGAAATCCTCGGCCGCATTTTCCGTCTCGTGCACACCATCAAGGGCACCTGCGGCTTCATCGGCCTGCCGCGCCTGGAAGCGCTCGCGCATGCCGCCGAGACGGTGATGGGAAAATTCCGCGACGGCTCGCCGGTAACGGCGGACGCGGTTTCGCTCGTGCTCGTCACCATCGATCGCCTGAAATCCATTCTTGCCGAACTCGAAGCCACGAGCGCGGAGCCCGCGGGCACCGACGGCGACCTCATCGTGCAGCTCGAGCAGATGGCGCTCGACGGCGGCGCGCCTGCGCCCGCGAAAGAAGAGATCACCATCGGCACGCTGAGCCCCCAGGTGCTTGAGCGTCCGCTGCGTCCGGGCGAAGTTTCGCTCGACGATCTGGAACGCGCGTTCCGCGAGACGCCGGGGCCGGAAGACCGGAAGGCCAAGAAGCGCGAAGGCGACCGTCGCGTCGGCGAGCGCCGCCATCCCGACGTGACGCCGAACGGCAACCAGACCCTTCGCGTATCCGTCGATACCGTCGAGCGCCTGATGACGATGGTTTCGGAGCTGGTGCTGACCCGCAACCAGCTCCTCGAAATCGTCCGCCGCCATTCCGAGAGCGAGTTCAAGGTGCCGCTCCAGCGGCTCTCCAACGTGACCGCCGAATTGCAGGAAGGGGTCATGAAGACCCGCATGCAGCCGATCGGCAACGCCTGGGCGAAGCTGCCGCGCATCGTGCGCGACCTCGGCCACGAGCTCGGCAAGGAAATCGAACTGGAGATGCACGGCGCCGAGACCGAACTCGACCGCCAGGTGCTCGACATCATCCGCGATCCGCTCACGCACATGGTGCGCAACTCGGCCGATCACGGGCTCGAATTGCCGGAAGACCGCATCAAGGCCGGCAAGCCCGCGAAAGGCACGATCCGGCTTTCCGCCTATCAGGCCAGCGGCCAGATCGTCATCGAGATCGCCGACGACGGCCGCGGGCTCAACGTTTCGAAAATCCGCAGGCGCGCGCTGGAAATCGGGCTGATCTCGGAAGACGAGCACCCCAGCGAGGCGCAACTCCAGAAGCTGATCTTCGCGCCGGGCTTCTCCACCGCCGACAAGGTGACGAGCGTTTCCGGCCGCGGCGTCGGCATGGATGTCGTGAAAACGAACATCGACCAGATCGGCGGCACCATCGACCTGCGCTCGACGCCGGGACGCGGCTCGACCTTCTCGATCAAGATCCCGCTGACGCTCGCGATCGTGCCGGCGCTGATCGTGCAATCGGGCGGCGAGCGCTATGCGATCCCGCAGGTCGCGGTGGTCGAACTGGTGCATCGCGGCTCGAACGCGAATCTGATCGAGGAAATCAACGGCGCGCTGGTGCTGCGCCTGCGCGACAAGCTGCTGCCGCTGCTGTCGCTGGGCCAGATGCTGCAACTGCCGAAGCACAATGCGGCCGAGGGCGAATCCTTCGTCGTGGTCATGCAGGTCGGCGCGAGCCTCTTCGGCATCGTGGTCGACGACGTGCTTCACACCGAGGAAATCGTGGTGAAGCCGATGGCGGCGAGCCTGCGCGGCATCAAGGTGCTCGGCGGCAACACGATTCTCGGCGACGGCTCCGTCATCATGATCCTCGATCCCAACGGCATCGCGGATACCATCGGCGCCACGCGCGAGGAGCGCACCCTCGACGACTTCTCGCGACGGAAGGACGAATTCGAGGACGACACGCTGCGCTCCGTCTCCATGCTGATGTTCCGCTCCGGCTCGGGCTCGCTGAAGGCGGTGCCGCTTTCGCTGGTCACGCGCCTCGAGGAGATCGACACGAGAAAGATCGAGCTCTCCAGCGGCCGGCCCATGGTGCAGTACCGCGGCGGGCTGATGCCGCTCGTGCCCGCGGACGAGAGCGCCAAGCTCGCGAGCGACGGCATGCAGCCGCTTCTGGTCTTCACCGATGGCGGGCGCTCGGTCGGGCTCATCGTCGACGAGATCGTCGACATCGTCGAGGACCGGCTGGAGATCAAGGTTGCGAGCGAGCGGCCCGGCGTGCTCGGCTCCGCCATCATCCGCGAGCAGGCGACGGAAATCATCGACGTCGCGTATTTCCTGCCGCTCGGCTTTGCCGACTGGTTCCACGGCAGGCAGGGCGCGGAGCAGGGCAAGCGCAAAATTCTGTTCGTCGACGACTCCGCGTTCTTCCGCGGCATGCTGGCGCCCGTCCTGCAGGCGGCGGGCTATGAAGTGACGGCGCTCGCGAGTGCTCGCGAAGCGCTCGCCATGATCGAGCGCGGCGCGCGCTTCGATCTCGTCGTCACCGACATCGAGATGCCGGAGATCGACGGCTATGGCTTCACCGAAGCGCTGCGGGCCGACGCGCGCAACGCGCATCTGCCGATCGTGGCGCTTTCCTCGACGCTTTCGGGCGCCGCGGTGGCGCGAAGCGAGCGCGCCGGCATGCATGCCTATGTCGCGAAATTCGACCGCCGCGGACTGTTGCAGGCGCTGAAAACCGCCAGCGCCGAATTGCAGGAGGCCGCATGAGCAACCAGCCCGGCACCGAAGTCGAGTTCGTCACGGCCTGGATCGCGGGCCAGCTCTTCGGCATTCCGATCACGCGCGTGCACGACGTGTTCGAAGTCGAGCGCATTACCCACGTGCCGCTGGCGCCCGTTGAAATTTCCGGCGTGCTGAACCTGCGCGGCCGCGTGGTTACAGCGCTGGATATGCGCCGGCGTCTCGCGCTGCCGCCGCGCGAGAACGCCACGAAGCAAATGGCGATCGGCATAGACCACGAGGGCGAAGCCTACGGCCTGCTCGTGGATTCCATGGGCGAAGTGCTGAAACTTTCGGCCGAGGCGCTCGATGTCATTCCGATCAATCTGCATCAGGACTGGGTCTCGATCTCGTCCGGCATCTACCGGCTCGAAGACCGGCTCATGGTCGTGCTCGATGTCGAGCGAATTCTGGATTTTCGAAAAGACACGCTGGCTGCGTGATTGTTGGAAGGAACAAGAGAATGAAACGCTGTCTCATCGTCGACGACTCCAGCGTCATCCGTAAAGTAGCGCGGCGGATTCTGGAGAATTTCGGTTTCACCGTGATCGAGGCGTCCGACGGGCGCCAGGCGCTCGATACCTGCACCAAGGAAATGCCGGACGCGATCCTGCTCGACTGGAACATGCCGGTCATGGATGGCTTCGACTTCCTGCGTGCGCTTCGCGCGATGCCGTCGGGCGACCGTCCCAAGGTCGTGTTCTGCACGACCGAGAACGATCTCGCGCATATCGCGCGCGCGATGCATGCGGGCGCCGACGAATACATCATGAAGCCGTTCGACAAGGAGATTGTCGAGGCGAAGTTCCAGGAAGTCGGACTGATCTGATCCGGGTCTGGGCGCTCGAATGACGGCGCCCGCCTCCGAAAAGATGTCGCAACTCCGTCCCCTTCCGCAAGCGAAGAACGCGCTGCCGGTGCGCGTGATGATCGTCGACGACGCCGTCGTCGTGCGCGGTCTGGTTTCGCGCTGGATCGGGCTCGAGCCCGACATGCAGGTGGTGCGCGTCTGCAAGAACGGGCGCGAGGCGCTGGAGCAGTTCGATATCGCGAGCCCCGATGTGGTCGTGCTCGATATCGAAATGCCGGAGCTCGACGGCATCGCCACGCTGAAGGAACTGCTGGTCAAGCGGCCGCGGCTGCCGGTGGTGATGGCGTCCTCGCTCACCAAGCGCGGCGCGGAAACCACGCTGAAGGCGCTCTCGCTCGGCGCGTCCGATTGCGTGGCGAAGCCCGACATCAACGTCGCGGGCGCTTCCGAGGACTTTCGCCGCGAGCTGATCGACAAGATCCGTCATCTCGGCGGGCGGCGCCGTATCGCGCCCGCGCCGCGCCAGGCGATCCGCGCCGCCGCGCCGCTTACGCACAAGGCGCTCGGCGGCGAGATCAAGCTGCGCTCGTTTTCCCGGCTGATGCCGCGCGCGATCCTGATCGGCTCGTCCACCGGCGGGCCGCAGGCGCTGGCGGTGCTCATCAAGGGGCTCGCGCCGGTGGTCGACCGGGTGCCGGTCATGATCGTGCAGCACATGCCGCCGATTTTCACCGCGACGCTGGCCGAGCATCTCGGCCGCTTCGCCGGCAAGCCTGCGCGCGAGGCGATCAACGGCGAGCCCTTGAAGCCCGGGCTCATCTACATCGCGCCGGGCGGCAAGCATCTCGCGCTGATCCGGCGCGATCACGGCACCGAAGTCGTGATCGACGATTCCGCGCCGATCCATTTCTGCAAGCCCGCGGTGGATGCGCTCTTTCTGTCCGCCTCGAACGCGCTGGACGGCCGCGTGCTCGCGATCGTGCTCACCGGCATGGGCTCCGACGGCAAGAACGGCGCAGTCGCGATCGCCGACAACGGCGGCAACGTGATCGCGCAGGACGAAGCGACCAGCGTGATCTGGGGCATGCCCGGCTCGGCTGCCAATGCCGGGGCCTGTGCCGCCGTGCTGCCCATCAATGAGATCGGCCCGAAGACCGTCCGCATTCTTTCAGGAGATTTCTCGTGACGCCGCAGGATTATGCGTATTTGAGCAAGCTCTTGAACGAGCGCTCGGGCCTTCAACTGGCCGGCGACAAGCAATACCTGATCGAGAGCCGGCTGCTTCCGGTCGCGCGCCAGCACAACTGCAACTCGATCGGCGATCTGGTCGCGAAGCTCAAGGTCTTCGCGGAAGAGCGGCTGCGGCAGCGCGTCACCGAGGCGATGACCATCAACGAAAGCTTCTTCTTCCGCGACAAGACCCCCTTCGACCGCTTCCAGGATTCGGTGCTGCCGCATCTGTTGAACGTGCGCTCGGCGACGAAGCGGATCCGCATCTGGTGCGCCGCGGCCTCGACCGGGCAGGAGCCTTACTCGCTCGCCATGATGCTCAGGCAGGCCAGGGAGCAGATCACGGGCTGGAGGATCGAGATCGTCGCGACCGACATTTCCGGCGAAGTGCTCGAAAAGGCGCGCTCGGGACTCTATACGCAGTTCGAGGTGCAACGCGGGCTGCCGATCCAGCTGCTGCTGAAATACTTCAAGCAGGACGGCGACCAGTGGCGGATCGCGCAGGAATTGCGCGACATGGTGCAGTACCGCCAGCACAACCTGCTCGACGACTTCTCCGGGCTCGGCATGTTCGACGTCATCTTCTGCCGGAACGTGCTGATCTATTTCGATTCCAAGACCAAGCAGGACGTGCTGGCGCGCATTTCGCGCTCGCTCGTGAGAGACGGGCATCTGCTGCTCGGCGCCGCGGAAACCGTGGTCGGCTTCACCAGCCTGTTCATGCCGATGCCCGAAAAGCGCGGCCTCTACGTGCATGCGGTGGAAAAGAAGCCGCAGCGGAAGCTGGTCGCGCTGCGCGCCTGATTTCCTCCGGCACGAAACAAGAAAAAGGCCGCCTTCCGGCGGCCTTTTCGTTTGCTGCTCGCTTGTTGCGTGGCGGCTCAGCCTTTCGGCATGGCCGCATCGATCCGGTCGTAATAGGTCTTTATCAGCTCGACATTTTCCGGGAACTGCACGGGCTTGGCGAATTTGAGCGCCATGTTCAACTCGTTCAGCACTTCCTTCTTTTCCTTCTCGGGGATCGACTTGTCGGCAGTGACCGCGGCGATCTCCTGCTTGAGCGCCTCGGGCGGCTGGGAAAATTCCTTCGTCTTCGGGTCGATGCCCGACATCACGAGGCCGATATTGCCGGCGACCTCGTCGAGCTCCTGCAGGCTGGCAAAGCCGTGCTTCTTCGCGGCGGTTTCGAGCTCGGCGACCAACTTCGGGTCCGGCTTGTCGCCCTGGATCTTGGACGTCACGGCGGTGATGTCGGCCTGCGCGGCGATGTAGCTCTGCACCTGCTTTTCGGTGAGCCTGATCTGTTTCAACTCCGGCGGGGTGCCTTGCGCGGCGGCGGGCGCCGCGGAGATCGCGAGCGCGGCGAGGGTGATCGCAGCCGCGCGGAAGAGCATTTGCATGGACGAATCCTTGGGTGTTCCGGATGGGGCAGGAGAGTGAGGGATTGCATTGCGGCCAATCTGCGGCCACCGCAAAGCCGCGTTGCTCACAGGTTCTGGAGCCCGCGCGCGAACCGTAGTATGAGCCCGCCGATGCAGGACATTATCGCCATCTCCGGCCTGTCGAAAACCTATGCGACCGGCTTTCAGGCGCTGAAGAACGTCAATCTCGGCATCCGCCGCGGCGAAATCTTCGCGCTGCTCGGCCCGAACGGCGCCGGCAAGACCACGCTGATCGGGATCGTCTGCGGCACCGTCAATCCCTCGTCGGGGACGGTGACGGTCGACGGCCATGACAACGTCACCGATTTTCGCGCCGCGCGCGAGCTGATCGGCCTCGTGCCGCAGGAACTGACCACCGACGCCTTCGAGTCGGTCTGGGCGACGGTTTCCTTCAGCCGCGGCCTGTTCGGCAAGCCGAAGAACCCGGCCTATATCGAGAAAATCCTGAAAGACCTTTCGCTCTGGGACAAGAAGGACAGCAAGATCATGACGCTTTCGGGCGGCATGAAGCGGCGCGTGCTGATCGCGAAGGCGCTCTCGCACGAGCCGAAGATCCTGTTCCTCGACGAGCCGACCGCGGGCGTCGATGTCGAATTGCGCAAGGACATGTGGCAGGTGGTGCGGGACCTGCGCGCCTCCGGCGTCACCATCATCCTGACTACGCATTACATCGAGGAAGCCGAGGACATGGCCGACCGCATCGGCGTGATCTCGAGGGGCGAGATCATCCTGGTCGAAGAAAAGAAAGTGCTGATGCACAAGCTCGGCAAGAAGCATCTCACGCTGCAACTGCATGAAAAGCTCGGCGCGATGCCGGCGGCGCTCGCGGCCAATGGCCAGCTTTCGCTTTCCGAGGACGGCAGCGAACTCACCTATACCTACGACACCCAGGCCGAGCGCACCGGGATCACGCGGCTCCTGGCCGCGCTGAACGAAGCCGGCATCCGTTTTCGCGACCTTTCCACCAAGCAAAGCTCGCTCGAGGAGATTTTCGTGGGTCTTGTCCATGGCGACAGAAACGGAGCCGCGAAATGAACTGGCGCGTTCCACTGTTTTGTCATTCCGGACGCCGCGCAGCGGCGATCCGGAATCCAGGATCGGCTTGCGCAGGTGGCGCTGGATTCCGGGTTCGCTCGCTTTGGCTCGCGCCCCGGAATGACAATAAGAGAAAGATTGCGAAATGAACTGGCGCGCGATCAAGGCGATCTACTATTTCGAAATGGCGCGCACCGGCCGCACGCTGATGCAGAGCATCCTCGCGCCCGTGATTTCGACCTCGCTCTATTTCGTGGTGTTCGGGGCCGCGATCGGCTCGCGGATCACGACGATGGAAGGGGTCGATTACGGCTCCTTCATCGTGCCGGGGCTGATCATGCTCACGCTGCTGATGCAGAGCGTGATGAACGCGAGCTTCGGCATCTATTTTCCGAAGTTCACCGGCACCATCTACGAGCTGCTCTCGGCGCCGATTTCCTTCATCGAGATCGTGATCGGCTATGTGGGCGCGGCGGCGACGAAGTCGATCATCCTCGGCCTCATCATTCTCCTGACGTCCTATCTCTTCGTGCCGGTGCGGATCGCGCATCCGTTCTGGATGGTGTCGTTCCTGGTGCTGACGGCGGTGACCTTCAGCCTTCTGGGCTTCATCATCGGCATCTGGGCGGACGGCTTCGAGAAGTTGCAGATCGTGCCGCTGCTGATCATCACGCCGCTGACCTTCCTCGGAGGCGCGTTCTATTCGGTGAACGTGCTGCCGCCGTTCTGGCAGGTCGTGACCTTCTTCAACCCGATCGTCTATCTGATCTCCGGCTTCCGCTGGAGCTTCTACGAGGTCGCGGACGTGAACGTGGCGATCTCGCTCGCCATGACGCTCGCGTTCCTGTTCGCCTGCATCGCGATCATCTGGTGGATTTTCCGGACCGGATATCGGTTGAAGAACTAGTTTTCCGATTGTGACAAAGCGAGCGGAATGTGACAGTTCCAACTCGCTTTCATGAAGGCGTAGTTAACTCCGCAGGAAGAATTGTCCGCCTATACGACGCGCGGCGCAGACATCATTTTCCTGGCATGACGAAGTTTCTTTCGCTCCGCTTCTCGATCGCGGTCAAGGCGGTCATGTTGATCGCGGCACTCGGCGGGCTTTCCGTCGCGGCAAATCTTTTCTGCATCGAGAGGCTCGATCAGATTGCGCAGCTTCACGCTGTCGTTCGTCAGCAACTTGCGCCGGCGCGGCTCGCGCTTGCCGAGGCTAAGGCGCAGCTCGAATCCTACGGGATCTCGACCTACAAGGGCTTTGTTGCGGTTGCCGCGGAGGATCGCGCCGAGGCGGAGCTGAATGCGGAAGGCGAGCTTGCGTCGATCCGCAATGCGCTTCGCAATGCGGCGCAGCGCTATCCCGCGGCAAGGTCCGAAGTGGATGCAGTCCTCGCGCGGCTCGACGAAGTCGCCGCGGTCACGGCCGAGCTTCGTGCGTTGCTGGCGCGAGGCGAAACGGCGGAAGCGAAGCGCATTCTCGATTTCAGGTTCGATCTGGTGCGCGGCGCATCCGCGTCCGATCTGAACCGCCTGATCGGCCGTCTTGGCGGGCTTGCGCGCGTCATCGAGGCGGAAGCGGTGGAGCAGGGAAATAGCGTCTATCGGATGACGCTCGGCATTCTCTTCGCCGGAACGCTGGCTGCCCTCATCGGCGCGTTCCTGTTGAGCCAGCATCTCTTCGCCCGGCCGCTGCGGCGCATGGCGGATGCGACCGGCCGCATGGCGGCGGGCGATCTCGATGTCGAGATCGAAGGCGGCAAGCGTTCGGACGAAGTGGGCACGATGGCGCGGGCTTTCGAGGTGTTCCGCGACAATGCGCTTGCGCTTCGCAAGGCGGAGGAAATGCACGCGGGCGAGCGGGAGAGAACGGAAGTGGAAAAGCGCAGAGCGCTGGAAGGTGTCGCGGCTGCGCTCGAAACCGATATTCTTACGGTTGCCGCTGCGGTCGAGCGCTCGGCCGCCGATCTGAATGCCTTTGCAGCGGAAATGGCGGTGGTTCTCGGCGAGTGCCGCAGGCATGCGGGAATAGCGAACGCCGTTGCTGGCGAAACGACGATGAACGCGGCGAATGTAGTCGGCGCCATCGAGGAATTGTCCGCTTCGATCGGGGAAATCATGGCGCAGGTCGCGAGCGCGTCCGATCTGGTTGCGAGCGCCAGTTCTTCCGCGTCGGCCACTGCGGAAAACACCGACGCACTGATCACAGCCGTCGAGGACATCGATCAGGTCGCAAACCTCATCCATGATATCGCGAGCCGCACGAACCTGCTCGCGTTGAACGCGACGATCGAGGCCGCGCGTGCCGGCGAGGCGGGTATGGGATTTGCGGTCGTTGCCCAGGAAGTCAAGGCGCTGGCTGCCCAGACCACCGGCGCGCTCGGCGAGATCAAGAGAAAGACCGTATCGGTCGGCCGCGTCATCACGACGGTACGCGGCGCGACCGATGCCATGTCGAAATCCATGCTGATGGTCGAGCGGATTTCGGCGGCGATCGCTGCATCCGTGCAGCAGCAGAACGACGCGGCGCAGGATATCGCGGAGAATGTCGAGAGTGCGGCCCAGCGCAGCCGCCAGGTCTCCAGCAGCATTGCCGGTGTGGGAGAGTTGATCGGCAAGTCCGGCAAGGGCGCCGAACGGGTGCTCGCTGCCGCGGTTGAACTCAGCCGGCAGGCGACTGCTCTCAGCGAGGATGCGAGAGCCTTTACATCCCGAATCCGCGTCGCCTGAACGCATATCTTCAGATTCGACGGAATAAAGAGCCAGCCGGAACGGCGGTGCTTTGCATTTTGTCTGCGAGGAAGGTCCGCCGGGATGCGCGTTCGCGCAGGCTCCTGCTTTCACGCCGCCATCCTCTCGCCCCAATCAAGGTATATATTCCTAGTCACTCCCGCCTGTCGAAGGGGCGCTTCGCGAGGCGTCGCAAAGTGGGGCGGGAAGTGGCGCTTCTGCGCGTGCATTCGCAATGCAGGTTCAGGAGCGGTTTCGGGGCACCGCCCGGCGAGACTAGACTCGCCTGCCGGGAGCACGGCTGACGGAGAAGCGTGCCCGACGCCGGATTTATCCGGCATCGGCGAAGAGAAATCTTCGAAGCGCTTTACGAAAAGCGCGGCCCGAAACCGACAAAACGTCGAGGCGGTGCGCCGGAAGGCGAGCGTTTCGCCTGCAAAAGCGAAACGCGACAACGGACGAACCCTGCGCCCTCCGGCGCACCGTCCCCTTCATTCATCATCCGGGCTGACCAGTCGCGGAAAGGAGATGCTTTGTCTGAAATCCAAAAGAGTGTGCAGCCGGTTTTTCGAGGCGCGCAGAAAGTCAATCCTCATGGTGAGGAGCAGGCGCAGCCTGCGTCTCGAACCATGAGGCCTTATCCTTCGGGACGCGCTCGCTCCGCTCGCGCTCCTCAGGATGAGGTTCCGGATTACGACAACATGGCGCTTCGCGCCTTCAGCGACGTGCTCTGCATCCCGCGCTTCTGCGATCGCGCGACGTGCGGGCGCGCGAAAGCGTGCCGGGGAGATTCGGAGCGCTGTCTCGCGCTTTATTCGGACCGCGTGCCGGTCGAAGCGCGCGAATTCGTCATCGGCCTTCTGACGTCGCGCGAGTTCGGTTTCTCGTTCGAGGAAGCGCTGCGGCGCGACCGGCCGGGCGCGCGGGCCTATTGCGACTGGTGCGCCGATCTGTGAGCAGGTGCGCTTCCTCAGCCTGCCGTCCCGCGATCCTTTCCCGGTTGGACGATCAGGAGTTCGTCCGCCTCGCGGGCACGGCATCGCGCAAGAAATCCGGCCGCGCTTGCGGGATCGTTGCGGAAGCGCTCGAAGTCGTCCCGGCCGATCTCGTAATACTCCTCGTAATCCGCAAGCCGGTTTGCGACCGGAATGGAAAGATAATACCGGCCGGACTCCTCTTCGATGCCGAGCGAGAAGCGAAGTTCGCGGTTCACGAAGACGATGCGGAATTTCATGACGGCGAGTGTAGCGCGGCCATAGGCGTGCTTGTGGCAAGGGCAGCCAGGAATCCCGCCATTTTATCTTCGCCATGCCCGTGACAGGCGCTGGCACGATGCAGGGTTTCATGTTGCCGTCGCCGCAAACAAAAACCCCGCCGGCGTGGCGGGGTTTTGAATGTTGTATGCGGGAAGAATTAAGCCGAGATCCGCTCGTCCGCGTCGGTCGGCTCGCGCAGCACATAGCCGCGGCCCCAGACCGTCTCGATGTAGTTTTTGCCGCTCGGCCATTCCGGCGCCTTCGAGGCGTTCGCGAGCTTCTTGCGCAGCTTGCAGATGAATACGTCGATGATTTTCAGTTCCGGCTCGTCCATGCCGCCGTAGAGATGGTTGAGGAACATCTCCTTGGTGAGCGTGGTGCCCTTGCGGAGCGAAAGCAGCTCCAGCATCTGATATTCCTTGCCGGTCAGGTGCACGCGGGCGCCGTCGACTTCGACTGTCTTCTGGTCGAGGTTCACGACGAGGTCGCCGGTGTTGATCACCGACTGCGCATGGCCCTTCGAGCGGCGGACGACCGCGTGGATGCGGGCGATCAGCTCGTCCTTGTGGAAAGGCTTGGTGAGATAGTCGTCGGCGCCGAAGCCGAGACCCTTCACCTTGTCCTCGATGCCGGCGAGGCCGGAAAGGATCAAGATCGGTGTCTTGATCTTGGCCACCCGCAGCGACTTCAGAACTTCATACCCGGACATGTCCGGGAGGTTCAGGTCGAGGAGGATGATGTCGTAATCATAGAGTTTGCCGAGATCGACCCCTTCTTCGCCAAGGTCGGTCACGTAAACATTGAAACTTTCAGACTTCAGCATCAATTCGACGCTTTTCGCCGTCGCGCTGTCGTCTTCGATTAGCAGAACGCGCATGCCAATCCCCTATCCAGGCCTCGTTTGGGGGACAAATCTCACTCCAGACCCGCCCCGCCTGCGTGCCTGGACTGACTCATTTCTCGACTCGCGACGCTAACCTGCAATGGTTAACAGAATCTGATTCTGTCCCACAAGCCCGGCCCGTGAAAATATTCGCGAATCGCCGTAAGGTGTTGGCAATTCGTGATTTTCCTCAGGCCGGCCGGTTAAAGTACGACTTCAAGAAGCCAGACCAAGCGACTCCCTTGAATTAGGCGCGCATCCTGCGAGCCCTTCGATCCAAGGCGTGATCGGATCATTAACGAAGCCGGTAAAGATCGGGTAAACAGATACTTGGCCCGTTAAGCGGTGATTCTCCATGAAGGCACTCGCAGAGCAGATCTCGGAACTCGACGGGACCCTTATTTATGGCCGCGTTGCAGGGGTTCGCGGCCTCATGATCGAGGTCGCGGGGCCGGTGCATACGATGCCGGTCGGCGCCCGCGTTACCATCGAAACAGGCGTTAACGGCGGGGTGCCCTGCGAAGTCATCGGCTTCGCGGGCGAGAATGCGGTGGTGATGCCCTTCGCCGCGATCGAGGGCGTTCGCCGCGGTTGCCGGGCCATCGTCTCGCAGTCGGCGGCTTTGGTCCGGCCCTCCAATGCCTGGCTCGGCCGCGTCGTGAACGCCCATGGCCACCCGGTCGACGGCAAGGGTCCGATCCGACCGGGGCACTCGCCTTATCCGTTCCGTGCGCCGCCCCCGGCCGCCCATACAAGAAAGAGAGTGGGGGCACCGCTCGATCTCGGCGTGCGCGCGCTCAATACCTTCGCCACCACCTGCAAGGGCCAGCGGCTCGGCATTTTCGCGGGCTCGGGCGTCGGCAAGTCGGTGCTCTTGTCCATGCTCGCGCGGTACACGGCCTGCGATGTCGCGGTTATCGGGCTTGTGGGCGAGCGCGGCCGCGAGGTGCAGGAATTCCTGCAGGACGACCTTGGCGAAGCGGGCTTGAAGCGCTCGGTGGTCGTGGTCGCGACCTCGGATGAGCCCGCGCTGATGCGCCGGCAGGCCGCGCTCCTTTCCATGTCGATCGCCGAATATTTCCGGGACGAGGGCAAGGACGTGCTGCTGCTCATGGACTCGGTCACGCGCTTTGCCATGGCCCAGCGCGAAATCGGCCTTGCCGGCGGAGAGCCCCCGACTGCGAAAGGCTATACGCCCACCGTGTTCTCCGAATTGCCGCGGCTGCTTGAGCGCGCCGGGCCGGGACCCGACCAGGGCACCATCACCGGCCTCTTCACCGTGCTGGTGGATGGCGACGACCACAACGAGCCGGTCGCCGACGCCGTCCGCGGCATTCTGGATGGGCACATCGTCATGGAGCGGGTAATCGCGGAGCGCGGCCGTTACCCGGCGATTAACGTCTTAAAATCGGTGTCGCGGACCATGCCGAAATCGAGCGATCCTGAATTCTATCCGGCGGTGGTCAAAGCCAAGCAGGTGCTTGCCACCTATGGCGATATGGAAGAGCTGATCCGGCTCGGGGCCTACCGCCAGGGGTCCTCCCCGGAGGTGGACGAGGCGATCCGGCTCCAGCCGGCGCTCGAAGCCTTCCTGTCCCAAGGTAAGGAAGAAAAAACGAATCTCGGCGATGGTTACCGTGCACTCGCTCAAATTTTCGCGAATGCAGAAACTGAATCCTAACCGGTCGCGTGGAGTATCGCCGGGATGAAATCGCGTGAAACCCTCATTCGCCTGAAGCGCTTTCAGGTCGACGAAAAACGGCGCCAGGTCGCCCAGATCGAGGCGATGGTCGCCGAGTTCGAGCGCATGGCCAACGATCTCGAGCGTGAGATCTCGGTCGAGCAGGACCGCGCCGGCATCAACGATCCGGGCCACTTCGCCTATCCGACCTATGCCAAGGCCGCGATCCAGCGCCGCGACAATCTCAAGCGTTCGGCGTCCGAATTGCAGGGCCAGCTCGAGGAGGCGCGGGCGCAGCTTGCCGACGCTTTCGAAGAGCTGAAGAAGGTCGAGATCCTAGAAGAGCGCGACCAGGTTCGCGGCCGCAGCGTGGAAGCGGCGCGCGAACAGGCGGAACTAGACCGCATCGGCGCGCAACGCATCCGCGTCTGATACCGCTCCAGCCTTAAATACTGCCGACCGTCTTCAGCCGCACGCGCGGGTGGATTTCCCCCTGCGACATGACGGCCGTCTGCGGGCGGAAGCGATCGACGATCTGCCGCACGAAGGGGCGGGCGGTGGCGCTGGTGAGCAGCACCGGGGCCTCGTTCATGCGCGCCGCCTGCTCGAAGCGCTCGCGCACTTCGGTGACGAACTCCGAAAGCTTCGAAGGCTGCATGGCGAGCGACTTGTCGTCGCCGGTGCCGATAATCGATTCCGCGAAGGTCTGCTCCCACTTCGGCGAAAGCGAAAGCAGCGGAAGATAGCCGCCCGGCGAGGTGTGCTGCGCGCAGAGCTGGCGCGCGAGGCGCACGCGCACCTGCTCGACGATCTGGGAAGCGTTGCGGGTGTTGGGCACGGCTTCGGCGATGCCTTCCAGAATGGTGCCGAGGTCGCGGATCGAGACGCGCTCGGCAAGAAGAAGCTGCAAGACGCGCTGGATGCCTGAGGTCGTGATCTGCCCCGGCACGATGTCCTTGAGCAGCTCGGCCTGCTCGCGCGGCAGTTCCTTGAGCAGCTTCTGCACCTCCGCATAGGAGAGCAGGTCCGACATGTTTGCCTTGAGCACCTCGGCGAGATGCGTGGACATGACGGTCGCGGCATCGACCACGGTATAGCCGCGCAGGCTCGCTTCCTCGCGCAAGCTCTCGTCGACCCAGGTCGCGGGCAGACCGAAGGTCGGCTCGGTGGTGTGGTGGCCCGCGAGATTCACCTGACCGCCATTGGGATCCATGACCATGTGGCTGCCCGGATGCACCTTGCCGGAGCCCGCATCCACTTCCTTGAGCTTGATGGTGTAGGCGTTGGATTCCATCTGCACGTTGTCGAGGATGCGCACCGAAGGCATCACGAAGCCCATCTCGCTTGCGATCTGGCGGCGCAGCGCCTTGATCTGCTCGGTGAGGCGGTCGGTGCCGTCGGGGCTGTTGACGAGCGGCAGGAGCGCGTAGCCGATTTCGATCTTGAGATCGTCGATCTTGAGCGCGTTCGAGATCGGCTCTTCCTGCGGCAGGCTCGGCTCCTTGGAGGCGGTTTTCGCGGCTTCCGCGAGCGCCGCGGCCTTGTTCTTGCGCGTGCTGACGAAGGCAAGCACACCCGCACCCGCGCCGAGCGCGAGGAACGGCAGCATCGGTACGCCGGGCAGGAGGGAAAGCAGGATCATGACGCCGGCCGACATGCCGAGCGCTTTCGGGTAGTTCGAAAGCTGCGACATCAGCGCCTTGTCGGCCGCGCCGGAGACGCCGGCCTTGGAGACGAGCAGGCCCGCGGCGGTCGAGACGATCAGCGCCGGGATCTGCGTGACGAGGCCGTCGCCGACGGTGAGCAGCGTATAGACCTGACCGGCTTTCGCGAATGTCAGGCCCTGCTGCGCCATGCCGATGATGATACCGCCGATGATATTGATGAAGACGATCAGCAGGCCGGCGATGGCGTCGCCGCGCACGAATTTCGAGGCGCCGTCCATCGCG
>CAZNPX010000014.1:0-53429 GCA_964575175.1 uncultured Hyphomicrobiales bacterium | reverse complement strand
GGCAGCCGCGAATATGTCGTGCTGCGCCTTCGGCTCAGCGACGGCTCCACCGGCTGGGGCGAGACGCAGGCGATCCCGACCTGGGGCGGGGACGACGCAAGCCGCTATGGCGAAACCCCCCGGGGCGCAATCGATCTCATCAAGAACCTCCTGCTGCCGGCGCTCGCCGAAGTCGATGTGTCCCGGATCGAGCTCGTGCATGCCGCGATGGATCGCGTGTTGCGCGGGCATCCTTATGCCAAGGCGGCGATCGAGGTCGCCATTCTCGATGCGCTCGCGCGCGGACTTGGCGTGCCGGTCTATCGGTTGCTCGGCGGCCTGTATCGCGAGCGTATCGAGCTTGCGCATAGCATCGGGCTCATGGACGTGCGCGATGCCGCCATCGAGGCGGCGGGCGCGGTCGAAGGCGGCATCAAGACGCTGAAGATCAAGATCGGGATCGATGTCGAGCGTGACGTCGAAACGGTGAGGGAAATCCGCAAGGCTGTGGGCGATGGCGTGAAGCTGCGCGTCGACGGCAACCAGGGATACCGCACCTGGCGCGACGCGGTCACGGCGATCAATCGCATGACGGAATACGACATCGCCTATGCCGAGCAGCCGGTCGACGGCCTCGATCAGATGGCGGAGGTTTCTGCGCGCTGCGATGTCCCGCTCATGGCGGACGAAAGCGTCTGGACGGATCGCGACGTCGTCAGGATTGCGCACATGCAGGCGGCGCAATATCTGTCGGTCTATTACACGAAGCCAGGCGGGCTATGGAAAGCGCGCAAGCTGCTTGCCGTTGCCGGCGCGCATCGAATGTTCTCCGACATCAACGGCTCCGGCGAGATGGGGATCGGCAATGCCGCGAACCTGCATCTTGCCGCCGCCGCGCCGGAAGTGGCGCTGGCCGGGACCATTCCCGTTACTTCGACGGCCGAAATCGAGCAGACCAAGGTCGCCGGCCGCCGCTATCTGGATGACATCGTCGTCACGCCGCCCCGCTACGAAGACGGCTTCCTGCATGTTCCGCACGGGCCGGGACTTGGCGTCGAGGTGGATGAAAAGAAACTCGCAAAGTATCAGGTTCAGTAATGCCAGAAGTGCGCGCTATCAAATCCGTCGCGATCATCGGCGCAGGCAATGGCGGGTGTGCGGCCGCGGCTGACCTTACCTTGCAGGGATTCGACGTCCGCCTTTACGGTAGGAGCGCCGAGACGGTTGCGCCGTTACAGGCGCTCGGCGGGGTTCACTACGAAGGCGTACTCGGCGACGGTTTTGCGAAGCTGCCGCTGATTACGACCAGCGCCGGCGAGGCGATGGAAGGCGCGGATGCCGTGCTGGTCATGGGGCCGACGCAGGCGCACGAGAACATGGCGGCGACCGCCGCGCCACACCTGAAGCCCGAGCAGATTTTCTTTGCGGCGCCCGGCCATACGCTGACGCTGCTTGCGCATACGCTGCGGCGTCTCGGCCACAAGGCGCCGGTCACCTGCGAGTCGTCCACGCTTCCTTATATCTGCCGCAAGACGGCGCCGGATAAGGTCCGGGTGTCCCGCAAATCGGCCAAACTTCGCTTTGCCGCGTTCCCTTCGGCGAGAACCGACGAATTGCTGCAACGAATGCTGCCGCTGTTTCCTTCGCTGTCGGCGGTGCCCAGCGTTCTCGATACGGTGTTCTATTACACCAACGCGATCCATCATCCGCCTGCGCTGTTGTGCAACATCGGCCGGGTGGAATCGACCGGCGGGGATTATTGCCACTACTACGACGGGATCACGCCGTCGGTCGGCAAGATCATCGACGCGCTGGATCACGAGCGCGTCTCGGTCGCGGCGGCGCTTGGAATTACCGTGCCGAAGCTCTCGGAACACTTTTTCCAGATGAACTACACGAGCGAGGCGGGGCGCGACGGCGGCACGGCCTACGACGTATTTCATAACAGCGAGCCGAACCGCTGGATTCGCGCGCCGAAGACGATCGACCATCGCTTCTTCAACGAAGACATTCCGTTCGGCCTGATTCCGTTTTCCGAGCTGGGCCGGCTTGCCGGCGTGCCGACGCCGGTCTGCAACAGCACGATCATGCTCGCCGAAATCGCGGTCGGTAAATCCTACTGGAAGGATGCGCTCACGCTCGAAAAGATGGGCTTGACGGGTCTCGACGTGGCCGGGGTGAAGGAGCTGCTGGAACGGGGTTATCAATGACCGGATTCCCGTTCGGCATCAGCTTCGACGGCTTTATTCCGGTCCGGGATGCGGTGACGCTTGCGCAGCAGGCGGAGGGGTTCGGCGCGCGCTCGTTCTGGATCGCGGAGCATCTTGGTTTCCGCGAAGCCATCGTCACCTCGACGGCGATCGCGCTCGGCACGAAGCAGGCCACGGTTTTTCCGACGGCGCTCAGTCCCTATCTGCGGCATCCGATGCCGACCGCGATGGCGCTTTCCTCGCTCGCCGAACTGGTGCCGGGCAGGTGCGGTGTCGCCGTGGGCGTGGGAAATCCGATGTTCCTGCGCGAGTCCGGGCTTGCGGTCGATAAGCCGGTCAAGGCGATCCGCGATTATGTTGCGGCCTTGCGCAGCCTGATGGGCGGCGAGGCGACGCATAGCGAGGGCCTGACCTTCGCGCTGAAGGGCGCGCGCATTTCCTTCGTTCCGGAAAAGCTCCCGCCGGTCTATCTCGCGCCGATGGGGCCGCAGATGCTGAAACTGTCCGGCGCGGTCGCCGATGGTCTGGTGCTCTCGGCCGGATTGAGTCTCGATTTCATCCGCCATTCGATCGGCATTGCGGACGAGGGCGCGCGGGCCAACGGAAGAAATCCGGCCGATATTCGCAAGACCGCCTATGTCTATTTCATCGTCGGCGGCGAAGGCGCCGAGCAGCGGCTGAAAATACGCCAGAAGCTCGCGTTTCTGTTCCGCAACGAGAACCTCCGCGAGAACATCACGGCAAGCGGCCTTCCGATCGATCATGACGCCATCATCGCCGCAGTCGCGAAGCGCGACATGGATGGCGCGCTGCAACTCGTTCCCGAGGAAGCCGCCGAAGCCTTCGCGATTGTCGGTTCCGTTGCCGATTGCCAAAAGCAGGTCCAGCGCTACCTCGATGCCGGCCTCGACGAGATCATTCTTTCGCTCGTCGGCACGCCCGAAGACAAAGCCAGAAGCCTTTCCATCCTCGGAGAGCTCTGAGTCATGGATTATCGCCGCGCGACCGATCTCGACGAAGCCGTGAGCCTCCGGCAGCAGATGGGCTATCCCTTCGTCGCCGGCGGCACCGACATCTATCCCGCCATCGAGAACGGCGTTCGCTTCCCGGGACTGATCGACGTTTCCCGGATCGAAACCCTGCGCGGGACGATCCGCCAGGAAGGCGGCGAGTGGATCATTCCTGCCCTGGCGACGTGGTCCGAAGTTCTGGCGGCGGATTTGCCGGCGCAGTTCGATGCGCTGAAGCAGGCGGCCGCCGAAGTGGGCGGAAGGCAAATCCAGAATGCCGGCACCGTTGCCGGCAACATTTGCAATGCTTCTCCCGCCGCCGACGGCATTCCCGCCTTGATGGCGATGGATGCGGCCATGATCGTGGCCGGGCCGTCCGGCGAACGAAAGGTCCCGCTCGAGCAGTTCGTGCTCGGCAATCGCAAGACGGACCTGCGCGACGGAGAGATCATCCGCGCGGTGACGGTACCGGCCCGCTCGCAGCGAACCGCATCGGCGTTCCGGAAGCTCGGGGCGCGGCGCTATCTCGTGATCTCCATCGTCATGGCCGCGGCCGTGCTCGAATGCGACGCGCAGGGCAGGATCGCCTGCGCCGGGATTTCCGTGGGCGCATGTGCCGCGCGCGCGTTGCGGCTTTCCGCGTGGGAACAGACGCTGCTCGGGAAATCGATCGCCGATCTTGAATCGGTTGAAATGGATCCGGCGTTTCTTTCGCCGTTGGCGCCGATGGACGACATCCGCGGCGCGGGCGAATACCGCCTGCACGCGGCGAGTGTTCTGGTTCGTGAAGCGCTAACGAATGCCGCTGCGAGGTTGCATGAACAAGTCGATTAAGCGCACGGATACGCGGGGCGCGATGGCGCCGGCCTCGTTGCAGCTCAACGTAAACGGCCGCACCTATGACGTCAGTTCGCCCGCGGGCGCGCGGCTCGCCGATGTATTGCGTGACGATCTCGGCCTCATCGGCACGAAGGTCGGCTGCAACGCCGGTGACTGCGGCGCCTGTACGGTGCTGGTTTCGGGGAAGCAGATGTGCAGCTGCCTGGTTTCGCTCGATCAGGCGGCGGGGGTTCCCATCGAAACCGTCGAAGGATTGCAGGCGGACGACAGGCTGCGTCGGTTGCAGTCGTCCTTTGTCGAACTGGGCGCCGCGCAGTGCGGCATCTGCACGCCGGGAATGCTGATGGCCGCAGCCGAGCTTGCGCGCGAGAACAGAGACTGGTCGCGCGGCGAAATTCTCGACCGCATGGGCGGCGTGCTCTGCCGCTGTACCGGCTACACCAAGATCGTCGACGCGATCGAACACTATCTTTCCGGTGATGCGTTGCCGTCGCTCGACCCCGCCCGGCCGGCAGTCGGCGGGCGTCTTACGAAGGTCGACGGCCTGGCGCGCGCAGAAGGCGCGGCAAGGTACGGGGCGGACGCCACGCCGAAAGACGCGCTTTACCTGAAAGCCGTGCGCTCGCCGCATGCGCATGCGCGCTTCCGCATCGGCGAACTGTCGTCTTTTATCAAAAGCAACCCCGGCGTGCTGCGTGTCATCACCGCTGCGGATATTCCCGGAAAGAACGAGTACGGAATTTTCGAGCATTACCGCGATCAGCCGGTGCTGGCGGATGGTTTCGTCCGCTTCTCCGGCGAAGCGGTTGCGGCGATCGTGGGCGAGCGGGATGCACTGAAGGAGCTGAAGCTCGAGGACTTCCCGGTAACCTGGGAGCTGCTCGCGCCGGTCAGCGGCATCGATGGAGGGTTGGACCCCAAAGCTGCAACCCTGCATCGCGAACGTCCCGACAACGTGCTGACGCGCGGCAAGATGATCCGCGGCGATATCGAGGCCGACCGCGGCGAATACTCGGTCAGCGGAAAATTCCAGACCGGCTATGTCGAGCATGCCTATATCGAACCCGAGGCGGGTTTCGCGCGCCGGGTCGGCGACCGCATGGAAGTGTTCGTCACCACGCAGACGCCATACATGGATCGCGACGGCGTCGCGCATGTGCTCGGCATCCCGCAGAAGGAAGTGCGCATCCTGCCTTCCGCGGTAGGCGGGGGCTTCGGCGGCAAGATCGACATGTCGGTGCAGCCGCTGATGGCGGTTGCGGCCTGGCTCACGGGGCGGCCGGTTGCCTATATCTATTCGCGGCTGGAGAGCATGCGGGTCACACCCAAGCGTCACCCTTCGCGCATCGAGGCGACAATGACTTGCGACGGCAAGGGCAAGCTCAAGACCTTCGCATGCCACGCCGATTTCAATACGGGGCCTTACGCTTCGGCGGGGCCGATCGTCGCCAATCGCGTGCCGCTGCATGCGATGGGACCTTATAATGTGCCGACCGTGCATTGCACGACGCGCGCGGTGCTGACGACCGACGCCATTGCCGGCGCTTTCCGCGGCTTCGGCGTGCCGCAGGCGGCGATCGCGCATGAGGCGCTGATGGACCAGCTTGCCGACAAGCTGAAGATCGACCGGCTCGAATTCCGGATCATGAATGCGCTGGTTCCGGGAGATTCGACCGCCACCGGCCAGCAGCTTCTCCATAGCGTCGGCATGAAGGAATGCCTGCACGCGCTGAAGCCGGCCTGGGAAGAACAGAAGAGCGCCGTTGCCGCCTTCAATAAAGGCAGCAACCGGCTGCGCCGCGGCGTCGGCATCGGCTGCATGTGGTACGGGATCGGCAACACCTCGCAGCCCAATCCGTCGTCCATGCGCATTGCGATCGGCGCCGACGGCAGGATCACGCTCTTCAGCGGCGCCGTGGATATCGGGCAGGGCGTCAACACGATCATGGTGCAGATGTGCGCGGACGCGCTCGGGGTGAGCGCGGATCGCATCAACCTCGTGCTCGGCGATACCGATCGCACGCTGGATGCGGGCAAGAGCTCGGCGTCGCGACAGACCTTCATTTCCGGAAATGCGGTCGTGCTTGCCGCGGGGAAACTGAAGGATTCGATCCGCCGCCTTACCAATGCCGGCCCCGATGCCCGCATTACTTTTGCCGCCGGGAAAATTCTGGTGTCGGGCGCGCAGGAAGTCGCGCTCGATCTTGCTTCGCTCGCTTCCGATGACGACGGAAATGTTCTTTCCGAAGTCGGCCACTACAATCCGCCCACGACCGACCTCGACGAAAACCAGCAGGGCATTCCATACGCGAGCTATGCGTTTGCGGCGCAGGCGGCGCTGGTCGAAGTCGATCCGCTGCTCGGCTCGGTCAAGGTGCTGAAGATCTGGGCGGCGCACGATGTCGGCCGCGCGGTCAACCCGACGCAGGTGGAAGGGCAAATTCAGGGCGGCATCGCGCAGGGTCTCGGTCTTGCCTTGATGGAAGAATACATCCCGCTCGTGACCGACAACCTGCACAACTATCTCATCCCGACATTCGGCGACATGCCGGAGATCGAAATTCACCTTATCGAGTCGCTCGATCCGCTGGGTCCGTTCGGGGCGAAGGGGATCGGCGAGCCGGCGCTGGTGCCGACGGCGCCCGCAATCCTGAATGCGATCACCGACGCCACAGGTTGTCGTCCGACCCAGGTTCCGGTTACACCCAGCAGGCTGTGGCAGCTCCTTCGCGATAATCGCAGGGACTGACCCGCAATCTCCGGATGGATCGTGGAAAAGCTAACCAATATCGATCTCAAGATTCTGGAAGTGTTGCAGCGCGAGGGTGATATTACGAACGTCCGGCTTGCCGAGCTCGTAGGCTTGTCGCCGAGTCCGTGCCTGCAACGCGTGCGCCGGTTGCGGCAGTCGGGCTATATTTCCGACGTGACCGCGATCCTGAATTTGAGAAAGATCGCGAACTACATGACGGTCTATTGCCAGATTCGGCTGTCGGAGCAGACGATGCGGCAGTTCTCGGTCTTTGAAGCCGCGATCGCGCGCATACCGGAAGCCGTCGAATGCAGCATGACGAGCGGCGAATACGATTACATTCTGAAGTTCGTGGTCCGGGACATGGAGCACTTCAACCAGCTTTCCACGCTGATGATGGAGATGGACATCGGCATCAAGAACAATTCCTCCATCGTCGAAGTGAAGAAGGTGAAGAACGCCTTCGAGATGCCGTTGCGCTCATTGCTCGAAAAGAAGCGCTGATCGCCCGAGCGCGCAGCATCGCGCGTCAACAGCCTGCCCGTGGCAATTTGAAATCCTGAAAAGCTCAGCTCAGGCGTTCTTCCGGATCCGGAAGACCAGCAACGTGTCGCGCTTCTCTTCGGCGAGAAGGGCATTGCCGGTCTGGCGGACGAAGTGCGGCACGTCGATCACGGCGAGCGGATCGGTGCATTCGAGGACGAGCACGCCGCCTTGCGGCACATTGCGCAGGGCTTTCTTCGCTTCAAGCACCACCTGGGGGCAGCGGATGCCGCGGAGATCGAGAACGGTTTCGGTCATGCGGGGAGCTTACACCAGAAATGGATCGGGCGCCGTTGCCGGCGCCCGATCGGCATTTTGCCGCCGGTCAGGCGACCGTAAGCGGTTTCGACGTGATCGTGTATTTCATGCTGTCCGGATCGAGGCAGTCGAGCAGGAGCGAAGCCACCTGCGCCTGCGGATACATGAAGAAGCCGAGTTTCGGCTGCTTGGTGCCGGGCAGCGCGACGTCGTGGGCGAAGTTGTAGGCAAGCCAGTTGCCTTCCCACGATCCGAGCAGCGCCTTGCGGGCGTCCACCACCTTCTGGTCCGTGAGCGGGAGATTTCCCGGCGGTTCTTCCAGCACGACCTTGCGGACGTCGGCGGGGTCCACCGGAATCCAGCCGACATTGGCGATATAGGCTTCGGCGCGGCAATGCTGCGCCCGGGTGACGTTTGCGGAACCGACGCCGAGGCTCCTGTAGCCGAACTTCGACGGCGCGACGCGAAGGCCATAGACATCGCGCGCCGGCACGCCGGCCGCACGCGCGAGGCCGACGAAGAGCGCGTTCAGGTCGGCGCACTTGCCGGTGAGATCGCCGGTCTTCAGCATCGCCGCGATGTCGCCGATGCCGCAGCCGCGCGTCTTGGCGTTGCGCGCGCTGTTCTCGACGACCCAGTTGTAGATCAACTGCACCTTCTCGAGATCGGTCTTCGCGCCTTTCGTGATCTTGTCGGAGGTTTCCTTCACGATGCCGGTGACGGGAATGAGGTCGGTGCCGGTGAGATAAAGCCTGCGCTCCTGCGCGTTGAGCGCCGCGCCCGCGCGCGGCTTGGTCGGGTCGATCTGGCGATCGCGCATGGCGACGCGGCTCGTGACTTCGACAAAGGGTGTCTTCTGGTTGTCGGCCCAGGCGACGTGAACCATGTCGGCGCGATACTTGGGTTCGGTGCGCTTCGCCCATTTGCCGTTCGTGGTCCAGGTGTTGCCGACCACGCGGAACCAGTCCGGATGATTGATAGAAGGCAGCGGCACCCATGCCTGCATTTGCCTGCCGGGCTTCGCGATCTCGACGCGGGTAATCACATCGAACGTGCTCCACTTGCCGGGACGCGGGTCGTACCCCGAAGCCCATGCCGTGGATGGCAGCGCTGCCGCGAGCGAAGCGGCGGCAGTTCCTTTCAGGAAATCTCGTCTATCCATTTTTTCTCTCCTCCCCGTTTATTCGTCAGCCGCCGCTGCGCGGGCCGGGAATGCTCCGCGCAGGCAGCAAGGTTTCGAGTTTTTGCAGGATGTCGGGATGACTCCAGTCGAGGTCGCCTTCGACGATCAGTTGCGGCTCCAGTTTTTCGTTGAGGACGATGGTCGTGGGCAGCGCATAGACGCCCCACGCCTTCGCAACCTTCCGGTCGCGATCCATCACGATCGGAAAATCGACCGGATCCTTCTCGAAGAACGCGCGGACGCGCAGATCGATTTCGCCGACATCCACCGCGAAAATGGCGAAAGGCTTGTCCGCGTTCGCCTTCAGGAAGCGATTGAGCGAAGCCATTTCCGGCCGGCACGGTTCGCAATAGGTCGCGAAGAAATGCAGCAGCACGACCTTGCCGCGGCGGTCGGCGAGCGACAGCGGCTTGCCGCCGCGAAACTCATCGAGCCGGATGTTCGGACCCGCGGTTCCGGTGAAGGCACGCAGGCTGTCCGGTTGTGCGGCAGATACGGTGGATGCCGTGCCGACCAGTGCGGGAAGCAGCGCTAATATAAAGAGAAGCGTCGCCGCGGAGGCGGCTAGCAGCAGGCGGGTGATATCGGGCAAATAATTCACGGCTCGGATGCGTCTGCCGCGTCCAACCGATTCGAGCGTTTCTGCGCCCCGGAACCCGGGAGCAATCGCTGCTGTCACTGCGTTGATAGTGCGCCTGCCTGCGAGGAGGGGTCAAATGTATGATCTCAAACAATATGTCGCATGCAGCGCAAAAAGGTATATTATTACCTATTTATTTTTGTAATGACTTGAATCAACGAGGCTCTTAGAGCCGTTTTGCGCTGCACAAATAATGCTTATTCTTCAGGCACTTATTTGACACTGAAATTACTCGAAAGTACCCTTGTCTAGAACGCGTGTAAGTTAGGCGTTGTGTCCCGCGGAGCGGGCTGAGCCCCATAGGAGGGAACAGAAAATGAATATGGAGCTGTCTAGGCGACAGTTTCTGCGTGCTGGCGGTGCCGGCATCGCTGGAACGACGCTTGGCGCGCTCGGGTTTGGTGAGGCGGAAGTCGCGCACGCGGCTTCGATCCGTCCTTACAAACTCGCGATGACCAAGGAAGTGCGGAGCAGCTGCCCGTACTGCGCCGTTTGCTGCGGCATGGTGGTGTTTTCCGCCAAGAACGCACAGACGAACAAGATGGAAGTCACCCACATCGAGGGCGACTCCGATCATCCGGTCAATCGCGGCACGCTGTGCCCGAAGGGCGCCGGCGCCATCGACTACATCCGCTCGAAGACTCGCGTGAAAGAGCCGATGTATCGCAAGCCGGGCGGCGACAAGTTCGAGCCGGTCTCCTGGGATTTCGCGATGGAGCGTATCGCGAAGCTCATGAAGGACGATCGCGACGCGAACTTCGTCGAGAAGAATAAGGACGGTGTCACCGTCAATCGCTGGCCCACGATGGCTTTCCTCTCGGGAAGCTCATGCACCAACGAGACCGGCTGGATCACCTGGAAGGTGAGCCGCGCTCTCGGCATGCTGCAGGTCGAAAACCAAGCGAGGATATGACACGGACCGACGGTGTCCAGTTTGGGCCCAACATTCGGTCGCGGTGCAATGACGAACTCCTGGACGGACATCAAGAACGCTGATGTCGTCTGGATCATGGGTGGTAACGCTGCTGAAGCGCATCCGTGTGGATTCAAGTGGGTCACGGAAGCGAAAGCTGAACGTGGCGCGAAGCTTATGGTTGTCGATCCGCGGTTCAACCGCTCGGCGGCCATGGCGGATCATTACTCTCCGATCCGCTCGGGTTCTGACATCGCCTTCCTTTCGGGCGTGATCAATTACCTGTTGCAGAACGACAAGATCCAGCACGATTACGTCAAGAACTACACGAACATCTCGTTCATCGTGAAGGAGGGCTTCGGCTTCGACGAAGGCCTGTTCACGGGCTACAACGAGACGACCCGTTCTTACGATCGTGCGACCTGGCAATATGAAATGGGCCCGGACGGCTTCGTCGTGAAGGATGATACGCTTTCGCACCCGCGTAGCGTGTATCAGATCATGAAGAAGCACTTCGCGACCTATACGCCTGAGCTGGTCGAGCGCATCACCGGCGCACCGAAGGACAAGTTCCTGAAGGTGGCCGAATGGGCGGCTTCGTCGGCGACCAAAGATCGCTCGATGACGATCATGTACGCGCTCGGCTGGACACAGCATTCGCACGGTGCACAGAACATCCGTTGCGCGGCCATGATCCAGCTCCTGTGCGGCAATATCGGCGTGCCCGGCGGCGGCATCAACGCGCTGCGCGGTCACTCGAACGTGCAGGGCATCACGGATATCGGAACGCTGACGGCATCGTTGCCTGGCTATCTGGCAATGCCGCTCGACAGCGAGCCGACGCTCGAGTCGCATCTCACGAAGCGGCAATTCAAGCCGATCCAGGCTAATCAGACGAGCTACTGGCAGAACTATCGCAAGTTCTACGTGAGCTTCCTGAAGAGCATGTACGGCCCGAAGGCCACCAAGGAGAACGAGTTCGGGTACAACTGGCTACCGAAGCTCGATGTCGCATACGACGTGCTGCGCATGTTCGATGTGATGCACCAGGGCAAGACCACCGGTCTTATCTGTCAGGGCTTCAACCCGATGATGTCGGTTTCGAACTCCCGCAAGGTCGTTGCGGCACTTTCGAAACTCAAATTCCTCGTCAGCGTCGATCCGATCGAGACGGACACGGTGCGGTTCTGGGAAAATCATGGCGAGTTCAACAATGTTGATACCGCCAAGATCCAGACCGAAGTGTTCATGCTCCCGGTCACGGCCTTCGTCGAGGAAGAAGGCAGCTTCACTAACTCGAGCCGTGCGGTCATGTGGAAGTGGCAGGCCGCCGATCCGTATGCGCAGTCGAAGAAGGATATCGAAATCCTTTCCGACCTCTTCATCCGGATCAAGAAGCTCTACGAGAAGGACGGCGGCAAGGGCATCGAGCCCCTGATGGCTGCCGACTGGAACTACAAGGACCCGCACGATCCGACCGCCGACGAACTTGCCAAGGAACTCAACGGCAAGGCGCTCGTCGATCTGAAGGATGCGGAAGGCAAGGTTGTCCGCGCCGCCGGTCAGCAGCTCGCCACCTTCGGCGAGATGCGCGACGACGGCACGACCGATGGCGTCCAGTGGATTTACACTGGCTTCTACGGTCCCAACGGCAACATGGCCATGCGTCGCGACAACTCCGATCCGTCGGGAATGAACGTGTTCGGCAGCTGGGGATTCTCCTGGCCGGCGAACCGCCGCATTCTCTACAATCGCGCTTCGGCCGACCCGCAAGGCAAGCCGTGGAGCGATGCGAAGAAGTACATCTTCTGGGACGGCAAGCGCTGGACCGGCGCCGACGTGCCGGACTTCGTACCGACCAACCCGCCAGAGCGCGGCACCGGGCCGTTCATCATGAACGCGGAAGGCGTCTCCCGCCTGTTCGCGGCCGCGATGAACGAAGGTCCGTTGCCGGTCCACTACGAGCCCTTCGAATCTCCGGTTGCAAACATTCTGTACCCGAAGATCAAGGGCAACCCGGTGGCGCGCGTGTTCAAGAACGACATGGAAGTCTTCGGCAATGCCAAGGATTTCCCGATCGTCGCGACCACGTATCGTCTGGTTGAGCACTTCCACTTCTGGACCAAGAACGTCCACATGAACGCCGTCACACAGCCGGAGTTCTTCGTGGAAATGTCCGAAGAGCTCGCGGCCGAGAAGGGGATCAAGAAGGGCCAGATGGTCCGGATCTGGTCCAACCGCGGCGAAGTGAAGGGCAGGGCCGTCGTCACCAAGCGACTGAAGCCGTTCAAGATCGATGGCAAGACCGTCCACCAGGTCGGCCTGCCGCTGAACTTCGGCTTCATCGGTGAAACGAAGAAGGCTTCGCCGATCAACACGCTGACGCCTTACGTCGGCGACGCAAACTCGCAAACGCCTGAATTCAAGGCGTTCCTGGTCAACGTCGAGCCCATCTCCGGGCCGGTGGCATAAGGGGAGGAAGAGCAATGTATCCTGTCATTCCGAATCCCATTGCCAAGCCCGTTGACGCGAAGTTTGGCGATAAGGACCTGATCAAGCGCTCGGCCAGCAACATCACGCCTGTCGCGACGCGGCAGACGCAGGTTGCCAAGCTGATCGACGTGTCCAAATGCATCGGTTGCAAGGCATGCCAGGTGGCGTGCCTTGAGTGGAACAACTTGACCGAAGAGGTCGGCGTCAACGTGGGTGTTTACGACAACCCGCACGACCTGACGCCGAATACTTGGACGTTGATGCGTTACACCGAGTATGAGAACCCGGAATCCGGCAATCTCGAGTGGCTGATCCGCAAGGACGGCTGCATGCATTGCGAGGACCCGGGCTGTCTCAAGGCGTGTCCGGCTCCGGGCGCGATCGTGCAGTACTCGAACGGAATCGTCGATTTCGTGAAGGCGAACTGCATCGGCTGCGGTTATTGCATCAAGGGATGCCCGTTCAACATTCCGCGCATCTCCAAGGTCGATAACAAGGCCTACAAGTGCTCGCTCTGCTCCGACCGTGTCGCGGTCGGCCAGGGACCGGCCTGCCAAAAGGCTTGCCCGACCCAGGCCATCGTCTTCGGCACCAAGGACGAGATGAAGAAGTGGGCTGACTTCCGGATCAAGGATCTCAAGTCGCGCGGCTTCAAGAATGCCGGCCTCTACGATCCGCCGGGAGTGCAGGGCACGCACGTCATGTACGTGCTCCAGCACGCCGACAAACCGAGCATCTATGCGGGTCTTGCAGACAATCCGCGAATCTCTCCGATCGTCGAGTTCTGGAAGGGGTTCACGAAGTATGCAGGCCTGACTGCGATGGTCGCGGTTGCGGGCTTCGGCTTGCTGCATCACGTGGTCGCTGGCGCCAACCGCGTCACCGAGCACGACGAGCAGGAAGCCAAGCGCTTGGCAGGGAAATAATCCATGGCAAGAGCAACCTCAGAGGTAGCACCGGGCGATGCCGTCCATAGCGGTGAACAGGTAGTCGTTGACCGCTATACGACCGGTGCGCGCATCAACCACTGGATTACGGCGGCGAGCCTCGTGCTCCTCGCCATATCCGGGCTCGCGCTGTTCCATCCGTCACTTTACTGGATGACCGCCTTCTTCGGCGGTGGCTCCTCGACGCGTGCGATCCATCCGTGGATCGGCGTCGTGCTGTTCTTCGGCTTCTTCGGCCTGTTCATCCGCTTCTGGAAACTCAATCTCTGGGAGCGGACGGACAATGTGTGGCTGGGGAAGATCCGGGATGTGCTGACCAGCAAAGACGAGAACCTGCCCGAAGTCGGCAAATATAATGCCGGCCAGAAGATGGTGTTCTGGTCGATGTCGATCCTGATCATCGTGCTGATCACGAGCGGCGTCGTTATCTGGGAACACTATTTCGGCGGATACTTCTCGATCGAGCAGCGCCGTCTCGCCGTGCTCATCCACGCAATCGCCGCCGTCATGGCGATCTGCGTCTGGATCGTTCACGTCTATGCGGCGATCTGGGTGCGCGGTACCATCAGTGCCATGACCCGCGGCCGGGTTACCGGCGGCTGGGCGTGGCGTCATCATCGCAGGTGGCTCCGGGAACTCGTATCCGGCAAGTAAAAATATCTTACGGCTTCAGGCGCCGGCGGCTAATATGATGGCTGCCGGCGCCTTTCTCGTCTTCGGTACGCGCCCCGTGGCCCGTGCGGTTCGTGAGGTTGAGTGATGTCCGCGAATGTCGAACCCGATCCGTCCATCATCGGTAGTATTGCAAAACCGCCTTTCGTTCGATTGCCTGACCCGGCCCGGCTGTTTGCCGACCGCGCGGCGCGTTTTCGTGCGCTTGCCACCGGCGGTCATGCGCTCGAAGCCTACCTGAAACTTCTCGCCGGCATCTCGCAGGCGCAGTCCGACATCCAGCAGGGTCTGCCGGAGCCGGAAATGCCCGACGCTTCCGTGCTTGCGCGCGCGCACGAGCACAAGATGCCGCCGCTCGACCGCAATGCTTTCAATCCCGACCAGGCCTTCGATCGGGCCTTCGACCGGCTGCTTTCACAGATCGAGCTGCTCGACATGCCGGTTGAAGCCGCCGCCGCGCTGAAGCGCGTCAAGGCGGTCGAACGCCCGGCACGGGACATGATGCTTCACAATGTGCTCGCGGATGCGGTTCCGTTCGAAGCGCTCGCGGAGCATGTCTATGTCGCTGCCACGCTTCAGGTGCATTTCGTCCGTCTCGCGGCGAAGCTCGACGAGAAGTCGCTCACCGATATCGGCCACGGCATTTGCCCGAGCTGCGGCGGTGCGCCGTCGAGCACGATGGTGGTGGGCTGGACCGGGGCCGACGGCACCCGCTTCTGCTCCTGCTCGCTCTGCGGCACGCTCTGGAACTACATTCGCCTGCAATGCACGCTCTGCGGCTCCAACAAGAAGATGCAGTACCAGGAGATCGAGGGCTACGAAGGACAGATCAAGGCCGAAATCTGCGAAGAGTGCCGCGGTTATGTGAAGGTGCTCTACGAGCAGAAGAACCGCGACCTCGATCCCATCGCGGACGACGTCGCGAGTCTCGGTCTGGACCTGCTGGTGCAGGAACTGGGCTTCCGCAGGGGCGGAGTGAATCCCTTCCTGATAGGGTATTGAGGCGGCGGATCGTGCGCAAGGATGTAACCGCGCTCCGGAACATTCCTTCGGTCGATGAAGTGCTGAGAACCGCTGCTGCGGACTCCGCGGTCGAGCGGTTTGGGCGCTCCTCGGTCGTCAAGGCCGTGCGCCGCAGTATCGGCGAGGCGCGGCAGGCCATGCGCGGCAACGGCGCGCATCGGGTCGAAGCCGACGGCATCGCGGCGAATGCGCTTCGCCACCTGGAGCGCGAGGCGCAGCCGAAGGTGCGTCCGGTTTTCAACCTGACCGGCACCGTGCTTCACACCAATCTGGGCCGCGCCGTGCTCGCCGAGGCGGCGGTGGAAGCGGCAAGCATAGCCATGCGCGAGGCGCTCGCGCTCGAGTTCGATCTCGGCGAAGGCAAGCGCGGCGAGCGCGATACGCTGGTCCGCGATCTTCTGTGCGAACTGACGGGCGCCGAAGACGCTACCGTGGTCAATAACAACGCCGCGGCCGTTCTGCTCACCCTGAACTCGCTCGCCAAGGGCAAGGAAGCGATCGTTTCGCGCGGCGAGCTGATCGAGATCGGCGGTGCGTTCCGCATGCCGGAGATCATGTCGCGCGCGGGCGCGAAGCTCGTGGAAGTCGGCACCACCAACCGCACGCATGAGAAAGACTATATCAACGCGATCGGGCCGAAGACCGGCATGATCCTGAAGGTGCATACGTCGAACTACCGGATCGAGGGTTTCACCAAGGAAGTGAAGGGCGATAAGCTTGCGGCGATCGCGCGCAAGCACAAGCTGCCGCTCGTGAACGATCTCGGTTCCGGCACGCTGATCGACCTTTCGAAATACGGGCTTTCGCACGAGCCCACGGTCGCCGAGGCGGTGGCGGAAGGCGCGGATCTCGTCACCTTCTCCGGCGACAAGCTGCTCGGCGGGCCGCAGGCCGGCTTCATCGTCGGCACCAAAGAGCTGATCGCGAAAATCAACAAGAATCCCATGAAGCGCGCGCTCAGGATGGACAAGATCCGTCTTGCCGCGCTGGAAGCGACGCTCCAGCTCTATCGCGATCCGGATCGTCTTGCCTCGACGTTGCCGACCATGCGGTTGCTCGCCCGAAAGAAAAGCGAGATCGAAGCGGCGGCGAAGCGCCTGCTTCCGATCGTCGCGAAATCCGCCGGCGGCGATTACGATGCATCCGTGGTCGCCTGCGCGAGCCAGATCGGCTCGGGCTCGTTGCCGCAGGAGACCATTGCGAGCAGCGGCATTGCCATCCGCGCAAAGACCGGCCGTGGCGGCCGTGCCATCGCCGCGCTGTCTGCCGCATTCCGCGCGCTTCCGGTTCCGGTGATCGGGCGGATCGAGGAACAGGCGCTGGTCTTCGACCTGCGCTGTCTCGAAAAGGAAGCGGCGTTCATCGAAAATCTCGCGTCGCTGCGGGTGGAGGCGGGCACATGATGGCCTGGTTCGCCGGTAAACGAGAGGCAGAAGCCGCCGCTCCCGCGAATGTCGCGGAGCAACTGGCGGCCGCGTTCGAGGCTTCGCAGCGGGGCGATTACGAAGCCGCGCTCGCGATCTGGGGCCCGCTCGCGCATCAGGGCGTGGGCCGCGCACAGAACAATGTCGGCGCCTGTTTTGCCGAAGGGCTCGGCGTCGATCGCGATCCGGCGCTCGCGATCAAATGGCTGACGCTTGCCGCGGAAAGCGGCGACCCGGTCGGCCAGCGCAATCTCGCCGCCGCTTACTTCAAGGGCGAGGGCGTCGAGGAAAATGCGGCGCGCGCGGCCGAGCTCTATCGCTCCGCCGCCGAGCAGGGCGATGCCGCCGCACAGGACATGCTCTCCTGGATGCTGATCGAAGGCGAGATCATCGCGCCGAGCTACGAAGAGTCGAAGCACTGGGCGGAGCTTGCCGCGGCGCAGGGCAACGCCGCGTCGATGACGCGCCTCGGCCTGATCTATCACAATGCGCTTGGTGTCGGGCGTGACGCCGCGCAGGCCGTGCATTGGTGGGACAAGGCGGCCGCGCGGGGTGACGCCGATGCGCAGGCCATGCTTGGTGCGGCCTATCATCTCGGCGCGGGCGTGCCGCGCGATGCGGTTTCCGCGCTGATGTGGCTGTTGCGCGGCCAGTATGGCGGCAGCCAGCTCGCGACGCCCTTCATCGATCCCGTGCGCGCGGCCATGAGCGACGAGGACAAAGAGCGCGCGAAGAAACTTGCGGAAATGCCGCTGCCGGAGCCGGTATCATGATTATCGGCACCGCGGGCCATATCGATCACGGCAAGACCTCGCTCGTGCGCGTGCTGACGGGCATCGATACCGACCGCCTGAAAGAAGAAAAGAAGCGCGGCATTTCGATCGATCTCGGCTTCGCCTATCTCCCCGGCGTGGACGAAACCGTGCTCGGCTTCGTCGATGTGCCGGGCCACGAGAAATTCGTCCACAACATGCTTGCCGGTGCGACCGGCATCGATTTCGTGCTGCTCGTGGTTGCCGCCGACGACGGCGTGATGCCGCAGACGGCAGAGCACCTGGCGATTATCGATCTCCTCGGCGTGGAGAGCGGCGTGGTCGCGATTACGAAATCCGACATGGTGAGCGCCGAGCGCCTCGAAGAAGTAAGAACCCAGGTCGCCAACACGATTTCATCGACATCGCTGCGCGACGCGGAGATCGTTGCCGTCTCCAGCATCACGGGCGCCGGTATCGACGAGCTGCGCGCGCGGCTTTTCATGGCCGCGAACCAGGTGGCGCGGCGGCCGTCCGACGGGCGTTTCCGTCTCGCGGTCGACCGCTCCTTCACGATGCCGGGCGCGGGCACCGTGGTCACCGGCACGGTGTTGTCCGGCCGTATCGCGGTCGGCGATCCGGTGGTGCTGAGCCCGTCGGGCCTGACCGCGCGTGTGCGCGCGATCCACGCCCAGAACCGCCCGGCGGAAGTGGGCGTTGCCGGCGACCGCTGCGCGCTGAATCTCACGGGCGACAAGATCACCAAGGAAGCGATTTCGCGCGGCGATGTCGTGATGGATCCGGGCCTTCACGCGCCGACCGACCGCATCGACGTTTCGGTGCGGGTGCTGGCCTCGGAGCAGAAGCCGCTTACGCAATGGATGCCGGTCCGCCTCCATCATGCCTCGTCGGAAGTGGGCGCGCGCGTCGTGTTGTTGCGCGACGAGACGGCCGCGCCGGGGCAGGAGTCGCTGGTCCAGCTCGTTCTCGAGCATCCGATTGCCGCGGCAACGGGCGACCGCTTCGTGCTGCGCGACACCACCGCGCAGCGCACCATCGCCGGCGGCCGTTTTCTCGATCTGCGCGCGCCGTCGCGCAAGCGACGCACGCCGGAGCGCATCGCGCAACTGCAAGCGCATGCCTTACCCCGCGCCGAGGACGCGCTTGCAGCGCTCCTCAATCAGTCGCCGGGCTTTGTCGAGCTTTCGGCGTTCACGCGCGATCGCGCGCTCGGCCCGCAGGAAATCAACCGGTTGATCGAGCAGGCCGCGATCGTCCGGCTGGCGACGCCGAAGGCCGAGCTCGCACTTTCGCTGCCGAACTGGCTGCGCCTGAAGGGCTCAATTCTCGCGGTGCTCGAGGCCTATCACCAGCAAAATCCCGATCTTGCGGGCATCGGCTTCGAGAAGCTCCGCATGCAGATGGAACTGCGCCTGCCGGCGACCGCGTTCTCCGCCGTGCTCGAAGGGCTAGCCCGCGACAAGGAAATCGCGCTCGACGGCGCTTGGGTGCGGCTTGCGGTCCATGAAGTCCGGCTCACGCCACAGGACGAGGCGCTGTGGACGAAAATCCGGCCGATGATCGGCGGCGCCGAGCGGTTCCGTCCGCCGCGGGTGCGTGATATCGCCGGGGCCCTTCAGGCCAAGGAACAGGATATCCGCAGGCTTTTCAAGGTCTTGTCGCGGATGGCGAAGGTCGACGAAGTGGCGCACGACCACTTTTTCCTGCGCGGGACCGTCGCGGAAATGGTAGAGATTTGCGTGGACGTCGCCGCCAAAGCGGCCGACGGGAGCTTCAATGCGGCGCAACTGCGCGACCAGCTCGACAACGGCCGCAAGGTTGCGATTCAAATTCTTGAATTCTTCGATCGTCATGGCGTAACCATACGGCGCGGCGATCAGCGCAGGATCAACAAGCACCGGCTCGATCTGTTTCGTCGCCCGACCGACGAACCCGAGAGCGGAGCGCAACAAATTGGAAGAGCATCGTCCCCGGTGGGGCGTCCGGACTTCAAATCCGGGAAGGGCCGCGAGCCGGTCCTTGGTGGGTTCGACTCCCATTCTCTTCCGCCAAACACACGGAGTATCGTCCGATGAGCAACCTTACGCTTGCGAACTATCTTGACGAGCTGGATCGTCAGGCGAAGGCGGCGAATGTCGCCGAGGACGAATTCCGCCGCAACATCGCGAAGCGCGTTCGCGAGCTCGAAGAAGAGCGGGCGTTCGCCTTCCGCCGGCTGAACCTGATGAAGTCGGTCGGGCAGGCGGTCGCCGACGCCAAGGACGAAGAAGAAGTGAAGGTGCGGGGCTCCGCGGCCTTCCTTACCGAAGTGGGCTGGACCGGCGGCAGCCAGTTCCAGCGCGATGTCGTCGAGAAGTTCGCGCCGGTAGCGCTCGCGGTCTGGGCGGCTTCCAAGCCCGAAGCGAAGGACGAGGACGCAGCCGAGATTACCAAAGAGCTTGCGGCCTTCGAAGCCTGGTTCGCGCAGGATCGCGAAACGCCGTTCCTGACGCTCATGCAGCAAGAGATTCCGGAGCTTCCGCTTGTCGAAATCGGGTGACGCTGAACGAAGCTTTCAGTTCAACGACTGGATTGGCGACGAGTTCAGCGAATCCGGGCCGTTCACCGCGCTCGTCGTGCTGGTTTCGATCGGAGGGCTCGAAGTGGTGCCGCTGCGGTCGACCTTCTTTCACGTGATCGGCGACGAGGTCGACTGGCTCGCCTTCAGCAGCATGATGCGCGGGGCGAAGGTCGAATGGGACGGCGCCATGCTCATGCCGGTGCGCGACGAGGATGGCGGGCCGATGGAAGACGAGCAGGCGCGCGCGGAACTGCGCGCCCTGGAGAAGCGGATCGTCGAAGATCGCATGGTGCTGAACGAAGGACACTTCTTCGACAAATGGGGCAGGCGGCTCAAGATCGAGGAGGCGCAGGCGCAATGACGCCGCTGCGCCTGATTTCGGACGAAGGCTATGGCGCGCGCGGCAATGTCGCGCTGACCGCCGCGATGGCCGAGCTGCACGCCGCGGGAAAAATTCCCGATACGCTTCGCCTCTATCGCTATCCGGAATCGGTTCTGCTCGGATGCAACCAGGATGCGTCGGCCGCCGCCGATCTCGATACCTGCAACCGGCACGGGATCGAGATCGCGCGCCGCGTAACGGGTGGCGGCGCGATTTACATGGATCGCGGCGTGCTCACCTGGGACCTCGTGATTGCGGGCCGCGCCGTCGGCGCCGATCCGCGCGCACTCTCCGCGAAAGTCTGCCGCGCAATCGCGGGCGGGCTGGCGCAACTCGGTGTTGCCGCCCGGTTCCTGCCCGATAACGCCATCGAAGCCGGCGGCAAAAAGATCGCGGGCGCAAGCGGCTATGCCGGAGGTCCGAGCTTGGTCCATCAGGGCTCGCTGATGCTCGCGCCGGATTTGCAGAAGATGGCATCGGTGCTGCGCATGGCCGCGGTGGAGCAGGATGTGACCACCGTATCCGCGCTCGCCGGGCGTGAAGTCGGCCACGAGGAAGCGTCATTGCTGCTCGCGCAATCGATCTCTTCCGCGCTCGGCCGCGACACGGTTTCCGGCGCGCTGTCGCCGCAGGAACAGGCGCTCCGGCAGGAGTTGTTCGCGCAGGAGTTCGGCCGCGATGACTTCGTGTTCGGAGCGGATTTTTCCGACTTGGCTTCGGCCGGGAGGGCCGCGGCATGAAGCGGAGGCTTTTGGTCGTGCTCGTCAATACCGACCCGCGCAACGGCGAGGAGCTTGCGGCGCCATTCTATCACGCCGCCGTCGCGGCGGCGATGGACTATGAGGTCGACATCGTCTGCGCCGCGACCGCGGGCAAGCTCATGATCAAGGGTATCGCCGAGAAGCTGCATGTGAAGCCCGGCCATCCGAAGACGGTCTATGACTGGATTCAGGAGGCGCACGATCACGGCGCGAAATTCTGGGCCTGTCCCGCCAATCTCGATCTGTTCAACGCCTCGGAGGCCGATCTCATCCCCGAATGCAGCGGCATGATGGGAACCGCCGACATGATCGAGCGGCTCATGGGCGACGAGTATCGCGTGCTGACCTACTAGGAAGCGACCATTGGCTATCGTTCGCGGCTGCAATTTCCCTGATGAACTGTTCTACGATGCCGTCCAGCACGTCTGGTATGCGCCGGCTGCGAACGGCCTTGTGCGCGCGGGCATTACCACTGTCGGCGTCGCGCTTGCGCGCGAGGTGCTGGTGTTCACGCCCAAGCGCACGGGCACTTCGTTTGAGCAGGGGCGGGCTTTCGCGACCATCGAGAGCGCGAAGTGGATCGGCTCGGTGCGCTGCGCCTTCGATGGCGTGGTCGCGGAAGTCAACGAAGAGGCGATGCGCAACCCGTCGCTCATCAATCAGGACTGTTATGGCGCGGGCTGGATGCTGCTGGTGACGCCCGCGGCCGAAAACTGGCGGCAGGGCCTCGTGACCGGCAACGCGATTGCCGGCGCCTACGAGGCCTGGATGGAAAGCGAAGCCTATCCCGGCTGCAAGGACGGCTAGCCCGCGACCCGCACTTCCGGCGCGCCCGTTTCGACGCTGCCGATGATGCTCGCCGCCGGATAGCCGGCCGCATGAATCTGATCCAGAATCCGCCTAGCGGCGGAAGCCGTGCAGGAAATCAGCAGGCCGCCCGAAGTCTGCGGGTCGGTGAGGAGATGCTGCTTCCACGCCGGCAGGCCCGCGGGAAGCCTGACGCTGGCGCCGTAGCTCTCCCAGTTGCGATGGGACGCGCCGGTGACATGCCCGGCCTCGGCGAGTTCGCGCGCCGCGCTGAGAAGCGTCACGCGATCCGCGTCGATCACGATGCTTGCGTTGGAGCCGCGCGCGAGTTCCGCGGCATGGCCCAGCAGGCCGAAGCCCGTGACATCGGTGACGGCGTGCACGTCCTGGTCGGGCGCAAGTTCGCTGCCGACCTTGTTCAACAGCGTCGTGGTGGCGACCATCTCCGCATATTGCTCGCCGCTGAGAATGCCCTTCTTCAGCGCGGCCGAGTAGATGCCGACGCCGATCGCCTTGGTGAGGATCAGCGCGTCGCCCGGCTTCGCGCCGGTATTGCGGCGAACGTGCTCGGGCTTGCAGGTGCCGATGACCGCGAGTCCGTAAATCGGCTCCGGCGCGTCGATCGAGTGTCCGCCCGCGACCGGGATTCCCGCTTCCGCGCAGATGCTAGCGCCGCCTTCGAGAATTCCGCGCACCGTTTCCACCGGCAGCTTGCCGAGCGGCATGCCGAGAATTGCGAGCGCGAAAATGGGCTTGCCGCCCATGGCATAGACGTCGGAGATCGCGTTGGTCGCGGCGATGCGGCCGAAGTCGCGCGGATCGTCGACCACCGGCATGAAGAAGTCCGTGGTCGCGATGATGCAGGTGTTGTCATCGAGCTGCCAGACCGCGGCGTCGTCGCTGGTTTCGGCGCCGACCAGCAGCGGCGCAAACACCTTGGCTTGCGTATGCCCCGCGAGCAGTTCCTGCAATACCGAAGGAGCGAGCTTGCAGCCGCAGCCGCCGCCATGAGCCAGACTGGTGAGACGTACAACAGGCGCGTTCATCGCGATCTCCAGAGTGAAATGAATTGCGCCGCGCCGCGGCTGTTCGGTCCGCGCATCCGCGCGGGTGTCCTCTGCTGACTATCGCATTCCGGCCGCGGATGTTCGAGCGGGTTTGCCGCCGGCTCCGCCGGAGTGCGCGTTCAGCAAGCCATTATAAGCACGAAACGGCGAAGCGTGCGGCATTCGCCATTGTCGCGCGTCATGGCTGCGGCGCGTATTTGCCGGCTGCTATGCATCTGGAATTGCTTTGAAATTCGGGGGAGGGCGGGGAGCGGGCGCCCGGTCGGGGCACCCGCTGCGCCTCCCGTTACGAGTTCACGCGGCCGGGCCAGCGGGAACAGACGGCGCGCGAAAGCGGCTCGCACATATGCGACACGCGGCGGCCGGTGGCGTTGCCAGAAATGGTCGCGACGGTGCCTGCCGGACAGTTCCCGGCGACGACCTTGGAGACATGGCCGCGCGAGACGAAGATCGAGCCGATGGCGCCGACCGGCGCCGGCGAGCCGATACGGCACCAGTGACTGACCAGATTGAATTCCGGTCCCGGATCGCCGTGACCCTGCGATACCATCTCGAGCCGCATCGCGTAGCCGCACCAGGCGCCGGGCGCACCCGACGGTCTTGCCGCGCCCATATTCGTCGCGAGCCACGAGCCGCCGAGACTGATCCCCGCGAGCGCGCTCGTATGCGTGAGCGAGGCGCGCTGCGTTTGTGAAGGCACCGGCATTCTTGCCTGCTGCCGCGTGGTTTGCGCATGCGGCTGCTGGCGTTGCGCGCGCCGCTGCGCCTGCGGCGAAGAAAATTCACCTCGCGCTTCCGCGGCAAGAAATTCCTGGGCCGTCATCGCCGAACTCGAATTGGTCACAAGCGTCATGGCCGCGGCTGCAAATGCGAGCAGCACGGCGAACGAAAATCTTTCCATCGCAAAACTCCTGCTCCCCCGCCGCAGGAGAGAACTAGCGGGCAATGAGTCTGGAGCGTGAAGCGAAGGAGGAATTTTTGCGAAACGGGAACTCTGGCGCGGATAAATGCGCGCACCAACTCAATATCATTAAAGCATAAGGCGACAATCAGGCGCGAATAAGGGCAAGCCAGTCACGAACGCGCTGGTCCGCATTTTCGTGTTGCGTGACGTCGCTCACCACGGCAATCGAATCGGCGCCCGCTGCGAAAACATCCTTGGCATGCTCCAGCTTGATGCCGCCGATGGCGATCAGCGGAATCGTTCCGATCAGCTTCTTCCATTCGGTGATCCGCTCGTAGCCTTGCGGCGCGAAGCGCATTTTTTTGAGCGTGGTTTCGTAGATCGGGCCGAGCGCGACATAGTCCGGCTTGTGGCGAAGCGCGATTTCAAGCTCCTCGCGATCGTGCGTCGAAATGCCGAGCGTCAGCCCGGATTTTCTGATCGTCGAGACGTCGGCGGTTTCGAGGTCTTCCTGCCCGAGATGGACGTGGTCCGCGCCCTCGGCAATCGCCGCCTGCCAGTAGTCGTTGACGACGATTTCGCATTTCGTGCCGTCGACCGCCTTGAGCGCGTCGCGCACGAGTTCGCGCGCCGCCGCCGCATCGAGGTTCTTCGCCCTTAACTGAACGGTGCGAACGTCGAGTTTTGCGAGCCGCTCGACCCAGGCAACCGTATCGACGATCGGATAGAAGCGGTCAGGATGAGCGCGCATTTGCCGTATTCGCGAAAGGGGTGCCTGCCACCGGGCTCGACGCCTGCGCGATTTCGCGCGGCTTCATCATGCCGGCTTCGAATGCCGCGCGGCCGGCTTCGATCGCCTGGGCGAAGGCCTTTGCCATCTTCACCGGATTGCCGGAACCTGCGACCGCGGTGTTGAGCAGCACGGCGTCGTAGCCCATCTCGAGCGCTTTCGCCGCGTGTGACGGCGCGCCGAGGCCCGCGTCGATGACGAGGGAAATGCCGGGCAGCTCGGTGCGCATGCGCTTCAGCGCGTCCTCGTGCACGATGCCCTTGCCGCTGCCGATCTGCGAGCCCCAGGGCATCACGACCTTGCAGCCGGCTTCCACGAGCCGCCGCGCGACCGTGAGGTCCTCGGTGCAGTAGGGAAACACCTCGAAGCCGTCGGCGAGCAGGATCTTCGCGGCTTCCAGCGTGCCGACGACATCCGGTTGCAGCGTCGCCTTGTCGCCGAGCACTTCGAGCTTGATCCACTTCGTGTTGAAGAGTTCGCGCGCAAGTTCCGCGGTGGAAACGGCGTCCTCGACCGAATAGCAGCCCGCGGTGTTCGGCAGCACGTTGACGTTCAGTTCGCGGATGATGTTCCAGAAGGTATCGCCGTCCTTGCCGCCGGCGTTCTCGCGGCGCACGGAAACCGTGACGATCTCAGCGCCCGAGGTCCGGACCGCTTCCTGCATCATCGGAAGCGAAGGATAGCGCGCCGTACCGATCAGCAGGCGCGAGGAAAATTTCTGTCCGTAGAGTTCGAGCATCTTCAGCCGCCTTGCCGGGGGGTTACGATTTCAACGCTGTCGCCGTCGCGGAGCAGATTCTCGTCCCAACGCGCCCTCGCGACAACGCGACGGTTCAGCGCGAGCGCGAAATAGCCGCCCTCGAATTCGAGCTCCCGAAGCAGCTCGCGCAGCGTCGCGGCGCGCACGGTTTTGCGCTCGCCGTTTATGGTGAGCGAAATGGAAGTTCTCTCTTGCACGGCTGTTTTCTGCATCTACCGTCCCTCCGCCGATCTTAATCGGATCAGGTTCAAAGGGTTTGGCGTGTCGCCATCTCAGCCCGCCAGGGGCACCCCTCGGATGCCAGGAACATAGGCGTTCGACCCCTGCTTTTGCAAGGCTTGCGCGTGGGGTGTTCCGCACAGGTGTCGGCGCTGTGCGGGTGATATTCTTCCGGACGATGAGAATCATGGCGCGCGCGACGCTTCTATTGCTCCTTCTCCTGCTGCTGCCGGAGCCCGAGCGGGCGCTGGGGCAGGGCCGGCCGGTCGCGCCGGAGCAGACCAGGGCGGGCCAGTGCCTCTCGCCGGAACAGCTTTTCGACGAGGACGGAGATGTCGCGCGCAACCGGCAGGCGCTGGCTTCGCGCGAACTCTGCCTGAAGCTCGAAGTGTTCACGGAGGGCGGGCTGCGTTGGGTCTTGCAGATTATCCAGCACAGAAAAAACCCGAACGGGCCGCTCTGGGCCGTGCCGCACGACGACGAAGACGTCGCTTTCGATTCCGCGGTCTATGGCGTGCTCCGCTATGGCGGAACGGTGGTGGCGGTCGAGCGCAACCACGACCGCTACAATCGGATCGGAAAGCGCAAGCAGGACCCCAATCGGAATTTTCAGGTTCGCGGCGAGGGCAAGTGCAGGTTGCAGCTCGCGCGCTCCGCGGAGTTCACCCGGCGCTTCATGCGCTGGCACCGGAAAGGCCAGCCGATCGTGGCGCTCCATACCAACAAGGCGGGGTACGACCTCGTGCCGGAACCGGACGAGGAAAAGAGCAAGGGCAACGTCTCGATCGGCATCGAGCGCAAGGAAGGCTCGAACATCACCGAGTTTCCCGCGCCGCGGCCGATCCGCGCCAGCTCTCCCGACGACACCCTTATATATGTGGCGTCGCGCCTGCCGCCGGGCGAGGACGCGCAGCTCGCCGGCTTCGTCTCGGCGCTGAATGCGGGCGGCATTCACGTCCTCTACGAGCATGTCGAACGGAACGACTGCTCGCTGTCGAACTATGCGGTCCTGCGAAACCTGCCCTATGTGAATATCGAGGTGGTCGATAACGACAATAGCGGCGCGCAGACCCGCATGATCGACGCGGTCATGCGCCTGATCCGTGCCGGGCGCGGGCCGGTCGCTCCCGTCCGCTAGGCCCCTGCCGCCCGCCCTCCAGATCACGAAGTTTCGACTGGCCCGGAGCGGGCGGTTGACGCAAACTGCGATGGTGCTGGCGTACAGGGCGGGGAGTGCATCGGGTTATCGCCGGAAGCTGCGAATAACGTTGTGGCATCGGGGCTTTTCTGCTTCCGCGGGAAGCGGATGCCGTTGCCTTGATCTTGCGGCGGCGACTATTCTTTACCCCTCGAACCTCCCTGGCTTTTGAATGCACGGCGCGTGAAGAAACCCTGCCGGTCGGAAATTACCGCCGCCGGCCAACGTGAAGCGAGCAGCATGGACGATTTCGTCGACGTCGAAATGATCAAGGACGGCGCCCGGACCCAGGGCCGACACAAGCTGCCGCTCAAGATCGGACGAGGCACCGGCAACAGCATCCGCATCGGGCACGAGCCGAACGACCAGACGGTTTCGCGCGTGCATACGGTGATCGAGGCGAACGGCGACCGGCTGCAGATCGTCGACAAGAGCACCAACGGGACGCTCTATAACGGCCGCATGATGAAGACGGGCGAGGCCGTCGACTTTCAGGACGGCGACCGCTTTGAGGTCCGCGGCCATCAATTCCGGGTCGCGCGCGCGCGGCGCGACCCCAGCATTCCGGTGGCGTTCTACGCGGCTATCCGGATCGGCGGCGAGCAGAAGCTGTTTCCCGTCGGCGAAACCCTGCTGCTATGCGTCAAAAGCAGCAACGGCATCCGCTTCGAGGAAGCGCCGATGACGCCGGGCACGAATTTTCAGGACATCATCGGCCGCCAGCGGCTCGAAGGCGAAAACCTGATCGCGGTGATTCATGCCGGCGGCAGGTTCGGTGTCGTCAAATCGGCCGCCGATGCCAAGGCGCCGGTGGTCGTGAACAATCACACGCAGGTCAACAATGGCATGCAGCTCGACCTGCGGCCTCTCGATGTCGTGAGCGTCGGCGGCGTGCCGGTGGACATCTTGTTACCCGACATGAAGGCCAGCCGGTGCCACAATCACACCTGCCGCCTGCTCAACCCTTACGATCCCCACGGAAACTGCCGCTGGTGCGGCCATCGGCTTACCGAAGGCGTCACCGAAATCGCACTTTCGAGAAAGAAGCGCTGAAGCAACATGGTCAAATTTCCGATCCTGCTCGACATCTATCAGCGCGGCGAAGGGCCGCTGAAGCGCGTCGAACGAATTTCCCTGCCGGAGGCGGGGGACTATTCCATCGGCCGGCTGTCCGACAACCAGATCGTGCTCGATACGCCGGAGGTTTCGAAGCAGCATGCCTGGCTTCTGGTGCGCGAAGACGGCATCGCGGTCGCCGACCGGGGCAGCACCAACCGCACCTTCATCGGCGACATCGAAGTCGATCAGGCGGCATGGGACGGCGCGCTGCCGGTGCGGATCGCGCAATTCGAAATTCATCTCGTCGCGCAGAGCACGCCCGGCGCGACGCGCGTGCATGCCGCGCAGGACAACGCCACGCGCGCGCTTGCCTCGGGCACCGCCGCTTCGGCCCCGGCGCCCGCGCCGCGCGGCCAGTCGATCGAAGTCGCGCTGAATGCGCCCGGCGGCCTCGATGAAATGCGCTTTCCGCGCAATATCTTCAAAAGCGAGATCGTTTCCGCGGCCGACATCAAGGCGAGCGAGTATTTCGCGGGCGAAAGCACCTATCTGTCGATCGGCGGCGGCCTCGGCAGTTTCGTATGGGCCGATCACCTGCGCATCTTCGGCGTGAGCACGGGCGCCATCCGCGCGATCGGCGACGACGCCACGCCTTATGCGAACTACCAGCGGCTTTGCCGCAACTCGCAGATTCCGCCGCACGAGCGGCTGCGCTCGAATTCGATTTCGACGCCGGACAATATCTGGGGCTTTCCCGGCTATGCGAGCCGCGAAACCTGGAAAGAACTCAAGGAATTCCGCTTCACCGGCCTGAAACATATCTTCCAGGTCTTCGGCGAGGCGTCGCTCGCGCAAAGTTTCACGCCGCGCTCCGGCGAGGTGTTCAAGGCGATCGACGTCGAGGCGCAGCGTATCGGCTGGCGCGAGATGTTCGTCTCGGGCCGCGTGCTCGGCATCCGCAAGACGAACGACGAGCGCTATGCGGTCGCCTATCGCGTGCCGGAAGACCAGGCCCGCGCCGGCGTGCGCGAGCGCGTCATGATCGGGAAATTCCTGCATATCGCGACCGGCTATCCGGCGACGCGCTTCACCGACGACCTTCAAGCCTTCAAGGCGCGCTTTCCCGAAGAGGCGCGGGTCTTCAATGCCTACGAGAGTCATGAGGTGGTTTACCGCACGATCGAGGCCAATCCTGCGCCGGCGACCGTCGTGGTCCGCGGCCGCGGCATCGTCGCCTCCCGCATCATCCAGCGGCTTTTCGAGGCGCGGAAGAAGAACAGCAATATCTCGATCGTCCACCAGATGCGGAATCCGATCCGCAGCAACGAGGGCTATCGCTACAAGCGCGCGCAACGCTACGTTTACAACCACATCGAAAACCAGGCCTTCAACTGGCCCAAGGCGGCGTGGGGCGGGCAACTGCTGCGCGAAGTGGAGCGCGCGACGCCGGAAGAGCGCGCGCGGATCTACGAGCAGATCGGCGGCACGACGACCGCCGACCGCCGCGACTGGCGCAATATCATCCAGCTCGGTATCGGCGACGGGTGGTACAAGCCGGTATTCGGCCACTTCGAGACGCTCGAACTGGTGAAGACCGATCAGGGCCCGAAGATCCAGATGAAGCTGAAGGCGCAGCGCGAACAGCCGACCGTCGAAGTGATTGCCGACTTCGTGGTCGACTGCACCGGCCTCATCGGCGACATCACCCATTCGCCGTGCCTGCGCGATCTGGTGGAGACCTATAACCTGCCGCGCAATCCCGCGATTTCCGGCGCCAAGACCGGCGGCATCACCGTCACGCCGGATTACGAGGTTCCCACGCTCCGGAACGGAAGCGGCCGTGCCTATGCCGCAGGCCAGATCACGCTCGGAGGTCCGCAGCCCGCGGTCGACAGTTTCCTCGGCCTGCAATACGCGGCGCTGCGTTCCGTCGATCACCTCGCGGTTCTGGGTGCGCCGAGCATTTCACTGTTCGGGCCGCTGCGCTCGTTCACGCAATGGATCAAATGGTGCACGAACGCGGCGCCGTAGGGCTGCGGTGTTTCGGGCAAGCTGAATTAGCGAGGACGTTTACATGCTACCGACGTTGAAGGGCCGCTGGCTGACCAGAATTCTCCTGTTCCTCTGGATCGGCGTTCCAATCACTTTCATCTTCTCGCTGCTGGTCGCGGGACCGCGCAGCCCCACGCTGCCGCTGCTCGGCTGGAGCTACGACATCCTTCCGTTCCAGGTCCTGTCGCTGCTCCTGCTGGTCGGGCTCGTGCTCGATCCGGTCTATATCTACGCGCAGCAATTTCGCTGGGAGCGCGACTGGCCGTTCGCATTCCAGTTCTTCTTTTCGATCATCGAGTTCGTGATCGTGCTCGCGCTGATCTGGTGGGGCGCGCTCGATTTCACGCGGCCGTCGTTCGATCTGCATACGCCGGAAAATTATCTGCTTTTCACCATCCACTTCATGTTCGTGTTCATTCCGTCCTTCATTGCACTGCTCGGTTTCGTGCAGATCTTCATGATCCGTTGGCGGTTCAAGGGCGGCGAATGGGGTAGGATGTGAAGATCGGCCTCCGGAAGTTCTTGCCGGCCCTGATTGCAGGTGTCTGGCTTGGGCTTCCCGCGGGCCCGCAACTTGCCGTCTCGCAGCCGGTTCCTTTCGTCCCGGCGACCAGCGTCCGCGATAACATCGCGACTACGATCGAGAACATCCGTCTGTTGCGCGGCGTTCCGGACGGAACGGTTTCGTGTCGCGGCAACCGCGCCGGCCCGCGGCCGACGATCCGCTGCGACGTGCGCTATGTCGATAATATCGCGGTCACCGGGATCGAGATCACCGAGCGCGAAAATCCTGCGAATGTCTGGACCGCTTCGTTCCGTCCCTACATGCAGGAGGAAGACGAGACCGCCTATCTTTTGCTCGTGGACCGCAGCAATCCGCTGCGCGCGGAGAGCATCCGCCGCTCGGCCCAGGATCTCGCGGAGCTGTTCTTCCAGGTCGCGCCGAAGCAGCATGTCGCCGTCGCCGCTTTCGATACGAAGCTTGAGGTTCTCCAGGACTTCACTTCGGACGGGAAGGCGGTCGCGGCGGCGCTCGACAAAATCCGCGCGAGCCGTGACGACACCACCGAGCTCTACCGGCTCTCGCTCGAGGCGGTGCAGAAGCTCGGTCAGTTCGACGCGCCGCGCAAGGTGCTGGTGATCGCGTCGAACGGAAAGTTCGACGACACGGCCTATCGCCATAACCAGGTCGCGCAGGAAGCCAACCGCCTGAACGTCCGCATCGTGACCATCGGCTATCACGAGAAGCAGGCCGACGTGCGCGACCTGCAATCGCTGCGGCGGCTCAGCGGCGATACCCGCGGCTTCTTCTTCGAAACGCCGGGCGCGCAGCGCGCGCTGACCGCGAGGAACCGGAACGAGTTTCTCGCGCGGCTCCATGCTGGCGTGATCATCGAAGCCGAGGCGCTGGCGCGCGGCATTCCGCCCGCCTTACAGGTTTCGCTGCGGCATCCCCAGGGGGCGACCACTTCCTTTGCCGTGCTGCTGAAGCCCGGCATCGCCAATCCGGGCAGCGACAATAATCCGGCGACGCCCATGACCGGCGACGATTTCCTGAGCCGCGCGCTCGCATGGATCGCCGAGGACCTGACCCGGACGGCCGCGATACTTTCCGGCATCGCCATTCTTCTGTTCGGCATCCTGATTTCCGGCTTCGCCTGGCGCTCGTCGCGCCGGGGCGCCCCGGAAGCGGCGCCGGCGGCTCCGGTGCGGCCCGCGCCGACACCGAGAATTATCGGCGCCGAGCCGCCGACCAAAGCCGAGCCCGCCGCCGCCCCGAACATTGCCGCGCCCGCGCCGCCCACGGTCATCCGGCCGCCCGCGCCGCTCGCCTGGCTCGAATTCAACGGCGCGCCGGGCACGGTCCCCATGTACAAGCCCAACATTGCCATCGGCCGCGAGCGGGACAATGATGTCGTGACCGACGCGCAGGAACTGACCGTTTCCCGGCATCATGCGCTAATCTCCGTCGCACCGGATGGGTCCTTTCACATCGTGAATCGCTCGAAAGATTACCGCGACGACCCCAATCCGCTGCTTGTGAATGGGGTGGTGCGGGAATCCGGGAAAATCGCTGACGGAGATGTGATTAAACTTGGGACCGGAAATTACGGATTCTTGTTTCGCGATGCCCGCGAAGGGAGTCATTGGCGGAGTTAGCCGCCGGCAAGACAGGGTGAGACAGATGGCAAACGACAAGAAAGACGACAGCTCCTCGGCGCCGACCCGCATTCGCGAGGTGCGGCCCGCCGGGAAACCGGCCGCCGCGCGCGAAGAGGAAGCACCCAAGCCGGTGATGGCGGAAGGCTTCGGAGGCGGAGGCGGCGGCGCGCCGACCATGATCCGCGGCTATACCGGCAGCGCCGGACAGGCGATGGCGGACAAGGAGACGGGCGGCTTCGATCCGGTGGTCGGCTGGCTCGTGCTGGTCGAAGGACCGGGCCGCGGCAACTCCGTGAATATCTACGCGGGCATGAACAGCCTCGGCCGTTCGCCCGGCCAGCGGATCAGGATCGATTTCGGCGACGCCTCGATCTCGGGCGAGGGGGCGGCCTTCATCACCTTCGAGCCCAAGCGGCGCACGTTCCACATCAATCACGGCGGCAAGGCCAACATCGTCTATCTCAACGACGAGGCGGTGCTGACGCCGATGCCGCTCGCCGGCGGAAGCATCATCGCGATCGGCGAAACGAAATTCCGCTTTGTGCAGCTATGCGGCCCGGAATTCACTTGGGAAGACATGAAATGAAATTCCAGGCCGCTGCCCGCGCAATTCGCGGCAGCAAGGATACCCAGGAGGATGCCTTTCGCGTCTATGACGCGAAAGGCGGCGACGCCGGAGAGATCGCCGCCAGCGATGCGGGCGTCGCGCTTTCGGGTGGCGGCCTCCTGCTGGTTGCCGACGGCATCGGCGGGCATTACGGCGGCGATGTCGCGAGTGCGGTGACGGCGGATACCTTCGTCAAATCTTTCTTCGCCGGCGGCGGTGCCGCGGAAGCGCGCCTGCGCTCTTCGCTCGAAGCGGCCAACCGGGCGGTGGCCGAGGCGCAGGCAAAGGAGCCTGGCCTCAAGGACATGGGCGCCACGCTGGTCGCGGGCTTTGTCGAGGACGAGACGATGTCCTTCGTGAGCATCGGCGACTCGCTCATTCTGCGTTACCGCGAAGGCGAACTGCATCGCGTCAATGCCGACCACTCCTACATGGAGATCGCGGATCGCGAGGCGCTGGGCTCCGGCGATCCCGCGTTGTGGCGCGACGTGATGACCCGCAAGGGCAGGGATTCGATTACGATTGCCGTGCTCGGCCGCGCGCTCGAGGATTTCGGCCATGCGCCGCAAATCGAGAGCCGCAAGGTGCTGCCGGGCGACGTGCTGATCTTCTCCAGCGACGGGCTGGAGACGCTCTCAATGGTGCAGATCCAGAATTTCGTTCGCGAGCTCCTGCCTCAGGGCATTGCCGCGGTCGCCGACGGATTGATCAAGGCGGTCGACGGCATCGGCAGCAACCGCAACTATCAGGACAACGCCACGCTCGTCGTCGCGCAGGCGGACGGCACGGCGCCGCTGCGGCCGGCGGCGATTTCCGAGAAGGATGTGGCCCGGGTCGAACCTTCGGTCGTGAAAACCGAGTCTGCGACCGCACCTGTGCCCGCATCGCCTGTGCCCGCACCATCTGCGCCGCAGGCGCCGACCGCGTCGATCAATCCTTCCGCGCGCACGGGGCGGTGGGTGCCGGCGAAGATTCTGCTCGGCGTCGCGCTGAGCCTCGCCGGCGCGGCTGCAATCCTGTTTGCGACCGGGAAGATGGATACCTTCCGCGCCAGCATGGCGAAGATCATTCCCGGCGTGCAGGAGCAGGGATTGCAGCAGCGCCCGGCGCTGACGCCGGAAACCGACTCCCTGCCTCCGGCGCAACGCGCGCCCAAAGGCGGCGCGGCGACGCAAGGCGGAAATTAAAAGCGAGCCGCGCCTGACGCCCGCATTTCGCGACGCTGCCGAGGCATAGCGCCGCGCGAACCTTGCCGAAGCTGCCGCCGGTCGCTACATACCCGCCGAACTTCCCACGAATTCGGTATGGAGCGCTGGATACGCATGGCGTCCTGGCAATATGTCTATCAGATGATCGGTCTGTCGAAGGCCTATCCCGGCGGGAAAAAGGTCCTCGACAACGTCCATCTGTCGTTCTTCCCGACAGCGAAGATCGGCGTGCTCGGCGTCAACGGCGCGGGCAAGTCGACGCTGATGCGGATCATGGCCGGAACCGACAAGGATTTCACCGGCGAGGCTTTCGCGGCCGAAGGCGCCAAGGTCGGCTATCTGCCGCAGGAGCCGCAGCTCGATCCGGCGAAGAACGTGCGCCAGAACGTGATGCTCGGGGTCGCCGAGAAGCAGGAACTGCTCGACCGCTATAACGAGCTCGCTTCGAACTATTCCGACGAAACCGCCGACGAAATGGCGAAGCTTCAGGACCAGATCGAAGCCAAGGGGCTGTGGGACCTCGACGCGCAGGTCGATCTGGCGATGGACGCGCTGCGTTGCCCCGACGACAACGCCGACGTGAACAATCTTTCCGGCGGCGAGAAGCGCCGCGTCGCGCTCTGCCAATTGCTGCTGTCGGAGCCCGACATTCTCCTGCTCGACGAACCGACCAACCATCTCGACGCCGAGACGGTATCGTGGCTCGAGGAGTATCTGCGCAACTACAGGGGCGCGGTGCTGATCGTGACCCACGACCGCTACTTCCTCGACAACGTGACCGGCTGGATTCTGGAACTCGACCGCGGCCGCGGCATTCCCTACGAGGGCAATTACTCTTCCTGGCTCGTGCAAAAGCAGAAGCGGCTCGAGCAGGAAGGACGCGAAGAAGAAGCGCGGCAGCGCGCGATCGAGCGCGAGCGCGAGTGGATCCAGTCCTCGCCGAAGGCGCGGCAGGCCAAGAGCAAGGCCCGTTTCCAGCGCTACGATGAACTGGTCGCGAAACAGAACGACAAGGCCCCGCAGACCGCGCAGATCATCATCCCCGTGGCCGAGCGGCTCGGGCAGAACGTGGTCGATGCGGAAGGGCTGACCAAAGGCTTCGGCGACCAGCTCCTGATCGAGAACCTGAACTTCAAGCTGCCGCCGGGCGGCATCGTCGGCGTGATCGGCCCGAACGGCGCCGGCAAGACCACGCTGTTTCGCATGATCACCGGGCAGGAAACGCCGGACGGCGGCGAGATCAAGATCGGCGAGAGCGTGAAGCTCGGCTATGTCGACCAGAGCCGCGATTCACTCGACGGCAACAAGAACGTCTGGGAGGAAATCTCCGGCGGCGACGAGATCATCAAGCTCGGCGCAAAGGAGATGCACAGCCGCGCCTACGTCTCGGCCTTCAACTTCAAGGGCGGCGACCAGCAGAAGAAGGTCGGGTCGCTCTCCGGCGGTGAGCGCAACCGCGTGCATCTCGCGAAGATGCTGCGCTCGCATGCGAACGTCTTGCTGCTCGACGAGCCGACCAACGATCTCGACGTCGATACGCTGCGCGCACTCGAAGAGGCGCTCGAGGATTTCGCGGGCTGCGCCGTCATCATCAGCCACGATCGCTTCTTCCTCGATCGCATCGCGACCCATATCCTCGCCTTCGAAGGCGACAGTCATGTCGAGTGGTTCGAGGGCAACTTCCAGGACTACGAGGCGGACAAGAAGCGCCGCCTCGGCGCCGCGGCGGACATCCCGCACCGGATCAAGTACAAGAAGTTCGCGCGATAAAAGAAAGCCCCGGATCGTCCGGGGCTTTTTCATTTCTTCGCCGCGTAATCCGCTTTCACGACCTGCCGCAGCAGCTTCGACAGCGCCACGGCGTTTTCGAGGCCGATGGCATTTTCGAAGCTGGTCTGCGCGTCGCCCCAGCGATCCATGGCCTTGATGGCGATGGCCTCGCCTTTCCGGGTGAGCACGAGGTTCTTCGTCCGGCGATCGTCCTTGCCGGGCTCGACGGCGATGAAGCCGTCGCGCTGGAGCGGCCTGAGGTTGCGGCCGAGGGTGGTGCGGTCGAGCACCATGATGTCGGCGAGTTCGTTGATGGTCTTGGGGCCGACATAGCGCAGCGTCGTCAGCACCGACATCTGCGAGATGCGAAGCCCGCTTGCGGCGAGCGCCTTGTCGAAATGCTGCGTGGCGACGCGAGCCGCCTGGCGGAGGATGGTGCAGGCGCAGCGATGGACGTCGGTTCGCTTCGGCATGGCAGGTGCGCTCTGGACAAAGGCGTATATGCGCGCATAATGAGCGTATATACGCTTTTGTCAATGCGAACGGCAGGAGAATGCCCATGGATGCACAGCGGGTTTCAGCGCAAGACGCGCGGACGCGAACCTTCACCTGGAAGGACCCGAAGCAAAGCGCGGGCCTCGTCCTGACGATGCCGGGGCTCGAATTCCTGCGGCGGATCCGCGACGGCGAGATTCCCAATCCGCCGATCGCGGATGCGCTGGACTATTGGTTGACGGTGGTGGAGCCGGGCTTCGTCGTCTTCGAGATCGAGCCCAAGGAGTTCCACTACAATCCCATCGGCACTGTGCATGGCGGGGTCGCGCTGACGCTGATGGATTCGGCCATGAGCTGCGCGGTGCAGACCATGCTGCCGGCGGGCACGGGCTACACCACGCTGGAGGTGAAGCTGAACTTCGTGCGCGGCGTGACCGCGAAGACCGGGAGAATGCGCGCGGAAGGCAAGATCGTTCATTCCGGCGCGCGCACGGCAATCGCGGAGGGCCGCTTCGTCGATCAGGACGGCAAACTTTATGCGCACGCGACGACGACGTGCTTCATCCTGCAACCCGAAAAGAAATAGGCGGTGCCGCGCTACGGCCGGTAGGCCGGCTGGTTCGCGAACTGGAAGCCCGACTGGGTCGCGCTCCAGGAGATCGCGCCGGAGAGCGCTTCCGCCCAGCAGGAATAGCTCCAGTCGTTCATGTGGAAGAGGTCCGGCGAGAGGAACGCCTCGAACGGAATCTGGCGGACTTCCTTCCAGTCCTTCATCTGCGCCCAGCGGCGGAAGACGGGAACGCCCTCTTCGCGGGCGATGACGCCGATGAGCTCGACCATCGGCTCGGCGTCGGGGTCTTTCAGCACCTTCGGCGCATATTGCGGATCGATCAGCACGACATCGGCACCGATCGCGCGCAGGCGCCGCAGGCCCGAGCGCATCACGTCGCCTTCCTTGCTGATGCCGTCCGAATGCAGCAGCGCATTGGTGCCGACCTGCCAGAGCACGAGGTCCGGATTGGCGGCGTGCACGTCCTCTTCGAAGCGCGCGAGCATCTGGCTGTCGACGGCGCCGCTCATGCCGCGATTGATGACGCGGAATTCGACGCCGGGAAAGCGCGCCTTGAGGCGCTTCTCGAGCTGGTTCGGATAATTCTGTTCGACGGTGGTCGCGCCGACGCCCGCCGTGGAGGAGGAGCCCATCGCGACGATGGTGACCGGCTCGCGCTTGGCGATCCGCTCGGCGACGCGCGGCAGCGCGCCGGAAAGGCGGGTGTATTCCGCGCCGGGGGCGCAGGGCGGCGTGGGCACGGTTTGAGCGTGAGCCGCAGGCGCGAGGCAGAACACAGCGCCCGCCGCGATCAGGAGATTTCGCATTTTCATCGGGGGAGTTTCGCAATCTCCGCAAAGGAGGCCGCGCGCGAAACGAATTCCGCAAGCAGGCGGCCGAGGCAGCGATGGACGGCTTCATAGGTGCCGTCGTTCTTCAGCACCGTGAAATCGAAGGCGTAGTTGTCGCTCCAGTGGCGCATGATCTCGTAGCGGTTGAACAGCGACACGTCGGAGTAGGAAGCGACGCGGCGGATGCGGTCGTTCAGCGCCCCGGAATTGGTGACGAAAGCCGTCCGCGGGCTGAACTGCGGATTGACGAGGATCGCGTCGGCGCCGCTCTTGCGGATGATTGCGATCGCCTGTTCGAGCTTGCGCTCGTATTTGTCGGGATCGACGCCCGCGATGGCTTCGACGGTGCCGGTCTGGAGAATGACGAGCGCGGGCTTGTTCTTCTCGATCGCCTGCGGAAGCGCGGCCACGATATCCTTGATGGACTTGCGCGCCTCCGAATGCACGGCGACGCGGATTTCGTAGCCCGGCAGTTGCTCCTTCAGCGCCGTTGCTAGGAACATCGGATAGGAGCGCAGCTTGTCGCCGAGGCGGGTCTGGGATGGCGCGCTGGATACGATCAGGATGTCGAGCGATTTCGCGGAGCGCAGCATGAGCGCTGCCTTGGCCGACTTGTGATAGGGCTGGACATAATAATCCGGCGCCGCGCAGCGGTGGTCCTGCGCGGAAACCATTCCCGACATGAGCAGGAGCGGAAGTAACGCCGCCCCGATCGCCTTGGCCTGCATAGGCCCCCCTAAGGCATGCCTTATACGGAAGTTCAAGCTGCCAGGTTCTTGGGCGCCCGGTTTTGCAGCTTCTTATACCATGTCATGACCCCGGCAAGGGCAATCATCGTCAGGATGCCCCCAAGGCTGACGAGGATCTGGAACGGAATCCGCGAGGAAACCTCGATCATCAGGATATGGGCGGTAAAGGACAGAAATACCCCCAGACAGAAGATTTCGAGCGAATGTTCCCCGCAGATGATTAACGGGCGCGCCCAGCGGCTGCGGAGGAAGGCGGCGTCGGCCGGCACGAAGCGGACCACCATGGCGGTGAGAATCAGGAAATGCGCGAGCCGCAGCGGGTCCAGCCCGGTCTTGTCGAGCGGGAAGATCAGCAGCCGGTCCGGGAATTGATCGGGCTGGAGAAAGTTGGTCGCCAGGGTGAAGGCCGCGGCCATGCCGAGATAGAGGCCGCCGAGGACGAGAAAGGCGTTCGAGCGGATCAGCCAGCCGATCTGCCGCGCACCGCCCGTGCCGCACCAGGCGCCGATCACGAACAGGAACTGCCAGGCAAAGGGACTGAAGAACCAGTCCTTGTCCGCCGGATAGCCCGGCAGGTTCCAGCCGAAGTGACGCGCCAGCAGGTAGAAGAAGAAAGACAGGCCCAGCGCGATGTTCGGCACGCGCAGAATGAGCCACAGCATCAGCGGAAACACCGCCATCAGCACGATGTAGAGCGGCAGCACGTCCACGTTGGCGGGCAGGAAGCGCAATAAAAGCGCTTCGACGATCACGATTTCGGGCCGCTGGAGGAAATGCAGCAGGTTCATTTCCTCGATGTAGAGCGGGTTTTCGAAGCGGGCGGCGACCCAGGAAATCTGGGCCAGATAGATCATGAAGAGGAAAATGAAGGCGACGTAGATCTGCCACGCCCGCTTCAGGATGCGCATGCTGGCGACGGTGAAACCGCGCTCCAGCATCACCCGGCCATAAACGAAAGCGGCGGTATAACCGGAGATGAAGACGAACATCTCGGCGGCGTCACTGAAGCCGAAGTTCCGCGTCGTGAACCAGCCGACGAAATTCGACGGAATGTGGTTGAGGAAGATCAGCCACAGCGCCAGGCCCCGAAAAAAATCGAGCCGGAGATCGCGCGCTTTTGGGGGTAATGCGACTTCGCCGACGGGAATCGACAGACCTAAGGCGGTACTCATGGACCGACATTAGAAGAGGGTCCCGGGCCTGAAAATACAGGCGCCACCGATATTTATGCACGACCGGCGCCGGTGGCTTGCAAGGGGATATTTAATGACATAAAGATATCCTTATGTGATGGGCAATGGGCATGGGCCCATGTCGCAGAAGGTTTCGCCGTGGTCCGGAAGAAAGCGCCATCCAATTTCGATGCTCTGCTCGGTGGTCTCAAAGCCGCCGCGGAAGACACGCGGCTGCGGCTGCTCGCGCTCCTCGATCAGGCGGAACTGACGGTCTCGGACCTGACCGATATTCTCGGCCAGTCGCAGCCGCGCATTTCGCGGCACCTGCGGCTCTTGGCGGAAGCGGGCATCGTCGAGCGCTTCCGCGAGGCGAGCTGGGCGTTCTACCGCCGCGCGAGCGAAGGCGCGGGCGCGCCGCTTGCCGATGCGATCCTGGCGCTTGCCGATCCTTCCGATCCGATTTTCGAGCGCGACCGCGAGCGGCTCGCGCAGGTACGTGCGGCCCGGCAGTCGGCCGCGCAGAATTATTTCCGCAAACATGCCGCGCGCTGGGACGAGCTTCGCAAGCTGCACGTCGCGGATGTCGCGGTGGAAGCGGCGGTGCGGGACGCGCTTGCGGGCAAGCGCATCGACGCGCTGCTCGATCTCGGCACCGGCACCGGCCGCATTCTCGAACTGTTCGGCGCGGAGATTTCGCGCGGCGTCGGCATCGATCTCAATCCGGAGATGCTGCAATTCGCGCGCGCCAATCTCGACAAGGCGGGCCTGAAGAACTGCTCGGTGCGGCAGGGCGACCTTTATAACCTCCCGTTCCCGCGCGACAGCTTCGACGCAATCGTGCTGCATCAGGTGCTGCATTATCTCGAGGACGGGGCCCGCGCGCTGCGCGAGGCCGCGCGCGTATTGCGCCCCGGCGGCCGTCTCGTGGTGGTCGACTTCGCGCCGCATCAGCTCGAATTCCTGCGCGACGAGCACGCCCATCGCCGCCTCGGCTTCGCGCCCGATATCGTCGAGCAGTGGCTCAAGGATGCCGGCCTCGAATTCGACCGGCATCGCGCGCTGGCGCCGGAAAAGAAAAATGAAAACGCGCTCACGGTTTCGGTCTGGATCGCGCGCGATCCCCGCATTCTGCTTGCGGGCGAAGGCAGGGAGGTTGCGTGATGCGTAACGATATTCAGGTCTCGTTCGAATTCTTCCCGCCGAAAACGCCGGAGATGGAAAAAACGCTGTGGAGCTCGATTGCGCGGCTCGCGCCGCTGAAGCCCCGCTTCGTTTCCGTGACCTATGGCGCGGGCGGCTCCACGCGCGAGCGCACGCACGGCACCATCGCGCGGATGCTGCGCGAGACTTCGCTGACGCCGGCGGCGCACCTCACCTGCGTCGGCGCGACCAAGGCGGAGACGGATTCCGTCGTGCAGGATTACTGGGACGCGGGCGTGCGCCATATCGTGGCGCTGCGCGGCGATCCGGTCACGGGCGCGGGCACGAAATACGAGCCGCATCCGGGCGGCTACGAGGGCAGCTCCGAGCTGATCGCGGGCATCAAGAAGATCAATAATTTCGAGATCTCGGTTTCGGCCTATCCGGAAAAGCATCCCGACAGCCCCGACGCCGATGCCGAACTCGACCTGCTCGCGCGCAAGGTGGATGCCGGCGCGACCCGCGCGATCACGCAGTTCTTCTTCGGCAACGATCTCTATTTCCGCTATCTCGACCGCGTGCGCGCGCGCGGGATCGATATTCCGATCGTGCCGGGGATCATTCCGGTGCTGAATTTCGCGCAAGTGAAGAAATTCGCCGACATGTGCGGCGCGCATGTGCCGAATGCGCTGGCCGAGCGTTTCGCCGGGCTCGAGAACGACGCGGAGACGCGCAGGCTGGTCGCCGCGACCGTCGCCGCCGAGCAGGTGAACGATCTTCGCCAGCGCGGCGTGAACGAGTTTCACTTCTACACGCTGAACCGCTCGGAGCTGGTTTTCGCAATTTGTCATCTGCTCGGCATTCGGCCCGAGGCAAGCGCCGCCGCGGCGTAATGGAATTGAAGTAATGAGTGAAGTGAAGTTGCAGATGTCGGCCGCCGAGCAGGCGCTGCGCGAAATCGCGAAAGAGCGCATCCTCGTCCTCGACGGTGCCTGGGGCACGATGATCCAGGCGCTCAGCCTCGACGAGGCGGGCTATCGCGGCGCGCGGTTCGACGCCTGGAACCGCGAAGTGCGCGGCAACAACGATCTGCTGAACCTCTCGAAACCCGACGCGATCCGCGACATCTCGCTCGCCTATTTCCGCGCCGGCGCGGATATCTGCTCGACCAACACCTTCTCCTCCACGCGCATCGCGCAGGCCGATTACGGCATGGAAGGGATCGTTCATGAACTCAATTTTGAGGGCGCGCGGCTCGCGAAGGAAGCCGCGGCCATCATCGAGAAGGAAGACGGCCGCAAGCGCTATGTCGCAGGCGCCTTGGGCCCGACGAACCGCACCGCCTCGATCTCGCCCGACGTTTCCAATCCCGGCTTTCGCGCGACTTCGTTCGACGAGCTCGCGGACGCCTATTACGAGCAGACCAAGGCGCTGGTCGAAGGCGGCGCGGACATCATTCTTGTCGAGACGATTTTCGACACGCTGAATGCCAAGGCCGCGATCTTCGCGGTCGAGAAACTGTTTGACGAGCGCGGCGAGCGCCTGCCGGTGATGATTTCCGGCACGATCACCGACCGCTCGGGCCGCACGCTTTCCGGCCAGACCCCGACCGCGTTCTGGAATTCGGTGGCGCATGCGCGGCCGTTCTCGGTCGGCCTCAACTGCGCGCTCGGCGCCAAGGAAATGCGCGCGCATATCGCGGAAATCGCGAAAGTCGCGGACACGCTGGTCTGCGCCTATCCGAACGCGGGCCTGCCGAACGAGTTCGGGCTTTATGACGAGAGTCCGGAATTCATGGCGGGCATGCTGGAGGAATTCGCGGCGAGCGGGCTCGTGAATATCGTCGGCGGCTGCTGCGGCACGACGCCGGAGCACATCCGTGCGATCTGCACGGTGACTTCGAACAAGACCCCGCGCGCGATCCCCGAGCTTCCCGCGCGGCTGCGGCTCTCGGGCCTCGAGCCCTTCGAGCTGACGCCGGAAATTCCCTTCGTCAACGTGGGCGAGCGCACCAACGTCACCGGCTCGGCGAAATTCAGGAAGCTCGTCACCGACGGCAAATACGACGAGGCGCTCGCGGTCGCGCGCGAGCAGGTCGAGAACGGCGCGCAGGTCATCGACGTCAACATGGACGAGGGCCTGCTCGATTCCGAAAAGGCGATGGTGACGTTCCTCAATCTCATCGCGTCGGAGCCCGACATCGCCAAGGTGCCGGTCATGGTCGACTCATCCAAGTGGTCGGTGATCGAGGCGGGCCTCAAATGCGTGCAGGGCAAGGGCATCGTCAATTCGATTTCGATGAAGGAAGGCGAGGACGCCTTCCGGCACTATGCGCGGCTCGTGCGCCGCTACGGCGCCGCGGTCGTGGTCATGGCTTTCGACGAGCAGGGCCAGGCCGATACCGTCGAGCGCAAGGTCGATATCTGCACTCGCGCCTATCGGATTCTCGTGGATGAAGTCGGCTTCCCGCCGGAAGACATCATCTTCGATCCGAACATCTTCGCGGTTGCGACCGGCATCGAAGAACACGCGGGTTATGGCGTCGCCTTCATCGAGGCGACGCAGATTATCCGCCAGAAGCTGCCGCACGCGCATATCTCGGGCGGCGTCTCGAACCTCTCGTTCTCCTTCCGCGGCAACGAGCCGGTGCGTCAGGCGATGCACGCGGTGTTTCTCTATCATGCCATCAAGGTCGGCATGGATATGGGCATCGTCAACGCCGGCCAGCTCGCGCTCTATGACGACATCCCGGCGGAGCTGCGCGATGCCTGCGAAGACGTGGTGCTGAACCGCCGCGAGGACGCGACCGAGCGGCTGCTTGCGCTCGCGGAGAAATACAAGGGCGCGGGCAGCGAGAAGAAGGAAGTCGATCTCGAATGGCGCACAAGGCCGGTCGAGAAGCGGATCGAGCATGCGCTGGTGAACGGCATTACCGATTTCATCGAGGCCGATACCGAAGAGGCGCGCAAGGGCGCTTCGAAGCCGTTGCACGTGATCGAAGGCCCGCTGATGGCGGGTATGAACGTGGTCGGCGATCTGTTCGGCGCGGGCAAGATGTTCCTGCCGCAGGTGGTGAAGTCCGCGCGCGTGATGAAGCAGGCGGTCGCCTATCTCTTCCCGTTCATGGAAGAGGAGCGCAAGCGCTCCGGCGAGGCGGCAAAGACCAACGGCAAGATACTGCTTGCAACCGTGAAGGGCGACGTCCACGACATCGGCAAGAACATCGTCGGCGTTGTGCTCCAGTGCAACAATTACGAAATCGTCGATCTCGGCGTCATGGTGCCGGCTTCGAAGATTCTGGAGACCGCCAAGAAAGAGAACTGCAACATCATCGGGCTTTCGGGGCTGATCACGCCGTCGCTCGACGAGATGTGCCACGTGGCGAGCGAGCTGGAGCGCGAGGGCTTCGACCTGCCGCTGCTGATCGGCGGCGCCACCACGAGCCGCGTGCATACCGCGGTGAAGATTTCCCCGAATTACCGCCGCAGCCAGGCGGTGCATGTGCTGGACGCCAGCCGCGCCGTCGGCGTGGTGTCGAAGCTCATCAATCCCGACACGCGCGTGATCGAGCTCGCCGCCGTGCGCAAGGAATACGAGAAGGTCGCGGAAGCGCATGCCCGCGGAAATCAGGAGGCGCGCCGCATCGCGATCGAGGACGCGCGGAAGAACAAGCCGCAGCTCGAATTCGGCAGCGGCCAGACCGCGAAGCCGACCTTCCTCGGCACGAAGTCGTTCGTGCAATACGACCTCGCCGAGCTGGTGCCGGTGATCGACTGGACGCCGTTTTTCCAGTCCTGGGAACTGACGGGCCGCTTCCCGCAAATTTTCGACGACCCCAAGCAGGGTGAAGCCGCGCGCACGCTCTACAAGGATGCGACGGCGTTGCTCGACCGCATCGTGAAGGAAAAGTGGTTCGAGGCGCGCGCCGTGATCGGCTTCTGGCCCGCGAATGCGGTAGGCGACGACGTCGTGCTCTACAAGGACGATACGCGCAAGGAGAAGCTCGCCACCTTCCATACGCTGCGGCAGCAGATGCCGAAGCGTGAAGGGCGCCCGAATATCGCGCTCGCGGATTTCGTGGCGCCGGTGGAAACCGGGGTGCCCGATTATCTCGGCGGTTTCGTCGTCACCACCGGCATCGGCGAAGACGAGAAGGCCGACGAATTCAAGAAGAAGAACGACGACTATTCCGCGATCCTGGTAAAGGCGCTCGCCGACCGTCTCGCCGAGGCCTTTGCCGAGCGCATGCATCAGCGCGTGCGCAAGGAGTTCTGGGCCTACGAGCCGGAAGAAACGCTTTCGAACGAGGACCTGATCCTCGAAAAGTATCGCGGTATCCGCCCGGCGCCGGGCTATCCGGCGCAGCCGGACCACACCGAGAAGGCGACGCTGTTCAAACTGCTCGACGCGACCAACGCGACCAGCGTGCAGCTCACCGAATCCTATGCGATGTGGCCGGGTGCCGCCGTCTCCGGCCTTTACTTCTCGCACCCAGAGAGCGCCTATTTCGGCGTCGGCCGCATCGACCGCGATCAGGTCGAGGACTATGCCGCGCGCAAGGGCTGGACGATCCAGGAAACGGAGCGCTGGCTCGCGCCGCTCTTGTCCTACGATCCGGCCCGGATCCCGAGGGAAGCCGCGGAATAGCGGCGCGAAACTAAACTGCGCCAAGTAGTTTCTTAGCGGGCGGTTATGGCCGAGCGCGTATTGCTTTGCGCCCATGCGGGCGTGGATTTCCATTGTTCTGTTGGTGGCAAGCCTCTCGTCCGCGGGCGCCGAAGACGTCTTCGTCTCGAGCCTGCGGCTGCGCGGCGGCTACGACAGCAATCCGCTGCTTGCGCCGAATGCGAAGGGCGCCGCGTTCGCCACGCTGGAAGGCGCGCTCGCGGCCGGGCGCAACAATGACGGCTGGGTCACGGGGGTAACGGCCGAATTCAGCGCGACGAAATTCAGCGAGCCCGCGTTTCACGCTTTCCAGAACCATCGCCTGCGGCTGCGGCTGTCGAATGAAAATATCGGCGGCTTCTCGCTCGACTCGACGACCGCTTTCGCGGCGGCATCGAATTACGACACCCGCGTGGCCTCGGCCGCGCACCGCGCGCATGTTCAGTACGCGCAGGGAAAAGTCCGCCCCTTCGCCGCCGGAGAGCTGCGCCTTGCCGCGCTGAACGAGCTCAATCCGCTGCTCGGCGATTTTCTGCCGGAGCCGATGCGGTTTCTGCGCGGCACGATCGCGCCGGGCGTCGCTTATGTCGAAGGCAAGAACGAGATCGGCGTTTCCGTGACGGCGGGCCGCACGAAGTTCGAAGGCGAAGCCGACCTGTTCGGATTTCATCGCAGCCATAATCGGGTGCAACCTGCGTTGTTCGCGAAGTTCGAGCGCGACGGCTTCAGCCTGCGCGGGTCGATTTCGTATTTCCGTGCGTATTCCGAGGATGCGTTCTTCACCGATGTCAGCCACCTGCTGTTCGACGCGGGGGCCAGCGCGAACTGGGGTCCCGGCTGGAGCGCGGATGTCTCGCTTTCGCAGGCGGCCGAAGAAACCACGTTCCCGGTTTCGCCGATGACGATCAATCGTTTGTTTCAGGCGAAGCTCACGCGCTCGCTGGACGAGAAGGCGAGCGTCGGGATTTTCGCCCGGCGCTTGCGGCGCGATTACTGGGATACGCCGCTCTATTCCATCACGCGGACGGCCGGCGTCGAGCTGAGCTACGCGCTGAGTCCGGAGATTTCGCTCACGGGCGAATTCGCGGTTTCACGCGCGACGCTGTTGTCCGGCGACGATGCGGATGGCGTCGTTGCCACGCTCGGCCTGACCCGGCGCTTCAACGCGCAGGAGACGAAATAAAGACGGGCGAAGCCGGGGAGGGCTTCGCCCGCCGAAACGCCAGAGACCGGCGTTTCAACGCAGCCGCCGGATGCCGGTGGGAGGGACAGGGGCACATCGCAGCGGCTGTCGGCGGCAGGCGGGAATTACCGTCCGCCGAGGATGGTGCCGAGGATGCCGCCGCGGCCCGACTGGACGTTTGCGTTGAGGTTCACGGCGTTGTGGCCGCGAAGCGTGCCGAGGACCGCGCCGAGCAGGCCGCCGCGGCCGGTGTCGAGATTGACGTTCACGTTCGTCATGTTGTTGCGGCCGCCGCGATTGCCGGCGTCAGCGGGCGTGGCCGCGAAAACGGCTAGGGCCAGCGCCGAGGCGAGTACCAGGTGTTTCATCCGACTTACTCCTTGCGAGCGTTTTAGTTGTATTTTTACTTGCTGCATCCGGGAGTAGAGTAGGTTCGGCACCCCGTGCTTGTCACTTCCAATTGTAAGAATTGGTAAACTATCGCAATAGTTGTATTGCCATAGAAATGAAAACGCCGGAAAGCGGGGCTTTCCGGCGCGCGGATGTTGTGAACTTGAAACCGGGCTCAGATCATTCCGAGCAGGATCGCTCCGATGAAGCCAAACGAAGCGAGGATGGCCAGTACGTCAATCCTACGGGCGAGAAGCATTTTCAGTCTCCCCTTTGGTTGCGCTTGCCCCGAAACTGCCAGCCGGCCGGTCCCGAGGGAAGCGGAAAATCCGCCTGAGGTCGCAAGGTGCCCCTTAACGCCTGATCCCGCAGGGTTGTTCCTTTGTAATCGATTGTGAATAAGGTAATTTGATACCGCGATTTTTCGGCAATTTGTAATGGCGAAGGCCCGGCGGTCGTCCCGCCGGGCCTTCTCAGTCAAGGCATCAGCCGGCCTGTAAGCCGGGTTCTGTATGGCGGGGTTGCCCCCGCGCGGCAGCCATTCCTCTGGGACGCTTGTTGCCAAGCGCCTCGAGCAGCCAACCCGGATGACTCGTTCGAAGAAGAACTGGCTTGCGCCGCGTCATCCCTATTTGGCTTTGCTCCCGGTGGGGTTTGCCATGCCGCTCCTGTTGCCAGGGGCGCGGTGCGCTCTTACCGCACCTTTTCACCCTTACCGGGCCCGAAGGTCCGGCGGTTTGTTCTCTGTGGCACTTTCCCTGGGGTCGCCCCCGCCGGACGTTATCCGGCACCGTCTCTCCGTGGAGCCCGGACTTTCCTCGACGCGGATCGCGCCGCGGCTGCCCGGCCGACTGACCGCCTGTAGATGGGCGTGCGGGCGCGAGCGGTCAAGAAAAATGGCGCGGCTCTTTCAAGCCGCGCCGGATTATCATGAACGGATCGGGCCGTTCAGTTTGCCGAGGCCATGTGCGACTGCACCTTCGCGCAATAGGCGCGCGACGCGGCGGTCGGCTGGGTCGCGCCGTGTCCGGCCTGATAGCGCAGCACCGCGCCGCAGGGGGTGGAGCCGCCGAGCTTCCAGGCCATGGCGAGATACTTCATGCCCCAGCGCAAGTTGGTGTCGGGATCGTAAAGCTCCTCGCGGGTGCCGGTGAAGCCGATGCCGCGCGCGGTCTCGAACTTGATCTGCATGAGGCCGACTTCGCGCTGGCGGCCGGTCGCGCGCGGATTGAAATTGCTTTCGATGCGGACGATCGCGCGCGCGAAGGCGGCGGGAATGCCGTTCGCGCCGGCATGCTTGTCGACCAGCGCGAGGATCGGTCCGGCATCCGGTCCGGGAATCCGCGAATGGGTACGCGGCGTGGTCGGAGCAAGCGAAGGCACGAGGCCCGCCCAGGGGCCGGCGTTCTTCTTCTTCGCGTCCGCCGGCAGTTCGGTCTCGGTGACGTTTGCAACCTGATTGCGCGCGGGCGCGGTGTCGTCGGCAGCGGCAGCCGCCTGCGGGCCGCTGAATTCGTCGTTCAGAAACTGGCGAACGGGGTTCTCTTCCGCAATGGCGATTTGCAGGCCCATTACGGCGGCGAGCGCTGCGGCAGGCAGCGCCAGGCGGGATAGCTTCATTTCGGGTGGATTCCTTGTCCCCGTAATCGATCGCCTGAGATGCCAGTGTAAATGGGGCCATAATCTGTCGGCGGGGCGGAAATCCGCCCGCCGTTCCGGCGGTTCCTGAGTTCCCGCCGGGTGCGGCAACGGGAACTTGCGGCCTCAGATCGGCCGCGAGGTCAGCAGCCGCTCGAGCGTGCGCAGCGTCGAATGATCGGCGATGCCGTCCACGCGGCCGGGCCGGAAGTGGCGCTGGAAAGCGGTCACGACCGCCGTGGTCAGCTCGTCGAATTCGCCGCCGGTGGGGACGCCGTAGCCGTATTCCTTGAGCGCGGCCTGCATCGCCGCGACCGCCGGGCCGCTGTCTCCGGGTTGCAGGAGCGCGCCGTCGCCGATCGAAACCGGGGCGATCCAGTGGCCGACGCCGGCCTCGTGAAGCGGCTCCCACGGAAACTTCTCGCCGGGGTCCTGCTTGCGCGTGGGGGCGACGTCGGAATGCGCGAGCACGCGCGTCGGCCGGATCCCGTGGCGGGCGACGATGTCGAAGCAGAGCTCGATCACCGCCTCGATCTGCTCGTCGGGAAAATCGCGATAGCCGTGCTCGTGGCCCGGATTGACGATCTCGATTCCGATCGAGCGGGAGTTGATGTCGGTGGTGCCTTCCCATGACGACACGCCCGCATGGTGGCCGCGCAGGTGCTCGGGCACGAGTTGCGTGATCCTGCCGTCCTCGTCGACGAAGTAATGCGAGGAAACCCGGCTCTCCGGATTGCAGAGCCATTGCAGCGCGCTCTCGCCGGTGGGCATGCCGGTGTAGTGCAGCAGCAGAATGTCCGGCGCGCAGGCGCGCTCGCTCACGTTGGGCGAGCGCGAGACGGAGCTGACGCAGCGGGAATCAGGCGCAAAGTCCTTCTGCACGGCGGTACTCATTCGCTTTCCTTCGCGGAGGCAATTCCACTTCCGCCGGATTCGCACAAGGGGGCGGGGCGGCTTCGCTTCGCCTTTGCCGTGCGATAGCATGCCGGGCCGAAGAAGCAGGGGAAATCCGATGGAATGGGCGCTCTTGGCGGTATTGGTTCTGGCGATACCGGTGATGGCGATCATCGCCTTCTTCAAATCGCTCTCGCAGGGAGGCCAGCTTCGCCAGATCGACGCGCGGCTGCGCGAGATCGAGAAGAAGCTCGGCATCGAAGCGCCGTCGCCTTTCGTGGCCGCACCGCGCCCGCCGCGCGAGCCGCGCACTCCCGCCGCGGCAGCCTCCGCGACACCCGCTCCAGCAGTCAGTGAAAAGCCCTCCGCCTTCGGTACGACGCCGGTTTCCACGCCAGCCGCTCCGGCCGCCGCACCTGCCGCCGAATACGTTGCACCGCAGACGCTACGCCCGCCGCGTCCGCCCGTGCCGCCGAAGCCGAAAAGCGACAAGAGCTTCGAGGAGCAGTTCGGCACGCGCTGGGTCGTCTGGGTCGGCGGGCTTGCGCTGGCGCTCGGCGGCATCTTCCTCGTCCGCTATTCGATCGAAGCGGGACTGATCGGGCCCGGACTGCGGATTTTCCTCGGCGCGTTGCTCGCGGCCGCGCTCGTGGGCGCCGGCGAATGGCTGCGGCGCAAGGAAAACACCTCGCAGGTCGCGGGCGTTCCGGGCGCGCACATTCCGAGCATTCTGACCGCCGCCGGCACGACCGTGGCTTACGCGACGGTCTATGCCGCCCACGCGCTCTACGGATTTCTTTCTCCCGCGGCGGCGTTCATCGCGCTCGGCGTCGTTGCGCTCGCGACGCTTGCCGCTGCCTTGCTGCATGGGCCGATGCTCGCCGGGCTCGGTCTCGTCGGCGCTTTCGTCACGCCCGCGCTCGTCTCCTCCGAAGCGCCGAACTACTGGGCGCTTTACATCTATCTCGCGGTGGTGACGGCGGCGGCTTTCGCGCTTGCGCGCGCGCGGCTGTGGCGCTGGCTCGCGATTACCGCGGTTGCTTTCGCCGTGTTCTGGATGCTTCCGGGCATCGACGATTTCGCGCGCGACGCGCTCATGCCGCACGTCTTCCACGGCGTCGCGGGGTATGCGCTCGCGGCCGCGCTGATCGTATCGGGCTTCCTGTACGGGCCACCGGCCGTATCCGGCAAAGTCGACGGCATCTCGTCGGGCGCGCTTGCGGGCTATCTGCTCGCCGCGGTGTTCCTCGTGGTCGCGCGCAATCATGAAGCGGCGGCGCTCTATGCCTTCGCACTTCTTTGTGTGGCAACCATCGCGATCGCTTGGCGCGCGGAATCCGCGATCGGCGCGGTGCCTGCCGCCGCCATTCTTGCCGCGCTCGTGCTGGCGCAATGGGCGGTGGAAGTGCGCATCGAGAGCCCGCTTGCGGCGCCGGGTCCGGTCGCCGGAAACATTCCGGAATTGCCGCGCGCGGCCTTCGGCTCGCATCTGTGGCTTGGAAGCGCGCTCGCGGTGCTGTTCGGCGCGGCCGGTTTTCTCGCGCAGGAGCGCACCCGGAGCACGACGCAATCAATCCTGTGGGCGGCGTCCGCCGTCATTGCGCCGATCGCGATCATGGCGGCGCTCTATTATCGCATCGGTGTCTGGGAGCGTTCGATCCCGTTTGCGGGTGTCGCCGTCGCGCTCGCGGCGATCTACGCCTATGCCACCGAAGCGCTGTCGAAACGCGAGGCCAAGCCGGGCTCGGCGTCGGCTGCCGCGATCTTCGCGGCGGGCGCGATCGTTTCGCTTGCGCTTGCGCTTACCTTCGCGCTGGAAAAAGGCTGGCTCACGGTTTCGCTGGCGCTGATGGCGCTCGGCATCGCCTATGTGGAGAGCAAGCGGCCGCTGCCGTTCCTGCGCTGGTTCGTGGCCGCGGCCTGCGCGCTCGTGGTTGCGCGCGTCGCCTACGATCCGCGCATCGTCGGCAGCGATCTCGGCACCACGCCGATCTTCAACTGGCTGCTATGGGGTTACGGCGTGCCCGCGCTTTCGTTCTGGGCGGCGGGCTGGCTGCTGCGCAGGCGCGCCGACGATTTCCCGTCGCGCTTCGCGGACTCGCTCGCCATTCTCTTCACCGCGCTCTTCTTCTCGTTGCAGATCCGCCACTACATCAACGGCGGCGACATCTACCGGGACACCGCGGCGCTCGCGGAGCTTGCGATGCATGTGATCGTCGGGATCGCGATGACGATCGGGCTCGAGCGCACCCATGCGGTCACGAAGAACATCGTGCACGATCTCGGCGCGCGGCTCGTGGCGATCCTGACCTTCATCGCGATCTATGCCGGGCTGCTGCTGTTCGAGAATCCGTTTTTCACGGGCTCATCGGTGGGCGAGGGGCGCTACGTCAATCTGGTGACGCTCGGCTATCTCGTGCCCGCAGTCCTCGTCGGCATTCTCGCCGCGGTCTATCAAAGGACGCGGGCCGAAGTTTACCGCACCATCGCCGCCGTCACCTGCATCGTGCTTGCGCTGGCCTATCTCACCTTGCAGGTGCGCGTGCTCTACCAGGGGCCGCGGCTCGATCGTTTCGGCGCTTCGGACGCGGAGCTCTATACCTACTCGGCGGTGTGGCTCGGCTTCTCGGTGCTCCTGCTCCTGATCGGCATCGTGCGGCAGTCGAAGCCGGTGCGGCTCGCTTCGGCCGCGGTGATGCTCGCGACCATCGCCAAGGTCTTCTTCATCGACCTTTCGGGTCTGACCGGCATCTATCAGGCGCTTTCCTTCGTCGGGCTGGGCGTTGTGCTGGTCGGGGTGGGGCTGCTCTACCAGCGGCTCCTGTTCCCGAAGAGGACACCGCCGCCGGATCGCCCAGCGCAAACCGAATCTTAAGCCTTACAGCGCGTTAATCGCCTGTGGAGAAGCCGCGCTTTCGCGCGGCCTCTCGCTGTTTGCCGCGCCGTCTTCGTTGACGACCATAGGGTCCCATGTTATCCCAAATCATCCCGCTCCGGTCTGAAGCCGATCCGGTGGGGTGGCGAGAACCCTTCTCGCTGCTCCCGGTCACGCGCGCCGTTGGAGCCGGGTGGTGTCGTTGCGTTCGGTGTTCCGATGAACCGTTTTCTGTCGACATTCACGATGCGACTGGACGCCAAAGGCAGAGTCTCCATTCCCGCACCCTTCCGTGCCGTGCTTGCGCGCGACGGATTCGAGGGGCTGCACTGTCATCCGGCGCTCGACCGGCCGGCGGTGGATGCGGGCGGCTCGGCGCTGATCGCGGAAATCGAATCGTTGATCGACCGCTATCCCCCGTTTTCGGAGGAGCGCGAGGAATTCTCCGCGGCCCTGTTCGGCAGGAGCGAAACGCTGAAGCCGGATTCGGAAGGCCGCATCATGCTGACCGAGGTTCTGAAGGAACATGCGCGGATTTCGGACGCGGTGACCTTCGTCGGCCTCGGGCACAAGTTTCAGATGTGGGAGCCGGAGCGCTTCCGCACGCATCTAACGGAAGCGACCGAGAAAGTGCGCGCATTCAAGCGCGCGCTCGGCGCCTCAGGGAAACCTTCCGGAGCACCGGGATGATCGCGGGCCGCAGCGGCCCGGAAACGGGCCCTGCTGGCGGACCGGCTCGCCATCTTCCTGTGATGCTCCGGGAGGTCGTTTCCTCCCTCAAACCCAAAGACGGCGGAAAATACATCGACGCCACCTTCGGCGCGGGCGGTCATACGCGGCCTCCAGCAGAGCGCGCG
>CAZNPX010000013.1:0-57362 GCA_964575175.1 uncultured Hyphomicrobiales bacterium | reverse complement strand
CTCTGGCATATCAAGTATCCGATCGAGAATTCCGACGAATTCATCGTCGTCGCGACCACGCGCCCTGAGACCATGCTCGGCGACACGGCAGTCGCCGTGCATCCCGATGACGAGCGCTACAAGGGCCTTGTCGGCAAGAATGTGATCCTGCCGTTGGTCGGCCGGAAAATTCCGATCGTCGCCGACGAGTATTCCGATCCGGAGAAGGGCTCGGGCGCGGTGAAGATTACGCCGGCGCACGACTTCAATGACTTTGAGGTCGGCAAGCGGCATGAGCTGCCGCTGATCAACATCTTCACCGTTGAAGCAAAGCTCGCGCTCCGCAACAACGAAGACTTCACGACAGGCCCCGGCGGCGCTGATCTCGACGAGGTGCTTGCGCTCGACGGGCAGGATCGCTTCAAGGCGCGCAAAGCCATCATTGAAATGCTCGAAGCGCGCGAGTTGATGGTGAAGATCGAGCCGAACGTTCACATGGTGCCGCACGGCGACCGTTCGAACGTGGTGATCGAACCCTATCTGACCGACCAATGGTACGTCGATGCCAAGACCATGGCGCAGGAGCCGCTTAAAGCGGTGCGCGATGGCCGCACGACCTTCGTGCCGAAGAACTGGGAAAAGACCTATTTCGACTGGCTCGAAAATATTCAGCCCTGGTGCATCTCGCGCCAGCTCTGGTGGGGCCATCAGATTCCGGCGTGGTATGGGCCGGACGGCAAGGTCTTTGTCGCGCTGAGCGAGGCCGAGGCGAAGGCCGAGGCGAAACAGCATTACGGCAAGGACGAAATGCTGACCCGCGACGAAGACGTGCTCGACACATGGTTTTCGTCGGCGCTCTGGCCATTCTCGACGCTGGGCTGGCCGGATGAAACGGCGGAACTCAAGCGCTTCTATCCGACGACGGTGCTCGTCACCGGCTTCGACATCATCTTCTTCTGGGTCGCCCGCATGATGATGATGGGGCTGCACTTCATGAAGGAAGTGCCGTTCAAGGACGTCTATATCCATGCGCTCGTCCGCGACGAGAAGGGCGCGAAAATGTCGAAGTCGAAGGGGAACGTCATGGACCCCCTCGAACTCATCGACCAGTACGGCGCGGATGCGCTGCGCTTCACGCTCGCCGCGATGGCGGCGCAGGGCCGCGACATCAAGCTCGCCACTTCGCGCGTCGAGGGTTACCGCAACTTCGCGACCAAGATCTGGAACGCCGCGCGTTTCGCGGAAATGAACGGCGCGAAGCGCGACGCCTCGTTCGACCCGAAATCCGCGAAGGAGACGCTGAACCGCTGGATCCTGAGCGAGGCCGAAAAGGCCGTCCGCGAAGTGACCGAGGCGATCGAGGCCTACAAGTTCAACGAAGCCGCCGGCGCCGCCTACCGCTTCGTCTGGTCGATCTTCTGCGACTGGTATGTAGAGTTGTCGAAGCCGTTGCTTACCGGCGCCGACGGCGCGGCGAAAGCCGAGACGCAGGCGACCGCCGCTTTCGTGCTCGACGAGATCATCAAGCTCCTGCACCCCTTCATGCCCTTCATCACCGAAGAGCTGTGGCGCGTGAAAGGCGAGGAGGGCGCGGCCCGGCCATCCATGCTCGCGCTCGCACAATGGCCCAGCCTGTCCGGCCTCGAAGACGCGAAAGCCGAAAGCGAAATCGGCTGGGTCGTGGACCTGATTACCGCGATCCGCTCGGTGCGGATGGAAATGAACATCGCAGGCGGCACGCAGATACCGCTCCAACTTATCGCCGGCACCGATACGAAGGCGCGAGCGGAGCGCTGGATGGAAGCCCTGAAGCGGCTCGCCCGGCTATCCGAGATCACTTTCGCCGACGCCCCGCCCAAGGGCTCGGTGCAATTGCTCGTGCGAGGCGAAGTTGCAGCGCTTCCACTCGCCGGCGTTGTGGACCTCGATGCCGAGCGCGCGCGTCTCCAGAAGGAGATCGCGAAATGCGACGCCGACATCCAGCGGGTGGACAAGAAGCTGGAAAACAAGGACTTCGTGGCGCGCGCGCCCGAGGAAATTCTCGAGCTGGAGAAAGAGCGCCGCCGCGATGCGGAAGAGCGCAAGGCGAAAATCCTGGAAGCGCTCGAGCGGTTGAAGGGCGCCGCCTGAGACACCGAAAGTTTAGTGCCTGATGGCCGCCGTCCGGATGACTCCCCCATTTTCTCTGCTAAAGTTCCATCGTGACTCGGAGGTGGGGGATGTCCGAGGAGGCACGCAACGTCGCGATTCTGAAAGAGGCGTATCGCCTTTGGCACGAGACCAAAGGCAAGAGCGTCGCGCATTGGATCGGCATTTGTGCTGATGCGATAGATTTCGGCTCGCTCGCCCAGAACCTGCGCAGCGTGCCCTACATGACCACCTATGACGACGTGAACGCGCTGGCGCGGTACTTCGCCGGCCTCGCGCTCGACTGGGACATGATCGAATTCCGCACGGAGAATTTCGTGGCCCAGGGCGACCGCGTGGTCATGCTCGGGCGCTGTAGCTGGCGTGCGAAGAAAACCGGCACGGTGGTCTGGACCCCGAAAGCGGACTCCTTCCGCATGAAGAACGGCAAGATCATCGAATATTACGAGTATTTCGACACCGCCCAGGTGCGCGACGCGATGCAGGGTTAGGCAAACCGCCTGCTCACGAATCGCGATCCCTTCATCCCGTAGCGCCACGGCAGGTCCGCGGCCTTCGAAATGCCGATCCGCGGCCCGGCGACCAGTTCGGGCGCGCTTTCTCTCGCAAATACCTGAAACGGCTTTCGGTCGAGGCGGGCGCCGTTGTGCTTGTCGCGCGTGATTCCGAGCGCCTCGCCGAGACGGCCGGGCCCGGAGCACAGGAGCCGCTCGTCCTTGAGGCCACGGCGGCGGCGCATGGCGGCTAGCCCTTCGCCGGGTTCGAGCGCGCGGATCAGTATTCCGCTTGCGGAGCCCTCGGGCTCGCAGATGAAGTTCAGGCACCAGTGGATGCCGTAGGACCGATAGACGTAGGCGTGGCCGGGCGGCCCGAACATCACGGCATTGCGCGCGGTCATCCCGCCAAAGGAGTGCGCGGCCGGATCGGTATGATGGTAGGCCTCGACCTCGACGATCGTGCCGCCGATCCCGTCAACCAGCAACGTCGCACCGATCAGCTCGGGCGCAACGTGGTGAACGCTGCGGGCAAAGAAGGCCGGCTTCAGTTGCTGCGTTTTGCCCATGCGAGATTGCCCTTACGACCGTTGTGCACTGCGTTACCGTCGAGTCGCTATGTGGCGGTTTAGCCACACCTTCGCTGTATCGTCACGGCGAACCCCCGCCGTGTGTTATGCGCCGCGATGGCGCCATAAACGGCACCAATTTCGAACCATCAAGAGCCGTGCTGTGGGGGTGCAGGCGAGTCTGCCTGTGCGGTGGTGCGGTCGAGGCAAATAAACAATGGACGCCAAGACTTTCGACAAATCGAAGCTGCCCAGCCGTTACGTCACGGAGGGCCCGGAGCGCGCGCCGCATCGCTCGTACTATTACGCCATGGGCCTGACCAAGCAGCAGATCCACCAGCCGTTCGTCGGCGTGGCGAGCTGCTGGAACGAGGCCGCGCCGTGCAACATCGCGCTAATGCGCCAGGCGCAGGCCGCGAAGAAGGGTGTCGCCGCCGCCGGCGGTACTCCGCGCGAGTTCTGCACGATTACCGTCACTGACGGCATCGCCATGGGCCACGCCGGCATGCGCGCTTCGCTGCCGTCGCGCGAAGCGATTGCCGACACCGTCGAACTCACCATGCGCGGCCATGCCTATGACGCGCTGATCGGCCTTGCGGGCTGCGACAAGTCTCTTCCCGGCATGATGATGGCGATGTGCCGTCTGAACGTGCCTTCGATCTTCATCTATGGCGGCTCGATCCTTCCGGGGAAATTCCGCGGCCAGACCGTCACCGTGCAGGACATGTTCGAAGCGGTCGGCAAGCACTCGGTCGGCGCGATGACCGATGAGGACCTCGACGAAATCGAGCAGGTCGCTTGTCCGTCGGCCGGCGCCTGCGGCGCGCAGTTCACTGCGAACACCATGGCCACGGTTTCCGAAGCCATCGGTCTCGCGCTGCCGTACTCGGCCGGCGCGCCGGCGCCCTACGAAATCCGCGACCAGTTCTGCACCATGGCCGGCGAAAAGATCATGGAATTGATCCAGCGCCGTATCCGCCCGCGCGACATCGTCACGCTCAAGGCGCTGGAGAATGCCGCTGCCGTTGTCGCCGCGACCGGCGGCTCCACCAACGGCGCGCTGCATCTTCCCGCCATCGCGCACGAATGCGGCATCAAGTTCGATCTCTTCGACGTCGCCGAGATCATGAAGAAGACGCCCTACATGTCCGACCTGAAGCCGGGCGGTAAGTACGTGGCGAAGGACCTCTTCGAGGTCGGCGGCATCCCGATGATCATGAAGACGCTGCTCGACCACGGCTATCTGCACGGCGACTGCCTCACCGTCACCGGCCGCACCATCGCGGAGAACCTCGCGAAGGTGAAGTGGAATCCGGATCAGGACGTCGTCTATCCGGCGAACAAGCCTATCACGGTCACCGGCGGCGTCGTCGGCCTGAAAGGCAACCTCGCGCCGGAAGGCGCGATCGTGAAGATCGCCGGCATGGAGCAGTCCATGCTGAAATTCACGGGTCCGGCGCGCTGCTTCGACGGCGAAGAAGCCTGTTTCGATGCGGTGAAGAATCGCAAGTACAACGAAGGCGATGTTCTCGTCATCCGCTACGAAGGCCCCAGGGGCGGACCCGGCATGCGCGAGATGCTCGCCACGACTGCGGCGCTCTACGGACAAGGTATGGGCGGAAAAGTGGCGCTCATCACCGACGGCCGCTTTTCGGGCGCAACGCGTGGCTTCTGCGTGGGCCATGTCGGCCCGGAAGCTGCGATCGGCGGCCCGATCGGCTTGCTCAAGGACGGCGACATCATCGAACTCGACGCGGTTTCGGGAAAGCTCGACGTAAAATTGTCGGACGCCGAGCTGGCCGAACGAAAAAAAGCCTGGAAGCCGCGCGAGAATGCTTCGAAGTCGGGATACTTGTGGAAGTACGCGCAGCAGGTCGGCAATGCGCGCGACGGCGCAGTCACCCATCCCGGCGGCGGCGTCGAGGACAAGACTTATGCAGATATCTGAGTTCATTCGCACGAGTGCTGTGGCCGCGCTGGTCTTGACCTGCGCGGGCAGCGCGACTGCGCTTGATCCTCAGAAGGAGCGTTCCTCCGCGCCTGCAAAGCCGACGGAGATTCTCGACGCCTTCAAGTCCGGTACGCAGGCTTACATCGCCGGCGACCGGACCAAGGGCCTTACGGCTCTGCAATACGCCGCGGAGAACGGTCATCCCGCGGCACAATGGAAGCTCGGCCGCATTTATGCGGACGGCGACGGCGTGAAAGCCGATCCGTTCAAGGCGTACCAATATTTCAGCCAGGTCGCGTCGAAGAATGCGGAGACATCGCCGTTTCTGCCGCAGGCGCGTTTCGTTGCGAACGCCTTCGTGGCGCTCGGCAACTACCATCTCGACGGGATTCCGAACTCGGACGTGAAGTCGGACCCGCGCCGCGCGCTACAGCTCTTCCGCTACGCGGCGACCTATTTCGGCGACGCCGACGCGCAGTATCACCTGGCGAGGCTCTATCTCGACGGCCGCGGCGCGCAGAAAGACCCGCGCACCGCCGCGCGCTGGCTCTATTCGGCTGCGAACAAGGGGCAGTACCGGGCGCAGGCGCTTCTGGGCCAGATGATGGTTCACGGCGAGGGCGTGCCGAAGCAGGCCGCGCGCGGCCTGATGTGGCTGACGCTTGCGGCCGACGCTGCGAGCCCGCAGGGCGACGAATGGATTCAGAAGGCCTATGACGAAGCGGTGCGGGAAACGTCGCAGGACGACCGGATTGTCGCGCGCAGCTATCTCGAGCAGCATTTGCGCGCGAACCGCTAAACACGAAGATAGCTGAAAAGAAAAACGCGGCGCCGGATTTGGCGCCGCGTTCTTTTTTGTCGGACGCCGATCACCAGCTTTCGACGACGACATCCATCTTGGCCGCGGTGAGCGCGGCGGCACGCGCCTTCATCCAGCCCTGGATGAACTCCTTTTCGTCGCTCGGCGCTTTCCCTTTGTAGGCGCTCCAGGCGTCGGCAAGCACCTTCTGGCGGGCAACAAGAGCATCGTTGTGCTTCTGGTGCTCATCGGTCCAGAGTTTCTGCTCCTTGAAATACTTGATCGCGCCGTCATGCATCGGGATCGCCCACGCGAACATCTGACGCTTGATGTCCCAGCCGACATTGCCCGGCGCGTTATCCTTGTACTCGGAGAACAACTCAACCATCGCCTTGGTCATGTTGTAGACGAGATCGTCGCTCGCGTTCGCCATGCTCATCAGCACAGGATAGGGATAGGTCGCGCCTTCAACGCGATTGGTGGCGGAAAGGTCCGCACCTTCAGCGCCCCATTGCGGCACGTAGAACGGCGCGATCTTCTTCAGCCGCGCCCAGGCTTCCTTGTCGCCATGCGGAACGACTGGATACTGGATGCCTCGCGGTGAGGATGCGATCTTGAATGCCTGACCGGAGATCGTGGACGCGAAAGCGGCATCGACCTGGTTTGCGACGATGCCGTCCATCGCGGCACCGAAGCCGCCGAACTCGACCCGCTTGACGTCGTTCCATGTCAGGTTTGCGGAACCGAGCAGCGCGGTGATGTTCTGGTTCAGCGCAGGGGCGCCGACGACCCACGCCACGCGCTTGCCCTTCAGATCACCCATGGTCTTGATGTTGGCGTCCTTCGCGGTGACGATTGTCAGGAGTGCGTCGGAGTTGTTCAGCAGCAACGCGCGCACGGGCTGCGGACCCCAATCCTTCGCGCCGAACTCATAGAGTCCTTCTTGCGCCATGTAGCTGCCGCCGACACCGTTCGCCGAGAATTGCACTTGGCCATCACGAAGCGGCACGGTGCGCGAAACGTCGTTCTTGCCCGGTAATACGCGCAAGTTGACGCCGAGCTTGTTCTTCAGCGCGTTGCCGATCGCGACCGCCTGATTGTAGCCGCCGGAGCCGACATCATAGGCGGTCCAGGTGATGGTTTCGGGTAGTTTGCCACCGGTTTGCGATACGGCTGGCGCGAGCACGACTGCGGCGAGACCGGCCGCAGCGAGTAATGTTCTCAGTTTCATGGCGTAGTTCTCCCTTGTTCTGATTTTCTGACGATAACGGAAAGTACAAACAGTCCGGCGGCGATCAATGCCGTGGCGAGGGCGAGATTGGTTGCGAACGGTAGGCCGGTCAGGCGCGGCACCGGCGCTGCGAGCAACAAGCCGCCTGCGATCAGCAGGAGGCGCGAAAACCATCCGGACGGATTGTTCGGTATCAGCCCGATGCCGAGCACATAACCTTGCAGGGCAGCCGAAAGCGGCACGATGCCAATAAAGGCCGCGGTAATCGAAACCGTGACCATAAGCGGATCGCCTTTGAACAGCAGCGCGGGATTCAGCACGAAGCAGAACGGCACAAGATAGATCGCGGTGCCCAGGCGGACCGATTGCAGGCCGATACGCATTGCCGACACGCCGGCAAGCGGAGCTGCCGCGAATGTCGCGAGTGCGACCGGCGGCGTGATGAAAGATACCATGCCCCAGTACATGATGAAGAGATGCACCGCGAGCGGATCGAGACCCGCTTTCACGAGCGGCGGCGCAAGTACGATGGCGAGAAATATGTAGCATGCCGTGACCGTCATCCCCATGCCGAAGATGAAACTCGTGATTGCGCCCATAACCAGAAGGACGAGCGGCGCGCCGCCGGCGAGATAGACAAGATCGTTCGCAAGCGTACCGGCAAGCCCGGTCATGGATAGCGCGCCGATGATGAAGCCGACCGCCATCAGGATCGCAACGAGTTCAGCAAGACCGCGGGAAATGGACACTGCAAGGTCGCCGAGCTGCTTCCACGACATTCTATGCTTGGGAAGCGTTTGATTAATCGCGATCAGAAGGGCGGTTGCGTAGAAGGGAGCAAGGGCTTCGTCCTGCAGGAAAACGAGAAGCACGATCAGAAGCGCGAAGACCGGAATGTAGAACCAGCCCTCTCTCATCACATCGCCGAGCCTCGGCAGTTCGCTGGATTTAAGGCCGCGCAAGCCGAGCCGAGCGGAATAGGCATCGACCTGCACCACAAGCGCGACGTAAAAAAGCAGTGCAGGGATCGCCGCTGCGAGCGCGATGTTTGCGTAACTCATGCCTAGGAACGAAGCCATTACGAATGCGGTCGAGCCCATGACGGGCGGCATCAGCACCGCGCCGGTGGATGCGACGGCTTCGACGGCGCCGGCATAGTCCGAGCGGAACCCCGTACGCTTCATCGCGGGAATGGTGACGACGCCTGAACTGATGACATTCGAGATCACGCTGCCGGAGATCGATCCCTGCAAGCCGCTCGAGATGATGCCGACCTGCGCCGCGCCCCCACGCATGCGACCAACGAGTGCAAAGGCGAGGTCATTGAAGAACTTGCCGCCGCCGGTGTGATTGAGTGCAAGGCCGAAAACGATAAAGCCGATGACGATTTCCGCGAAGGCCCGCATCGGAATGCCAAACAGCGATTCGGAGCTTGCGACGTGATAGGCGATTGTGTTCGCGAAGGTGTGATTGAAGCCGCGCAGCGGGTTCGGAATGACGTGCGCGACAATCGGATAGAGTGCGAGTGTGCCGACGATAATCGTCATAGGCCAGCCGCTCGTGCGTCGCAGCGCTTCCAGAACGAGAATGCAGAGAATGCCGGAGAGAACTTTCGCGGTTGACGGAGAACTGTATTCCCAGCCTTCCGAGAGGCCACGCTCGGCGTTGACGGCGAACCAGATCAGGACGCCGAAGACAGTGGCCGCGCAAATCCAGTCATACCATGGCGGATTCGCTTGCGCGGAAGCGCCGCTCGCGGGAATTGAAATGAAGATGAGGGGCAACAGCAGCGCGGCGAGGATAAACAGGTAGCGCGCGTCGATCAGTACGATGCCGGCAAAGAAATGCAGGTTGAGCAACTGGTTCATTGCGAGCAGGGGAACTGCGATCGCGCAGAGGATCAGAATGATGCGCGCGAGCCCGCGCGTTTCACGCGCCACGAGTTCGTCGGGCATCATGACGGGGGCGGCGTCGCCGATGTGTTTGCGCGGCGTCTCGTTCGGCACGCCCGCCGACTTTTCCTTCACTGATATTTCCCCTCACGCGCGATTATTTTTTTTTTTTTGGCGAGCGCGCGAGGCATTGAAGGAGCATTCCGTAGCGTAGGCAAGCGTTCGGAACAAATTACTGCTGTGCGGAACAATCTCTACCGCGTTGCGAAACGGAAATCCGCATAGATCGGAACATGGTCCGACGGTTTCTCGGCCGCGCGGACTTTCTTGTCGATGCCGACCGATTGCAGCCGGTCTGCCGCCTGCGGCGACAGCAGAAGGTGATCGATGCGGATGCCGTTGTTCTTCTGGAACGCACCGGCCTGATAATCCCAGAACGTGTAGAGGCCCTTGCCGTCATGGGTGGCGCGCAGGGCATCGGTGAAGCCGAGCGAAGTCAGCGTGCGGAACTTCTCGCGTGACTCCGGCTGATAGAGCGCGTCGTCGGTCCACTTCTCGGGAAACTCGGCGTCGAGCGCGGTCGGGATCACGTTGTAGTCACCCGCCAGCACGAGGGGTTCCTCTAGCTTCAGCAGGTCGCTCGCATGCGCGGTGAGGCGGTTCATCCAGGCGAGCTTGTAGTTGAATTTGTCGGTGCCGACCGGATTGCCGTTCGGCAGATAGATCGAGGCCACGCGCACCGCGCCGTCCTGGGTCGAAATCGTCGCCTCGATGTAGCGCGCGTGCGCGTCTTCGTCGTCACCGGGCAGCCGGGGTCGGGCTTCGTCGATCGGATGCTTGGAAAGGATGGCGACGCCGTTGTAGGTCTTCTGGCCGTGCACGGCGACGTTATAGCCGAGATCCTCGATCTCGCTTCTGGGAAACGCCTCGTCCACGCACTTCAGTTCCTGAAGGCAGACCACATCCGGCTCGCGTTCCTTGAGCCAGGACGTGACCGCGCCGAGATGCGCCTTGATGGAATTGACGTTCCAGCTCGCGATCCGCATGCAGGCCGCGCTTGTTCAGAGCGCAAAGCTGGTGCCGCAGCCGCAGGACGCGGTCGCGTTCGGATTGTCGATCTTGAAGGCGGCGCCGATCAGTTCATCGGCGTAATCGATCCGCGATCCGGCGAGGTACTGAAGCGATACGGGATCGATCACGACGGTCGCGCCGTCGCGGGCGATCACGGTATCTTCGGCTTCCGCGGTGCGCTGGATATCGAACTTATACTGGAAGCCCGAACAGCCGCCCCCCTCGACGCTCACGCGAAGTACCGCGGGCTCCTTTTCGGAGCCGAGGATGGTCGCGATCTTGCGGATCGCGCTTTCGGTGACGATGACGGTGCTTGCGTCCATTGGCGCGGTTTCCTCTCGGCAAACCAAAGCGTTACGGTCTATAGGTAAGGACACGGGCGGCGAAGTCAATTCAGGGGCAAAATCTCGTGGCGGTGTCGGTATTTACGCCGAGAGCGGAGTGGGCGGCCGACCCCGCGCGCTCGCGCGGGAGGCGCTTTCCGGAAGCGCCGAGTCCGCGCCGCAGCGACTTCCGGCGTGATTGCGACCGCATCATCCATTCCACGGCCTTCCGGCGCCTCAAGCACAAGACGCAGGTCTTCGTCTCCCACGAAGGCGACCATTTTCGGACGCGGCTCACGCATACGCTGGAAGTGAGCCAGATCGCGCGCGCGCTGGCGCGGTCGCTGGGGCTCGACGAGGATCTCGCGGAAGCTTTGGCGCTCTCGCACGATCTCGGCCATCCGCCCTTCGGACACGCCGGCGAGCGCGCGCTCGATCATTGCATGACGGATTACGGCGGCTTCGACCACAACGCGCAGAGCCTTCGCGTCGTGACCAGGCTCGAGCACCGCTACGCGAGCTTCGATGGCCTGAACCTGACCTGGGAAGCGCTCGAAGGCATTGCCAAGCACAATGGGCCGCTCACGGACGAGAACGGTTCCGCCATCGGCCGTTACGAAGACGAGGGGCTGCCGCTCGCTTTCGCCGAACAACGCGACGAATGGGATCTCGAATACTGGACCTTCGCCAGCGCCGAGGCGCAGGTCGCCGCGATTTCCGATGACATCGCCTACGACGCCCACGATCTCGACGACGCGATGCGGGCGGGACTGTTCGATATCGTTGACCTCAAGCCGCTTGTACTGGTCGGCGGCATCTTCGCGGAAGTGAGGAAGCTCTATCCGGTGGCGCCGCCGTCGCGGCTTGCGGGGGAAGTCATCCGGCGCCTGATCGCCGCCCTGATCGACGATGCGCTGAAGGAGTCGGAGCGCCGCATCGGGGCGCTCGCGCCACACTCCGCCGACGACATTCGCCATGCCCGCGACCCCGTGATCCGCTTATCCCTGGAAGGCGAAGAGGCGGATCGCCAGATCAAGGCTTTCCTCACGCCGCGCATGTACCGGGAAGAGCGCGTGATGCGGATCATGTCCGATGCCGAGAGCATCGTGCGCGATCTCTTCGCGCATTATCTGGCCTATCCAGGCGATATGGGCGCGGAGCGGATCGCGAGCGACGAGGTGAGCCTCGTGCGCCAGATCGCGGATTTCATCGCGGGGATGACCGACCGTTTCGCCATCGAGGCGCACCGGCGCTATTTTGACTCGACTCCCGATCTGCGTTAGGCCCCGCGCCTTCGCGAAAATAAAGCAAAATGAACGTCTTTTCGATCTATCTCGGCCATGTGCATGAAGCGCTGAACGCGCTCGCCAAGGAAGGCTCCATTCCCGCCGGCCTCGATTTCGGCCGCGTGGTGGTCGAGCCGCCGAAGGACGAAACCCACGGCGATCTGGCCACCAATGCCGCGATGGTGCTTGCGAAAGACGCGAAACAGAAGCCGCGCGACATTGCGGAAAAGCTCGCAGCCAGGCTCAGGGGCGCGCCGCATGTCGCCAAGGTCGATGTCGCCGGGCCCGGCTTCATCAACCTGACGCTCGAAAACGCGTTCTGGCTCGAAGTGCTGCGCGCCGCGATCGAGGCGGGACCCAATTTCGGGCGCACCGGGGCGGGGCGCGGCGAGAAGGTGAACGTGGAGTATGTTTCCGCGAACCCGACCGGGCCGATGCATGTCGGTCACGGACGCGGCGCGGTGTTCGGCGATGCGCTCTCGAACCTGCTGGCCTTCGCCGGTTACGACGTCACGCGCGAATATTACATCAACGATGCCGGCGCGCAGGTCGACGTGCTCGCGCGCTCGGCTTTCCTGCGCTACCGCGAGGCGCTCGGCGACGACATCGGCGGAATTCCCGAAGGGCTCTATCCGGGCGACTATCTGGTCCCGGTGGGGCAGGCGCTTGCCGAGCAGCATGGCCGCGCGCTGTTGCAGAAACCCGACAGCGATTGGCTGCCGATCGTGCGGCAGGCCGCCATCGACATGATGATGGACAGGATCCGCGAGGATCTCGCCGCGCTCGAAATCCGCCACGAGGTCTTTTTCTCGGAGCGCTCGCTGACGGCCGGTGGCAAGGACGAGGTCGCCGAAACCGTCGAATTTCTCCGCCGGGCCGGCCATATCTACGAAGGTCGTCTGCCGCCGCCGAAAGGCGCGCCGGTCGACGACTGGGAAGACCGCGAGCAGACCCTGTTCCGAGCCACCGCCTTCGGCGACGACGTCGATCGCCCGCTGATGAAGTCCGATGGCAGCTACACTTATTTCGCTGCCGACATGGCCTATCACCGCGACAAGATCGAGCGCGGCTTCAAGACCCTGATCGACGTCTGGGGCGCCGATCACGGCGGCTATGTGAAGCGCATGAACGCGGCGGTGAGCGCGCTGGGCGCGGGCAAGGTCGCGCTCGACGTGAAGCTGTGCCAACTCGTGCGGCTACTTCGTGCCGGCGAGCCGGTGAAGATGTCGAAGCGGGCGGGCGATTTCGTCACGCTGCGGGAGGTCGTCGACGAAGTCGGCGTCGATCCGGTGCGCTTCATGATGCTGTTCCGGAAGAACGACGCGCAGCTCGACTTCGATCTTGCGAAAGTCATCGAGCAGTCGCGCGATAACCCCGTGTTTTACGTCCAGTACGCGCATGCCCGCGGCAGGTCGGTCTTCCGCAATGCGAAGGAGGCGATGCCTTCGCTTGCCACCGATCCGGCGTCTCTGGCCGCGGCCGACCTCGGCCTGCTCACCGACGAGGCGGAACTGGGCTTGGTGAAAAAACTTGCCCAATGGCCACGGCTCGTCGAGGCGGCGGCGGAATTTCACGAACCCCATCGGGTCGCCTTCTACCTCTACGACCTCGCCAGCAGCTTCCATTCCCTATGGAACAAGGGCAAAGACGCGCCTCATTTACGCTTCATTATCGAAGATAACCCTAAGTTCACCATGTCCCGTTTAAGCCTCGTCAGTGGCTTGGTCGGGGTTTTGGCCTCAGGTTTGGCCATATTGGGTGTCAGAGCGGCCGAAGAAATGCGTTAACGGCCCTCCGCGCGGAGTGTTAGCATGAGCGTTGCGCGGACTTTGAGGAACGATCGGGAAAAAATGGGGGAGCATCCCATCTACCGGCCCTCACGGGGCCTCGGACCTTCGCAACAGCCGCAGCCGCAAGCGGCTGGGGTCGGCTTGCGTCCGCGCCGTGGCGAAGACCCGCTCGCCGAGCTCGCCCGTCTGATCGGACAGGAAGACCCCTTCAGGGAATTCGATGCCGTGCAGCCGCGCCGCGTGGCTGCCGGTGGCAATGGCGCGACCCACGCGCCGGTGGCGCCCGCCCGAGCCGAACGTCCGGCCAACGGCAGCAGCCCGCATGTGAATGGCGCGGGTCAGGCTCCGCGCCGCGCCGCGCCGGAGGCCGGCACGACCCTGCGCCAGCAGCCTCTTCAACGGAATGTCCAGCCGCAGCCCGCGCGCGTCCCCGCCGCGCGTACAGACGCGCGGCCCGCTACCACTCCCGCGTTTCGTCCGGCAGCGGCTCCGGCCGCGCCCCAGGCCCGCAGCAACGGCGCCGCTCGCGGTTATGAAGATCATGCGCGGCCTCATGGCCGGGATGCCAACGATCAGTATGCCGTGCGCCCGCCGCGCACGCGCGAAACCCACGCCGAAGCGCTGGCGCGGATGACCCGGCCGGCTGCGCCGGTCGAGCCGCGTTCCCGCCGCCCGGAGCCGCAAAGCGACCGTTACGCGCCCGAAGAAACACCGCGCCATACGCGCGGCCGTCCGCAGCCCGCTTCGTATCAGGACGATCATCAGCGCGGCTACGAGAACGATTACGATCCGCAATACGACGATGACGCCTACCTGCCGGATCATGCCGAGGACATCTACGACGACGTCCAGCGTCCCCGCCGCGGCTGGGGCTTCTGGCTGGTGGCGGCCATTCTGTTCGCGAGCCTGATCGCGGTCGCTTTCCTTGGCGTCTTCGCCTACCGCACGATTTTCAACACGCCGCCGCGCGCCGCGGTTATCACCAAGTCGCCCGTGCCGGTGAAGGTGGAGCCGCAGAATACGCCGCAGACGGCAGTGTCGCCGAGCAACAAGCCGATCCAGGATCGCGTATCGGGTGGCGCGGATCCCACGCAGGTCTTGCGGCGCGAGGAAGCGCCGGCCGACCTGACGCGGCAGCCTCCGCAGGCGCCGCCGGTACAGCAGAAGAACAATCCCGCCTTTGCGCCGCCGTTGCAGCAGCAACCGCAAGCGCCGCAGCAGCCCGTGCCGCCGCAACAGGCGCCGCAGGTGCAGCAGAACCTCATCGACCAGCAGCCCAAGCGCGTGAAGACCATTCCGCTGCGTTCCGACGGCAGCTTCGCGCAGCCGCAGCACAACGGCCCCTTGCAGTTGCAGGCCAATCCTGAACCCGAGACGCCGGTCCCGCCGCAGATTCGCCCGAACTCGAACGTGCCGCAGGCGAACCGCAACGTGGCTTCCCTCGGCCCGACGCCTGCGCCCCAGCAGCAGGCGGCACCCGCTTCGGGGAACTACGTCGTGCAGGTTGCTTCGCATAAGACGCCGGACGAGGCGCGCTCGGCGTGGGAGCAGTTGAAGAGCCAGTACGGTTCGCTCTTCGCCAACCGGTCCGCCGACATCCGCAAGGTCGATCTTGGCGATCGCGGCACCTTCTATCGTGCCATGGTCGGGCCCATGGGCCGCGATCAGGCCAATGCGCTCTGCCAGAATTTGAAGACCCAGGGCGCGGGCTGCATCGTCCAGACGCGATAACCAACAGCTAGTTTTCGGCTCGTTCTTGACCCGGCAGGCGGGGGCGCTTACCCCGCCGCATGACCATTCGCGCCTTCATTTCCGGCTGCGCCTCCACGAAGCTCTCGGACGAAGAAAAGCACTTCTTCTCAGAGGCTTGCCCGTGGGGCTTGATTCTCTTCAAGCGAAACATTGAGAATCCCGCGCAGGTCGCGGAATTGACGGCAAGCTATCGGGAGATCGTCGGCCGTGCCGATGCCCCGGTATTGATCGATCAGGAAGGCGGCCGCGTGCAGCGGCTCGGTCCTCCGCACTGGCCGGACTTCCCGGCCGCGGAGCGGCTTACGAACCTTTCGCAGAACAGGAGCTCGGTGGAACTCGGCGCGCGGCTGATCGCGAATGAGCTCGTCCCGCTCGGCATCAATGTCGATTGCCTTCCGGTCGCGGACCTGCGCTTTCCGGGCGCGCACGACGTCATCGGGAACCGCGCATACGGCAACGATCCCGCCGAAGTCGCGGCGCTCGCGCGAGCCGCAGCGGACGGTCTGCTGGCGGGCGGGGTTTTGCCGGTCGCGAAGCATATTCCGGGGCACGGCCGCGCCATGGCCGACAGTCATCTGGAACTGCCGAAGGTTTCCACCTCCCGCGCCGAACTGGAGCGCACGGATTTCGAGCCGTTCCGCCGTCTTTCGGATCTGCCGCTCGCGATGACGGCGCATGTGATCTACGAGGCGATCGATCCCGCGCTGCCGGCAACGATCTCGCCGACTGCGATCCGCGAAGTCATTCGGGGTTCCATCGGTTTCGACGGCCTGCTGATGACCGACGATGTCTCGATGAAGGCGCTTTCCGGCGCTATCGGAGAGAATACGAAAGCGGCTTTTGCGGCGGGGTGCGATCTGGCGCTCCACTGCAACGGCAGGATGGACGAAATGCGCGCGGTGGCCGCATCCAGCCCGCTTCTGGAGGGCAAACCCGCGGAGCGCGCGAAGAAAGCCTTGGATAGCATCGCGGCGGGGCCGAAACCGCTGGATGTTGCCGAGGCCTGGAGCCGCTTTTCCGCTATGCTCGAAACGGTTTGAGACGGAATCAGTAGCGTGGAAACCAGCGACTTCGAACTTCCTGAAGCGGAACGCGCGAGCCACGAGCCGACGCTCGTGGTGGACGTGACGGGCTTTGAGGGTCCGCTTGACCTTTTGCTGATGCTCGCCCGCACGCAGAAGGTCGACCTCGCCCGGATCTCCATTCTTGCGCTCGCCGAGCAGTATCTCGAATTCATCCGGCGCGCCCGCGACCTCCGGATCGAGGTCGCCGCCGACTATCTCGTGATGGCGGCCTGGCTCGCCTATCTGAAGTCGCGGCTCCTGCTGCCGGAAGCGGCGGCACCCGAGGAGCCTTCCGCCGCCGATCTCGCCGCCGATCTCGCGGCGCGTCTCCAGCATTTGGAGGCGATCCGCCGCGCCGGCGCGGGCCTGATGACCCGCGACAAGCTCGGCATTGAATTCTTCATGCGCGGCATGCCGGAAGAAACCGATCCGCTGGAGCCGCAGCAGTTTACCGCGACGGTTTACGACCTGCTTTCGGCGTATGCGCGGCAGCGGCAAGCCAAGGCGCTCTCGCACCATACGGTCAAGCAGCGCGTGGTCTGGTCGTTGAAGGACGCCCGCGAGCAGCTTGAACGCCTGGTTGGCGTGAGCCAAGACTGGACACGGCTCGATTCGTATCTGGTCGAGTATCTGGTCGAGCCCTCGATGCGTTCGACCGTGCTGGCCTCAAGCTTTTCGGCCTCTCTTGAAATGGTGAAAGAGGGGCATCTCGAACTTCAACAGGAATCGCCTTTTGCTCCGATCTGGCTGAAACGCCGCGAGGAACCGAGGCCGGAATTGCAAGTAGTGGAGACCAAGCAGTGACCGCGTTGCGCAAGCCGCCGCTTTCGATCGTGGGTGCCGAACCCGAACCCCAAACCGACGAAAACCAGCGCGTACTGGAAGCGATCCTGTTTGCCGCGACCGAGCCGGTGGACGAAAAGCTTCTCGTTTCGCGTTTGCCCGAAGGGGCGGACGTGCAGGCGGAGCTCGACAAGCTCGCGGACCATTACGCCCCGCGCGGCGTGAATCTGGTCCGCATCGCCGGCAAGTGGGCGCTGCGCACGGCCTCCGATCTCGGACACCGCATCGCGCGCGACACGCCGCCGCCGCGGAAGCTCTCGCGGGCCGCGATCGAGACGCTCGCCATCGTCGCCTATCACCAGCCGGTGACGCGCGCCGAAATCGAGGAAATCCGTGGCGTCACCATCAGCAAGGGCACGCTCGACGTGCTGATCGAAACCGGCTGGGTGCGCCTGCGCGGCCGCCGCAAGGTGCCGGGCCGTCCGGTTACCTACGGCACCACCGAGCAGTTCCTGGTCCATTTCGGCCTCAACCAGATCGAGGACCTGCCGGGGCTCGAGGAGCTCAAGGGCGCGGGCTTTCTCGACGACCGCTTGCCCGCGGGCTTTGCGGTGCCGATCCCCAACGACCTCACCACGCTCCGCGAGGACGAGGAGCCGTTGGAGGAGGGCGATCCCGAACTCGACCCCGAAGGTGGCAAATAGCGGGACGAAAGCCGCGCGAGCGGCTATTTTCCCGGCGTCATGGCGTCCCGCTTCATTCCCCGTTCCCCCGCACCGGTTTCGATTGCAGCGCATCTCGCTTTTGACGAGGTGCATCACTCCTATGGCGGGCCGGAGTCGATCCGCGGGGTGACGCTCTCGATCGATCCGGGCGAGGTGGTGAGCCTTGTCGGTCCCTCGGGATGCGGAAAATCGACGCTTCTGCGTTTGGCCGCCGGCCTCGAGCAGCCGACCGCGGGGCGCGTTCTTCTGAACGGCCTCGAGATCGCGGGTCCCCGGACTTTCGTGCCGCCGGAGAAGCGCGGCATCGGCCTGATGTTTCAGGACCACGCGCTATTCCCGCACATGACCAATCTCGAAAATGTGGGCTTCGGCCTGCGCGGGTTCTCGCGCGCCGAGGCGGAGCGGCAGGCAATACTCGCGCTCGACCGCGTCGGTCTGGGCAATCGCGGCCGCGAATATCCCCACATGCTTTCGGGCGGCGAACAGCAGCGCGTGGCGCTGGCGCGCGCGATCGCGCCGCGTCCTTCCGTGATCCTGATGGACGAGCCATTTTCCGGTCTCGACAGCCGCCTGCGCGATACCGTGCGCAGCGAGACGCTTGCGATCCTGCGCGAGGCGCGCGCCACCTGCGTGATCGTCACCCATGATGCCGAGGAGGCGATGCGCATGGGCGACCGCATCGCGCTCATGAACCGGGGCAAGGTGGTCGAATTCGGCGATCCACAACTGATCTATCGGCGTCCCGACAGCCTCTTTGCCGCGCGCTTCTTCTGCGAGATGAACGAACTGACCGGCTGGGTGCACCGCGGTCAAATCGAGACGCCGCTCGGAACTTTCCCGGCGGGCGAAATCGCCGACGGCGAGGCGGTGGTCTGCATTCGCCCGCAGGCGTTCCGCCTCCAGCCCGCGGGCGAGGGGCTGCCCGGGCGGATTGTCGCGCATCGTTTCGTCGGCGAGGTGAATCTGCTCGAGATTGCGATGCCGGGACTGGACGAACCCGTGCTGGCGCGGGTCCGGGAACCCGTTAACCGCAAAGAGGGCGAGGACGTCGGTGTCGAAATCGACCCCGCCGAAGTTCTTGTTTTTGCCTCTTCCCGGCCCTAGGTTCGTGCAAGATAAAGAAAATTGGCTGGTTTCGGCGGCTCCAAGCTAAACCGCCAGCGGAGGACTCCATGGGTGGTTTGAGTATCTGGCATTGGCTCGTCGTCGCCGTCATCGTGCTGCTGCTGTTCGGGCGCGGCAAGATTTCGGAGCTGATGGGCGATGCCGCCAAGGGCATTAAGGCGTTCAAGAAGGGCATGGCGGACGATGAGCCGACCACGGCCAGCACGACGCCGCCCAAGACGATCGAGCAGAACCCGCCGGTGGTACGCCGCACCGACGATCAGAAGGTCGGCTGAGGCCGCTCGCTTGCGGTGCCTTTCGCGGATCGCGATGTGGCCGCCGCGAGGTAGCAGTGCATGTTCGATATCGGTTGGAGTGAGCTTCTCGTCATCGGGATCGTCGCGCTCGTAGTTATCGGGCCGAAGGATCTCCCGAAAGTTTTGCGCGCGCTCGGCACGATGATGTCGAAGGTGCGGGGAATGGCGGCTGAGTTTCAGGGGCAGTTTCAGGACGCCATGCGCGATGCCGAGCTTGCCGACCTGAAGAAGGAAGCCGAGAAGCTGGCTTCCAGCGCGACCAGCGCAATCCAGAATCCGATGCAGTCGATCGAAAACGAAATTCAGAAGACCATCGACGCGCCTTCGACGCCGCCCACGCCGGCTGCGAGCGATGCGGAGGTCAATGCAGCGATCCCGGCCCCGCCGCAGCCTGAACCCCTGAATATCGAACCGACCCCCATTGCGCCCGCCGTAACAACCGCCGAGACACCGGACACGCAGGCCCCCAAGCAGGGCAGCGGCGCATGAGCGACGTGGACATCGACGCCAGCAAGGCGCCCTTGATGGATCATCTGATCGAGCTGCGCTCGCGGCTCATCAAATCGCTGCTCGTTTTCTTTGTGATGATGATCATCTGTTTCGCCGGCGCGAAATATATCTACAACATCCTGCTCTTTCCCTATCAGCTCGCCGCGGGCACGGATGTGAAGATCGAGTTGATCTACACCGCGCCGCAGGAGTTCCTGATCACGCAGATCAAGCTCGCGATTTTCGGCGCGGCATTCCTGTCGTTTCCGGTGATCGCGACGCAGATTTATGCCTTCGTGGCGCCGGGGCTTTACAAGCATGAGAAGGGCGCGTTTCTCCCGTACCTGATCGCGACGCCGTTCTGTTTTCTGCTGGGAGCGGCCTTCGTCTATTTCATCGCGATGCCGCTGGCGATGGGCTTCTTCATCGGCATGCAGCAGCTCGGCAGCGGGCCGGAGATCAAGCTTCTGCCGCGCGTGTCGGAATATCTGTCGCTGATCATGGGGCTGATCTTCGCTTTCGGCATCTGCTTCCAGCTTCCCGTGATTCTCACGCTGCTCGCGCGCATCGGGGTCGTGACCGCCGCCTGGCTGCGCTCGATCCGCCGCTACGCCATCGTCGCGGTGTTCGTGGTGGCGGCCGTGCTGACGCCGCCGGACGTGATTTCACAGCTCGCGCTTGCCGTGCCCACTTTGCTCCTTTACGAAGCGTCGATCTGGCTGGTGGCGGCGGCCGAGAAGAAGCGGGCAGCGGCGCAGGCCGAAGCGGACAGCGCCTCTACCTCGACCGACGTGGCAGCGCCTCCGGCCAGCCCCAGCACGTAACTTCTAGTATCGCTTTAAGTAGAAAAATCGTGCGTAATCAGAGGTTGTTACGCAGGAATAGCTATGCACGACATTAAGTGGATTCGAGATCACCCGGCCGACTTCGATAGCGCGCTCGCCCGCCGGGGCCTGAGCGCCGGGTCGCCGGATTTGCTCGCGCTCGACGAGAAGCGCCGCGCCGTGATCGCGAAGCTCCAGACCGTGCAGGAGCGCCGCAACGCCGTCTCGAAAGAGGTCGGCGAGGCAAAAAAAGCTAAGGACGAGCCGCGCGCGCAGAAGCTGATGGCCGAGGTCGGCAGCATCAAGGACGAGATGCCGAAGCTGGAGGCCGAACAGCAAGACATCGAAAAGAGGCTCGACGAAATCCTCGCTTCGATCCCAAATTTGCCCGCCGCTGACGTGCCGGACGGCAAGGATGCGGACGGCAACGTCGAGTATCGCCGCCATGGCGAAAAGCCCTCGATCTCCTTCAAGCCGAAGCTGCATTTCGAGATCGGCGAAGCGCTGGGACTGATGGATTTCGAAGCTGCCTCGAAAATTTCCGGCGCGCGTTTCGTGGTGCTGAAGGGGGCGCTTGCACGGCTTGAACGCGCACTCGCGCAGCTATTTCTGGATACGCACACCGGCGAGCATGGCTATACCGAAGTGAACCCGCCGGTGCTCGTGAAAGACGACGCGATGTTCGGGACCGCGCAGCTTCCGAAGTTCAGGGAAGATCAGTTCCGCGCCGGCGACGATTTCTGGCTCATCCCGACCGCCGAAGTCTCGCTCACCAATCTTGTCCGCGAGGAAATCACCGACGAAGCCAAACTGCCGATGCGGCTCACCGCCTCCACGCCGTGCTTCCGCGCGGAAGCGGGGGCTGCGGGCAAAGACACCCGCGGCATGATCCGCCAGCATCAGTTCACCAAGGTCGAACTCGTCTCGATCACGACGCCCGAACAGAGCGCCGAAGAGCACGAGCGCATGTTGCAGTCTGCCGAAAAGGTTCTCCAGAAACTCGGCCTGCATTATCGCGTGATGACGCTCTGCACCGGCGACATGGGCTTCGCTTCGCAGAAGACCTACGACATTGAGGTCTGGCTGCCGGGCGAGAATGCCTATCGCGAGATTTCCTCCTGCTCGAACTGCGGCGACTTCCAGGCGCGGCGCATGAACGCGCGCTATCGTCCGAAGGACGCCAAGGGCCCGCGCTACGTTCACACGTTGAATGGGTCCGGTGTCGCGGTCGGCCGCGCGCTGATCGCGGTTCTGGAGAATTACCAGAACGAGGATGGCTCCGTCACAATTCCGGAGGCCTTGAAGCCCTATATGGGCGGCCTGACGAAAATCACGAAAGCGAACTGAATTTGCGTATTCTCGTTACCAACGACGACGGCATTCACTCTGCGGGTCTCGATGCGCTCGTCCGCGTCGCCAAAAAGCTGACCGATGACGTCTGGGTCGTGGCGCCCGAATCCGACCAGTCCGGCGTCTCCCATTCGCTCTCGCTTTCCGATCCGCTGCGGCTCCGGAAGGTGGACGACAAGCGCTTCGCGGTGAAGGGCACGCCGACCGATTGCGTCATCATGGGCGTGCGCCACGTGCTCAAGGACAAGAGGCCGGATCTCGTGCTGTCCGGCATCAATCGCGGCCAGAATCTTGCGGAGGACGTGATCTATTCCGGCACCGTCGCGGGCGCGATGGAGGGCACGATCCTCGGCATTCAGGCGATTGCCCTGAGTCAGGCCTATGGTCCCACCACGCGGGACCGGCTCGGCTACGGTACGGTCGAGGCGCTGGCGCCCGATCTGCTGCAAAAGCTGCTGAAGCAGGGCCTGCCGGTCGGCGTGCTCCTGAACATCAATTTCCCCGATTGCCCGCCGGATCAGGTCGAGGGCGTCGCCATCACGACCCAGGGCCGCCGCGACGCCGAGCTGCTGATGGTCGACGAACGCCACGACGGCCGCGGCTTCCCTTATTACTGGATCGGCTTTCAGCGCATCAAGCGCACCTTTGCCGATGGCAGCGACCTGTCCGCGATCGAGCGCAAGAAGATTTCGGTGACGCCGCTGCGGATCGATCTCACCGACCAGCCTTTCATGACCAAGCTCGCGGCCATGTTCGACGAGAGCGAGCTGACCAACTAGCGAGCAGCGGAGTTTTCAGCGCGGATGGCGGACCGCAACAGGCGCGATCAGGAATTCGAGCGTAGGAACGCGGAAGCGCGTATGGAATTTCTGCTTTCCATGCGCCGCCGCGGCATTCGCGATGTGAAAGTGCTGCGCGCGCTGGAGCAGGTCCCGCGCGAGATTTTTGTCGAGGCCGAGCACGCCAATGTCGCCTATGCCGACCAGGCGCTGCCGATCGATTGCGGCCAGACCATCAGCCAGCCTTTCGTGGTCGCGACCATGACCGAGGCGCTCGATGTCGAGCCGGGCAACAAGGTTCTCGAAATCGGCACGGGCTCCGGCTATCAGGCCGCCGTGCTCGGCATGCTGGCGAAATCGGTGGTGACCATCGAGCGCTATCGCACGCTCGCCGATCTTGCTTCCGCGCGGCTGCGCGTGCTCGGGCTGAAGAATGTTTCGGTTCGCATCGCCGACGGCAGTTTCGGCGCGCCTGATGAGGCCCCGTTCGAGCGGATCATCGTCACCGCGGCGGCGGCTGAAATTCCTTCGGCGCTGTTCGATCAGCTCGCGAATAACGGCCGCATGATTGCGCCGGTGGGCCCGATGAACGGCATTCAGGCGCTGCGGCTGTTCACGAAGACGGCCGGCAAGATCGACCATCTCGATCTCATGTCGGTGCGCTTCGTTCCGCTGGTCGAGGGCAAGGCTGTGGCCCTCTGAGGCCACTCCGGCGCTAACCTTTGCGCTCCGCAGCGAATTTCCGCCCGTGTACCGGTTTTCTTAAGGCTGCGTTTACCGGACTCAACGTATCCATCAGGCGTGTTGTTGCGTCCTGAGTGAGTAGTGATGCGTACCAAATCGATGCGCTACCGGGGAGCGCTGCTTGCCCGTTGTGTCGCCGTCGCCGCTGTTGGCGTCCTGGCTGCTGCATGCAGCTCTGACGTGACGCGGTTCGACTCCAACCCATTTCAAAACCGGCAGGATACGACCGCGTCCGTTCCGCAGCAGCAGAACAACGCGCCGATGCAAGCGCAGGTGCCGGGGCATCAACTGCCGCAGCGAAATCACGTCGAGACGCAGCCGCTTCATAATCCGCAGCAGCCGCCCGCGAGCAACTATCGTCCAGCCACGGTTCCGGCGGCGCCCGCGCCGCAGGCCAAGGCGAAGCCGCTGAACGGCCCGCGTAACACCGCGACCGTCAATGCCACGGCAAATGTCGGCGACTGGAGCTGGGATGGCGGTCGCGCCGTCACCGTGCAGCGTGGCGAAACCGTCTATTCGATCTCGCGCAAGCATAATGTCCCCGCCGATATCATCCTGCGCGCGAACAATCTGCAAAGCGCGAGCATGATCCAGCCGGGTCAGCGGCTCGTGATCCCGGTTCGCCGCAATGCCCATGCCCCGATCGCGCAGCCGCCGGTCAGACAGGCGGGCCCCGCCGCCAGCTTGCACACCGCGGCTCCCGGCGACACGATCTATTCGCTATCGCGCAAATACAAAGTCACGCCGCAGTCGATTGCGAACGCCAACAAGCTGACGCTGTCGACGCAGCTCAAGGTCGGCCAGCAGGTCCGTATTCCGTCCAGTGCGCCGATTGCCAATGCGCCCACCGCGCAGCCGCAGCCGCAGACCGTGCAGCGGAACGTGCAGACGGTGCCGCAGACGCCGCCGCAAAAGGTCGTTCAGAACGAAAACGTGCCTGCGCCCGAGAACGTGGGTGTGGTGCGCCCGAACGTGCCGCCCGCGGTCGCTGAAACGCCGCGCGCGCCGAATGCCGCGCCGACTTTCCACTGGCCGGTTCGTGGCCGCATTCTCTCGGCCTATGGCCGCAAGCCCAACGGCCAGCAGAATGACGGCATCAATGTATCGGTGCCGGAAGGCACGCCGATCCGGGCTTCCGAGGATGGCGTCGTCGCTTATGCCGGCAACGAGCTGAAGGGTTTCGGCAATCTCGTCCTGATCCGTCACGCGGATAACTGGGTCACCGCCTATGCGCATCTCGGGACCATCGACGTGAAGAAGGATCAGAAGATCAAGCGCGGTGAAATTATCGCCCGCGCCGGTCAGACCGGCGGCGTTACCTCGCCGCAGCTTCACTTCGAAATCCGCAAGGGTTCGAGCCCGGTCGATCCGGAAAAACATCTCTCCGGAATCTGACGTCACCAAACTCGATACGCTGATGCGGCGCCTGTCTCCGGCAGGTGGCCGCTTGCGCGTGCTCGCTAAGCCGCAATCCGGGACCCGCGGGTAAAGCCGGCGTTCTCCCGGATTGCTATTTCGCCTTTCCGTCGCAGCCTTCGGCGCTGATGCGGCATTCGCCCTGACGGTCGCGGCCGGCGGTATCTTCGCAACTCCGCAAGGCGTCCTGCCGCGCGAGCGCGAGCGTGTCGCCGACGGCCCAGCCGGCGCCCGGCGTGCCGGCTTGCGGGTCCAGCGCAGCCGCGCCGCACTGGTTCTCGAAGGTGCGGACCACCTTGCACAGCTTCCGGGTCGCGGCCGGGGCGTCTTCGACGGTCTGGCATTCGCGCAACGCGCGCTCTTCCGCCTCCGCCTTCGTCTTGTAGCTGTAGGAGATGCCGATCGCGTACCCGTCTTTGGCGACGTCGGCCGGTTCGGCGACGGCGATCGCGCCGGCGGCGAGGGTGGGAGAGGCGAACGAACACATTGCGAGCAGGGCCGTGGCTGCGAGGGTTTTGTTCATGTCACTTTCCGGGAGCGATGAAAGGGAGTGGGCGGGCGAGCGTAGCAAACAAGGCCGGGTATCGCGAGGCGCGTCGACGGCTTTTCCGGACGCCGTGTCGCGGCGACGAACCAATGGATTTGGCGATAGAGCTTCGCCCGGAAGGCGGGGGAAGATGGCGATGAAATGGGCAGGCGCAATTGCGTGCGCAATAATGGTTTCGGCCTGCGCGCAGGTCGCGCCCGAACACCCTCCGCTTTCGGCTTCCGCCGAATCCCGTTGCCTTGAATTCACGCGGCTTGCAGGCGACATGACGGCGACTGCCTACCGGCGCGCGGCGGCGCAGGAAGCGCTGCGGGCGCAGCGCTGCCCCGGATACCAGTAGCAGCCTTAGCGCTGCATCACCTTGTCGATTGCGATCCGCAGGTCGTTCTGAAGGAACGGCTTCCCGATCCGAGGCAACTGGAAACCGGCGCTCGGATCGATCTCCGCATAGCCGGTCGCGAGCAGTATCGGCAGGTCCGGCCGTTCCTTGCGGATGGACTGGGCGAGTTGCAGGCCGGTGATGCCCGGCATCGCGTGATCGGTAATCACAAGATCGATCTTGGTATCGCGAAGCAGCGCGAGGGCTTCGCGCGCGGAACTTGCCTCAAGAACGGTGTGGCCGAGATCTTCCAGCATCGCCGCGGTGTTCATCAGCACGAGGGCGTCGTCATCGACCGCGATGACGACAAGCGCGCGGGCGCTCTCCTTCTTTTCGTCCGCCGTGGGAGTGACGACGTCGGCCGCCGTCTTCACCGCCGGAAGCAGGATTTCCGCGGTCGTACCCGCGCCCGCGATGCTCGATAGCCTGAATGCGCCGTCCGATTGCTCAGCCATGCCTTGCACCATGGAAAGACCCAGGCCCGTGCCCTTGCCGACGCCCTTGGTCGTGAAGAAAGGGTCAGCCGCCTGGCGCAGCGTTTCCGCGTCCATGCCGTGACCTGCATCGCGAAGCGCGATGGAGATGTATTCCCCCGGCAGAAGGTCGGCAGATGGGTTGTGCGCGAGACGGACGATGATTTCGATCCTGCCGCCGTCGGGCATCGCGTCGCGCGCGTTGAAGGCGAGATTGAGCAGCGCGCTTTCGAGCTGATTTGGGTCGGTGAGGACATTGGGCAGGCTGCGGTCGAACATGGTTTCTATCGCATAGCTGGGCCCGAGCGAGCGCTTAAGTAATTCGCTCATCTCGCCCACGAGCTTCTGCACGTCGATCGTGCGCTTCTCGATGTCCTGACGACGCGCGAACGCCAGCATGCGTTGCGTCAGCGCGGAGCCCCGCTCGGTGGCGCGCATGGCGTTTTGAATGAGCGGGGTGATCTGTGCGTTGTCGGGCATCCGCTTGCGCAGAAGCTCGAGGCTGCTCTGGATCACCATGAGCAGGTTGTTGAAATCGTGCGCCACGCCGCCGGTGAGCTTGCCGATCGCTTCGACCTTCTGGGACTGAAAAAGCTGATCGCGGGTGCGCTCGAGTGCCTTGCGGCCTTCTTCACGTTCGGTGATGTCGCGCGTGATCTTGGCGAAGCCGATGATGTTGCCGAGATCGTCCCGAACCGGATCGATCACGATATGGGCGAGAAATTTCGTGCCGTCTTTGCGCAGCCGGAAGGATTCCTTTTCAAAGCGCCCTTCGCGCACCGCGGTTTCGAGCGCGCGGCGAGGGGCGTTCGATTTGCGGTCTTCACTGGTATAGAAGCGTGAAAAGTGTTCGCCGATGATCTCGCTGGCGTGGTACCCCTTGATGCGCTCGGCGCCGGCATTCCAGCTCGCGACGCGTCCATCCGGATCGAGCAGGCAGATCGCGTAGTCGGTAACGCCCTGCACCAGCAACCTGAACTGTTCTTCGCTTTGGCGCAGCGCATCAGTTGCGTTCTTCCGCTCGGTAAGGTCGCGCGTGATTTTGGCGAAACCGATCAGGTGGCCGGCGTCGTCCTTGACCGCATCGATTACGACATGCGCCCAGAAACGGCTGCCGTCCTTGCGGACGCGCCAGCCTTCGTTTTCGAAGCTTCCGTTTGCCGCGGCACAGTCGAGTGCGTGTTGGGGCTTGGCGGTCGCGATGTCTTCGGGCGTGTAGAAGCGCGAGAAGTGCTCGCCGAGAATTTCGGCGGCGGTGTAGCCTTTGAAGCGGTACGCGCCGGCATTCCAGCTCGTGATGATGCCGGACGTATCCAGCATGTAGATGGCATAGTCGGTGATCGCATTGAGAAGCATCTGCGAGCGGCCGCCGTCGGATGGGGGCGCGAAGAAACGCTCCTTTGACGCTTCGCCCTGCGGTTGGTGTTCGGCCGTAAACTGGCGCTGTAGCGCTTCGGTTACGTCTTCAATGCGGTGAATGATGTAGAGAATTTCGCCGCGCTCCGAGAGCACGGGCGAATTCATCGCCTTCCAGTATTTCTTCGCGTATCCGCAGTCGTCGCTTTCGGGCCGCGGCACCTCGTATTTCTGGATCGGCATATGGTCCGCTGCCTTGGTCGCGCGGACCCGCTCCAGCGAAGCCCTGAGGCTGCGGACGCAGTTTGTCGCGGCGGCGTCCGGACGATCGGCAAAGACATCGAAGAGAGAACGCCCGACGATGGCGGAACGTTCGCTTCTGGTCGCGCGCAGATAAGCATCCGTCGCGCCGAGTATCTCCAGTTCGGGGGAAAGGATCAGATAGGCGTCGGGCGCGTTCTCGAGACTGAACGGCAGGGGTGAGATGCCTGACATGAGCAGCGGCATGCCCACGATCAAAATGCTCGATTATGGTTGCGGGCCGACACGGTTCCCCCAATGCGTTGTAGCGGCGTAAACCGGCAGCGCCGTGCATTGTTCCGGAACACGAAGAAATAGCTCGCCGCCACCGGCGACGAGCCTCCTTGCAGGTAACCGGAACGCTAAAGTCTGCCCATCAGGACCAGGATGAGGAGCACGATCACCACGAGGCCAAGGCCGCCCCCGCCATAGTATCCGGTCCCGTAAAATGGGCCGCCACCGACGCCGGAAAATCCTCCGAGCAGAATGATGACGAGGATAATCAAAAGAATTGTACCTATGGACATTACGTAGCCTCCGAATTCACCCCCTTAAAAGAAAACCCGGAGGCGGGGCGCGCTCCGGGTTTTAGGTCGGCCGCCTGGGGGGAAAGGCGTTGCTCGACAGGCATTAAATGCGCCTACGCTCCCGCGGTTCCCGCTCACGACGGATTTATTTGTTTGTGATCGGCAAAAGGCGCAAAGGCCCCGGTCGACAGGAACCGGTGCGGCGGGAGCCGCGTTAAAGCGCCATGAGAGTCCTCGAATATTGCCACGCCAGCGCCCTCGAGGCGGTCAACAAGGCCAATGACCCGAAGCTCCCCAACGAAGCGCGGGTCGAGTGGGCCCGCATCGCCCGGGTCTGGCAGGACATAACCCAGCATTACGGCCTGATCGACGAAAGCGGCGCGGCGAGCGCGCCTGGGCCGGGACCCGGCGACACGCTCCACTAGCCTGCCGCTGGGCGGCACTTCCTCAAAAATGAAGCGGTAACTTCCGCGCGCTTCGCGCCCGTGTGCGAAGCGGCTATAGCTGCGCGCTCCTTGGGGCAGGTGGAAATGGCTGCGCGCGTCTTTTACGGCTGGTGGATGGTCGCGGCATGCCTCGTGATTGCCGCCTTGAGTTGGGGTCTCGGCGTATTCGGGGCCGGCGTTTATCTTCACGCCATCGCCGAGAAGCACGGCTGGTCGGTCGGTTCGATCTCTTCCGCGATCACCGTTTCGGTGCTGCTTTCCGCAGGCTGCTCGGTTTTCACCGGGCCAGCCGTCGAGAAATACGGGCCGCGTCCCGTCATGGTGCTCGGCGCGCTTCTTATGGCGGCGGGCGTGTTTCTGATCGGCCGGGTCAGCGAGCCGTGGCATGTGTTCGGAGCATTCTCGCTTTCCGGTATCGGCTACGCCTGTCTTACGGTGACTACGATCACGGCGACGCTCTCGCCGTGGTTCGAGAAGCATCAGGGCCGCGCGGTATCTACTGCGATGCTTGGCGCTTCCGTCGGCGGCATGGCTTCGACGCCGCTTCTGATCTTTGCGATAGCGCGGCTTGGACTGGAGCAGGCGATGCTCTGGAGCGCGGTTGCAACGCTCGTCGTGATCCTCCCGCTCGCGTTTGTCATGAGGAAAAGCCCTGCTGAACTTGGGCTGCATCCCGACGGCGAACCGCCGGCGCCCCGGGACCACGAAAAGCCTGCGCGTGTATGGGGGCGGAGAGAGGCGATGCGCACGCTGGCTTTCGTCAGCATCGTGATCGCCTTTGCGCTCGGCCTCTGCGTTCAGGTCGGCTTTCTGACGCATCACGTGACCCTGAGCGTTCCGGCACTCGGCACGGGCGGGGCCGCGCTCATTGTCTCGATCACCGCCATCGCGGCTTTTGCCGGGCGTGTAGCGCTGGCGCGATGGGCGGATCAGGTCGATCTGCGGGTTACGGCAGCGGCGGTGCTGGCGGTCGCCGGAATTTCACTCGCCGCGATCGCCGCGGTTCCGGCAGCCTGGATGCTGGTCGCGGCGAGCCTTTCCTATGGTTTGACGACCGGAAACGTAACCACGCTTTCGCCGATCATTGTGCGGCGCGAGTTCGGCGCTGCCGTTTTCGCGTCGATCTATGGCGTCGCGTGGATGTGCATCGGTTTTGCGTCGGCGCTGGGTCCGGCGATGTTCGGCTGGCTTTACGATTACTTCGGCGGCTATCGGGAGGTGCTGATGATCGCCGCGGTCCTCGATCTGGCCGCGGCCGTTGCGGTCTATGTCGGCCGGCCGAAACAAGCGTTCTCATAAGTGAAATAACGCGTGATTTTCCGCGTCATTATCCGGTCGCAATTTCGCAATTCGCTTCGTGCTCGCCAGCCCGGGAATCGTTTCCGGGGGCGATGGAGGAATACCGAAATGCGTACGATCATCCTGGCGCTCGCGCTGACCTTTGCAGCTACCGCCGCCAATGCGCAGGCGACCTGCTCGGCGGATGCCGCTTCGAAGAAGCTCGCGGGCGCGGCGAAGACCAGCTTTCTGAAGAAGTGCGAGTCCGACGCCAAGGCGTCCTGCGACAAGCAGGCAGCCGACAAGAAGCTCGCCGGCGCGGCCAAGAACAGCTTCACCACGAAATGCGTGAAGGACTCCGTCGGCAGCTGATCGGCTCGGGGTTTTGAATGCGGGCGCCGGGTGGAAACACCCGGCGCTTTTTCTTTTACGAAACGCGCACCATGCGCTTGCCGCGGTTGTCGCCGTTCAGGAGTCCGATCAACGCTTTCGGGGTGTTTTCGAGACCTTCCAGCACATCTTCCTGCACCTTGAGCTTGCCGGAAGCGACCCAGCCTTGCAGCTCTGCAATCGCCTTCATCGCCTGATCGTAATAATCCATGACGATGAAGCCCTGCACGCGCAGGCGCTTCACGACGATGAGCCCCGGTACGCCGCGCGGACCCGCGGCAGGTGCCGCGCCGTCATAGGCGGAAACCGCACCGCAGCAGGCAATCCGCCCGTGCAGCTTCATCTGCGCGAGACAGGCTTCGAAAATGTCGCCGCCGACATTGTCGAAATAGACATCGATGCCGTCGGGGCAGGCGGCTTTCAGCGATTTGAAAACGTCGCCGGTTTTGTAATCGACCGCATCGTCGAACCCGAGTTCGGACTTCAGCCAGTCGCACTTTTCCTTGCCGCCGGCGATGCCGACGACGCGGCAACCTTTGATCTTCGCGATCTGTCCGACCAGCGAGCCGACCGAGCCCGCAGCGGTGGAGACGACGACCGTCTCGCCGGCTTTCGGTTGTCCGACGTCCAGCAAGCCGAAATAGGCGGTGAGGCCGGCGACGCCATAGACGCTGAGCAGATGCGTCATCGGCTTGATGTTCGGGACCTTGAGCAGCTTGCGCGCGGGGAGCGCCGCATATTCCTGCCAGCCGGTATCGGCGAAGACGAGGTCGCCCGCCGCGAAATTCGGCGCCTTGCTCTCGATGACTTCGGCGATCGCGCCGCCCGCCATCACGGCGCCCGGATTGACCGCGTCGCGATAGGTCGCGCCCTGCATCCAGGCACGGTTCGCCGCGTCCAGCGAAATCAGCCGCACCTTGAGCAGCACTTCGCCGTCATTGGGCGAAGGCATTGCAGCGTCCTGCGATCGGAAGTGCTCGGGCCCAAGTTTTCCTTTGGGCGTTTCTGCGAGCAGGATCTGGCGATTGACGGTCATGAGTTTCCCCTCGTGGCTCATCCTTCGAGACGCCGCTTCGCGGCTCCTCAGGATAAGGCTTTTCTTTTTATCCTCACCTTGGAGCGCGAACACGAGTTCGCGCGTCTCGGAGGATGTCTTATGAAAGCTTCACGCCCAAACGTCCGGCGAGGTCCTGCACGAACTGCCATGCGACGCGGCCGGAGCGGGAGCCGCGCGTGGTCGCCCATTCGAGCGCCTCGCGGCGGAGCTGCTCCGGCTCGACCGGAATCTTGAAGTGCGAGACATAGCCGTTGACCATCGCCAGGAATTCATCCTGAGAGCAGCGGTGAAAGCCGAGCCACAGGCCGAAGCGGTCGGAGAGCGAGACTTTTTCTTCGACGGCCTCGCCGGGATTGATCGCCGTCGAGCGCTCGTTCTCGACCATCTCGCGCGCGAGCAGATGCCGCCGGTTCGAGGTCGCATAGAGAATGACGTTGTCCGGGCGTCCTTCGATGCCGCCTTCGAGTACGGCCTTCAGCGACTTGTAGGAGGTGTCGTTGCCGTCGAAGGAAAGGTCGTCGCAGAAGACGATGAAGCGGTCCGTCGACCCGCGCAGGAGGTTCATGAGGATCGGAAGCGATTCGATGTCCTCGCGGTGAATCTCGATCAGCTTCAGGTTCTGGGTCCGGGCGTTGATCGAGGCGTGCACGGCCTTGACCAGCGACGACTTGCCCATGCCGCGGGCGCCCCACAGCAGCGCGTTGTTCGCGGGAAGCCCCTTGGCGAAGCGCTCGGTGTTCTCGACGAGCATGTCGCGCATCCGGTCGATGCCCTTCAGGAGCATCATTTCCACGCGATTGACCTTGGCGACCGGATCCAGCCGCTTCTGCGCGGCGTTCCAGACAAAGGCTTCGGCGGCGGAAAAATCGGGGGTCTGGACGGCGGGCGGGGCCCAGCGATCGACGGCAGCGGCCATGCGCGTGAGCGCGTCGGCGAGCATGCCCAGAATCGTGTCGGAGGAGGCGGGTCGGTTCATGCGCGGTTTCCTTGTCCTGCGGGGCATAGCGGGCGTCTTTGCCGCGGGCAAGGCGGGCGCATACAGGGGTCCATGGGGGTTTCCGCGGGTGAGAAAAGGCCCGATTCCGTTGCAATCCGGCCCTCCGCAAGTATAGTCCCCGCCGATTTGGCGGCCCGCCCTTTGCGGTGACGCCGCCCACCGGAAAGCCCCGAGGAGGCCATGTTTATTACCCCCGCTTATGCCCAGGCTGCGCCCGCAGGCGGCAGCGACATGCTGGTTTCGCTGCTCCCTTTCATCGCGATCTTCGTGATCATGTATTTCCTGATCCTGCGTCCGCAGCAGAAGCGGGTAAAGACGCATAGTGAAATGGTGAACAACCTGCGCCGCGGCGACACGGTCGTCACCAACGGCGGCTTGATCGGCAAGATCACCAAGGTTCTCGACAACCACGAAATCGAAGTCGAAATCGCGGACGGCATCAAAATCCGCCAGATCCGCCAGATGGTGACCGAGGTTCGCGCCAAGGGCGAGCCGGTCAAGGACTGACAGTCGTAACGCTTCGCCGTTCTTCGCGCGTTCGGAAATCGAGTCATGCATTTTACCAACCTGAGAGCCTTCGCGATTATGTTGATCGCGGCGGTCATTTGCGCGCTTGCGATCCCGAACCTTCTGGCGCCGTCGACCTTCGACTCGCTGCCCTCCGCGCTGAAGCGCAAGATGGTGCTCGGCCTCGATTTGCAGGGCGGCTCGCATCTGCTCTTGCAGGTCGATGCGGATTTCGTCCGCAAGGAGAAGGGCGAGAACCTGCGCGATGACGTGCGCCGCGTACTTCGCGAGGCGAAGATCGGCTACACCAACCTCACCTTGCAGGGGCTGGCGGTATCGGTCCGCATTCGCGAAGAGAAGGATGTGCCGGAAGCGCTGCGCAAGCTGCGCGAGCTCTCGCAGCCGCTTGCAGGCGTGTTCGCCGGCTCGAACATCCAGGACATCGATATCACCGAGAACGGCGGGCTGGTCCGCCTCACGATCTCCAACGCGGGCATCGTCCAGCGCATCGGCCAGTCGGTCGAGCAGTCCATCGAAATCGTCCGCAAGCGTGTCGACGAACTGGGCACGGTCGAACCCTCGATTCAGCGGCAGGGCCTCGACCGCATTCTGGTGCAGGTGCCGGGTCTCGATAACCCCAAGCGCCTGATCGACCTGATCGGCCAGACTGCGAAGCTGACGTTCCGCATGGTCGACCTGACGGTCTCGGTGCAGCAGGCGCAGGCGCAGCCGCCCGTGGACTCCGAGGTGCTGCAATCCAACGAAAACCAGCCTTATGTGATCGAGAAGCGTATCGTCGTCGCGGGTGAAGACCTGATCGACGCGCAACCCGGCACCGACCAGCGCTCGGGCGAGTGGGTCGTGAACTTCCGCTTCAACAGCGCGGGAGCGCGCCGCTTCGCCAACGCCACGCGCGATAACGTCGGCCGTCCCTTTGCGATCGTGCTCGACAACAAGGTGATCTCGGCGCCGACCATCCGCGAGCCGATTCTGGGCGGTTCGGGTCAGATTTCCGGCAGCTTCACCGCGCAGAGCGCGAACGATCTGGCGATCCTGCTGCGCGCGGGCGCGTTGCCCGCACCGCTGACCGTCATCGAGGAACGCACCGTCGGCCCCGGCCTCGGCGCGGACTCCATTCAGGCCGGCGTGAAAGCGGCGTGGATCGGCTCGATTTTCGTGATCCTGTTCATGTTCGCGACCTATGGCCTGTTCGGCCTGTTTGCGAATATCGCGGTCGCCGTGAACGTCGGCATGATCCTCGGCATTCTCTCGCTGCTGGGGGCGACACTCACATTGCCCGGCATCGCGGGCATCGTGCTCACGGTCGGCATCGCGGTCGACAGTAACGTGCTGATCTACGAGCGCATCCGCGAGGAAGTGCGGGCGGGGCGCTCGGCGCTATCCGCGCTCAATGCGGGTTTCGACCGCGCGCTTGCGACCATTCTCGATTCCAACCTGACGACATTCATCGCCGCCGTGGCGCTGTTCTATGTCGGCACCGGCCCCGTGCGCGGCTTCGCGGTCACGTTCGGCATCGGCATTCTGACGACGCTGTTCACCGCCTTCACCTTCACCCGTCTTCTGGTCGCGCTCTGGTATCACTGGTGGCGCCCGAAGACCTTGCCGATCTGACCCGGAGCGACGTTCGATGCGTATTCCGCTGCTTCGTCTGGTTCCGGACGAAACCAAAATCAACTTCATTCAGTTTCGCCGGATCAGCTTTCCGGTGTCGGCAATCCTGTCGATTTTGGCCGCGCTGGCCTATTTCCACTTCGGGCTGAACCTCGGCATCGACTTCAAGGGCGGTACGCTGATCGAGGTGCAAAGCAAGGCGCCGAAGGTCGACATCGCCGGCATGCGCACGACCCTCGAGAAGCTTGAGCTTGGCGAAGTCCAGTTGCAGCAGTTCGGCAACAATGAGGTCCTGATCCGCGTCGCGCAGCAGCCCGGTGGCGACGAGGCCCAGCAGATCGTCGTGACGAAGGTACGCGCCGCCCTTGGCGATTCCGTCGAATATCGCCGCGTGGAGGTCGTCGGTCCCCGCGTCTCTGCGGAGCTTCTCGGTTACGGCATTGTCGGCCTCGGCCTCGCGATCATCGGCATCCTGATCTACCTCTGGTTCCGTTTCGAGTGGCAGTTCGCGCTTGGCGCTACCATCGCGAACATGCACGACATCGTGCTGACGCTTGGCTTCATGGCCGTGACCCAGATCGACTTCGATCTGACCTCGGTCGCGGCATTGCTTACCATTCTCGGCTACTCGCTGAACGATACCGTCGTGATCTACGACCGTATCCGCGAGCTTCTGCGCAAGTACAAACGCATGCCGATGGTCGAGCTGCTGAACGCCGGCGTGAACCAGACGCTGTCGCGTTCCGTCATCACCCACGTCACGGTGACGCTCGCCCTGATCGCGCTTCTGATCTGGGGTGGCCGCGCGATCCACGGTTTCGTCGCGGTCATGACTTTCGGCGTCGTGCTGGTCGGCACCTATACGTCGATCTTCATCGCGGCGCCGATGCTGATGTATCTCGGCGTCGGTGCGCATCGCGAGCGGGAGTCCACGACGGACAATACGCCCTCGCGCGCGTCTCTGTGAGCGTTTCGAAGACCGATCCGCATTTTCCACGCCGCGCCCCCATCGATGGATATGGTGAGGGCGGATTTCGCTTCGCCGGGATGTCGCATCGCGGCTCGCTGCTGATTGTTCCGAGCGGCATCTATGCGTGGCCCGTGTTTGCGCCGCAGGACATCGACGAGCGGGCGCTCGCGCGGGTATTCGCCGAGGCCGATGAGATCGATATCCTGATGATCGGCTCGGGCCGCGATCCCGTTGCGCTGCCGGCCGTTCTTCGTGAAAAATTCAGGGAAGCGAAAATTTCGGTCGATGTGCAGCCGACCGGAGGGGCCGCGTCCACCTACAACGTGCTCCTGGATGAAGACCGCCGCATCGCCGCCGCTTTGATTGCGGTAGGCTGAGGGCATGCAGGCGCGGTACAGCCATTGCGAAGCGCTGGTGCGCGAGCGCGACCGTGAGCGCTTTCTCTCCGCATTGTTCGCGCCGGCGGACAAGCGTCCGCATCTTTTCGCTCTTTATGCCTTCGATCTGGAAGTCGCACAGGTGCCCGACGCCGTGCGCGAACCGATGGCCGGCGAAATCCGTTTCCAGTGGTGGCGCGAGGTGCTCTCGGGCGAGCGCGCCGGGGAGGCGGCGGCGAACCCGGTCGCGGCGGCGTTGCTGGCGGCGATTAAGGAGCATGCGCTTCCGGCAGCGCCGCTGATCGAAATCATCGACGCGCGGCAGTTCGATTTGCTCGGCGAACCGATGGCTTCGCGCGAAGCGCTGGACGCCTATCTGGATGCTACTACGGGCAGCCCAATCGGCTGTGCTGCAAGAATTCTGGATTCTGCCTGGGATGCGGCGGAGGCGGCACGGCATGTCGGCCGCGCAATCGGATTGACCCGCGTGCTGCGAAACTTTGCCCGCGATGTTTCGAAAGGGCGACTGTTCGTTCCGCTCGATCGGCTCGCCGCGCATGAAGTGCACACCGCGAGCGTGCTGGCCGGCGAAAGTTCCGCCGGGCTTCGCTCGGCACTGATGGAACTTCGTGACGCGGCGAGCGAAGAGTTTGCGCGTTTGCGCGCGGTCGATATTCCTGCGTTAGCCCTGCCAGCGTTTCTGCCTGCTGCGCTGACGCCGCTTTACCTCGCTCGCGCGGGGAAAACGGGCTACGATCCATTTCGTTCTGATCTTGGCGTGTCCGGTCTTCGCAGCCAGTTTGCGCTTTGGCGTGCGGCGAGATCGGGCAAGGTCTGAATCTGGAGGGCCGCGCGAATGCGACTACCGGTTTTGTTTGTGGTGGCTGCGATGCTCGCCTGCGTCAGCCCTGCGTCCGCGCAAAATGCCGAAGCGGCCGGTTATCTCGCAAAATATGAAGTGCCGTTGCCGACGAAAGCCGAAGTCGTCGTTTGCCACGGCTTCGGCTGCAAGTTCCGCACTTACGTGAAACTGGGTGGTCGCGATCTGGCGAAGCTGCGTGAAATCCTGAGCCGCGGGCGGCGCTCGGCCGGGGACGAAATCAATTCCATCGCCAACGCGGTCGCCTGGTTCGAGCGACGCATCGGTCCCGTCACCGGTACCAGCCGGCGCACCCCGCGCGCTGGACCCCGGCAGGCCGGGCTTCGCAGCGAAGCCGATTGCATAGACCAGAGCGTCAATACGACAGCGCTGCTCTTGCTGCTCTCCGATCTCAATCTGCTGCGGCACCACAAGGTGGTGGGTCCCGAGTCGCGCGGCTATCTGCTGGATATGCGCTATCCGCATGCGACCGCGGTCGTCGCCGACCTCAGAACGGGCTCCCGCTGGGCCATCGATCCCTGGACCAAGCGCAACGGCGAACGTCCCGACACACTACCGCTCGAGCGCTGGATGCAGGGGAGCTGAACGAACTGTCCGGACAAAGAAAAAGGGCCCCGGCGGGGAGGAACGCCGGAGCCCAACGCGACAAAAGTCGCGGGTAATAGATCGTAACGGTCGGTGCTTAGCGAACGGCCGTCGCGGCGTGGCGCGCAATGCCCGGAATTTCGCTGCGGCTGATGTTGATGTCCGCAAGCGTACGGTCGTCGAGCGACACCAGCTCGTTGTAGGTGCGGCGATAGGTGCGATAACGACGGATCTGCCGCAGCAAATAACCCCAAATCAGCATGGTATTTCTCCTTCACGTCTCGCGATCCCGTCGCGCCCTCGGCTGAAGCGGAATCGCTCAATTTCTGGCCTGAAGCTACGCATTGATGGTGCATTGCGGTAGGTGTAGGGGTACATTGCTGCAATGCGATAACTGCATGGCGTCGTTACTAAATTACGAATTTTGCATGGCTGGGCTGTGACGGCTTCTGGCCTTGGCAGGCAAGCCGGGATAGGGAGGCAGCGGCTTTCGCGTTGAGAGATATTCCGATGACAATGCAAATCTTCGAAGTCGCCCGCGTGGAGATCCCGATTGCGGGCATGGATCAGCTCTTTCCGGTGCGCCGGATTTACTGCATCGGCCGCAATTACGCGGCCCATGCGCGCGAGATGGGCTCCGACCCCACGCGCGAGCCGCCGTTTTTTTTCCAGAAGCCCGCGGATGCGGTTCAGGTCGTAATGCCCGAAGAGATCGCGGAGCATCCTTATCCGCCGCTTACCAGGAACTATCACTACGAAGTGGAGCTGGTGGCGGCGCTCGGCAGGAGCGGCCACAATATTCCGGTCGAGCAGGCGCAGGATTGCGTTTTCGGTTACGCCGTCGGCCTCGACATGACCCGCCGCGACCTCCAGTCCGAAATGAAGGATCAGAAGAAGCCGTGGGATATCGGCAAGGGCTTCGACAACAGCGCGCCGATCGGGCCGATCCATCCGGTCGCCCAGACCGGCCATTTGGAGAGCGGTGAGATTTCGCTCTCGGTGAACGGCGTGGTGAAGCAGAAGGCAGATCTCTCGCAGATGATCTGGAGCGTCGCGGAGCAGATTTCGCGCCTGTCGCAGCTTTTCGAAATGAAGGCAGGCGACCTTGTGATGTCGGGCACGCCGGAGAACGTCGGGCCGGTCATCGTCGGCGATGTCATCGTGGCGAAGATCGCGGGATTGCCCGATCTGTCGCTGAAAGTCGTGAAGCCGGCCTGACGCGCCAATTACGCGCGGGCCATGAAGGCCTTGCCGTCTTTCAGTCCGAGTTCGTAGGCTTTGCGGAAGCCTTCCGCATTGGTGATATCGAACTGGCCGACGGGGATCGGCTCCGAGGGCTGTACGTAAGTCCGCCCCTGTATTTCCGGAATCCGTTTGTAGCGGCGCGTGAGCAGGACGAGCGTTCTGCCGCCAGCGCGCTCGACCGGCTCCAGCGGCGCGACCGGCACGTTATCGGCGAGGCCGCCGTCGAAAGCCGGCCGATCGCCGATCTTCGTCACCGGCATGAAAGGCGGTACGCCCCCGCTCGCCAGAATGAGGTCGTGCAGATCGGAGGCATGGCGCAGACTGCGAACCCCCACGAACTCCTGCGCGATGCCCAGCCTGCGGCCGAAGGTGGGATGCACCGGATGGAAGAGCTTCTTCTCGATCTGGTAGGCCCCGATGCCCAGTGCCGCCCCCAGCACCGGCGGCAGACCGCGCGGCAACCGCGCCACGCCGATCTGAATATCGGCAAGGGACTGAAGGCGCTTGAGCGCCGCCTCGTCGAAGACATTGCGCAAGAGGTCGAGATACATTTCCCCGACCGGATAGAGCGGTTTACCCGCGCGCCATCCGCGAAAGTCCATATTCCGGAGGTGCGGGCCGCAGGCTCCGATTACGCGCTCGCGCACGCGCGGGCCTATGCCGAGCAAGCAATAGGAGAGGGCGAACGACCCCGCGCTCACGCCGGTCATCAGGGGTGCAGTCAGGTCGAGCCGCTCGCTGGCGGCCTCGAAGAAGCCACCCTGCCAATAGCAACGGTTGCCGCCGCCTGCGAATGCGATCGCGTCGTACATGCCTGCTTCCTACAACGGCGGAACCGCGGTCCGGAAGGCATGACGTTGTGGAAGGGTGAAGCTAGGCCTGCGTCCTGCGGGGAAAATAGTACTCGGCCTGATGACGAAGGGCGTCGTAGCACTCGCAGGCGCATTCCTCGAGGCCATCGCGGTCGAGGATTTCGATCTTGCCGCGCTTGTAGCGCACGAGGCCCTTGCTTTGCAGGCCGCGCGCAAGCTCGGTGACGGTCGTGCGCCGGACGCCGAGCATTTGTGCGAGAAACTCCTGCGTCAGCGCGACCATGTCGCTGTCCAGGCGATCGCGGGTCTGCAACAGCCAGCGGCACAAGCGCGGACGCGCCTCATGCAATGCATTGCAGGCCGTCGATTGCTGCGCCTGGTGCAGCAGCATTTCCTGATAGCGGACGATAAAGTCGCGCAGCACGGGGCTTTGGCGCACGGCGGCTTGCAGATTGCGTGCTGAAATCCGCGACCCGTTTCCCGTAACCTGAACGATGGCGCGCGCGGTCGCTTTCCGGTCGCCGAGACCTGCGATCGCTCCGACCGCGCCCTCGCGACCAACGGTCGCGGTTTCAATGGATTTCTCGCCGCCAGCAAGCACGACGACGATGGACACCATGCCGCTATGGGGAAAGTGTACCTGATCGATCGGCTCGCCTTGTTCGGCGAGCACGAGGCCCTGCTTCAACGCGACCTCTTTCAGGTGCGGTTGAAGCAATGCGTACTCGTTCGCCGGAAGCGAGGCGAGCAAGTGGTTTCGCGCGTCTGCGGCAGTTTTCAGCATCGAACTCCGGTTCCTGACTCTGTGCTTCGTGCGAGCCGTGACCTGAGTGATGACAACCGTCCCAGGAGCCCCTTTAAAAGCGGGCAAGGCTGCCCTCGAATCCGGAAGGGCGCGGAGAGAGTACCGGGCACGAAATATCGGTGTCCGTCCGCTAGCGGACAGATCAAAAAGGCGTTTTATTGCCTGATCACTGAAGGCCAAACGGCCACTTCGAAACGTAAAACGCGGAACCCCTCTGTCAGGTTCCCAACGCAGCGACGATGCACATGGCACCCTATCGCCGATACGAAGCGACCGGTCAGGACGAGATCACCGCAGCCGACGGTACGCGGCTGTTCTTGCGTCGCTGGTCGCTCCCGGATGGTCGAGCGCGCACGGGTGCGGCGCTGCTCGTGCACGGGCTCGGCGAGCATGGCGGGCGCTACGGCCATGTCGCCCACGCGCTGAACCAGCTCGGGTTCGAGGTCTGGGCCCACGACCACCGTGGCTTTGGAAAATCGCAGGGCAAGCGCGCGACAATACCCGGCCGGGATTCTCTGATCGAAGACACGAAGCGGGTCTTCGACAGCATCCCGCGGCGTGAAGGCGAAGCACCTCCGCTGCTGTTTGGGCACAGCATGGGCGGCGCGATTGCCGCGCGCGCGGTGACCGGCGGCTGGATCGAACCGCGTGCGCTGGTGCTGTCGTCGCCCGGCCTGAAATCCTATCTCAACGCCGCGACGCGCGCGGCCGTGAGCGGGCTCGAATGGGTATCGCCCAATCTGGCGGTGCCCCACGGTTTGCCGCTCGACAAGATTTCACACGACGAGGCGGTACTCGCGGATTCGAAGGCCGATCCGCTCAATCATGGGCTGATCTCGCCGAGAATTACGATGTTCATCGTGGAGGCCGGAGAAGCCGCCATTCGCGACGCCGGCAAGCTGAAAATTCCCGTGGTGGTGCAGGCGGCCGGAGACGACAAACTCGTCGATCCCACGGGCGCAAGGGAATTCGCGGCTGCCGCACCCGAGGGACTTTGCACCCTGAAGATCTATGACGGGCTCTGGCACGAAATCTATAACGAACGCGAACCCGACCGCACGGCGGTATTGGCCGATCTGTCGGACTGGCTGTCGCGCGTGGTCGTGCGCTAGCGCTCCACCACGCGCCGGTAGAGATGCCAGCTCGCATGCCCGAGCACGGGCATGACCACGGCGAGCCCGACGAAGAACGGCAGGGAGCCGAGGAGCAGCAGCGAGCCGACGATAAAACCCCAGATCGCCATCGTCACTGGATTGGCGAAAACGGTTCGGATCGAGGTTGAAACTGCTACCGCCGCGCCGACATCGCGGTCCACCAGCATCGGGAACGAGATCGCGCCGATCGCGAGCACGATTGCCGCGAACACGAAGCCGACCGCGTTGCCGATCAGGATCAGCATCCAGCCGCTTTCGGTCGTCAGCACTTCACGCAGGAACGACAGGATCGAGTCGGGCGGATAAGGGCTCATCACCGCCGTGTAGATCGCCTGTGCCGAGATCATCCATGCGGAGAACAGGATCAGGAGTACGATGCCGAGTGCGGCAATGGCAAAGATCGAGGGTCGCCGCAGCACGTCGAAGGCGTGGGTCCAGTGGGTGTCGAGTCCGAGTTCGCGGCGGCGGCTCAACTCGTACAGGCCGACCGCGGCAAGCGGCCCGACCAGCGCAAAGCCTGCAACGAGCGGAAACAGGAGCGGCAGCGTCGCGTTCCCGATTGCGAGTTGCAAGAGGATGAAGCCGATGATCGGATAGATCAGCACGATGAACAGTGCCTGGCTCGGATATGCCGCGAAGTCCTGCCAGCCTTTGACGAGTGCGTGCTTCAGATCGTTTACGCCGATCCTGCGGATGGCGGGGTGTTGGGGCGTTTCGGAAGCGCCGGCAATCACATGAAACGTGGCCATGACATTTCCTCCTGAATATCGGGTCAGGCGGGTTGGCCGGAAGTCTCGCGCGGCGGCGGAGAAGCAAGCCGCCGGTCGAGCGCATCCATGCGCAGACCCGCGTAGCCCTTCTGCGCCAAGCATCGCGCTGTTCGGCTCGGGTGTCGAGGGCGCGCCGCTTGTAAAGTTCCATCGCTGCCCTATATGCCCGCCAACTCCAGAAAACAGGTGATACCATGTTCGCGAATTACAACGCGCCGGAACACCATCTTGCGATGCGGCCCGGCCTGACCGAAGAGCTGCGCAAACTCCTGTTCGACACGCCGAAGGAGGAGTGGGGAAACCACGGCAACTATTGGCGTGGCGCCGAGATGTGGCAGGGCATTCATCGCTCGCTGCTGCACGAGTCCGGACTGTTCGTTTCCGGGCTGGAGCAGCTTGTCGATCTGCCGGCGGGCGAGATGGAGTCGGCCCTGCTGCTTGGCAATATGCGCCATCTCGGCGGGCACCTAATCGGCCACGCGCATGTGCATCATCATGTCGAGGACGATCATTACTTCCCGCGCTTCAAGGAGGTATTCCCGCAACTCGGGCGGCCGATCGACCTGCTCGATTGCGATCATCGCGTGCTCGAAGAGACGCTCGATGCCGTGGAACAGCATGTTCGCGCGTTTCACGTCGATCAGGCTGACAGGGACCGGATCGGTGCGGCGCTCGAAGATGCCCGCAAGCTGGACCGTATCCTGAACCGGCATCTGGAAGACGAGGAGGACATCGTCATCCCCGCGCTTCTGAAAGGGCTGTAGCCTCAGGCGAGATCGTCGCGAACTTTCGCGGCGATCTCGTAGGAGCGCTTCCGCGCGTCGTGATCGTAGATCTGCGCGGCCATCATCAGCTCGTCGGCGCCGGTCAGCTCGATAAAGCGCTTCAGGCCATCGCGCACGGTTTCGGGCGACCCGACGACGGCATATTGCATGGCGTGATCGACGCCGGCCTTTTCGGCTTCGGACCAGTAATTGTCGAGACTCGCGGGCGCTTGCAGCAAGCCGGGCGAGCCGCGCCGCAGGTTGACGAACTGCCGCTGCTGGGACGTGAACAGCATGCGCGCTTCTTCATCGGTGTCGGCCGCGAAGACGCCGATGCAGGGCATGAAGTACGGCTTTTCCAGAAATTGCGACGGCCGGAAATTCTTCCGGTAGAGCTCGATCGCCGTCATCAGATAGTCCGGCGCGAAATGCGAGGCGAAGGCATAAGGCAGGCCGAGCATTGCGGCGAGCTGCGCGCCATAGGCGCTGGAGCCGAGAATCCAGAGCGGCACCTTCAGGCCAGAGCCCGGATAGGCGTGAACGAGTTGTCCCGGCTGTGAAGGCTGGAAGTAGTGCGCGAGTTCCACGACGTCGTCCGGAAACGTATCCTCGTTCGACCTGTTGCGGCGAAGCGCGTGCATGGTGCGCTGGTCGGTGCCGGGCGCGCGCCCGAGACCGAGATCGATGCGGTCCGGATAGAGCGACGCCAGCGTGCCGTACTGCTCCGCGATCACGAGCGGCGAGTGGTTCGGCAGCATCACACCGCCGGCGCCGACGCGGATCGTCTTCGTCCCGCTTGCGATATGCCCGATCACGACCGATGTGGCGGCGCTCGCGATCCCCGGCATGTTGTGGTGTTCCGCGAGCCAGTAGCGCTTATAGCCGAGCGCTTCCACGTGTTGCGCGAGGTCGCGCGAATTGCGAAACGCATCGGCAGCCGTGCCGCCTTCGATGACCGGAGCGAGATCGAGAACTGAAAATGGGATCATTGGGCGACGATGTCGTGATACTCGGGATGTTCGCGGATGAAGCCGGCAAAGTAACCGCAGCGCGGCACGACCTTGAGGCCGCCGGCGCGAATATGATCGAGTACGGCGGCCGATAGCTGCGCGCCGATGCCACGGCCCCGGAGCGGCGCAGGGACCTCGGTATGTGTCACGGTTACGACCCCCGGCGCCATGCGGTAGTTCGCAAAAGCGACGCCGCCTTCGATGTCGAACTCGTACCGCCCGGCTGTCTTATTGTCGCGGATTCTGCTCATGCGCTGAATGTGGAGAAAACCGCGCGCAAAACAAGAGGCGCCGGCGAAGGTCTGCCATGAATGCGCCAAGCGAAATCTAGCGCTCCAGCAGCAGGTCCTGATACTCGGGATGCTTCTCGATATAGGCTTTGATGAAGGGGCAGAGCGGCACGACCTTCAATCCCCGCGCGCGGACCTGATCGAGCGCGCCTTTGGCCAGTTGCGAGCCGATTCCGCGGCCGCCGAGCTCCTTCGGCACCTCGGTATGCGTGAAGGTGATGACGTCCGGCTTCAGCCGATAAGCCGCGAGCGCAACATGCCCATCGACGGCCAATTCGAACTGATGCCTGGCTTCGTTGTCCTGCACGCCGCTCATGCCTGCGCTCCCGTCCGCGAGTTACCACATATTGTCAGGATTTGACGGGAAGGGCAGTATGAAATCAAGGCGTTAGTCCAGGCCGGAGTCATACCGGTGTAGCGCTCGATACGACGAAGCAGACGACACCGAGAAAAAGTACCAAGGACGGGCGCGTGAATCAGCTCGCAAATGTCGGCGACGCCCTGCGTCTCTACGCCAGAATATTCCCGGAAAAGATCGGCGCGCGCGATCTCGATCGCACGATGACTTTTCGCCAGTGGCGCGACCGCTCGGCGAAACTCGCAAACGCGCTGCTCGGGCTCGGATTGCGAAAGGGCGACCGCGTCTGCGTGCTTGCCTACAACTGCGTCGAATGGGTCGAGATTTACGCGGCGATGGCCTTCGCGGGACTTGTCATGGTCCCGATCAATTTCCGGCTGGTGGGTCCCGAAATCGAATACATCGTCGAGAATTGCGAAGCCCGCGCGATGATCGTGCAGGACGAGCTTGTGGGCGCGCTGGAGCCGGTGCGCGGCCGGCTCAGTATTCCGCAGGCGAATTTCATCTTCTTCGGCAAGCGGCCCGCGGCGGGAAGCTATCGGGACTATGAGGAGCTGCTTTCGAATGCGCGCGATACGATCCCCGATGTCGCGGTGAGCATCACCGATCCCTGGGCGTTCATGTATACGTCCGGCACGACCGGCAAGCCCAAGGGCGCGATCCGCAGCCATCGCGCGAGCGCGATGATCGCACTGGTCACGCAATCTGAACTCAGCGTGCGGACGGACGATTCGGCGCTGCTCGTCATGCCGATGTGTCACGCCAACTCGCTGTTCTTCTTCGGGGCCTTTCTCGGCAGTGGCGCAAGGTGCACCGTCTATAATCGCAAGAGCATCGACCCCGAGGAACTGGTTCGCACGCTCGCGGAAAATGGCTCGACCTTCACCTCGCTGGTGCCGACCCATTACATCATGATGCTCGGCCTGCCTGCGGCGGTGCGCGAGAAATACAACGTCGAGGCCGTGACGAAAATGATGATCTCCTCCGCGCCCGCGCGCGCGGACACCAAGCGCGAGATCATGGAGTATTTCAGGAATACCGGCCTCTTCGAGCTTTACGGCTCCACCGAATGCGGCTGGGTCACGATGCTGCATCCGGAGGAGCAGTTCTCGAAACTCGGCTCGGTCGGGCGCGAAACCGTCGGCTCGCTGCCGATCAGGATTCTCGATCCGGAAGGCAACGAGGTCCCGGACGGCGAGCCCGGCGAGCTTTACTCCTGCAACACGCAGACCTTCGACGGCTACTGGAAGCTTCCGGAGAAGACGAGGGAGGCGTTCCGTGGAGACTATTGCACCGTCGGCGATCTCGCGCGCCGCGACGAGGACGGTTTCATCCATCTCGTCGACCGCAAGAGCAACATGGTGATTTCGGGCGGCGAGAACGTCTATCCCTCCGAGGTGGAGGCCATGCTCGGCGGTCATCCGAAAATCAAGGATGTCGCGGTGATCGGGGTCGCCGATCCGAAATGGGGCGAGCGCGTGCACGCCATCGTGATTACGCATGACGGTACTGTGCTCGACGAGGCCGAACTCGTCGAATGGAGCCGCGACAGGATTGCCGGCTACAAGCGCCCGCGCTCGGTCAGCGTGATTGCGGAAAGCGAAATGCCGCGCACGGCGACCGGAAAAATTCTTCATCGCGTATTGCGCGACCGCTTTTCGGGAAAAGTATAGGAGCGAACATGAACAAGAAGACGCCAGCGCTCGACCTCAATGCCGACGAAAACTCCTGCGCGGCATGGATTGCGCGGTTCCTGAAGGCGCGCGGCGTCGATCGCATCTTCGGGCTTCAGGGCGGCCACATCCAGCCGATCTGGGATCATGTGGCGCGCGAGGGCATCCGCATTATCGACGTGCGCGATGAAGGCGCCGCCGTTCACATGGCGCATGCCCATGCCGAACTGATGGGCGGCTTCGGGGTGGCGATGGTGACGGCCGGGCCGGGGGTTACGAACACCGTGACGGCGATGTGCAACGCGCATCTCGCGCGCATTCCCGTGTTGCTCATCGGCGGCTGCACTTCGCGCCCGCAGGCGAACATGGGGCCGTTGCAGGACATTCCGCATGTGGATCTCCTGAAACCGGTGTGCCGCACCGCCCGCACGCTGCGCGTCGCCGATCAGGCGATCCGGGAATTCGACGAGGCGGTCGCGCGCGCCATGGGCGACAACGGCGAGCCGGGGCCGGTCTATCTCGAAATTCCCACCGATATATTGAGGACCACCGTTCAGCCTCAGCTCGTGCTGGAGGAATGGATGGCGCCGAAAGGGCCGCGCGTGATGCCGCCCGATCCCGCGGCCATCAAGGAAGCGGTCGACGTGTTGTGGGGCGCGAAACGCCCGCTGGTGTTCACCGGGCGCGGCGCCCGCAACGCTTCGAGCGAGCTCGTGCGCCTGCTCGATGCAACCGGCGCGCTATATCTCGATACGCAGGAGAGCCGGGGACTCGTTCCGGCGGATCATCCTTCGACGGCCGCCGCCGTGCGCGCGCAGGCGATGACCGACGCCGATGTCGTGCTCCTGATCGGCCGCAAGCTCGACTACCAGACCGGCTATGGCTCGCCGGCTGTTTTCCCGCATGCGCGCTTTATCCGTCTCTCTGACGCAGCGGGTGAGTTGATCGACAACCGCCGCGGCCGGCCGGAACTGCTCGCAAGCGTGCCGCTCGCGCTGAAAGCGATGGTCGATGCGGCGGGAAATCGTGAGTCCGCGATCGACAAGACATGGGCTGACGGTCTTCGCCGGAAGCACGCCGATCGCGTCGCGAAGGCCAAAACGGCGAAGGGCCCGGCGACGGGAGAGGACGGCAAGGTCCATCCGCAGGCGATCTTTGATGCGCTCGCGGAGCTTGCCAATCCCGACTACATCGGCATTGCCGACGGCGGCGACCTGCTCAGCTTCGCGCGCACCGGCTTGCAGGCGCGGACCTACATGGATGCCGGTGCCTTCGGCTGTCTCGGCGTGGGCGTGCCCTTTGCGGTTGCGGCGTCGCTGGCGATGCCGGAGCGGCAGGTGATTTCCGTGAACGGCGACGGCGCCTTCGGCATCAATGCCATGGAGATCGACACCGCCGTGCGTCATGGCGCGAAATGCGTCTTTATCGTCTCGAACAACGCCGCATGGAATATCGAGCGGCTCGATCAGGAGATGAACTACGGCGGCCGCGTTGTCGGCACCACGCTGCGGCATTCGGATTACGCGGGCATGGCGAAGGCGCTCGGCCTGCATGGCGAGCGCGTCGAGAAGCCGGAGGACCTGAAACCCGCGATCGCGCGCGCGCTGAAGAATGCGCCGGCGCTGGTGGATGTCGTCACCTCGCAGACGGTGATCTCGTCGGACGCGCAGAAGGGCCTCGGCTTCGTGCCGGACTATCAGGCGCTGACGGCGTGGGACGATGCGGAGCGGAAGCGAAGGGGGCTGTAAGAGGACATGGCAAAGGGAAAAGTAGCGGTCGTCACCGCGGGCGGCAGCGGCATGGGCGCGGGCGCCGCGCGGCGGCTGGCCGCCGACGGCTTTCATGTGGCGATCCTGTCGTCGTCCGGCAAGGGCGAAGCGCTGGCGAAGGAGCTCGGCGGCTTTGGTGTTACCGGCTCCAACCAATCGAACGACGACCTCAAGCAACTGGTTGAAGGCGCGCTCGAGCGCTGGGGCCGCATCGACGCGCTCGTCAACAGCGCTGCGCATGGCCCGCGCGGCAGCGTCACCGACCTTTCCGACGAGGACTGGCACCGCGCGCTGGATGTCTATTTTCTCTGCGTGGTGCGGGCGACCCGGCTTGTGCTTCCGGCGATGGAAAAGCAGAAGGCGGGCGCCATCGTGAATATTTCGAGCTTCGCCGCGGTCGAACCCGATCCCGCGTTCCCGACTTCCAGCGTGTTTCGCGCGGGGCTCATCGGCTACACGAAACTGTTTGCGGACAAATACGCCGCGCAGAACATCCGCATGAACAACGTGCTGCCGGGTTTCATCGACAGCCTCACCGAGAAGCCGGAATGGAAAGCGCGCATTCCGATGCAGCGCTACGGCAGGACGGAGGAGGTTGCCGAGCTGGTCTCGTTCCTCGCGAGCGAGCGCTCGGCCTATATCACCGGGCAGAACATCCGGATCGACGGCGGGATCACGAAGTCGGCCTAGCGCCGGAATTCAGGCGGCCTTCTTCCATTCGAAATCCGCGAAGTTTTCGCGGAACGCGAAGCGCTTCAGGTGATCGGCGACCACGTTCTGCATTCGCTCCAGCGAGGCGTCATCGGGTGCCTCGATGCGGATTGCCAGGCCTTGCGCATCGGCGTCGAGCACGCAGCGGCGGTTTTCGGGAAATGGAATCGTTCCGCGAACCGGCGTGAACTCGACGGCGAATTTGTGCGACCAGTGCTTGCAAAGCTGTTGCAGATACTGGCTCGCATTTTCTGTCGTCACTTTCGTTTCCGAGGCAATCATTTTGAAGTCCTCTAAAGACGGCTGCTTTGCCGCTCGCGTTCCCGCGATGTAGTCGACAGGTTCTCATTCTTCAAGGTCGGCGCGGACAAACAAATACGTTCCCGCGCATTCCTGCGCTGGTTGAAACACGCCGCCTAAAGCGAGGGCGACGGGGACGCCGGAGGATTTCCGTCCTCCACGGCCATCTGCACGAAAGGAAGTGTGGTGCAGATGAGTGGTCGTCACCGCGAAGGCCGAGAAACTCTCCGGCGTCCGCGCGCTTGGCCATTTTCTTCGCGAATGTCGCAAGCGACACGCGCGTTGGCCATGCGCGCCACTTAAAGTGCCGCGCGATGGGTTACGGCCTGCTTCGCATGATCCCCGGAGGACTTACCTTGCTATCCTCCGCTAACGGGCCTTCTCGGCTTTGCGGTACGAGCGTTGGCACGCGCTCCACGCAAAGCCGCCAAGGAAAGCCCTTGTGACGAGCGGCAGGCTCGCCGGAACCAAGCGACTTCAGCCGCTGCTTGCGAAGTGCGTTACGCCTCGCATGCAGCCACCGCTCCCGGCCCGCGACATCGAACACGCCGCGCGACGCGCCCCTCATGGGCCGAGACGAGGGAGACTCTAAGCGCGCGGGAAGGGGCGGGGATAAGTTTTTTGGAGGGATGGGGGAAGTGGTTGGGGCTTAAGAAGAAATAGTCAGCCGTGAAAAAATACTTCCCCGTTTCAGCCATCTATGATTTTGAGAGACGTGAGCGGAAAAACTGCGCCGTCCTTTTTCCATGGCGCTTGATCTTGAATGAACCACTCGCAATACGCATGGGGAGGGCCATCATCTTGTCCGACCCAGTTGACGGTCATCGCCGGGCCACCTGATTTGAGGCGAACGATACTGCCCGGTTGAATGTTCATGGACATTGCGGAGCCTCACGGAAACTTCTTGGTAGCGTTTTTCCATAAGTCTTCGTAGGTCTGCAAGACCGCCGAAAATGCATCAGTGATTTGTGTGATCGTAGTGGGCTGGCGACCGCCATCCTTGAAGGATGCGCCCGACTGGAAACATCTTAATCGGTCGATGAAAACGTAACGGTCGTGAAAGCCGGACGCTGAACGAACTTCGATATTTGCTCCATTTTGTTGAGCGAATAGGCTTGCCGCGGGCATCAGCGCATTCATTCTTTCGCGGCCAAGCAAGCGAACTGTGACACCTTCCGTGACATGAGGCAGGTACCGGGAAACAAAATCAGAATCTAGATACGGGTCGACAAAAAACATATCAGTTGTTGCCTCCGCAGTTACCTTTCGGATTTCGTCAAAATAGTCGAATATCAGGCCTTGGCCGACAGCAACTGTTGCGGGGCCGATAGTCTTCATCCTGAGAGTGCTGTGCGCCTCGTGAAGTAGCGAGATCAGGCCGACGTATCCCTTCTGCGAAGGGGCCGCCATCACGTCGTGAAACTGATCTCGATAAATACGCGCTTGTACGCCGAGCGCAGGATTCCAGAGCGCAATCGCCGCTACTACGCGCGCTATCCACGCATAGTTTTCGGGCGTCTCGTGACGTATCGATGCTCGCGGCGGCATCGAACGCAAAGTATCTTCAATCTCGGCTAGAAGTGCGACGTCATCCATGGTCGTTGTACCGCTCTACTCCGCCGCCCGTACCTTCGGCCGCTTCGCCCGCAGCGCCTTGTCGCGCTCTAGCACCGGCTTCAGGAATTGCCCGGTATAGGAGCGCTTCTCTTTCACGATATCTTCCGGCGTGCCGGTCGCGACGATTTCGCCGCCGCCGTTGCCGCCTTCGGGGCCGAGATCGATGATGTAGTCGGCGGTCTTGATGACCTCCAGATTGTGCTCGATCACCGCGACCGTGTTGCCACTGTCCACCAGCTCGTGCAGCACCTCGAGCAGCTTCGCGACGTCGTGAAAGTGCAGGCCCGTCGTCGGCTCGTCGAGGATATAAAGCGTGCGGCCGGTCGCGCGCTTGGACAGTTCCTTCGCGAGCTTCACGCGCTGCGCTTCGCCGCCCGATAGCGTGGTCGCCTGCTGGCCGACCTTGATGTAGCTCAGCCCCACGCGCGCGAGCGTTTCCAGCTTGTCGCGCACCGTCGGCACCGCCTGGAAGAGATCGCGCGCTTCCTCGACCGTCATGTCGAGCACATCCGCGATGGATGCGCCCTTGAACAAGACGTCGAGCGTCTCGCGATTGTAGCGCTTGCCCTTGCAGACGTCGCAGGTGACATAGACGTCGGGCAGGAAGTGCATCTCGATCTTGATGACGCCGTCGCCCTGGCAGGCCTCGCAGCGCCCGCCCTTGACGTTGAAGGAGAAGCGGCCCGGCCCGTAGCCGCGCGCCTTGGCTTCGGGAAGCCCCGCATACCAGTCGCGGATCGGCGTGAAGGCGCCGGTATAGGTCGCGGGGTTCGAGCGCGGCGTGCGGCCGATGGGCGACTGGTCGATGTCGATGATCTTGTCGATATGCTCGACGCCCTCGATGGCCTTGTGCGGCGACGGATGTTCGGACGAGTTGTTCAGCCGTCTGGAGAGCGCCTTGTAGAGCGTGTCGATCAGCAGCGTCGATTTCCCGCCGCCCGAAACGCCGGTGATGCAGGTGAACAGGCCGAGCGGAATTTCCGCGGTGACGTTCTTGAGGTTGTTGCCGGTCGCGTTCACGACCTTCAGCGCGCGGCGCGCGGGCTTGCGGCGCTCCAGCGGTATCGGGACATTGAGTTCGCCCGAGAGATATTTTCCGGTGATGCTTTCCGGCTCGTCGATGACGTCTTCGGTCGTGCCGCGCGCGACGATGCGGCCGCCATGCACGCCCGCGCCGGGGCCGACGTCGATGAGATAATCGGCGGTGCGGATCGCGTCCTCGTCGTGCTCGACCACGATCACGGTATTGCCGAGATCGCGCAGGCGGCGAAGCGTCTCGAGCAACCGCGCGTTGTCGCGCTGGTGCAGGCCGATCGAAGGCTCGTCCAGCACATAGAGCACGCCGGTGAGGCCGGAGCCGATCTGCGAGGCAAGGCGAATGCGCTGGCTTTCGCCGCCCGAAAGCGTGCCGGAGGCGCGCGAGAGCGTGAGATAATCGAGGCCGACATCGACCAGGAACATCAGCCGCTCGCGGATTTCCTTGAGCACGCGGACCGCGATCTCGTTCTGCTTCTTGTTGAGCTTGCCCGGCAGCGCCTCGAACCATTCATGCGCCGCGCGCACCGAAAGCTCGGTCACTTCGCCGATGTGCTTCTTGTGGATCTTCACCGCGAGCGCCTCGGGCTTCAGCCGGTTGCCGTGGCACGCCACGCAGGGCACGGTCGAGAAGAAGCGCTCGATGTCCTCGCGCGCCCAGTCGCTGTCGGTTTCGCGATAGCGCCGCTCGAGATTGTTCACGACGCCTTCGAAGGGCTTGCGCGTCTCGAAGGTGCGCGTGCCGTCGTCATAGACGAATTTCACATCGTCCTCGCCGGAGCCGTAAAGGACGATGTCGCGGTATTTCTTCGGCAGTTCCTTCCACGCGACCTGCTGCGAAAATTTGTACTTGCGGCCGAGCGCTTCCAGCGTCTGCGTGTAATAGGGCGAGGACGAGCGCGACCACGGCGCGATGGCGCCTTCGCGCAGCGACTTCTTCGGATCGGGCACCACGAGATCGGGGTCGATCTGCTTCTCGACGCCGAGGCCGTCGCATTGCGGGCAGGCGCCATGCGGCGAATTGAAGGAGAACAGCCGCGGCTCGATCTCGGCGATGGTGAAGCCCGAAACCGGGCAGGCGAATTTCTCGGAGAACAGCATGCGGTTCGGGTCGTCCTGCGTCCCGCGCTTCATGCCTTCGTCGCTGGTCTTTGCGGCGGGCGCGGGCTCGGCAAGCTCCGCGACGGCGAGCCCGTCCGCGAGCTTCAGCGCCGTCTCGAAGGATTCCGCGAGCCGCTGCTTGATCTCCTGGCGCACGACCACGCGATCTACCACCACGTCGATGTCGTGGTTCAGCTTCTTGTCGAGCGCGGGCACCTCCGCAATCTCGTGGAACTTGCCGTCGACCTTGACGCGCTGGAAACCCTTCTTGAGGTATTCGGCGAATTCCTTCCTGTATTCGCCCTTGCGCCCGCGCGCGACCGGCGCGAGCAGATAGAGCTTGGTGCCTTCGGGCAGCGCCAGCACGCGGTCCACCATCTGCGACACGGTCTGGCTTTCGATGGGAAGGCCGGTCGCCGGCGAATAGGGAATGCCGATGCGCGCCCACAGGAGCCGCATGTAATCGTAGATTTCGGTGACGGTGCCGACCGTCGAGCGCGGGTTCTTCGAGGTGGTCTTCTGCTCGATGGAAATGGCGGGCGAGAGGCCGTCGATCTGGTCGACGTCCGGCTTCTGCATCATCTCGAGGAACTGGCGCGCGTAGGCGGAGAGCGACTCCACATAGCGCCGCTGCCCCTCGGCATAGATGGTGTCGAAGGCGAGCGAGGACTTGCCGGAGCCCGAAAGCCCCGTGAACACCACCAGCTTGTCGCGTGGCAGCTCCAGGTCGACGTTCTTGAGGTTGTGTTCGCGTGCGCCGCGAATGGTGATGAAACGGCTGTCGGGCCGCGCGGGTTTCTTGTCGGACATGTTGGTCATTGGCGGCACAAATATAGGAACGGCACGCGGCCTTTACAGCGGCGCGCATGATTTGAGTCTCGAAGGCTGTTTGCGAACATAGCGAGAACGGGGCGATTTCGCTAGTGCGCTGGCTGACCCCCTGTGCGCAGCCGCAGAGCGCTGCGCCGGCGGCGTTTTTCGCTGTATTTGGAACCAAATAGCAGGGCTGGCGTTTTTTCCCGGCGGGGGCATGTCGAGTAGCCGGAGATTGGAAATGCCCGCACGCGCTTATTGGACCGGCCGCATCCGGCTTTCGCTCGTCTCCATCCCGATCCAGCTCTACGGCGCCACCAAGAGCGGCGCGCGTATCGCCTTCAACCAGATCCACGAGCCGAGCGGAAAGCGCATCCGCTACGAGAAAGTCGTGCCCGGCCTCGGTCCCGTCGAAGCCGAAGAAATCGTCAAGGGCTACGAGGTCGAGAAGGGCAAATACGTGCTTCTGACCGACGAAGAGATCGGCGACGTGAAGCTCGAGGCCAAGCGCACGATCGAACTCGTGCAGTTCGTCGGCGAGGACGAGATCAATCCGGTCTATTTCGACAATTCGTATTTCGTCGCGCCCGAAGACGACGAGGACGGGCAGGAAGCCTATGTCGTGCTGCGCGATGCGTTGAAGAAGGAGAAGAAGATCGGCCTCGGCCAGATCGTCATTCGCGGCAAGGGCGCGATCGTCGCGATCCGTCCCGCCGACAAGGGTTTGCTTTTGCAGACGCTCCATTACGCCGACGAGGTGCAGAAGGCCGACAAGTTCTTCGAGGACGTGCCGGCGAAGAAGCCGGACAGCGAAATGGTGGCGCTCGCGACCGAGCTGATCGAGAAGAAAACCAAGAAATTCGATCCGAAGCAGTTTCACGACAAATATACCGACGCGCTCCGCGAGTTGATCGAGGCGAAGCAGGAAAAGCGCGCGCCGCGCCAGATCGAGGAAGCCGAGCTCCCCTCCAACGTCATCAACCTGATGGACGCGCTGAAGCGCAGCGTCGGCAAGAAGGGCGCGGCCGGGAGCGAGGAAAAGAAACCGGCGAAGCGTGGAAAGCGCGCGGCGAAGTCTGCGCGCGGTTCCGTCAAACGCAGCACCAGAGCAGCGTAGGAGAATAAATGGCAGCCGATCGTTTAGACACCTATCGGGCGAAGCGCGATTTCAGCCGGACCGGCGAGCCGGCCGGCGCGCGCGGACAGGCGGCGAAGAAGGGTCACGCCTACCTGATCCAGAAGCACGAAGCGCGGCAGTTGCACTTCGACTTCCGGCTGGAGCACGAGGGCGTTCTGAAAAGCTGGGCGATCCCGCGCGGGCCGAGCATGGACCCCGGCGACAAGCGCCTTGCCGTCCGCACCGAGGATCATCCCGTCGAGTACGGCGACTTCGAAGGCTCGATCCCGAAAGGCCAGTATGGCGGCGGGACGGTGATGCTCTGGGACGAAGGCAGCTGGGAGCCGGTCGAGGATCCCGACGAAGGCTTCAGGGAAGGCAAGCTGAAATTCGTCGTGCATGGCAAGCGCCTGAAGGGCGGCTTCGCGCTGGTGCGCCTGCGCTCGGATACCGGCCGCAAGCAGGGCAAGGAAAACTGGCTGCTGATCAAGGAAAAGGACGAGTACGCCAGACCCGGCGAGGGCGGCGACCTGATCGAGAGTCAGCTCACCAGCATCCATAGCGGGCTCGAAATGAACGAGATCGCGCAGACCCGCGAGGAATGGCACTCGGACGAGCCCGTGGAAGCGAACGTCAAGCGGTTGAAAACGGCGAAGCGCGCCGCGACGGCCCGCCGTGCTCCGCGCGAGCGCGCAACCTCGCCGCGGCGGCCGGAAAAGACCGCGGCCGCGTCGAAGAAGAAGAAAAAACGCAAGCGAGTCCTTCCGTCTTTCGTCGCGCCGCAACTGGCGACACTGGTGGATGCGCCGCCCACCGGCAACGAATGGCTGCACGAAATCAAGTTCGACGGCTACCGCGCCATTGCCGCGGTTGCCGGCGATGACGCCCGGATATTCACGCGGAACGGTCATGACTGGAGCGGCCGCTTCGCGGCACTGGTCCCGGCGCTCCGGGAGCTCGATTGCGAGAGCGCCTTGCTGGACGGCGAAATCGCGGTCGCCGACAAAGGCGGCCATACCAATTTCGGGGCATTGCAGGACGCATTGGCCGAAGGCCGCGGCGGTTTCGGATATTATCTGTTCGACATCCTCGAACTCGACGGCGAGAACCTGCGCAGGGAGCCGCTGAAGGCGCGCAAGAAGCGGCTCGAGGCGTTGCTGAAGCCGCTCGGCAGTAATGGCCCGCTGTCGTTTTCGGAGCATGTGAACGGCAGCGGTGGCAAGTTCTACTCGAGCGCGTGCGCGCTCAAGCTCGAAGGCGTCATTTCGAAACGCGCGGACGCGCCCTATCGCTCCGGCCGCAACACCAGCTGGCTGAAGTCCAAATGCGGCATGGAGCAGGAATTCGTCATCATCGGCTGGCGGCCGTCCGGCAAGAAGGGTCGGCATTTTTCCTCCCTGCTGCTCGCGGTTCGCGAGGAAGGCAGGTTTCGCTATGCCGGCCGGGTCGGCAGCGGCTATTCGGGCGCGCGGCTCGACGAACTCGAAGCGCTGTTCAGGAAGCTCGCGCGGCCGACGGCGCCGGTCGATGACCTGCCGGCGGCGATTGCGCGCGATGCCAGGTTTGTAGAACCTGAACTCGTCGCCGAAATCGAATTCCGGGGCTGGACCCGCGAAGGCCTGGTGCGGCAGGCGTCGTTCAAGGGATTGCGGGAAGACAAGCCGGCCAGCGCGATCGTGCGGGAGAAGGCCATGCCGAAGAAGAAAACCGCCGGGCCGGCCAGGGCGGCGCGGAAGACCACGGGCAAGGCAGCGTCGTCGTCAAGGTCGAAAGGCGAGGACGTCATTCAGGGTGTGCGCGTCACCCACCCGGACAAGATTCTCTTTGCCGATCAGGACATCACCAAGCGCGAACTGATCGAGCATTACGTCGCCGTGGCTGAACGGATGCTTCCCCATATCGCGGACCGCCCCATCAGTCTCGTGCGCTGCCCGGACGGCGAGGGCGGCGAATGCTTCTTTCAGAAACATGCTTCGAAGGGCTTTCCCGGGGAGTTTCGCGCGGTGCCGATCCGCGAAAGCTCCGGCACGAGGGATTACCTCTATATCGAGGATCTGCAGGGGCTGGTCGCCGCGGTGCAGATGGGCGCGCTGGAACTTCACCTGTGGGGGTCGCATGTCGGCGACATCGAGAAGCCGGACCGGATGGTGTTCGACCTCGATCCCGACGAGGGCGTGTCCTTCGCGGATGTGAAGGACGCGGCGAAAGAGTTGCGGGAGCGGCTCAGGGCGCTGAACCTCCAATCCTTTCCGATGGCGACGGGCGGCAAGGGCATCCATGTGGTGGTGCCGTTCGCCCGCGGCCATTCATGGGAGCAGCACCGCGACTTTGCCGAGGCGCTCGCGCGCGTCATGGCGGAAGAGGCGCCGGATCGCTTCGTCGCGACCATGTCGAAGGCGAAGCGGAAGGGGAAAATCTTCGTCGACTATCTGCGCAA